>JAUQXK010000104.1 GCA_030834695.1 Desulfobacterales bacterium
TGCTGCTGCTCTTCAACACCGCCTATGGCGAGTCCACCAATTTTTTGCTGATCGCGGTGCCCCTGTTCATCTTCATGGCCAACCAGCTCAAGTTCACCGGCATCGGCGATGAGCTCTATGCCATGATGTACCGGTGGCTGGGGCGGCTTCCCGGCGGGCTGGCCGTCGGGACCGTCATCATTTGCGCCGTGTTCGCGGCCATGGCCGGCATCAGCTCGGTCGCCACGGTCAGCATGGGTCTGATCGCCCTGCCGTCCATGCTCAACCGCGGCTACAACCGCTTCTTGGCCATTGGCTGCATCAGCGCCGGCGGTGCGCTGGGCATCCTCATCCCGCCTTCCATCATCATGGTGATTTACGGCGCGATTGCCGAGGTGTCCATCGGCAAGCTGTTCATCGGCGGCATCATCCCGGGCATCCTGCTGACCGTTATCTACGTGGTCTACATCTTCGTGATGGCCTGGTGGAATCCGAGCCTCGCCCCACCGGTCGCCGAGACCTTCACCTGGAAGGAAAAACTGAGCTCCGTGAAAGGGGTTTTCTTGCCGATTTTCCTGATCATCCTGGTGCTGGGGGTGATCTATGCCGGGATCTGCACCCCCACCGAGGCGTCGGCGGTCGGGGCCTTCGGCGCCATTCTCTGCGCTCTTTTCTATAAAAAGCTGTCCTGGAAAAACCTCAAAGAAGCGCTGTTCCACACCATGAAGATCAACGCCATGGTGTTCTGGCTGATCATCGGGGCCATGTCCTTCACCCACTTCGCCGCCTATGCCGAAATCCAGACGCTGGTCCAGAACAGCATCCTCGCCCTGCCGGTCTCTCCCTGGACCATCATGATCGCCATGCAGTTCATCTTCTTCATCCTGGGCATGTTCCTGGACCCGGCCGGCATCATCATGCTGACGGTCCCCATTTTCGTGCCGGTCGTCAAGGCGCTGGGGTTCGATACGCTCTGGTTCGGAATCCTGTTCGTGGTCAACATGGAGATGGCCTACATCACCCCGCCGTTCGGGTTCAACCTGTTCATCATGCGCGCCATCGTTCCCCCCGGCATCAACATGACGGACATCTACCGGTCCATCGTCCCGTTCGTCGTCCTGCAGGCCATTTGCCTGGCCATGGTCATGATCTGGCCGGGGCTGGCGACCTGGCTGCCGGGATTGATGATCACGCGCTGAAGGCCGGGCCGCGTGGAAAGGAGACAAGCGTGGAATACCGCAACCTAATCGTGGGCCGCAAGGGGCATGTCGCCCGAATCACGATCAACCATCCGCCGGCCAACACGTGGGATCTTGCCACCGTGCTCGAGTTCGAGGCGGCGGTGTCGGCCGTGGAAAGCGATGCGGCCATCCGCGTGGTCGTCATCAGCGGTGCCGGCGATACGTGCTTCTCGGCCGGGTTCGACGTCAAGGACGCGCGGAACGCGGCGCAGATCGGCGAAACCGCACGGGGCCTCTGGACCCGTCTGGACCGGTTCCCCAAGCCGGTCATCGCCGCGATCAACGGGCATGCCATGGGCGGGGGGTTGGAGCTGGCGATCGCCTGCCACTTCCGGCTGGCGGCCGACCGGGCCGGGGTCAAGCTGGGCCTGACCGAACTCAATATCGGCATCATGCCGGCCTGGGGGGGAACTCAGCGGCTGCCGCGCCTGGTCGGTGACGGCCGGGCCTTGCGGATGATTCTTTTCAGCACCACGGTCGCTCCGGCGGCGGCGTTCGAGATCGGCCTGGTCGATTTCCTGTGCAAACCGGAGGAATTTGAGGACCGCGTCGACGAGCTGTCGCAGCGGCTGGCCGAGCGGCCGCCGATCGCCGTCCGCTGCACCCTGGAAGCGCTCAGCGCCGGCCGCTACGAAGGGCTCGAACAGGGCCTGCTCCTGGAAGCCCGGGGCAGCGCCCTCCTGCGGGACACGGAGGACCGTCAGGAAGGGTTTCGCGCCTTTTTGGAGAAGCGCAAGCCCCGGTTTGTCGGGCGCTGAATCGGTCAGAACTTGCCGAGGATCTCCCGGGCGATGACGATCTTCTCGACTTCCTTGGTCCCCTCATAGATCTCCAGCACCTTGGCGGCGCGGTAAAAGCGCTCGATGTCGTAGTCGTTGAAATAACCGTAGCCGCCGTGCAGCTGCAGGGCTTCGTCCACGACCTCCACGGCCATGTGGCAGGCGAAGAGCTTGGCCATGGCGGTCAGCTTGGTGTCGGGCTTGCCCCGGTCGAGCAGCCAGGCGGATTTGTAGACCGAGTTGCGCGCCATTTCGATTTTAGTAGCCATCTCGGCGATCTTGAACTGGGTGGCTTGAAAGGCGGCCAGGGGCTGGCCGAACTGTTTGCGGCCCTTCACGTGCTTGACCGCCAGGTCGAGCGCACCCTGGGCGATGCCCACGCCGTGACCGGCCACGTAGGACCGGGAGTGGTCGAAGAACTTCATGAGCTGGATAAACCCGCTGCCCTCCGCCCCGAGCAGGTTTTCGCGAGGCACCCGCACGTTGTTGAAGTAGACGGCCGAGGTGTCGGAGGCGCGCAGGCCCATCTTGCCGTGCATGGGATCGGCCTTGTAGCCCGGCCGATCGGTTTCGACGATCAGGATGCTGTGGCGCCCGGTCTTCTTCTGGACCTCGGGATGGGTGAGGCAGTAAACCAGCAGAAAGGTTCCCACCGTGCCGTTGCCGATCATGATCTTGGACCCGTTGACGACATAGTGGTCCCCGTCCCGGACCGCGGTGGTGGCGGCCGCGGACGTGTCGCTGCCGGCATCCGGTTCGGTGATGGCGAAACCCATGATGCCGCCGCCCTCGAACAGCGGCGGCAGCCATTGCTTCTTCTGCGCCTCGGTCCCGAACAGCAGCAGTTCCTCCGCGCCGAAGGTCAGCGAACAGAGCTGCTGGCCGATGCCCGGGTCGACTTTCCAGAATTCCTCCAATACCAGGGCCTGTTCGAGAAAACCGAGCCCCGGTCCCCCGTAGGCCTCCGGGACGAATAGACCGATCAGGCCGAGCCGCCGCGCTTTCTTGATGATGTCGAACGGCACGCTTTCCTTGACATCGCACTCCAGCGCCACCTTGGGAAACTCGCCGCGGGCGAACTCCCGGGCGGCCTTCTGGATCTCCTTCTGTTCGCGGGTCAGGTCGAAATCCATCGGGTACGATCCTTTCTGCTGAATCAATAAAGGCAGGAATGAGAAATCCGAAATTCGAAGCATGAAATCCGAAACAAATTCGAAATTCGAAAGATCAAAACATAGGTTTCAACAGCTCTTTTGTAATATGCCGCCGAAGATATTCATCAGCTCGGTTGAATCTCCAATCAGAAAAATCCGATCCTTTTCAAGATCGGCAATGTCGCCGGTGTCGGTCAGCTTCAGCCAATATCCGCTTTCGAACTTCGTGCTTCGGATTTCTCTTCAGAGCGGTATATTTCCATGCCGCTTGGTCGGCGCCGGCCGTTCCTTGTTGCGGAGCATGCGCAGCGCTTTAATCAACTGGGGCCGGGTGTCGCGCGGCCGGACGACGGTGTTCACCAGCATGTTCGAAGCGGCATGGAAGGGGTTCGAATACTTGTAGTCGTACGCCTCGATTTTCTGCCGGCGGCAGTCCTCCGGGTTCTCGGCGCTCTGGATTTCCTTTCGGAAGATGAGATCGACCGCCGCGGTCGTGTCCAGCACGACCAGCTGCGCAATCGGCCAGGCCAGCATCAGGTCGACACCCATGCCCACGCAGCACATGCCCATGACCGCACCGCCGTATTCCTTGCGCAGCGCCAGCGTGATCTTCGGCACGGTGGCCTCCGCGTAGGCATACAGCATCTTGGCGCCGTGGCGGATGATGCCGGCGTGCTCCTGGGTGACGCCCGGAAAATAACCCGGCACGTCCACCAGGTTGATGAGCGGGATGTTGAAGCAATCGCAGAAACGGATGAAGCGCGCCGCCTTGTCGGACGCGTCCACGTCCAGGCAGCCGGCCTTGATGCGCGGCTGGTTGGCGACGATGCCGACGCTGCCTCCCTCCATGCGCGCAAAGCCCACGATGATGTTGGCGGCAAAGCGCGGCAGCACTTCCAGAAACGAGCCGCGGTCGACGATGCGTTCGATCACGGCGCGCATGTCGTAGGATTTCTTGAAGTTGGCCGGCACGATCTGCTCGAGGGTGTCGTCGACCCGTTCGGGGTCGTCGCCGGTGTTCGCGACCGGGGGAGGCTCCATGTGGTTGGAGGGAAGATAGCCCAAGAGCTTCTGGATGGCGGCAATGCACTCCGCGTCGCTGGCAACGACGAAATGGGCCTGGCCGGTGATCTCGCTGTGAATCTTGGCGCCGCCGAGTTCTTCGAGATCGACGTTCTCTCCGGTCACGGCCTTGATCACCCCGGGACCGGTGATCACCATGTGGCTCGTGCCTTTCACCATCACGATGAAGTCGGTCAATGCCGGCGAATACACCGAAACCCCGGCGCAGGAGCCCATCATGCCGGTGATCTGCGGGATCAACCCGGAGGCGGCGGTGTTCCGGAAGAACATGCCGGCCACTCCCTGCGAAGCGAAGAAGCCCTCGTGCAGCCGGCCGCCGCCCGAGTCGTTCAGAGCCACCAGAGGCGCTTTGACCTTGAGGGCCTCGTCCATGATCCGGCAGATTTTTGCGCCGTGAACGGTTCCAACCGAGCCTCCGAGCACCGTGACGTCCTGGGCATAGGCGAATACTCGCCGGCCGTCCACCGTGCCGCAGCCGGTGACCACGCCGTCGCCCGGAACTTTCTTTTCCTGCATGCCGAAGTCGGCCGCCTGGCTTTCGGCCAGCCGGTTGATCTCAATGAAGCTGCGCGGGTCGAAGAGCAGTTCGAGACGCTCACGGGCGGTCAGCTTGCCGCGCTGGCGGTGGCGCTCGACGGCCTGGGGCCCGCCGCCCGACTCGGCGCGTTGTTCTAAGGAGGAAAGCCGCTCCAACTCGCTCTGGTGGGTTTTGTCGATCGCCATGAACCCTCACTAGTGATGCCGGAATTTTCTTGGGGCCGAAGGACAGCCGGAAGACGGATGCGGCGGAAGATTCGAGCAGGCGGAGGTCTTCCGTTCCAAATTATTCCGGGTACTGTATACTGTACACAACAAAGGTGTCAATCATTTGAAATTCAACACCCGCGTAGAACGAAAAATCGGGATCGGGATTGACTTGCGCGACATACTCAACCATAGTTGCCGCATCGATGGGGGGCTGTTCAATCGGCTGTCAAGCACCGGGTTCGCTGCGAGATCCAGCCGCCGGCCGAACCGTGCAGCCAACTTCAACAGAGATGAAAAAGCCTTAGGAGGCAGCCAGTGAGAAAGCGCGCCGATCTATCCGCGGACGGGATCCGAGAGCTGATCCGTCGTTTCATCGCCGCTTCACCCCAGAACACCATGAAGAACGAGAACGAAGATCCGGCCTGGGACGATGCGCTGGTCGGGTTCGCCTCGGGTGCGGACCCGATCTGGCAGCAGTACAAGGAATATGTCGGCCCCTTCCACTGGACCCCCTGGGAGGTCTTCTCCCAGCACTGTCCAGAGACACCCGCGAAGGCTGAAGAACTCACCGTGATTTCATGGGTCCTGCCCCAGCGCGAAACGGTCCGCCGGGCCAACCGCCGGGCCAAGAAATATCCGGCCGAGGAATGGGCCCGGATCCGGGTCTACGGCGAGGAGTTCAACGCCGCGCTGCGCCGTCACGTGGCCGACCGCCTCAGGCAGGCCGGCCATGCCGCCATCGCTCCGATGCTGGTTCCCAACTGGACCGTCGTCAAATCGGCACGCTTCTCCTACGCCTCTTCCTGGTCCGAACGCCATGCGGCCCATGCAGCCGGCCTGGGCACCTTCGGCCTTTGCGACGGGCTCATCACCGCAAAAGGCAAGGCCATGCGGGTGGGATCGGTGGTGGCCAGGATATCGATCAAACCCACCCTCCGGCCGTATTCCGATCACCGTGCCTATTGCCTTTATTTTGCCGATGGAACCTGCGGCAAGTGCATCGACCGCTGCCCGGCCCATGCCATTACCAAGAGCGGTCACGACAAGGAGAAATGTCGACGGCACCTGGTTCGCTCCCGGGAGTATGTGAAAAAGACCTATCGGTTCGAAGGTTATGGATGCGGGTTGTGCCAGGTGGGCGTGCCGTGCGAAGCAGGCATTCCGGTGAAAGCCGCCCGCGAAGCCCTGGAGCAGGGAAAGCTGCCGCCTCCGCCTCCGCCTCTGGCTTGAGTACGGAAGGCCGGCGATTCGCTTGCCTGAGGATAGACGGTTACAGAAGTCTTTGAATTAATGTCCGAGGCATTCGGGAGGCGCCGTCACTCCCGAAAGGCCTCTTCCCGTTTTTTGTGCATGGCCGGGAGGCTTGCGGCGATTACCGCGAGCGCGCCGAGTGCAAGCAGCGTCGCACTGATCGGGCGCGTGAAAAACACCGTGGGATCGCCGCGCGATAGGAGCAGTGCCCGGCGCATGTATTCCTCCATCATCGGGCCGAGGATATAAGCGAGCAGCATGGGAGCCGGCTCGCAGTCCAGCTTCACGAAAAGGTAGCCGATCAGTCCGAAGACGGCCATGGCGTGGACGTCGAATTCGGTGTTGTTCAGGCTGAATACGCCGATGCCGCAGAAAACGAGGATGGCCGGGAACAGCATCTGGTAAGGCACGCTCACGATGCGGACCCACATGCCGATCATGGGGAGGTTCAGGATGACGAGGAAGAGATTCCCGATCCACATGGACACGATGATGCCCCAGAAAAGGGTCGGCTGCTCGGTGATCACCGACGGCCCGGGCTGAATTCCCTGGATGATCATCGCCCCGATCATGAGCGCCATCACGGGGTTGGAGGGGATGCCCAGCGTGAGCATGGGGATAAACGAGGTCTGGGCTCCGGCATTGTTGGCCGACTCCGGAGCCGCGACGCCCTCGATTGCACCCTTGCCGAATTCCTTGGAGTTCTTCGAGACTTTCTTCTCGATGGCATACGCCGCGAAGGACCCGAGAATCGACCCGCTGCCGGGCAGAATGCCGAGCGCCGAACCGATGCAGGTCCCCCGCAGAATAGGGCCGATCATGCGCTTCCAGTCCTCCCGGGTCGGCATCAGGCTGGAGACTTTGTTGACCACCATGGATCGATCTTCTTCGTTTTCCAGGTTCCGGGTGATCTCGGCGAGGCCGAACATTCCCATGGCCACCACAACGAACCCGACCCCGTCCGCAAGCCGCAAAAGCCCGAACGTAAACCGCTGGATTCCGGAATTCACATCCGTGCCCACCAGCCCGAGAAGCAGCCCCAGAACGACCATGCCGGCGGCGTGAAGGAGCGACCCCCTGGCCAAGACAATCGAGGCGAGCAGCCCCAGAACCATGAGGGAGAAAAACTCCGCAGGGCCGAACTTGAGCGCGACCGCCGCCAGCGGCGGGGCAAAGAGTGCCAGGATGACCGTCGCGACGGTGCCCGCGAAAAAGGAGCCGACGGCGGCCGTGGTTAGAGCAGCGCCGGCCCGGCCCTGACGGGCCATTTGATAGCCGTCGAGGGCTGTAACCACGGAGGCTGCCTCGCCGGGGACATTGACCAGGATGGATGTCGTGGAGCCGCCGTACTGGGATCCATAGTAAATGCCCGCCAGCATGATCAAGGCGGAAACCGGCGGCAGGGTGAAGGTGACCGGCAGCAGCATGGCTATGGTCGCCGTCGGCCCGAGGCCGGGCAGCACCCCGATCAGGGTCCCGAGAAAGACGCCGGCCAGGCAGTAGAGCAGATTAAGCGGCGTCAGCGAAGTAGAAAGTCCTAACCCAAGGTTGGCAAGAAGTTCCATAACGCCTCGATCAGAAGCATCCGGTCAGTTTCCGAACCACGACCCCAGAATCGGAAGCGGCACTCCCAGGCCTTTGAGGAAGATGACGATACAGAAGACGGTGATTCCGACAGCCTCGGCGATCGAGGTTTTCCAGCTGAAACGGACGCTCGCGGAAGCGCTGATGATGACCAGCAGCGGCAGCGCAACGACCACTCCGGCGCCGCGCACGATCACTCCGAAAAGCACGGTGGAAGCAACGATCAGGAAGAGTCCTTTCCATGCGACCGCACCGATCGGACTGCCCGACTTGAACATGGAGCGGAGGACGGAGACGATTCCGATCCCGACCAAAAGGACGCTCAGAAGGGTCGGGAAATAAGCAGGGCCCATTTTCACCGCTGTGCCCATGTCGTAATCCCTGCTGATGATCAACGCCGCGGAGCCGACGAAGATGTAGATGAGGCCGGTCCAGAAATCCTTTGGGTTGCGTGCGATCGGGTTCAATGCGTCCTCCTTACCCGTTCCCCCCCGGTACATCTACTAACGCCGCAAGCTTGTCAGTCGGCGTAGACGCCCGCCTTTTTGATGATCGGCCCCCATTTGTCGATTTCGGTCTTGAGGTGCGCTCGCAGGGCTTCCGGCGTAGCACGGTCCTGTGCCACGCCCTCGGCGCCCAGTTCCGAATAGCGTTGCTTCAGGTTGGGGTCCTTCAGGGCATCCTGCAGGGCCTTTGAGAGTGTGTCGATGACCGGTTTCGGGGTGCCCTTCGGTGCATACAGCGCATGCCAGACGGTCATGCGGTAGTTCGGAAGGCCGGCTTCGTGCATGGTCGGGACTTCCGGCATGGAAGGCAGCCGTTGCGGCGTGGTTACGGCATAAACCTGGATCTTGCCGGCTTTGATGTGGCTGGTGGTGTTGGTAGTCTGGTCGATCATGAAATCCACCTGGCCGCCGAGAAGGTCGTTCATGGCCGGCCCGGTGCCTTTATAAGGAATGGTGGTGAGATCCGTCTCGATCTCGGTCATGAACAGCAAGCCGGCCAGATGCGAGGCGGAACCTACGCCGGCATTGGCCAGGTTGACCTTGTCCTTGTTGGCCTTCACGTGCGCGATCAGTTCCTTGAGTGTCTTGACCGGGAAATCCTTCCGCGCGACCAGTGTCATCGCGCCGTCGTTGATCAAGCCAATGGGTTCGAAGTCCGTGATCGGACTGTACGTCAGTTTGCGGTAAAGGGCGGGCGCGGTTGCGTGGCCGATATGGTGCACGAAGAGTGTGTACCCGTCCGGCGGCGCTTGCGCCACGCGGGCGGCTCCGATGGTCCCTCCCGCACCGGCCACGTTTTCCACGATCACCTGAGTCTTGAGAGGGGCGCTCATGGTCTGGGCCAGCAGCCGGGCAATCGTGTCGGACGGGCCGCCGGCCGAGAACGGCACAATGATGGTGATTACCTTCGAAGGATAATCCGCAGCATTGCCCTGGGTTCCGCCAAGACAAAGGAGCGCACCGATCAGCATCAGCAAAACCCTTAAACCCATGGTCCACCTCCGTGATTGAATTCTCGATGAACGGTTTGCGATTCTTTCCGTAGCGAGATTAGAGTACCGTTAATAATAAGTCAAGCCAGGTGTGGGATCAGCGAAGTGGATGGAAGCACAAAAGGAGCATAAATTTTCTTTATCTTCCCATTACAGTCGTTGTCTTCGCCGTTCCCGAACGTTGGGAAATGGAAACCGATCGGAATGCCCCTCCGTGGCCGGGGGCGGCTCTGGAAGGGCGGATGTCACAACCGTGTCTGCGTCTACTCGCGCCGCAGCACCCGACCCGAGGTCGCGCCGAGGATGCGGCCCTTCTCCACGGCCGGCCGGCCGTTTACGAAGACGTGGTCGATCCCGTCCGGGCCGCGGTTGGGTTCGTCGAAGGTCGACCGATCGATGATCGTGCTGGGGTCGAACACGACCAGGTCCGCATCGAAGCCCTCCTGGAGACGGCCCTTGCGTTTCAGCCCGAAGGTCGCGGCGGGCAGGGAGGTCATCTTGCGCACGGCTTCTTCGAGGCTCAGGACCGCTTCTTGCCGGACGTATTTCCCCAGGACTCTGGGGAACGTTCCGGTCATGCGCGGATGGACCCGGTGCACACCGAAGCCGGGGATGCCGTCGCTTCCGATCATGGTCCAGGGGTCCTGCATGATCCGGCGGATATCCTCTTCGCACATCCCGAACAGGATCGCGATCACGCCGATATTTTCCTCCGCAACGAGATCAAAAATCACCTCATAGGGACTCTTGCGCTCCATTTCGGCGATTTGCGCAATCGTTTTCCCGACATAATCGCGCTGCCGGGAGACGGAGATCAGGATGCCGTCGAACCCGGACCCCTTGAGGAGATTGTCCCAGCCGGGCTCGGTTCCGTCTTCGACGGCACGAACGATGTCCCTGCGGAAAGCCTCATCCTTGAGCTTCCGGCTGAAGACGGAGGGCCCGCCGGCCAGAGCCCGCGGCGGGAGGATCGCTGCAAGATAGGTGGACCCGGCGCGGTAGGGATACTGGTCGCAGCTCACCCCGATGCCGCGGTTCCGGGCGTCCGCCATCTGACGGAGGGTTTCGCTGCTTTTCCCCCAGTTGCTCCGGCCGCCGATTTTGTGGTGGGCGATGTGGACGTGGACGCCGGCCTCCTCCCCGATCCGAATCGCCTCCGCGATGGCCTCCGTCTCACGCTCGCTTTCGCTGCGCATGTGGGTGGCGTAGATGCCTCCGAAAGGGGTGAGCATTTTGGCCAACGCGACGATCTCCTCCGTCGTCGCATAGTTTCCAGGCGCATAGATCAGGCCCGTGGACAGGCCGAAGGCTCCCTCCTGCATGGCTCGGCTCACGAGCGACTGGATGTCCTTCAGCTCCCGGTCGGAAGGCGCCCGGTCGGCCATGCCCATGCAGCACATGCGCACGGTGGAGTGGCCGACCAGCGCCATGACGTTGATTCCCGGCTTCACACCTTCGAGTTTGCGGAGATAGTCGTCGAACGAAGTCGAATTCAGGTCGGCCCGGTCGATCTGCGCGCTGCCGATGATTTTCAGAAAATCGGTGAGCATTTCCCGATGGGCCTCGTTGGACGGCGCAGCGGATTGGCCGCAGTTGCCGATCACTTCGGTCGTGACGCCCTGACGGACTTTATCGTCGCAGGTGGGGCAGCTTAAGAGGTAGAGGTCGTCGTGCGTGTGGGTGTCGATGAAGCCCGGGCTGACCACCCGGTTTTCGGCGTCGACCGTTTGTCCGGCCCGGCCCGATTCTATCCTCTGGGCGATTCGACAAATTTTGCCTCCGGCGATGCCGACGTCGGCGCGGTAGCCGGATCGGCCGCTGCCGTCGACCAAACAGCCG
The DNA here is from genome assembly GCA_030834695.1 of Desulfobacterales bacterium. Classification (GTDB taxonomy): domain Bacteria; phylum Desulfobacterota; class Desulfobacteria; order Desulfobacterales; family SpSt-501; genus SpSt-501. The sequence continues at coordinate 11,156 of JAUQXK010000104.1, forward strand.
TTTTGGATGACGAGGTCAAACTGGTCCGCCATAATCACTCCTTATTTTCCGATCCCGGTGCCGCCGGGTTCAATCGTGCTCTCCGGCCTACCATAACGGGCCAGCGCCTGCAAGATGCGGCATGGCCGCACATTCCAACGCGGACATTCGATGATGCGTTATCCGGCCGCATGCTGCGCTAATCATCTTGACATCCCAAATTTGTATACTGTATACAGCATTTGAATCCGATTCAGCATCTGCTTCGCTCTCCGGATGGTCATCGATCGTCCGGCCGTTACCCGCTACCCGGCACACTGCAACCAGCAAGGGAGGAGCGATGGACCTCTTCAAACGCCTTACCGTGCTATCCCTCGAGCAGGCGACCGTCTTGCCCTACCTCACCTACCGGCTGGCCCAGGACGGCATGAACGTCATCCGCCTCGAACACCCGGTCCACAGCGATCCCAACCGGATGATCGGCGACAACGTGCTCGGCGAGGAGCGCATGAACGCCTACTTCCTGTGCATCAATGCCGGGAAGAAGGCCCTCACCCTGAACCTGGCCGATCCGCCGGGCCGGGAGCTGTTTCACGACCTGATCCGCCGGCTGCCGGTGGACATCTTCACCACCAACCAGCTGCCGCGCAACTATGCCAAGCTCGGGATCGACTACGATACGCTGAAGACAATCAAGCCCGATCTGATCTGGCTGGGAGTCACCGGCTTCGGCCCGGACTGCAGCGAGGGTGCCTATGATCCCGTCCTGCAGGCGCGCTCCGGATTGATGGAGCTGACCGGTGAGAGCGGCGGCGATCCCCAGGTGCTCGGAATCCCGCTTCCCGACATGGGCACCAGCGAGCACGCATACGGATCCCTGATGAAGGCGCTCTTTCAGCGCCAGGCAACGGGCGCTGGCGCCTGCATTCACCTGTCGATGCTGGAATCGTCCGTGTCCTGGCTCACGGTCCCGATCACGTTCACCGCCACGTTCAACCAGACCCTCTCACGCCGGGGCAACACCCACGAGTTTTTCTGCCCGGTGTCGGTTTACCCGACTCGAAACGGCTTCGTTTATATGGCGGTCGGCAACGACCGCCAATGGAAGGCGCTCGTCTCGCTGGAGAGGTTCCAATCGCTCGACCGGCCGGCCTATGCTAAAAACGCCGGCCGCATTGCCGACGTGAAAAACCTGAACCGGTCGATCAGTGCGATCACGCAGCAGCTGAGCTCGGAGGAACTGGTGGAAACGCTCAATGCCATCACTGTCCCGGCCAGCAAAATCAAGACGATCCGCGAGGTGGTCGCCGATCCGCTGGTCGAGCGCCGGCTCTTGCATGCGACGGACCCGGTCACGGGGAGGCGCATTACCCTGGCGCCGGCGCCCGGCATGACGCCGTTTCTGGAAGCATCCGGGCGGGCACTTTCCTTTCCGCCGCGCTGCGGAGAAAACAATACGGAAATCTACGGCGGGCTTCTGGGCCGCGCACCCTCCGATCTCGCCGAATGGAAGGCCCGCGGAATCATCTGACGGGCTGCGAGCCGCCATGCGAATCAAACCCCTGCAGCCCGAAGCGAACCTTAAGATCGCCCTGCGGCCGATGCGGGGCCTGAGCGCGCGCAAGTCGCTCGGCGAGTTGGTGTACGACAATCTCCGGCAGGCCATCGTGCGGGGGGACCTCGCTCCCGGAACACGGCTGGTGGAGAGCCGCATCGCCGGCGCCCAGGGGATCAGCCGCACGCCGGTGCGGGAGGCGATTCACAAGCTGGAGCGGGAACGGTTCATTGAAAGGCTTCCGCGCGGCGGCTTCGGCGTGCTCGGCTTGAACCGGCAGGATATCGTCGAGACCTTCGGCATCCGCAGCGTGCTGGAAGGATATGCCGCCCGGCTGGCCGCCATCAATTACCAGGCGGATGACTTGAAGCCGTTGGAGGCCAAGATCGATGAATTCGAACGCCTGCTGCGCCGGAACCGGCTGAGGGGTCTGCCGGACGTGAACACCCAGTTTCACGACCTGCTCTATGCCCTCAGCCGCAGCCCGCGGCTGGTGGGGATGATCGATGCCCTGCGGGATCACATTTTCCGCTTCCGACAGATCATCCTGCGGAACGCGCACCAGGCTTGGGTCAGCAACGATGACCACCGCCTGATCCTAGAGCACATCCGGCGACGGGACGCCGAAGGGGCCGAGCGCCTGGTTCGGGAACACATCGTGAGAGGGCAGGCGATGGTGCTCAAGACATTCGACCGTACATTGGAATAAGGTGAGGCGATGTCGGGAAAAATCATCAAGATACTCGTGGGCAAGCCGGGCCTGGACGGCCATGACCGCGGAGCCAAGGTGGTGGCGTTGGCCTTGAGGGATGCGGGCATGGAAGTCATCTACACCGGACTGCACCGGACGCTGGAGCAGATCGTAGCCGCCGCGGTTCAGGAGGCGGTGGATGTCATCGGCCTCAGCATCATGTCCGGCGCGCATCTGCCGATCTGCCGGCGGCTGCTCGATCTGATGGCCGCCGAAGGCATCCAGGACATTCCGGTGGTGGTGGGCGGCGTGATCCCCAAACAGGACGTCTCCGAATTGAAGAAGATGGGCATCCAGGGGGTCTTTCCCGGCGGCACCCCTTTCGACGAGATCGTCGCCGGGATCCGGGCCGTGGCCGCATGAGCCGGACCCATCGCCGTCGGCGCAACACACCAGAAGCAGGATGAGGGACCATGGGGGTTGCCAGATACATCAAAGACGAAAAGGACGCCATCCGGGATGTCGTCTACCAATCCGGTATTCGGGTCAAGCCCAGCTATTCACCCCGGGATCTGGAGGAGGTCGGGTTCGACTATGCCAAAGACCTCGGCGACCCCGGCGAATACCCTTTCACGCGCAGCCTGCATCCGCTGGGCTACCGCAGCCGGGCCTGGACCACCCGCCAGTACACGGGATTCGGGACGCCCGCGGAGACCAACCGGCGCTTCAAACTGATGATCTCCCACGGCCAGACGGGTCTGAACGTCGCCTTTGACCTGCCGACCCAGATGGGCTACGACTCGGACGACCCCCGCGTGGTGGGAGAGGTCGGCCGGGTCGGCATGGCCGTGGACTCGCTGCGGGATTTCGAAACCGCCTTCAAGGACATCCCCCTGGACCGGATCGGGTCCGGGCTGACGATCAACGCGGTGGCCTGCATCATGCTGGCCATGTACCAGGCGGTCGCCGAGAAATCCGGCTACCCGGCCGAAGCGATCAGCGCCACCCCGCAGAACGACATCCTCAAGGAGATGGTCGGCCGCGGCGCCTGGATCTTTCCGGTGGACCCGGCCGTGCGGCTGGTGGGCGATGCCATCGAATATGCGGTGCGGGCGCTGCCGCGCTGCAACCCGGTCAGCATCTGCGGCTACCATATCCGCGAGTCCGGGGCGACGCCGGCCCAGGAAATCGCCTATGCCTTCGAAATCGCGAAGACCTACATCGCCGAGGTGCAGGGCCGCGGGCTCCAGGTGGACGAGTTCGTCGGCAGCTTCTCCTTCAACCTGAACGTCTACGGCAACCTCTGGGAGCAGATCGCCAAGTTCCGCGCGGCGCGCAAGCTGTGGGCGCGGATGCTGCAGGAAGAGTTCGGCGTGACCCAGAAGAAAAACCTCTTCCTGCGGGGGTTGTTCGGCGGCGGGGGCAGCGGCCTGACCAAGGCCCAGCCGGAAAACAACATCATGCGCAGCGCGTTCTACGCCCTGGCCGCGGCCCTGAGCGGCGCCCAGACCACGGCGCTGTGCTCCTTCGACGAGGCTTACACCATCCCCACGCCGCGCGCGGCCCTGCTGTCCCTGCGCACCCTTGAGCTGCTCATGGACGAAGTCGGGCTGCGGGACACGGTCGATCCGCTGGCGGGGTCCTATTTCATCGAGACCCTGACCAAGCAGATGGAGGAGCGGATCCTGTCGGAGATGGCCGATGTCCAGAAGATCGGCGGCATGCGCCGGGCCGTAGCCCTCGGCCACATCCAGCGCAAGGTGTCCCGGCAGGCGTACGAATTCGAGCGCGGGATCCAGAACGGGGACTACATCAAGGTGGGCGTCAACAAATACATCGAAGGCGTCGAGGACCAGCCGGACGTTGAGTTGCACGCCTATGACGAATCCTGGGCGGTCCAGCAGATCGACGGGCTGCGGGAGCTGCGCCGCGTGCGCGACAACCGCGCGGTGAGCCGGGCGCTGAACGATCTCGAGCAGGGCGCCCGCTCCGGACGGAACGTCATGCCCTGCCTGGTGGACTGCTGCCGGGCGTATGCCACCGTCGGCGAGATGGCCGGCGTGCTGCGGCAGGTGTTCGGGGAGTGGGAAGAACCGTCCATCTTTTAAGGGCTGAGGACTGAGTGATGAGGACTGAGAGGGACTTAGATTGGTGCGATGCGGTTTTTTCGCAGTCCTCAGTCCTCGGTACGCATCGCTTTTTATAAGGGGGTTTTGTGCCCAAAGGCTTGTACCGTCTGGGTTGCGACATCGGGGGCACTTTTACGGATTTCGTGCTGGTCAACGACCGGGCCGGGCGGTTCACCGTCTACAAGTGTCTGACCACGCCGGCCGATCCGTCCGATGCGGTGGAGCAGGGTATCCGCGCGCTGCTCGACCAGATCCCCGGCCGGAAGCCGGACATCGACGAGATCATCCACGGCACCACTTTGGTGATCAACGCCATCATCGAGCGCAAGGGAGCCGTCACCGGCCTGATCACCACGCGCGGGTTCCGGGACGTGCTGGAGCTCGGACGCGAGCTGCGCTACGACGCCTACGACATCTTCGCCGAATATCCCAGCCCGTTGGTGCCGCGCCGGCTGCGCTTGGAAGTCGATGAGCGCATCACCAGCGACGGCCGGGTCATGCGCCGGCTCGACCCGCAGGCGGTCCGAGGGGTGCTGGCGGAGCTGCGCCGCGCCGGGGTCGAGTCGCTGGCGGTCTGCCTGATCAACTCCTACCGCAACCCCAATCACGAGAAGGAGATCAAGGCCCTGGTGGAGCAGGAGTGGCCCGAGGTGTTTCTGTCCACCTCGGTGGAGGTCCTGCCCCAGATCCGCGAGTACGAGCGCACCTGCACCACCGCCACCAACGCCTACGTCAAGCCGATCACCGCACGCTACCTGAAGAAGCTCGCCGGCCGGCTGGAATCCCAGGGATTCGGCGGCAAGCTGTACATCATGCTCTCCAGCGGCGGGATCACCTCGGTGGAAACCGCCCGGGAATTCCCGGTCCGGATCATCGAGTCGGGCCCCACGGCGGCCGTCATCGCCTCCCAGCATTACGGGCGGATGTTCAAAATCCCGGACATCTTCTGCTTCGACATGGGAGGGACCACCGCCAAATCCTGCCTGATTCAGAACGGCCAGGCGGGCCTGGTCTCGACCTTCGAGGTCGGCCGGGTGCAGCGCTTCAAGAAGGGCAGCGGCCTGCCGATCCAGGTGCCGGTGGTGGACCTGATGGAAATCGGCGCCGGCGGCGGCAGCATCGCCCGGATGAGCAAAATGGGGCTGTTGCAGGTCGGGCCCCAGAGCGCGGGCGCCGACCCCGGTCCGGTCTGCTACGCCCGCGGCGGCCGGGAGCCGACGGTCACGGATGCCGATCTGGTGCTGGGCTATCTGGACCCCGATTATTTCCTGGGCGGTACCATGCCCCTGGACAAGGCCGCCGCGGAGGCGGCCATCGCCGAAAAGGTCGCCGGACCCCTGGGAACATCGCCGCTGGAGGCCGCCTTCGGCATCCACGATCTGATCAATGAAACCATGGCCGCCGCCGCCAAGACCCATATCGCCGAGAAAGGCGGCAACCCCAAGATCATCACGATCGCGGCCTTCGGCGGGGCCGGACCGGTGCACGCCTACGGGCTGGCCAAGAAGATCGGAGCGCCGCGGATCATCGTGCCGCCGCTGGCCGGGGTGGGCTCCGCCATGGGGTTCTTCACGGCGCCCGTGGCGTTCGACCTCTCGCGCAGCCAGCGCACCGCTCTCGATGACGCCGACTTCAGCCAGATCGAGGCGCTGTTCCAGGAACTCGAAGCAGAAGGGGCGGCCATCCTGCAGCAGTCCGACCCAAGCCGACGGGTGAGCTTCGAGCGCACCCTCATGATGCGTTTCGTGGGACAGGGCGCCGAAACGGATCTGGCGATCGAGCGCAAACCGTTTCAGAAGTTGGGCAAGACCCTGATCCGGCGGCGGTTCGACGCGGTCTATCAAAAACTTTACGGCCGGACCTACCCCGAGAATCCGGTCGAGTTCGTCACCTTCAAGGTGCGGGCGAGTCTGCCGGAGCGTCCCTTTCGCCTGCCGCCGCTGGACCGGCGCAGGGGCAGAATTTCCGAATGCGTCAAGGGCCGGCGGCCGGCCTTTTCCGTGCTCAAAAAGAAATTCGTACCCTTTACCGTGTACGATCGATCGATGCTTTACCCGGGTGCACGGATGCCCGGGCCGGCCATCGTCGAAGAAAAAGAATCCACCATCGTCGTCGGCGAGGATGCCCGGGCACGGGTGGATGAATACGGCTTTGTGTGGATCGATATTAAATGAAGGCGGAAGGCTGAAGGTGATGCGGTAAAGCGGCAAGACTATTTTTTTTCTTCAGCCTTCGGTCTTCAGTCTTAATGCGGGGTTTTTATGCCGAACAAACGCAGGCAGGCAACAGGCCAGACCGCGCCAGGGAAACGGGCGCGGCCGAAATCATCGCGGAGTCGCTTCGATCCCATCACGCTGGAGATCCTGTGGCGGCGGCTGGTGTCCATCGTGGACGAGGCCGATGCATCGGTTGCGCGGACCGCTTTCTCCAGCCTGCTGCGCGACGCCCACGACTACACCTGCATGTTCACCGACAGCCGCGGCCAGGAACTCGTGCAGGGGACCTTCTGCACGCCGGGGCAGGCCGGCGCCATGGCCTTGGGCGTGAAGAAAATCGTCGGCTCCATGCCGCTCAGCGGCTACCGGCCCGGGGATGTATTCATCGTGAACGACCCCTGGCTGCTGGCCGGGCATTTGAACGATGTCTGCGTGCTGAGCCCGATCTTCTTCAAGGGACGAGTGGTGGCCTTCACCGCCTGCGTCTTTCACCATGCGGACATCGGCGGTCGGGTGGCCTCGGACAATCGCGAGGTGCACGAAGAAGGCCTCTTCATTCCGCTCACCCGGCTCTACCAGGCCGGCACGCTCAACGAGGACGTCCTGCGCATGATCCGCTGGAACGTGCGCACCCCGGAGGAAGTGACCGGCGACATCCGCTCGCAAGTCGCGGCCAACCATGTCTGCGCCGAAAAAATCGTCGAAATGATGAGGGACGAAAGGCTGGACACGCTGGACGACCTGGCCGATGAGATCATCACCCGCACCGAGCGCAGCATGCGCTCGGCGATCGCGCGGATTCCCGACGGGGTCTACCCGTACGAAGGAGTGATCGAAGGCGCCGGCAAACGCCGCGACGTAACCATCCGCCTGACCGTAACCGTCAAGGGCAGCGATCTGCATGTGGATTTCAGCGGCACCTCGCCCCAGGTGGACTGGGGCGGGAACGTGGTCTACAACTTCACCTACGCTTACGTGTTCATGGCCGTCAAGAGCGCCTTCGACCCGGACGTGCCCATCAACGAGGGCGCCATCCGGCCGGTGAAAATGACCGCCCCGGAGGGCTGCGTCGTCAACTGCCGCTTCCCGGCGGCGGTGGCCGCGCGCATGCAGATCGGCCATTTCATGACCGAGATGGTGTTCAAAGCCTTGGCCGCGGCGGCCCCGCACCACATCATCGCCGGCAGCGGCGGGACGCCGGCCCAGACCAACATTTTCTACGGCCGGCGGCACGATTCAAAACCCTGGCATACCATGATCATCCGGGGCGGCGGCCTGGGAGCGAGCAGCCGCCTGGACGGCCATCACTGCGCCATCTTCCCGGCCAACGGCGCCAACACGCCGGTCGAGATCTTCGAGAGCGACACCCCGCTGATCGTGTCCGAGCGCGGGCTGATCATCGATTCCGGCGGACCCGGCCGGATGCGCGGCGGCCTGGGCCGCAAAATGGCGATCGCGGTTCCGGACGACGAGTTCGGGCCGCAGCCGCCGGTCACGGTGGCGGTGCAGGCCGGCCGCTTCCGCTATCCGCCGGATGGCATGTTCGGCGGCCGGCCGGGCTCCAGGGCGCGATTCGAGCGCAACCGCCAGCCCGCCGATCCGAGCGGATTGACGCACTGCCAGCGCGGCGACGTGATCGAATTCCACAGCGCCGGCGGAGGCGGCTACGGCCATCCCTTCGAGCGCGACCCGGAGGCGGTGGAATCCGATGCGGCCAACGGCTACGTCAGCATCGAGCGCGCCCGGGAGGATTATGGGGTGGTGATCGATCCGGCCACGCTGAAAGTGGACATCGAAGCGACTGACGTTCTGCGGGAAGAATTCGGAAGGCGGAATTTGGAAGGCGGAACAAAGAACTGAATCAAGGGGGCCGGCATATGGTCAAGACCTTCATGCCATCTTTCAAGTGCGGTGCTGAACTTTGCGACCACCAGCTGAGGGGCCTGCAGTGGACGGTGGCGCACGCGTATGCCGGCTCGCCGTTCTATCGCCGGCGGTTCGATCAGGCCGGGGTCCGGCCGCAGGATGTGCGTTCGCTCGAGGATATCCGCCGGCTGCCTTTCACCGCCGCCGACGATCTGCGCGAAGACTACCCGTTTCCGCTGCTGTCGGTGCCCGAGGACCGGGTGGTGCGCATCCATGCCTCTTCGGGTACCACCGGCAAGAAGAAGGTGCTGGCCTACACCCAAAAAGATGTGGACGACTGGGCCCAGTTTTTCGCCCGGTGCTACGAGATGGCCGGGCTCACGAACGAGGACCGCGTGCAGATCGCCGTGGGCTACGGCCTGTGGACCGCGGGCGTGGGGTTTCAGCTCGGCTGCGAGCGCTTCGGCGCCATGGCCCTGCCCATCGGCCCCGGAAACCTGGAGATGCAGTGCCAGTTTCTGGAGGATCTTCAATCGACCGTCATGTGCTGCACCGCCTCCATGGGGCTGCTGGTCGCGGAGGAAGTCAACCGGCGGGGCCTCCGGGACAAAATACGGCTCCGCAAGATGATCTTCGGCTCGGAGCGCAGCAGCGATGCCATGCGGCGCCGGATCAGGGAACTGCTGGGGCTGGAGGACATGTTCGACATCCCGGGCATGACCGAGCTCTACGGCCCGGGAACCGGCCTCGACTGCCGCAAGCACGAGGGGATTCATTATTGGGCGGATTACTATATCCTGGAGGTCCTCGAGCCCAACACGCTGCAGCCGGTCGCCCCCGGGGAAATGGGTGAAATGGTGGTCACCACCCTGTGCAAGGAGGCGTCGCCGTTGATCCGCTACCGCACCCGGGACCTGACGCGGCTGATCCCGCAGCCCTGCTCGTGCGGAAATCTGCTGCCGCTGCACGACCGGATCCTGGGCCGCTCGGACGACATGATCATCTTCCGCGGGGTCAATATCTATCCCTCCCAGATCGACCAGGTGCTGTCCAGAATCCCGGCGGCCAACTGCGAGTTCCAGGTCATTCTGGAGCGGCGGGAGGACGGCAAGGACCACATGACCATCCGGCTGGAGTGCTGCCAGGGGCTGGAGGCCGGCTGCCGGTCGGAACTCGCCCGGAACGTGGCGGAACAGATCCGCGGCAGCATCATGGTGCGGCCGGAAGTGGAAATCGTGGATTACTGCAGCCTGCCGCGTTCGGAACGCAAGTCCAAACGCATTTTCGACAACCGCCCCCTGTGAGACCCGGGCGCCGCAGACGCTGAGAGGAGCGCATGCGCAACTTCACCTACCTCGTGCCCCGCAGCCTGAACGAGGCCATTTCCATGCACGAATCCCGCCGCGGGCGGGCCAAGTACATTGCGGGCGGCACGGACGTGCTCGTCAAAATGAAGGAAGGCAAACTGGCGCCGGACGGTCTGATCTCCCTCCGACACATCATCGGCCAGGACCGTCCCTTTCTGAACACCGAAACCGGCGAGCTTTACATCGGCGCGTTCATGACCCACCGTTCGATCGAGCGGTCGCCCCTCGTGCAGCACCGCTACCCCGTTCTGCACGACGCGGTGAAAAACATCGGCTCGGTCCAGATCCGCAACGTGGCCACGATCGGCGGCAACCTGGTCAACGCCGTGCCGTCGGCCGACGGTGCCATCCCCCTCATCGCGTTGGACGGCAAGGCCCACATTTACGGAGCCAAGGGGTATCGCCTGATCGACCTGGCGCGCTTCTTCCTCGGACCGGGACAATGCGACCTGCAGGGCGCCGAGATCCTGACTGAGATCATCATCCCGCCCCTATCCCCGCGGACCGGCGGGGCCTATGTCAAGCACGGCCGCCGGGAGGCCATGGAGCTGCCGATGCTGGGGGTCGGGGTCCTGCTCAGCCTGGAGGCGGACCTGACGACCTGCGCAAAAGCACGCGTCTGTTTAGGCGTGGCCGCGCCCACGCCGTTCCGCGCACGTGAAGCCGAGGCCTATCTGACCGGCCGGCCGGTCACGGAGGAGACGCTATCCGAGGCCGGCCGCATTGCCGCCGGCGAATCGCGCGTGCGGGACAGCATCCGCGGGGTGGCGTGGTATCGCCGTGAAATGGTGGGAGTGCTGGTGAAGCGCATGGGAATGTTGGCGTTGGAAAGAGCCAAGAAGCGTAACGAGTGACAAAAGGAAGTGGGAAGTTGGAAGGGGGAAGCGGGAAGTTTGAAGGGCGAAGGCGGAATCCAGTATCGAGCATCCAGTATCCCGCACCGCCCATCAAGCCGCAAAACCATGAATCCACCTCGTGCCACAAGCTTTAGAGCGAGGAGTCATATGTCGAAGGAGATCACCTTTACGTTCAACGGCAACCGGATGACGGCTCGGGTTGAGGACCATTGGACCCTGCTGCACTTCATCCGGGAGGAACTGGGCTATACCGGGACCAAGGAGGGCTGCGGCAGCGGCGAATGCGGGGCCTGCACCGTGATCGTCGACGGCGCCGCCGTCAATTCGTGTCTCTACCTGACCGTTGAGCTCGACGGCCGGAGCCTGATGACGATCGAAGGCCTGGCGGCCGCCGACGGCAGCCTGCACCCGCTTCAAAAGGCCTTCGTGGAGCACGGCGGCATCCAGTGCGGCTTCTGTTCCCCGGGGATGATCCTATCGGCCAAGGCGCTCCTGGATGAGAACCCGGCCGCCTCCGACGAGGACATCCGGACGGCCATCGCCGGGAATCTCTGCCGCTGCACGGGATATATCCAGATCATCGACTCCATCAAAAGCGTGCGCGGCGAAGCGCCGGAAGGGCCCCGTGTGGTGGCCTGGCGGGATGAAGAACGCTGAAAAGGTTCAAGGTTCACGGTTGGGAAAGCATGAAAATTGGATTAACCGTTGAACCTAATAACCCCTGCATGGATATCGCTCCGCCAAAGGTGGGCGTTTCATACTACCAGAATCCACTCTATGGAGAAATAAAGCGATGCCGAGTTTCAACACGGTCGGAAAGCGAGTTCCCAAGCTGGATGCCGCCGACAAGGCGACCGGGCGCAGCCGCTACATTCAGGACCTCAAGCTGCCCGGCATGCTCTTCGGACGGATTCTGTACAGCAAGTACGCCCATGCCCGCATCGTCAAAATCGACGCCTCCAAAGCCCGGGCTCTGCCGGGGGTGCGGGCGGTGTTGACCGGCGAGGACATCCCCGAGATCAAGATGGGCGTTTACAAGGACAACCGCCCTCTGAAAAAAGGCAAGGTCCGGTCGTATCGGGACGAAATCGCCGCGGTGGCCGCCGTCGACCCGCAGACCGCCCGGGAGGCCCTCGAACTGATCGACGTCGTCTACGATCCCCTGCCGGCGGTCTTCGACCCGGAAGCCGCCATGCAAGAAGGGGCGCCCCTGGTGCACGAGGCGCACCAGACCAACGTGCTGCGCATGCCCTGGAAGCTGCACTACGGCGACGTGGAAGCCGCTCGCCGCGAGGCGGCCTTCACGGTGAGCGAACGGTTCACCACCACCTGGGTGACGCACTGCTGCATGGGAACCAGCGGAGCCATCGCCGAATTCGATCCGGGCAACAACCTGACGATCCACTCCAACACCCAGATCCCCTCCCTGGCCCAGAAGGAATTCCTGGAAGCTCTGGCGGCGATGGGGCTTCCGGACCGGCGGGTGCGGGTGATCAAGCCCTGTATCGGCGGCGGGTTCGGCAGCAAACTCGACACGTACGCCTACGAGTATATCGCCATCCTGCTGGCTTACCATACCCGCCGGCCGGTCAAGATCGAGTTCGACCGCACCGAGGAATTCATCGCCACCTCCGCGCGCCAGCCCACGATCACCACCATTTCGCAGGGTTGCGACCGCAACGGGAAGCTCCTGTTCCGGGACGTTAAGATGATTCTGGACAACGGCGCCTACACCTCCTGGGGGGCTACGACCCCCTCGGTCATGATGATGCCGATCACCACGCTTTACCGGGTGCCCAATGTCCGCTACGAGGCCAGCTGCGTTTACACCAACAACACTTATTCCCAGGCCATGCGCGGCTACGGCAACCCCCAGGCCACCTTCGCCATCGAGAGCACCATCGACATGCTGGCCGAGGCCGCCGGCATCGAACCGTTGGAGTTCCGCCGCATCAACGCCAATCAGCCCGGCGACGTCTCCACCCAGGGGCTGCGCATCACCACCTGCGGGCTGGCCGAGTGCATGGAAGCCGTGAAGGCCCAGCTCGGCTGGGAGCAGTCGAGATCGCGGGGCGAGGGTGTGGGGATCGCCTCGCTGATACATGTGGGCGGCGGGGCGCGGGTCTACAAATCTGACGGCTGCGGCGCGATGTTGAAGATGGACGATTTCGGCAAGGTCGATATCTTCACCGGTGCGACCGACATGGGCCAGGGCTCAGACACGGTGATCGCCCAGATCGTGGCCGAGGAACTGGGGCTGAACATCGAGGACATCCACGTGATCCATTCGGATACGGACGTCTGCCCCTGGGATGTGGGCGCTCATGCCAGCCGCACGACCTTCGTCGCCGGAAATGCCGCACTGGGGGCCGCGCGCAAGATCAAGTCCCGGATCCTGGAGATGGCCGCCAAGGAGCTCTATGCGCCGCTGGAGAAGCTGGTGTTGGGCCGCCGGCACATCCAGCACGTGGACGAGCCCGACCGCAGGGTGGAGATCGGCAAGCTGCTGCGCAAAGCACACTTCAGCCACGGCGGCCAGATGCTCATGGCCGAAAGCTTCTACGACCCGGCCAACGAGAACATGGGCAAGGATTTCCGGGGGAACATGTCCATGACCTACACCTTCGGCGTCCACGGCGTGCGCGTCAAGGTCGACGAGGAAACCGGCAAGGTCAAAGTCCTCAATTATGTGGCCGCGCACGACGTGGGCCGGGCCATCAACCCGATGCTGCTCGAAGGTCAGGTATACGGCGGCGTGATGATGGGCCTCGGCTACGCCTTGAGCGAGCAGGTGATCATGGAAAGAGGGGAGAACATGAACCCCAATTTCCGCGACTACAAAATCCTCACGGCCCGGGACGTGGTGCCCATCGCGGCACCGGTGCTGGAGACGCCCGACAAGGACGGACCTTACGGCGCCAAGGGGATCGGCGAACCGGGCTGCGTGCCGACAGCGCCGGCCGTCGCGAACGCCATCTACAACGCCGTCGGCGTGCGCATCAAGGACCTGCCGATCACCCCCGAACGCGTCCTGGCCGCCATCCGCGCGAAGAAGGGCATGGATCTGTGCGGCCGTAAAACCGGAACGGATTCGGGTGAGGCCTGCGTGATAGAGGAATGAGGCGCGGAGGCGAACGGGAACCAAATCCCCCCGGCCCCCCTTTCAAAGGGGGAGCGGTTATCCGGCCTGTCCGCCGCGCATTGGTTAATGGGGAACGAATTTGTGCCGCCATGCTCCCCCTATTTCAAAGGGGGTCGGGGGGATTTTTCTTAGGGCTTTTTTTGACGGTCAATCGGGATTCAAGCAGTGCGGAGACCGTCTCGGCGTCCTCCCGGCGGTCGATGTCGAGGAAGACCAGTGGGTCGGGGACCTCTACCGAAAGCACCTCCTCCGGATATGCCGTAATCAGGCGGCGGGCGCCGGTGTCGCCGGATAGGTTCAGGATGGCGGGATAATGAGGCTTCCCGAACAGAGTCGGGTTTCCGCGGGTGCCGCGGTGAGCCGGCATGCAGATCGATTTTTCGGATTGAGCGAACTGCCGCAGCAAGAGGTTGATGAGAGCGGCGTTCACCATGGGTTGATCGCCGAGCAGAAACATGGCCGACGGGAAGTTGTCCCTAAGGCTTGCGATGCCCGCCTTCAGGGATGTGCTCAGCCCGGACCGGTAATCGGGGTTCACCCGAACTGCGCATTTCGGATGCGCGGTCCACTTGAGCAGGCTGCGCTGGATCCGGTCATGTTCGCATCCCAGGACCAGCACGACGCGGTCCAGATTGGATTCCAGGGCCGCCTGCAAGACCCACTCGATGAGGAAGCGTCCGCCCAGCCGGAGCAACTGCTTGGGTTCTCCGAATCGTTTCGATTCGCCGGCTGCGAGAATGATTCCCGCTGTGGGCGTTTTCGCGCTGAGGCTTCCTGGGGATACGGCGTGAGCCATTGAATGTCTTTCGGGATTCGAATTTCGAATATGGATCCGCCTCGTACGGTTTGCGACTACTAATCGTCCCGAAATCGTATCGTCATGCCGGACTTGATCCGGCATCCAGAAAACCAATGGATTCCGGCCTTCGCCGGAATGACAACGCAAGGACGATTATGAGAAAATTAATATAAGCTCATCGGGTGACGGATGTCCACTGCTTCAATGACAATGAACGGTCTGAAAGCCTATCTGTCTCCGACAGCGACCATCGACTCGGATCATCCGGCGGTGGTCGCGTATGCGTGCAACGCGATCGACGGAATTTCGGGCGGCGCCGTGGGAAAAGCCGTCCGACTTTATTACGCCGTCCGGGACGGAATCTGGTATGATCCGTACCAGCCGTTCTACAAACCGGAGCACTATCGCGCCAGCCGTGTGCTGCAGATCGGCCGGGCTTTCTGCGTGGGCAAGGCGGCCCTGCTGTGTGCGCTGGGCCGCGCCTGCGGGATCCCGGCGCGGGTCGGGTTTGCCGACGTGCGCAATCATTTGACGACCCGGCAGCTGCGCGATTTCATGGGAACGGACCTGTTCGTTTTTCACGGGTACACCGAGTTCCTGCTCGACGGAAAATGGGTCAAGGCAACTCCGGCCTTCAACGTCGAATTGTGCCGCCGGCATCGGGTGAAGGCGTTGGAATTCGACGGACAAGCCGACTCGCTTTTCCACCCTTACAACGAGAAATCTCAACTCTTTATGGAATACGTGCGCGAGCACGGCACGTTCCCGGACGTTCCCACGGAGCGGATCGTGTCCGCGTGGGAAGCGGCCTACGGCTCGGAGCGCGTGCAGGGCTGGATCCGGGGCTTTGAAGAGGCCGGGGGCTGCTCCGCCAAACATTTCGAGCGCGAAGATGTGATTGGCTGATGAAAGCCGTGAGAGGGAGAGCCGATCATAGAACAGGAGGCGTAAGCAGGAACAAGCAGCTGGGTTAACTCTACCGTCACCCTTCAAGGAGGTGTTAAAATGAAACGTCAGATTGCACTCACGATGGTTGCAGTGTTGGTCAGCACCCTGATCGGCGTCATGATTGCGCCGGTCAGCTACGGGCAGGAGATCAAACTGACCTATGCCAACTTCCCGCCGGCGCCCACGTTCCCCTGCGTGCAGATGGAGCGCTGGGCCAAAGAGGTCGATCAACGCACCTCGGGCAAAGTCAAGGTGCAGACGTTCCCCGGCGGGACCCTGCTGGCCGCCAAGAACATCTTCGACGGCGTCATGTCCGGGACGGCCGACATCGGCAATTTCGCCATGAGTTACCAGCCGGGGCGGTTCCCCGTCTCCGAGGCGATCGATCTCCCCCTCGGGTTCACCAGCGCCAAGGCGGCCAGCCTGACGCTCTACGACCTGATCGAAAAATACCAACCCAAGGAATTCCAAGGCGTCAAGGTCCTCACCCTGTTCACTTGCCCGCCGGCCAACATCATGACCCGCACGCCGGTCAAAACCCTGGCGGACCTCAAGGGCATGGAACTCCGGGTCGGCGGCACCCAGGCCGACATCATCAAGCGGTTGGGCGGGATCCCCGTGGCCATGCCTCAGTCCGACACCCCGGAAGCCCTGCAGAAGGGCGTGGTCAAGGGGCATGTCTCCTCCATGGAGGTGCTCAAGGATTTCAACTACGCGGCCTATACGGCCAACGCGACCATCGCCAACCTCTGGGTGGTCAGCTTCGGCGTGGTGATGAACAAGGACAAGTGGGCGGCCCTGCCGGACGATGTCAAAAAAGTGTTCGACGAGCTGAGAAAAGAACAGGCCCTGTGGACCGGCGCTTACGTGGACGATCACGTCCTCGAGGCCGTCAAATGGTCCAAGGAAAAGTACAACCTGCAGATCTTCGATCTTCCGGCCGACCAAACCGCGGAGATACCCAAATTGTTGGCGCCCATGGTGGACGATTACGTGAAGAAAGTGACCGCCGCGGGGATGCCGGGCGACCAGATCATCAAGGATGTCATGGCGCTGAAAGCCAAATACGAAAAAGAATACAAGTGAACGGGCAGGGCGTGGCGCCGTCCGAATCTTAATACTCCGGCAATAAGACTCGGCAAATTCGGCTATGCCACTCATCGCCGGGGCGGTATCCCGGATAAGGTTAAATGTTCAATGGCCGGAGGAACAAGCCCCCTTCTCGCTGCCTGGCCGGAAGGGAAGGGGGCGCCGTCCCATAGCGACAAGGGAGGGGATCGATGGAATTTATGGAAAGGCTGAACCGGATGCTGAACCAATGGCTCCTGGTCATCGGCGGGGCGGCCGTGCTGGCCTTGATGACGCTGGCGACGGGCAACGTCCTGCTGCGGATCTTCGGCATGCCGTTTCGCGGAGCCTACGAACTCGTCTCCTTCCTGGGTGCCGTGGTCACCGCCTTCGCGTTGGGCTATACCCAAAAGCGCAAATTCAACATTGTCGTCGACATCCTGTCGGACAAGTTTCCGCCGGACGTCAAGCGATTCCTCGACGGCGTCGGCTACCTCATCGGCCTGCTTTTCTTTGCCGTCGTCGCATGGGTGATCCTCCAGTGGGGGCTGAGGATCGCCGCTTCCGGAGAGGTATCGGAAACCCTGAAAATCGTCTACTACCCCTTCGTATTCTGCGTGGCGCTGGGTTTTGCCGTGCTGGCCCTGACGCTGGCGATCGACTGGATCGGAACGTTTCGGAAGAAGGGAGCCAACTGAATCCATGAGCGGGCCAACGGTCGGAATCATCGGAATTCTCGTCATGTTCGCGGTGCTGTTCGTCTTCCGGTTGCCGGCCGCGTTCACCATGATGCTGGTCGGGTTTTTGGGGGTGGCCTACGTGACCTCTTTCAAGGCGGCCCTTGGGATGATCGGACCGGAGCTCTGGAACATATTTTCAAACTACGGCTTAACGGTGATTCCGATGTTCATCCTGGTGGGCGAGTTCGTTCATCAGGGTGGATACAACAACAGCCTTTACCATGCGACCTATCGTTGGTTCGGGCATTACCGCGGGGGGCTGGCGATTACCACGATCATGGCGTGCGCGGCCTTCTCGGCCATCAGCGGATCGAACACGGCCACCGCCGCCACCATGAGCACCGTCGCCATTCCGGAAATGAAGAAGTACAACTATCACCCCATCCTCAACGCGGGCTCCGTGGCGGCCGGCGCGACGCTGGGCGTCCTGATCCCGCCCAGCATCGTTCTGGTGGTCTATGGGCTCTACACCGGGCAGTCCATCGGCAAGCTGTTTTTCGGCAACGTCATTCCGAGCGTCATCCTGACGCTGCTGATAGCGGCGACCGTGCTCTACATCTGCTTCCGCCATCCGCAGTGGGGCCCCAAGGGGCCGAAAAGCAGCTGGCGCGAACGGATGAGGGCGCTGCCGGAGGTCACCGACATCCTGCTTCTGTTCGCCATCATCATGTATGCGCTTTTCACCGGTGTCGTGACCGCCACCGAAGCGGCCGCCGCCAGCTGCGCCCTGGCGCTGGCGATCTGTCTGGTCCGGCGCAAGCTCAGCTGGAAGGGATTCGTCGACTCCATTACGGGCACGCTGCGCATTTCCTGCATGGTGTTCATGATCCTGGCCGGGGCCACCGTGTTCGGCCGATTCCTGGCCGTCACCCGGCTGCCGTTCGAAGCCGCCGCGCTGATCGGCGCCCTGGCCCTGCCGAAGTGGATGCTGTTCTGGTTGATCCTGGTCTGCTACATCATCGGCGGCTGCGTCATGGACGCTCTGGCGTTTCTGCTGATTTCGCTGCCGATCTTCTTCCCCCTGGTCACCCAGATGGGCTATGACCCCATATGGTTCGGGCAGGTCGTGTGCATCGTCACCACCATGGGCTCCATCATGCCCCCGATCGGCATTTGCTGCTACGTGGTGGCCGCGATGGCGCCCGGCATTTCGCTCCGGACCGTGTTCCGCGGTGGAATTTACTATATACCCGCGTATATCCTTTCAATTATTGTTCTCATGCTTTCACCCTATTGGACGGTCCTGGTGCTTTCGGACCTGGTGCCTTGAAATATTACGAGGAGGCCGCATCCAGCTGCAAGAACTCATCGTTGTGGTGAAAGGTGCCGGTGAAATGGCCAGCGCCGCGGCTTGGCGTCTTTTCATGGCCAACATCCGCCGGATCGTGATGTTGGAAACCACCATGCCGCTCGCCGTGCGGCGGGAGGTCGCTTTCAGCGAAGCGGTCTG
This sequence comes from Desulfobacterales bacterium, assembly GCA_030834695.1. Classification (GTDB taxonomy): domain Bacteria; phylum Desulfobacterota; class Desulfobacteria; order Desulfobacterales; family SpSt-501; genus SpSt-501. The sequence goes on from JAUQXK010000104.1 coordinate 29,963, forward strand.
CGGCGGTTCGAAAACGGTCGAGGGCGTGGAGGCGGTGAGGGCTGCGGGAGCTGCGCAATTCCGTCGCATCTGGGCTCAGGGCCAAATCGCCGTAACGGTTGACCCGGAAGCGGCCACGCTTCGGGAAATCCGGCCGGATGTGCTGGTGGATGCCATTCTGGCCAAACAGAATCTCGGCACCCGTTTAAGCGACGCGCCTCTGGTCATCGGCCTGGGGCCCGGGTTTGCTGCCGGCGAAGACGTCCATGTCGTCGTCGAAACCCAGCGCGGCCACCATTTGGGACGCATCCTCACGGCCGGGTCGGCCGAACCCAACACCGGAATTCCGGGGGCGGTCGACGGCGTTACCGAAAACCGGGTTCTGAGGGCGCCGGGCGAGGGGGAGTTTCTGTCATCATGCCGGATCGGAGACCGGGTCGAGAAAGGCAAAACCATCGGCCTGGTTGCGGGCATGGAGGTCGTCGGCCGCATCGATGGGGTTCTGCGCGGGCTGATCCGCCCCGGCACATGGGTGACCAGCGGGCTTAAAATCGGCGACATCGATCCGCGCGGAAACGTCAGCCATTGCTACACCATCTCGGACAAGGCGCGGGCCATTGCCGGCTCGGTCCTGGAAGCGGTTCTGAGGACTTACAACAGATAAAATGGCGCATAGGAGTCATCCGGCCTGCCGAAAGGTAGCGTGAGCACCCCCTGATTTGAAAATTCGAAGCGCGAAATCCGAAATCTGAGACCCGTCTAAGATTTACATCCCCCATTGAAAAACCTGCTTTGAATTCCAGCCGTTTGGATATAAGAAAAGGTGTCGGTTTTCACGTCCGGTTTGCGGATGGAGGTGGCGCCCGAAATGTCGCATGGGTTGGCGGATGCGTTGCTCCTCGCCGGAGGCGGGATGGTCAGCCTGGTGGGGGCGGGCGGCAAGACGAGCCTGATGTATCGTCTGGCGCACGAACTGGCCGGGAGCGGCCGGACCGTTTTGACGACCACCTCGACGCGCATCTATCCTCCCGGGATGGACCAATGCGGCCTCTGCATCCTGGCGCCGACGGCCGAGGGCATCCTGGAGCGGGCAGCCCGTGCGCTGAGCGAACACCGGCATATTACCGCCGCTGCCGGGCGGAACCTCGAATCCGGGAAGCTCTCCGGATTGGCCCCGGAGGAGATCGACCGACTGCAGGCGTCGCGGATATTCGATTGGATCATTGTCGAAGCGGACGGCGCCGCCGGGCGGCCGCTGAAGGCGCCCGCGGCGCATGAACCGGTGATACCGTCAGGATCCGGGTGGGTGGTGGGCATGGTCGGTCTGCAGGCGATCGGCAACCCATTGACGGGGCAGTGGGTCTTTCGCCCGGAGGTGTTTGCACGGATCACCGGCTTGGCGCCCGGCGCGGCCATCACCGAAGAAGTTATCGCAGCGTCCCTTGCGCACACCTCCGGGGTGCTGAAAGGTGCGCCGGCCGATTGCCGCTGCCTGGCGTTTTTGAACCGGGCCGATACCCCCGCGCGAAGGGCGGCCGGCCTGCGGATCGCAGATTTTCTCGATCGGATCGACGACGCTCCGATTCAACGGACGATCGTCGGCCGGGTGTTGGATGATCCGCCGGTATCGGACGTCTTCGATCGGAGCTGACGCCGGTTTCTGCGGGATGGCGGCTGCCCGACGAAACCGCACGCGCCGCTTGAACCGTTGCCGTGCTTGAGGAGCGTACTGAATGACCGATGTTTACCAGGAACTACAGCGTGCCCTGACCACCGGAGAAAAATGCATTCTGGCGCGGATCGTCCGCCAGACCGGCTCGGCGCCTCGGACGGTGGGAACGAAACTGCTCGTCCGGGCCGACGGGCGTCCGGTTGGGACGATCGGCGGCGGGCTTCTGGAGCACGAGGTCCTCCGTAAGGCCCGAGAGGTGCTAACCAGCGGCCGGCCGGCTGTGCTGGAGGTTCGCCTGACGGGCCAGGACGTCGCGGCCAGCGGGATGATCTGCGGTGGAAACGTGGACGTCCTGGTCGAACCCGTGTCTCCCGAGGATGCCGGCGCCGCATCCGTGTTTCAGGAACTGGCTGAGCTGACCGCGCGGGGCCGGCGCGGAGTGCTGGTTACGGTCCTAACGGAAGGCTGGCGCAGCGTGCTGCGGGCGATCGTCACCGAAGCCGGCTGCGTCGTCGGTGACGCCCCCGCGCGGTTCGAGGCGGCCGGTGTCGATCTGCAACGGTGGGCCGGCACCCGCGGATTTGCGCTCGAGACGCCGGCTCGAGGCGCCGGCCCGGCGGCGGTCTTTGTGGAACCGGTGGAACCTGAAGCGGTGCTGGTGCTGTTCGGGGCCGGTCATATTTCGACGTTTGTCGCACCGATCGCCCGTACGGTCGGTTTTCGCGTATGCGTGATCGACGACCGCGAGGAGTTCGCCAATCCCGAGCGCTTTCCGGATGCGGACCGGCTCCTGGTTTGCTCGGTGATCGAAGCCTTCGAGCGGATCGCCGTTACACCGGCAACCTACCTGGTGATCGTAACGCGCGGACACATCCATGACCGGGACGCCCTCCGGGTGGCGCTGACGACCCGGCCGGCCTACCTCGGCATGATCGGAAGCCGACGCAAGCGGGACCTGATCTATGCCGCGCTGATGGAAGAAGGGGTTGCTGCGGAAGACCTCCGGCGGGTCCACTGCCCCATCGGGGTTTCCATCGGTGCGGAGACGCCGCAGGAGATCGCGGTCAGCATCGTGGCCGAACTGATCCAGGTCCGGGCGAGCGGAGGGCTGCCAATCCGCGCCGATGCCTCGCCTATTCAGAATACCCGTTCGGCACATCGGATGGGGCCTGGCTCATGAAACCCGCGCGTTCGGAGGGGAAGGCCTCGACCCATCCCGCAATGGGCTCGGAGTCGTTCCGCACGATGGTCGGGCCGCTCCTGCTGCTGACCACCATTTTTTTCCTGAACTTCATGGCGCGGATCATCCAGGCGCCACTGATGCCGGCCATCGAGGCGGAGCTCGGAATTTCTCACGGAGCGGCCGGTTCGCTCTTCTTCACGATTTCGATCGGCTATTTCATATCGCTGATGGGCTCCGGGTTCGTTTCGGCGAGACTCAAGCACCGGGGCGTCATCATACTCTCCAGCCTCTCGGTCGGCCTGATTCTAATGGTCATCGCCGCCAGCAGCAGCCTGTGGGCCATCCGCGGGAGTCTGGTGGTCCTTGGCCTCGCGGCGGGCCTGTACCTTCCCTGCGGCATCGCCACGCTCACCGATTTCGTCGGCCGCCAGCACTGGGGGAAGGCCATCGCCATCCACGAGCTGGCCCCCAACCTGAGCTTTGTGGTGGCGCCGCTTTTCGCCGAAGCGGTGTTGATCTGGTTCTCGTGGCGCGGCGCGCTGGTGCTGCTGGGTGCCGTCGCCATCCTGATCACCCTGTTGTTCGCCAGCCGGAGCCGCGCCGGCGATTTTGCGGGAGAGGCACCCAACTTCAGGTCCCTGAAGGCTCTGGCCGGGGAGCCGTCGTTCTGGTTGATGGTGCTGCTGTTCAGCCTCGGCATCAGCAGCACCCTGGGCATCTACACCATGCTGCCGCTTTATTTGGTGAGCGAGCACGGTTTCGAGCGGGATTTCGCCAACACGGTCGTGGCCTTCTCCCGTTTAATCGGCCTGGTCATGGCTCTGGTCGGCGGTTGGGTGACCGACCGGTTCGGCCCCAAGCGAACGCTGGGGATCGTATTTCTGCTTACCGGCGGCTTCACCCTGCTGCTGGGCCTGTCCCCGACCCGCTGGGTGTCGGCCGTCGTTTTCCTGCAGCCGATGGTGGCCGTCTGTTTCTTTCCGGCGGGGTTCGCGGCGCTCGGGATGGTCGTGCCCCCGAGTGCCCGCAACATTGCCGTCTCCTTCACCACTCCCGTGGCGTTCATGATCGGCGCCGGGGCCGTTCCGACCCTGATCGGCGTGATCGGCGACATACGGTCTTTCGGGCTGGGGGTTTCCCTGGTGGGGGGATTGATCCTGGCCGGAGCTCTTCTGCCCCGGTTCCTGAAAATCGAAAGACCGCCCGAAACCTCGTGAGACCGCATGGAGGCCGATAGACATGAATCTGACCGTATTTGAATCGATGGACGCCCGGCAGCTCAGGCAATACATCCGCTTCCTCCTGTGGCACTATCGGGTGATGGATTCATTCTGGTATCTCAACATCGCCGAGCAGTTCGACGACGCCACGGCCGACCGGTTGAACGAAAAGGTGTGGGACCGCATCGCAGCTATGGCGGCTAAGGACCTCGTCAAACGTTTCGAGATCGCCGAACAAGGTTTGAAGGGATTCGTGGCCGCGTTGCGCTACTGGCCCTGGTGTATCCTGGTGGACTATCGCATCGCCGAAAGCCCCGCAGAGGTGTTGATCACCGTGCCGTCCTGTCCCACCCAGGAGGCGCGGACGCGCCGGGGGCTGAAGGAATACAACTGCCGCGACATGCACCGCCGCGAGTTCAGCAGCTTTGCCCGGCAGATCGATCCGCTCATCGAGACCCACTGCCTGTTCGCCCCGCCTGATCCGCGGCAGGACGGAGTGATGTGCAAGTGGCGGTTTACGATGGGAAGAATGGACTGAGTGCTGAGTGCTGAGGACTGAGAGAAAATGATTACGGCCGGGATTGATTGCGGTGCCAAGAACACCAAGACCGTCATCATGAAGGATGGCAGGGTCATCGGAAAGGGTTTGGCGCCGACCGGTTTCGACCCGGCCAAGGCGGTTGCAGACTCGCTGAACAAGGCTATGCAGCAGGCCGGCATCAATCGGGCCGAAATCCAGCGGGTATGCGGGACCGGTTCGGGGAAGAACGGCGTCAAGATCGCCGATGCATCCGTGAACGAGATCAAGGCCATGGCCAAGGGGGCCTTCTACTTCTTCCCGGGCGCGCGTACGGTGGCCGATGTCGGCGCCGAAGAGGGACGGGCGGTCAAGCTGGATGACCAGGGCAACCCCGTGGACTTCGCCATCAACGAAAAGTGTGCGGCCGGCGCCGGCGCCTTCGTCGAGGCCATGGCCCGGGCGCTAGAGGTGAGCGTTGAGGAACTGGGGTCGCTCTGCCTGCAGTCCGACCGGGAGATTCCCATGAACGCCCAGTGCGTGATTTTTGCCGAATCCGAAGTGGTCGGGCTGATTCATTCCAATACGGCCAAGCCGGATATCAGCAGGGCCATTCACGACTGCATCGCCGGCCGGATCGTTTCCATCATCCGGCGGGTCGGCCTCCATGAGGACGTGGTCCTGATCGGGGGGCTGGCCCGCAGCCCGGGTTTCTTGTCCGCCATGCACCGGCAGCTCAAGGTGAACCGGATTTGCGCTCCGGATGACCCGGAGTTCGGCGCCGCCGTGGGTGCGGCCGTGCTAGCGGCCGAAGGATGCGTTTGAACGGAGGGTTGCGGATCGCTGCGGCCGAACAACCGCCCTGCCGGACCTCGACGGAAACTGCACTTGCCCGAGTAATACTCATAGAAGCCGCAGGGGTGTGCCCGATACCGATTTGATCTGGAGTGGCAGCGATAATGGTTGCGGATGAGAAACCCGAATTTTGGCGTTGGACGGAGTCGAACTGGAAAAACCCCGACCTGGACTGGCGTGGGTCCCGGTTCATCACGGTCGGTATCGATGTGGGCTCGGTCAGCTCGCAGGCCGTTCTGGTCGCCGACGGTCTCATCCTGGGTTACGGCAGCATGCGGACCGGCGCCGACAGCCCGAACAGCGCCCGCCGGGCGCTCGCGTTCGCTCTGGAAGCGGTCGGCCTGCCCGAGGACCGCCTGAATTACCGCATCGGGACCGGCTACGGCCGCGTGAACGTGCCCTTCGCCAACCGCACCATTACCGAGATCGCCTGCCACGCCCGCGGCGCGAGCTTCGTCTACGGCTCCGCGGTGCGCACGGTGCTGGATGTCGGCGGGCAGGACATCAAGTGCATCCAGTGCGATGAGAATGGCAAGGTCACGAACTTCCTGATGAACGACAAGTGTGCGGCCGGCACCGGCCGCGGCATGGAAGTCCTGGCCGATCTGCTCGGGGTGCCCATCACCGACGTCGGCGATCGTTCCTTCGATTTCGAGGGCGACGAACCCGCTGCGGTTTCCAGCACCTGCGTTGTCTACGCCCGATCGGAGGTGACCGGTCTGCTGCGCCAGGGCCGAAGTCAGGGGGAAGTGCTCGCCGCCTACTGCAGGGCCATGGCGGATCGGATCTTCTCCCTGGTGGAGCGGGTCGGGGTTAAACCCGGCTTTGCCGTGACCGGCGGTATGGCCAAGAACCGCGGCGTCATGGACCGATTGATGAAGAAGATCGGCATCGAACGCATGCAGACTCAATGGGACACTCAGATCGCCGGTGCCGTCGGCGCGGCCCTGTTCGCATATGCCCTGTGTCTTAAAGCCGATCGAAAATCAGGGTGAGGGCGGGCCGTGCTGGCACACTACGGTTATCAGGATGCCTCGGGGGATTTTTTCATTACCATCGACACGGGTTTCTGCAACGGCTGCGGGGATTGCGCCGACGCCTGCCCCGCGAAGCTGTTCGGCGTGGTCGAGGAGGACCCCAACGACCCCCTGCGTCCGGAACCGGTGGCGATCGTCGCGGGAGATAAGCGCAACCGGCTGAAATACGAGTGCCATTCCTGCAAACCTACGTCCAACCGGCCGCCGCTGCCCTGCGTGGAAGCATGCAAGACCCGAGCGATCCAACACTCGTGGTGAACGCTCCGAAGTCGGAAGTGCGAAGTGGGAAGTGGTAAGGCGGAGTAGATAACGACTAAGATAGAATAGCGTCGACTGGCGGCCTGTTATTCAAGGACCTTGCGCAGGTTGATGAAATTGCTGCGGTCGAAACCGAGCGTCTTGAAAAAGGACAGCATATCGGTTGAGTCCCAGCGGACCGATGTATAGACATTTTCGATACCCCGGCTGCGGTAGAAGTCAAACGTCTCCTGGGCCAGTGCGGCGCCGATCCCCTGGCCCATCTGGTCTGGGCTGACTCCCATGGTGGCGATCCAGGCGCTCTGGGCCATACCGAACCCCGCGGTCAGAATATAAGTGATCATGAAGCCGGCCACCTTCCCGGCGATTTCGGCGACAAAGCAGGCGCTGTCCTCGCGTTCGGCATGGTCCGCTACGACGCGTTTGAAATCGACGCTGACCGGTTTGCGGGTGATCGCCGTGTATATCCGGCCGACCTCGTCGGCGTCCTCATTTTTCAGTCTGCGAATGCGCATGTTCTCCACGGCGGTGATATCTCCCTTCAGTCGATCCGGATGATTTTCACTTTGTGTCCGACCCAGTCCGGAGGCAGATAGACCCTGCCGCTGTTGCCGCTGGCCTTCACCCGCTTCTCGATCATTTCTTCGCCGAAGATTTCGAATTTGACCCGGGTGCTCAAGTTTGCCGGCGGCAGGCTGGCATCGGTATCACCGGCGGATTCGTCATTTTCGTCCGGGCGATTCAGGGCCGTCTTTTTATCTTCTGCCACGTCAAGGTTTCTCCTCACGATCAAGCAAGCATTGCCGAAGGCGCAAACTATCGCTTTTCCTATTCATCCGAAAGTTCCGGCAGCCGGCGGGCGGAGCTTTCGTTTTTCCGGACAGACTTGGGCGATCTGATAAGATCGGCGAGTACATGCACGATGGCGCGCATGACAGAGCTACATTAAAGCTACAATGTGATGGAGTCAAGAAAAAAGCAATCGTGAAAGGCGGAAGTTGGAAGGGGGAAAGCGGAGGGTGGAAAGAGAAGGGGATTATCCGATCACCAAGGCATCCGCCACCAGTTCCCACAAATATTTCACCTCCAGATCCGCCATGCCGTAATGCTGCTTGATGTTCTCCAGCTGGCCATGGCAGCTGTGGCAGGGTACGACGATCATCTGCGCACCGGTCGCCTTGATCTGTTCCATTTTGCGGCGGCCGTAGAAGACACGCTCATCGTTGTAACCGGTGGTGAGGGTGCCGCCGCCTCCGCCGCAGCAGGTTTGGTTCAATCGGTCGGGATACAGGTCCACCCAGCGCTCGACGCACTGGCTCAAGATCCAGCGCGGTTCTTCGAAGAATCCGTGGCCGAACCGCATGTGGGCCTTGCGGCCGTAGTTGCAGGGATCGTGGTAGGTGGCGAGCCCGGAAAACCGGCTACGGTCGACCCGGATCCGTCCCTCGCGGATGTATTCCATAAGCAGATCGAACACCGTGACGAAACGGTACTTTTTCAGTGCTTCCGGAAAGTGAGTTTCGAACCCGGACCGGGTTGCGAGGTAGGCGTGGCCTCATTCCGGCCACAACAGAGTGTCGATCTCCAGCGCCTCCATCTGGCTCAGGATCCGGCCGGCCATGGCCTTCATGGCGTCGTCGTCGCCCGTAAAATAGCCCCAGCTGGTTCCCTCCCAGTTTTCGGATGAGACGGTCCAGCTTTCCCCTGCCGCGTGAAAGATCTTCCACCAGTGCTTCAGGTCTTCGGTGTGCGTGTTGACCAGTTTGTTGTGGATGGTGGTCAGCACGCGGGCGCCTTTTTTATCCACCTGCACCTGGAGGCCCTCGAAGCCCGGTTCCTCGCGGATTTCTCCGGCCACGTCCTCCAGAATGAAGAGAAAGTCGTCTTTCGGCAGCCGCAGGTTGTTGCCGGTTTCTAGCGCGGCCTGAAGCCCCTTATGCAGGATGCCCGGCACCTGAGCGCGGTCCCGCAGGGAGCGGATCCGGCGCACCACGTCGGCGATGCGCACCTCCATGGGGCAGGCCTGTTCGCACTTCCCGCACATGGTGCAGATCCATGGCCAGCGGGATTCCACCAGCTCCTGCTCCAGGCCCATAGCAGCCAACCGTACGACCTTGCGGGGATCGAAACCGTCGACGCCGGACACGGGGCAGGTGCAGGCGCACATGCCGCAGGTCATGCACACGTCCTGCGAGAACGGCCAGCGCGGCCGATCGTTGGATCGAAGGGTCGCCACGTCTATGGGGGTCGTCATGTCAGCTCCTTTTCCGGCGTTCGAGCGGAACGGGCATTGGGTTTCAGGTCGCGCAGGGTGGCGCTGAACGCGGTTACGATGGCCGCCGCCTCAGCCGGCATATTGGAAGCCAGCGTCTTGAAAACCAGACGTCCGGGGCCGGCGCCGCAGCGATCGAGAAAGGCGGCCGACAGCTCCGCGCGTTGGTGCGCCAGTTGGTTGCCGTGGCGCGAGTGGCAGTTGTCTGCGTGGCAGGCGAGGATCAAGACGCCGTCGGCTTCCTGGCGGAAGGCCGAGAGGATGACGTCCGGAGCGATGCTGCCGGCGCAGGGCACCTCGATGATGTTCAACGTCGCGGCCCAGCAGCTGCCGGCGGCGACGGCTGCGCGAAGCGCCGGCGCTGCCGAGCGCCGGCAGCAGAAAGCCACCACCGAGGGGCTGTCGCCGGCCGGGTCGGCCGTCCGTCCGGCGGCAATGAAGCGGTGAAAGTCCTCGCGTTCAAGCCCGGCGATGCGGATGGCCTCCCGCGGGCATGCGGCGGCGCAGATGCCGCAGCGCTCGCAGGCCGCCGGCAGCACCTGGGGACGGCCGTCGAGCGCCACCGCACGGTAGGGGCAGACCCGCAGACAGGTGAGGCAGCGGATGCATCGACCGGATTCGATCTGTGCCGCCGTCGAAACATCGGCGGTCGCAGCCGCCAGGCCGATCAGCACCTCCAGGGCGGCGTTGGACGCTTCGACGGCCGCGTCCGCTCCGACGGTCCGCGCCGGTCCGGCGACGATGACCCCGCGCCGGTTGGTGGCCACCGGCAGGCGATGCACATTGTCGGCTTGCACGAATCCGGCCGGGTCGGACTCGATCCCCAGAACGCGGGCAAGCTCCGTCGCAGCGTCCGAGGGCCGGACGGTTTCATCGACGACGACCAGGTCCGGTGCGAGCACGAACTCTTTGCCGGTCGGATCGTCGACGAAGCGAACGCGGGCGCTGCCGTCGTCGGCCTGAAGCAGTGTGGGACCCGAGTTCGTAAATTTGAAGAACAACACCCCGGCGGCTCTGGCCTCCCGCGAGAGGGCCTCGAGGCCCTCTCCGGCCACCTTCAGGTTGCGGGTCAAGATGCAGCACTGCACGCCGTGCTCGTTTTGCAGCTGCAGCGCCGCCCGCATGATGTCTCCGGCCATCACGGGCTGGCTTTCGGTTCGGAGGCCGTTCAGGAAAACCACCTGCTTCCATGGCGCCGCGCCGGCCGGGGGGCGGCAGCCGCCATCCAGAAGGCTGGACAGCGGCACGATACCCGTGGCCGGCTTCAGGTCGTAAAAAGCCTGATTGGGGCGACGTTCGTCTGATTCAGCCAGTACAACGGCCGAGACCGTCTGGCGAATGACCGCATCCCGGCTCTCAAAGACCAGGTCGAATCGTCCGAGCTGGCCGCTGCAGGAGCTGAGGCGCACGCCGGAGAGGGTTTCCACATGAGGATACACGGCGCGCCGTCTGGCGTGTGGCCGCGGGTCGCCCGCTTCATCCGTAGCGGCGAGAATAACCTTCACCTGGGCCGTGTCCAGCCGGTCGGCGATTTCCCAGGCGCAGGCGTTGTTGCCGAGCACACAAATCCGAAAGGCCGTCATCGTCCTACCTTGGGGAAGGGGTTCATCTCACGTCGCCCGCTTTGCATGCGCCCTGCGGGATGACCAGATGGCTGCACGGCGGGCGAGGCGCAGCCGGGAGCCTCTCGGCCAGGCTCCACGGGCGGTCGAGAAAGGCAAGCACCCGCGCCGCTGCATCGCGGGCGTCCGCCATGCTGTCGGCGATGCTCATGGGGCCTCGCACCGCTCCGGCCGCGAAAATCCCGTTTGCGGGGTCTCGAGATGCATAGCCGGTATCGGCCAGGATCAGCCCCAGACGGGCGGCCAGTTCATCCAAACCGGCGGGCGGCACCATTCCCGTGGACAGCACCACGAGATCAAAGACCGCTTCCGTGGCGGGATGCAGGGCGCCTTCGGTATAGATCAGCCGGACCCCGCCGCCGTCCACCGCAAAGGCCTCGCTCGGGATGGCGCGGATCAAGCGCAGATCCTGCTGGCTTTGACGGTAGAAGGTCTCGAAGTCCCGCCCGAAACTCTGAATGTCGATGTAGAAAACGGTGATCTCGGTTTGCGGCCGGAGGGATTTGATCCGCCGGGCGGCGCGCAGAGCGGCTCCGCAGCAGAATTGCGAGCACCACAGGTGGCCCAGCTTGGCATCGCGGCTGCCGACGCATTGGATAAACGCGATGCGCTGCGGAGCAGAGCCGTCCGACGGCCGTTTGAGCCCGCCCGGCTGGCGCAGCTCCTGCTCCATTTCCAGAAGGGTGATGACGTTCGGGAAAACCCCGTGGCCGTAGGCCTTGTCTTTGGGATCGAAGGCGTCGAATCCGGCGGCGAGCACGACGGCATCGGCCGAGGCGGCGGCGGGCGGAGCGGCATCGCGCCCGGCTCCCGGGGCTCGGCCGCCGCCGGGCATGGCCTCTCCCGACCGCTCGATCGTAAACTCAAAGCGCTGCGATGTTCGGCGGAATTCGCCCACCCGGCTTTCGGCATGAATCCGGATTCGGGGATCGGACGTTGCCGCGGCGATCGCTTCGGTAACGAGGCAGGCGCCGCATTTGACGCAGCGGTCGGTCGCTTTGCAGGCGAATCGGGCGGCGTGGCCGCCGAGCGCCGTGCGGCGTTCCACGAGATCGACCTGGACTCCGAAGAGCGCCAGTGCACTGGCGGCGGTCAGTCCGCCGATCCCTGCCCCGATCACGAGAACGCGATGATCCGGCATTGGGTTCCCCATCGCCATCAAGCCCGGGGCTTGATCCCGTACGTCATTTGACAATTTTCAGGATTTCCTTGAAAAGCGGTCCTTCGGCGACTTTCAAAAGCTCAAACAAGGCCGTTTCAACACTGGTGACGGTGGCGCCGGCCGCACGCATCTTGTCGAGGCCGATCTGCTTGTTTTCCGGGGTGCGCGACGAACACGCGTCGGCGACAATTTCTACGTGGTAGCCTCCGGCCAGAAGCTCCCGCGCCGTCTGGTAGACACAGACATGCGTTTCGATACCGGCCACCAGGACGTTGCGGGCAGCGCCGGCCCGCAGGGCACCAAGGAAGTCCTCGGAGGCGCAGCAACCGAAGCTGAGCTTGCTGATGGGTCGAACGCCCGACAGATGGGCGGTAATTTCAGGAACGGTGGCTCCCAAACCTTTCGGGTTTTGTTCGGTGGTCAGGATCGGAACGTTCAAGACGCGTGCGCCCTGGACCAGCTGTTGAGCCCGGATCAAGAGCTCCTCGCGGGCGTGCATCGCCCGCACCAGCTTTTCCTGGATGTCGACGACGACCAGCAACGTGTCCGCGCAAGTGAGCATGGCATTCCTCCTGTCCATAAGCGGCCGGGTTATAACGCTGAACGCTGTTCGGCGGGCAACGGAACGAGCCTATCGGGTCGAACCGAAAACGCAGACGCTGCGCCATTTCGAAACCTGCAGCCAGCCGTCGCGACGCTCTGCGGTCTGGCGGCGGTCTTCGGTCCGGCGCCGCTCCCGGCCGCCTTGGAGAAAGTAGACGCGACCGGCATCGCGGCGCTTGTCTGCGCCCGAGCGCCGCTCGACCCCCGAACGCACGATCCAGGTGTTGTTCGAGGATGGAGGCGTTGCCGCCGCCACTTCAGGCATAGAACCTTTCACTGCGCCACCATTCAAGCCGGCATCCCGGGTCGCCCCAGTTCAATCCCTTCGCCGAATTGATCCCAACAAGAAAGAAGTTCCATCATTGCGGCGAAGCGCTCGGAAAAGCTCGAAGGTCCTTGATTTTATACGAGTTCGGCCCGGCTCTGTCAACCCCAAAACCGTTCCGGAATAAAGGCCTTGCCAGGGAGCGGATGGCTTTGATAAGGAAAAAACATGCCGTTGCCCGACCGTACTGAATGCCCGCATCCTCCGGAGCCGATGATCTGTCTGCGGGATGTGCACAAGTGGTACGGGGACCTGTATGTCTTGAAAGGCATCGATCTGCGGGTCGAAAAGCAGGAGCGGATCGTTATCTGCGGGCCTTCCGGTTCGGGGAAATCCACGCTCATCCGGTGTATCAACCGACTGGAAGACTATCAGCGCGGAAGCATCACCATCGACTGCATCGAGCTGACCGGGCACCCCCGCACTCTCGCAAAGATCCGTGCCGAGGTCGGAATGGTTTTTCAGAGCTTCAACCTTTTCCCGCACCTCAGCATTCTTGAGAATCTGACGTTGGGCCCGATCTGGGTGCGCCGGATGGCCCGGCGCCAGGCTGACGACCTGGCCATGGCCTACCTCGAGAAGGTGCGCATCGCCGATCAGGCGCGGAAGTATCCCGGGCAACTGTCCGGCGGCCAGCAGCAGCGGGCGGCCATTGCGCGCAGTCTGTGCATGGAACCCAAGATCATGCTGTTCGACGAGCCGACCTCCGCGATCGACCCGGAAATGAGCCAGGAGGTGCTGGATGTCATGATCGAACTCGCCGCGGACGGCATGACCATGATCGTGGTGACCCACGAAATGGCCTTTGCCCGGCGGGTCGCCCACCGCCTGATGTTCATGGACGAGGGCCGCATCATCGAAGGGAACGCGCCGGAAGAGATTTTTCGGCATCCGCAACACGAACGCACCCGCCGCTTTCTGCGGCAGATCATCCATTAGAAAGGCACCGAAGCCGGGATGAAACCTCAACCGAACCATGCGGCCGTCGCCGAGATTCTGGCCACCGGAGAAGAGATCCGCACCGGCGCCCTGGTGGATTCCAACTCGGCCTACATCGCTGAACAACTGGAACTGGCCGGCCTGAAAGTGGTGCGGCTGAACGGGGTCGGCGACGAACTGGACCGGCTGACCGCCGTCCTGAAGGAGATCGGCAACCGCGCCGACGTGTGCGTCGTGACCGGAGGTCTGGGGCCCACCGTCGACGATCTCTCCGCCCAGGCGGCGGCCGATGCGGCCGGGGTCGGCCTTCACCCGGACCCGGCCGCTCTGGCGTCGATCGAGGATTTTTTCCGCCGGCGCAACCGTCCGATGAACCCATCCATCCACAAGCAGGCAATGCTGCCCGCCGGCGCGGAGGTGCTCTTCAACCCGGTCGGCACGGCACCCGGCTTTCAGCTGATGATCGGACGTTGCGGGTTCTTCTTTCTGCCGGGGGTGCCCTTCGAGATGAAACGCATGCTGGCCGACCAGGTGCTGCCGAGAATCGAGGGGATGCTGGGCGGCCGCCGGGACGTCCGCCGGATCAAGACCCTGTCCTGTTTCGGGCTGACCGAATCCCTGACCGGCGAACGGCTCGAGGGGCTGGGGAAGCAATTTCCCGACGTTCAACTCGGGTTGCGGGCCCGGTTCCCCGAGATTCAGGTCAAGCTTTACGCCAGCGGTGCGGACGAGACGCGGGTGTCCGCGGCGCTCGATCAAGCGGCGGTTTGGGCGCGCGAACGATTGGGGGATCTCGTATTCAGCGACAGCGGGGAGCCGATGGAAGCTGTCGTCGGGCGCCTGTTGCGGGGGCGGAACGCCAGCCTGGCCGTGGCGGAGAGCTGCACCGGTGGATTGATTTCGCACTGGCTGACCGAGGTCCCGGGAAGCTCGGACTATTTTCGGCTCGCGGCGGTGACTTACGCGAACGAGGCCAAGACGCGCGTGCTGGGGGTTGCCGAAGAGACGCTGGCACGGTGCGGCGCGGTGCACGCGGATACCGTGCGGGACATGGCGGACGGGGTGCGCCGGCTGGCCGGGGCGACCTACGGCATCGCCACCAGCGGGATCGCCGGGCCCACGGGCGGTTCCGCTGAAAAGCCCGTCGGCACGGTCTGCATCGGCCTGGCCGGCCCGGGTCCAGTCCTTGGCTACCAGTTCCATTTCAACTACGGCCGGCGCTCCATGAACAAACAGATGTTCGCCATGAAAGCGCTGGATGTGCTCAGGCGGGAACTGCTCGGCCTGGCGCACACTCCTTGAGCCGTTATTTTTTCGGCGATTCGCCCGTGCAGACACTCCTATACGCCATCGGTGGTTTGATCGTCACCTACCTGATCCTGTCACTGGTTTTCACCTACCTGGTCCAGGAATATCCGCGCAAGCCGTTTCGGGACCCGCCGGATTGGGGGCGGGTCACGGACACGTCGATTGCGGCGGCCGAGGGCGGCCGGTTGGAAGTGTGGCGTGTGGCGCCCGAGGGGCTGTCGCGCGGGATCGTGGTGCTGGCCCACGGCTGGGGACGCAACCGGGACCGCATGGTGCAGCGCGCGCGCCATTTCGGCCGCTGGGGATTCACCTGCGTGATCCACAGCGCCCGCGATCACGGAGGGTCCAGCCCCCGGCGATTCATGAACGCCGCACGAATGGCCGAGGACATCGAGGCGGTTCTGAACTGGGTCGGCGAGCCGGTCCTGCTCTACGGCCATTCGGCCGGCGCCGGCGCGGCTATTCTCGCAGCACACCGCCGTCCCGAGCAAGTGCGCCTGTTGTTTCTGGAAGCCTGCTATGCGGACACCCATGAGGCGCTCCTAAGTCTCTACCGCTGGTTCAACCGCTTCTTCGGATTGGCGTTCGGGCCTATGATCGTCTTCTGGATGGACCTGTTTTACCGCAACCGGCTCAAAGACGTGAGCCCCGCCCGCCTGGCCCCGTCCCTGGGTATGCCGGTGATGATCATCCATGGGGCCGACGACCGGCGGTTCCCGCTGGCCTTCGCCCTCAAACTCAAGGCCTGCTTGCCGCCCGACCGGGTCGATCTGTTCATCGCCGCCGGCGCGCGACACAGCGAATCCAGTTTCGACCCGGACTATCCCGGTGCCGTGCGGAAATTCATCGCGCGGCATCTGGGCGGGATGGATGACAGCCGGGGGGCCGCATGAACCCCATGGGTTGGATCGTCGCCTGGCTGAAACGATGGAAGGGCCTGCCGGCAGGCCGGGTGGAGGACCGCCGTTGCGCCCAGGCCGCCGGCGGACCATGGCACCCGCCGGCTCAGCCGAATGCGGTCGGAAAATTTTCCGGCCGATCCGCCACGTTCCGTGTCGGCTGGCTCATCGACGGAAGCGGCGGGCCGATCCGCCAGGGGGTGCGGCTCGATATCATGGACGGCATCCTTCATCGCATCACGGAGGGGTCCGCGACGTCCCGCTCTTCGTTCGAAGCGCCGAACGATCCCGCCGGTGATCTGAGTGAATGCACGGTGCTTCCCGGCCTGGTCGACAGCCACGTGCACCTGGCCATGACCGGTTCCATGGATGACGGGCAGCGTCTCCGGCTGCGCCAGGCGCCGGTTGAAGTCGTTTTCCGGACGATCCAGGAGAACCTGAGGGAGCACCTGCGCTGCGGGGTGGTGGCCGTTCGGGACGGGGGCGGGGCCCGGGGCAATGCGCTGCGGTTTGCCAAGGGACCCGGGCGCCGCACCGATCCGGCCATAAGGATCTTTGCAGCCGGCAGGGCCTGGCATCGGCACGGCCGCTACGGCCGGTTCATCGGACGGTCGCCGGTTGACGGCTTGCGCCTGGCGGAGTCCATTGTCCAGGACGACAGCCCGTGCGATCTGGTGAAAATCGTCAATTCGGGGGTGAACAGCCTGACCGAGTTCGGCCGGCGAACCGCGCCGCAGTTCAGCCTGGAGGAAATGACCGCCGCCGTGCAGGCCTGCGGGCGGAAAGGCTTGCCCGTGATGGTCCACGCCAACGGCGAAGAACCCGTGGGGATTGCGATCGGCGCGGGATGCCGCTCGGTCGAGCATGGGTTCTTCATGGGGCCGGAAAACCTCCGGCGCCTGGCGGAGTCCGGGGTGGTCTGGGTGCCGACGGTCGTTCCCATGCACGCCTATGGCCGGAAGCAGGACCCGTCCGACCGGCGGGCGCAGGTGGCCCGGCGGTCGGTCGACCATCAGATGGAGCAGCTGCAGCGGGCGCGCCTCTTGAATGTGACGGTGGCCCTGGGCACCGATTCCGGCAGTCCGGGCGTGGATCACGGCGCCGCGGTGGTCGACGAAATGAAGCTCTTGGTGGCGGCGGGGTTTTCGCTCGCCGAGGCCGTTCGCTGTGCGTCCTTCAACGGAGCGGGCCTTGTCGGAGGCGGCTTCGGGCTCCTGGCGGAGGGACGGCCGGCGACCTTCGCCGCGGTTCCGGGAGACCCCTCCGGATTGCCCGATTCATTAAGGCATGTTCGCGCGGTCTACGTGGACGGCGAGCGGGTGGTTGCGGCCGGGTGAGCGGCCCGCCGCAGAGCCGCGCAGCCGGCTATCCGGCCGCCGGCATGACCAGCGTCTGATGGAACCAGAGCGCCGCTTCGCGGATGAACTCCTGCTGATGGCGGGGATCGCTCATGGGGTGATCTCCGCTTTTTTGGATGATCAGGCGCTTGGGGCTGGCGGCGCCCTGGATGATTTCATGGGCGTGGGCGACGGGGACCACCTCGTCCACATCGCCGTGGAAGACGAGAAGGTTGCCGATCTTCGGCAGGTCGTCGATCAGGTCAAATTCGTTTTTCAGCAGCGACACGGCCCGGCCGTGAGGTCCGGCGGCGTCGAAGGCCGCTTTCAGGGGCCGGCTGCGGACCGGAGCGGCGCAAGTGACGATCGCGGCGGCACCCGCCGGGCCGGCCGCCCGGATGCATACGGCGCCTCCCATGCTGCTGCCGAACAGCCCCAGCCGTTTTTGGATGTCCGGCCGCCGATAGAGATGCCGGACCGCGTGCAGGAGGTCGCTTACGCGGTGGTCCAGGGAGGTGTCCGTTTCCAGGCGGCCATCGCTTTCCCCGCAGCCGCGGTGATCGAATCGGAAATAGGCCATGCCCTGCCGCTGACACGCTTCGGCCAAAGCGATCTGCTTGGGCGAGCGGCGGTCGCTCAACAGGCCGTGGCATCCGACCACCAGCGGCGCCGGCCGGCTGGCGGGCAGGTGCAGGCTCCCGCGCAGCCGAAACCCGTCCGCGCTGAACAGCAGCTCTTCAACCGCCTGTTCTTGAAATGTGGTCTTCATACCGGCCCCATGGCAGTGCTCCGGCGCTTTGACTATTTCGCTTGCAGTTCCGGGCGCCATTTCTTAGTCTATCCTCAATATGAGCAGAAGGAAATACCCGCAAATTGCAGCCGAGATCACCGGCATGGCGTTCGGAGGCCGGGGTATCGCCCGGCTCGACGGGCTGGCCGTCTTCGTGCAGAATGCCGTGCCGGGGGACCGCGCCCTCATCCAGATCACGCGCAAGAAGAAAAATTTCGCCGAAGCCTATCTGGCGGAGCTGATTGCGCCCTCGTCCGACCGGGTGGAGGCTCCCTGCCGCTACAGCGGCTTTTGCGGCGGGTGCAGCTGGCAGTTCCTGCGCTACGAAAAACAGCTGGAGTACAAGCGCCGGCATGTGGCCGAGTCCCTCGAGCACATCGGTGGAATAAAGGACACACCCGTTCACGCGACCGTTCCGTCGCCGGCCGTTTTCGAATATCGCAACAAGATGGAGTTCACCTGCGCCGACCGGCGCTGGCTGATGCCCGCCGAACTGCTGGACCCTGAAGCCGGAAAAGACTTCGCGCTGGGACTGCACGTGCCCGGGACCTTCCACAAAGTAATCGACACGCAGGCCTGTCTGCTCCAGCCCGGCCTCGGCAACCGGATTCTCTCCGAGATCCGCGCTTCCATCCAGTCCTCGGGGCGGCCGGCCTACGGGCTGCGCAGCCACGAGGGGTTCTGGCGGTTCGTGGTGCTGCGCAGTTCGACGGCCAACGGACGCTGGCTGGTCAACCTCGTCACCGCTTTTGAAGATGGCGCGATGGTGAGACCGCTGGCCGAGCGCCTGTGCGGAGCGTTTCCAGAGGTCGCGGCGGTCGTGAACAATATGACCGCCCGCAAGGCCGCCGTCGCCGTGGGCGAATTCGAGCGGGTCATCGCCGGGGAGCCCTGCCTGCGCGACCGCATCGGTCGATTCGATTTCGAAATATCGGCGAACTCGTTCTTTCAGACCAACACCCGCAGCGCCGAGCGCCTCTATGAAATCGTGGCGGCCTATGCCGGGCTCGATGGCGGTGAGACCGTGCTGGATCTTTACAGCGGCACCGGCACGATCCCCATCATGCTCTCCGGCGGCTGCCGCGAGGTCATCGGAATCGAGGTGGTCGCGAGCGCCGTGGCCGATGCCCGCAGCAACTGCCGGTTGAACGGAATCGCCAACTGCCGATTCGTCCTCGGCGACATCCAGGACTGTCTGCCCGCGCTGGACGTGCGTCCGGAGGTGGTCGTCATCGATCCGCCCCGGGTCGGCATGGCCAAGGAGGTGGTGCAGGAGGTTCTGCGACTGGCGCCGGAACGCATGGTCTATGTTTCATGCAATCCGGCGACGCTGGCGCGCGACCTGGCCCTGTTCCAGCCGGCCTATCAGGTGCACGAAGTCCAACCGATCGACATGTTTCCGCATACCTTTCACGTGGAATCAGTTGCCCGCTTGAGCAAACGAAACGAAAGGAGGCCGTGATGAAGGTGGTCTTTCATGCCGATTTTTACAGCGTGTACGCCGATGACCCTGCCGCCGCTGCCGGACGTATGGAAGCCATCATATCGGTGATCGAGCCCTACGTCGAATTCGTGCAGGCTTGTCCGGCGACCGAAGCCGAGATCGCCGCGGTCCACAGCCCGGCCCACATCGAGCGCATTCGGCGCATCGGGCTTTACGACATTGCGGCCCTGGCCGCGGGCGGCGCCGTCCAGGCGGCGACCCTCGGGCTGGGAGAGGCCTGTTTCGCGGCGATCCGTCCGCCCGGCCACCATGCCTCGGCAGGGTCCTGCTGGGGGTTTTGTTTTTTCAACAACATGGCGGTGGCCATCGAGGCGTTGAAGCAGCAGGGCCGGATCCGGTCGGCCTACATCCTGGATTTCGACCTGCATTTCGGCGACGGCACCGAAAACATCTTGGGCCGCAAGAGCTATGTCAGCATCCACAATCCCGGTTCCTACGACCGGGAGGCCTATCTGCAGGAGGTGGGGCGAGAACTGGAGCGGTTTCCCGTCGACCTGATCGGCATTTCAGCCGGCTTCGACAACCATCGCCAGGACTGGGGCGGACTGCTCCGGACCGACGACTATTTCGCGATGGGGCGCATGGTGCGGGATGCCGCGCAGCGCAACGGCGGCGGGTGTTTTGCGGTTCTCGAGGGGGGCTACAACCACGACGTGCTGGGCCAGAACGCCTTGGCGTTGATCAACGGGCTCAGTCCATAGCACCTTCGAAGTCCAACAAGCGTTCCTCGGTGGCCGGGTGGGTGGACAGGTAGTTCGACCAGGGGCCCGGCAGGTCCAAACCCTCGAGTTGTTTTTGCTCCTGGAGGCGGCGCATCAGGTTGGCGAAATGCCGCGGCGATACGGCCTGTGAGCGCAGGTAGCGCAGCGCGTATTGGTCCGCCTCGCGTTCGAATTCGCGCGAGTAGGCCAGTTCGGTCAACACCACCGGCAACCCCAGAAACATCTCCGACGTCCCCGACACGTCTCCCGTAACGGCGCGGATCGCAAACGCCAGCAGAGAGTCCTGGATGATCCGCTGGATGCCGTGGCGGTGCGCCACATGCCCGGCCTCATGCGCCAGGACGGCCAGCAGCTCGTCGTCGCTGCGGGCGAGGCGGACCATTTCATCCGTGAAGACGATGGTGCCGTTCGGCAGGGCGAAGGCATTGGCGCCCAGCCGGCCGCCGCGGCGGAACGCCACGCGGAGGCCGAAGTCCGCATGGGCCTGCACCAATGCCCGGAAGTGAGTGCCCAGTCGCTCCTGTTCCGAAGGCTCCAGACGGGAGGGCCGGAAGATCGCGCGATCCAGCATGGCCAGGGTCTGGCCCCCGACGCTTTCGACGACGGATGGCGGCAGATGATGCGCGATGCCGCGTGCAACGGCGGGAACGCCATAGCGGCCGGCGACCCACGCGATCGCAAGCATAACCGCCAGGCAGACGAGGAGGTAGCGTTTGCGGCTTTCCATCTGATGGACGGCATGCAGCCACGGCCGCTTCCGGAATCGCGCCAGCACCTCGTCCACGGCGCGGTTGTCTTCGGTCTCGAAGGTCTGGCCTTGAGGGAAATAGAGATAACGCTGGGTGTGGGCCAGGCGGGCCGAGGCCCTCAGCTCGAAACAGGGCAGCTTGAGGAGACTCTCACCGCTCTTCGCTGCGACCACCTGAACGGCTCCGCTGTCATATACCCGGCAATCCGCCGGCACCTGGGCCGAGGTTTTTCCGTCGTAGAAATAGCCGCGGAGGACAATCATAGCCCCAGGTCGAAGTCGAAGAAGTCGCCGGTGGCGTCGCCCACGGCGCCGACCGCTTTCTGCTTGCCCGCGACAAAGGCATTCAGGTCGCCGGCCGGCATCAGGCTGAGGTGCCGGGCCTTGTAGCGCAGGGTGCGGACTTTGGCCCAAGGATGGAAAATCCCCAGGGTCAGCGCGGTGGCCAGGGTATTGGTCAGCACCAGCCACGAATAGCTCTTGAGCCCCATGGTGGATTCCAGACGATGACGGCCCAGGCGGCTCGAGTTGTAGAAGAGGTTTCCGCTTTTAACCGAAAAATAGGCAAAGACGTACAGATAAATGGGCAGGGCCAGAAGCACGAGCGGCGCGACCGTGAAGGCGGCGATGCCGACCACGGCCACCGCCAGGAGCGCTAGAAGCGAGGCGACCATGAGGATGCGGTAGTAGTCTTTCCATGTGGCGTGGAAGCTGAAGCGGCTTTGACCGAAGGAGCTGTTCTCGACCAGAAACTTCTTCTGGCGGTAGAACACGTAGGCCGAGAAAACGCCGAGCGTCACCACGGCCAGCAAGGGCCACAGAACGTAGACTTTGAAGGCCTCCTTGTAGCCGGCGGAAAAGCCGAAGCGGATATTTCTCCAGGCGCTGTTGTGCGCATTGAACGCGAGCGAGCGCACGATCAGCCAGGGAAAGGCGAATACGAACGCGAGGAAGAAGACCGCCTCGACATAGGGCAAGAAGAGGCTGAGCCCCCAGTACGCAATCATAACCCCGCCGACCAACGCGCGGCCTCTGAGAATTTGGGCCGGACTGGCCAGGTATTCGAAACCGCCGCCGAGGAGTCGGGTGTTTCCATAGAAATACTGTTTGTTCCGCACTTTGGCCCAGGCCGAATAGATCCCCAGCGTGATGATGGTCAACAGGATGTTGACGATCCAGATCCGGAAGTACTCGGAGCCGTTGCCGTTGAATTCGAAGGGAACGCGTGCCGGGGCGGCCGTTGCAACGGGCTGAGGCCGGTCGCCCGCAGGCGCCTGGTTTTCGATCGGCGCGGGAGCCGGGCCCCCGGCTGGCGGCGGAATGGAAGCGTGCTCGGAAGACGGGGTCTCGGACTTCACCGGCGGCGGTGCGGCGGCGGTGCGGTCCACCTTAGATTCGGGCTGGGGCACGCCCAGGGCGACCCGGATGCCGGCCTTCTTGAAGAGGATGCACTGCCTTCTGGCCGTCGCTTCATCCAGGCCTTTTTTCAATACGACCCGCTTGCCGTTAATGATCTTGGCCACCGTTTCCGGGTGGATGGCCATGATTTTGGCCACATCCTGGAAAACGGTCTCTTTTTTAAACCCCTCTAGAATTTCGCCCTTGTAGATGATCTGATAGTTGTTTGCTCCCATGCCTGGACCCGCCCTTTTGATTTTTATCGGAAATGAATTTCATGATACGGATTAGGAGAGATTGATGTTACTATCGGTCGAAACGGCACATACTTTAGATGGCATCCCCCCAGCGGTGACGGAAACGCAGGGCGGAAGGACGCAGGGCATGGAACTTCAGAAATTATTATTGGCTCGGATCGGTGGCGGAATGAATGCAACCAAACTGTATGGAATCATGCTGCTCTCAGTTGCCATGGCGATGGCGTCGGCTCCCGCTTCAGCTGAAACGGTGACCTACACTTGCCAGTATGAATCTTACAGCGATGAGAAGGGACTGCACAAGGTGCAGGACGAATTCAAACTGGTCTTTGTCGTCGACACGTCAAAAAGTTCGGCTCAACAACTGACCGATCGAGGCAAATTCGACGTTGAGATGATGCCGGCGCTAAACGGGGGCATGACGCTCGTTGAAATGATCGACGGAGGAAAGGTTCTATCGACCTCGATTGATAAATCCGGCCAATCGGTGCACAGCCGGAACATCATCCTTGAGGGACACATCGCTCCTTCGCAGTACTATGGGAAGTGCTCTAAAAGGTGAGACCGGCACCGACGGGCTGCTCACGCCAGCCTCCGTGCTTCGACCACCAGCCACCCCAACTCATGCAACCGCCGCAGCACATATTTCGCGTTGGCTTCCTTGGTGAGCGTGATCACGCCTTTTCTGACCTCGTTTTGTTTCTTGATGGCGAGCGAAATCTTCATGTCGGACTCCGGTTATCTTTTTAATGCGCAACGGACACAGGCACAATGCAAAAGGCGTGCAGGAATTTGGGATATCATCGGCAATTGAATAATTTCAGATAGATAAGAAAAATGTCAAACGGCGTTGGCGAATGGAAGCGGAAGTGGAATCAAAAAAAGAGAGAAAAAATTTCCATAATTCACTTGGGGTCATAGAGCGATGGCCGTGGCGTGCAGCCCTTCGACAAATGCCGATGCGTTTAAACCAAATTGGGTGCCATCCATCAATCTCCATTATCGTTCGTTTGACAAATTGTTTTCGGAAAAATTCTGGTATATGTTTTAATATAAAAAGCTTGATTTGCGCATGATAGCTTGGTAAAAGCTGCCACGTTTTACGATATAAATACAAAAAAAATGTCAAAGGAGAATGGCAATGCCCAAGAGAAAAAAAATCGATTCTAAAACGTTGATCAAGGCGGTAGAGGCCGGCAAAACGCAAACTGAAATCATGTCGGAGTTCGGATACAAGTCTTCGGCTCAGGTAAAAGCCGCTTACATGAATGCGCTGATCGAAGCGGGAAAAGTGATCCCGATCACCGGCGGCCGTAGATCGAAGGCGGCCAAAGCCAAAACGATAGGGGTCGGCAAGCGCGGCAGTATCATTATCGCAAAAGAACTTGTCGATAGTCTCGAAATCGGCGCCGATGACAAGTTCACGATTCGAAAAACGAGGGCGGGGATTGCGTTGAAGAGGGTATGATATCACCCCGGCTTTTGTCACTTGCGAATGAATTTTACATGAAGGGCAGGAGAGATCCTGCTCTTCATATTTTCAGGGCTTGATGCAATTCATCCCATTTTCATTTTCGGGATCACCCTCGCCCGGTTCCTATCCGTTTGCGCATTTCTTCCGTACGTCATGCGGAGATTTCTCCTGCGGCATAAATTTTGAATTGATTTAAACAGGTCGACTAAAGTTATAAAAATTGGCTCATTTCTTATCGATTTGACGAGGTTTCTTTATGCCGAAAATGGACATTGCAGGGTCGGGGAAGGGTATTTTTTCAATTTGGGTGGTCACTATTGTGCTGCATGTTTTTATAGGAGGATCGAACGCGCAGACCGGTCCGACGTTGGAGGGGTGCCCGGTGTTTCCGATGGACAACGTCTGGAACACCCCGGTGGCGGATCTTCCGCTGGCCTCCAACTCGAGCGCTTTTATCAATACCATCGGTCCGACGCGGGGGCTGCACCCGGACTTCGGGTCCGGTACCTGGAACGGCGGCCCGATCGGGATTCCATACAACGTGGTGGATGCATCCGAGCCTAACGTCTCTGTTTCCTTCGACTATGCCGATGAGAGCGACCCCGGCCCTTACCCCATCCCGTCGGATGCGCTGATCGAGGGCGGCAGCCAGTCTACGGGAGACCGCCACGTGCTGGTCCTCGACCGCGGCAGCTGCCTTCTCTACGAGCTTTTCTCCGCTTATCCGCAGCCGGATGGAAGCTGGCAGGCCGGCTCCGGCGCTGTCTTTGACCTCCATTCGAATGAGCTCCGGCCGAGCGGCTGGACGTCGGCGGACGCGGCGGGACTGGCGATCCTCCCCGGGCTGGTGCGCTACGACGAGGTGGCGGCCGGCGAGATCCGGCACGCGCTGCGGTTTACTGCCCCTCAGACCCGCAGCGACTATGTCTGGCCTGCCCGCCACCAGGCATCGAGTCTCACCGGCGCCGAGATTCCGCCGATGGGGCAGCGCTTTCGCCTGAAAGCCGGTTTCGATATTTCGCCGTTTTCCGCTCCGGTCCGGGTCATCCTGCAAGCCATGAAGACCTACGGCCTGATCCTGGCCGACAACGGCTCGGCCTGGTACCTGTCGGGAGTGCCGGATTCGCGCTGGGATGACGACACGCTGGTCAGCGAGCTGGCGCGGGTCAAGGGTTCGGATTTCGAGGCGGTCGATGCCTCCGGATTGATGGTGGACCCCGATTCCGGCCTCGCGATTCAGGGCACGGATGCGGGAGGCGGCTCAACCGGCGGCGGCGGAGAAACAGGCGGCGGCTCCGGCAGCAGCAGCGGCGGGGGAGGCGGGGGAGGGGGCGGCTGCTTTATCTCGATCCTCGGCAACTGAGAAGGCGATCGGTGCCGGATAGAGCGCTGTCTTTTCGGGAGAAAAAAACGTTAAACCTGCGGACGCTTCAGAAGTGTGAAGCTATTTTCCGCGGCGCTCCAGCAGCATGATCACACCCGCGATGATGAGCGTGATCGGCCACCACTTTCGAAGAAGCGGCCAGACCTGCGGGACCCAGCCGAGATTCGACAAGAGAAAAAGAACACCCACGACAATCAGGACCAGAGCACCGAAACTGGATCGCATAGATCGTTTGCCCCCTACTTAGCCACCAATTCCACTCTCCGGTTCCTGGCGCGCCCTTCTTCGTTGGTGTTGGAGGCCACCGGAGCCGTAGGGCCGGCACCGAAAGGAGCCAGGCGGTTGGCGGCAACTGTGTAATTATTGACCAGAGAGCTAACCACCGCCGCCGCGCGGGCTTGCGACAGCTTGAGATTGTAGTCGAAAGCACCGGCGTTGTCGGTGTGGCCGACGACGTAGAGCTTGAGCTTGGCATCGGCCCTAAGCAGTTTGACGATCTCGCTGACGGCCGGCTCCGATTCGGGCTTGCCCCCGGACTTGCCGGTATCGAAATAGATCCCATAAACAGCCGCCCGGCCGGTCGTCTGAATACTCCCGGCCAGGCTTTCGGCATTGGCCACCACATCCTGGTTCATGCGCTGCTTTTGGACAACATGGATCTTGTACATTCCATTGCCCGCAGCCGATACCGCGGCCCATGCCTCGGGGTTGTCCTTGATAATTTTCAGTGTAACGTTCTGAAGGCCGCCGTCTTCAAATTCATATACGGTTTCACCGCCGACGGCCAGGGCGGCGTTTATATAGTTGCGCGCAATCTGCAAGGCGCACGGGACCTTGATCCCGTCGTTGGCGTGATAGTCCACATAGTAATGGCGGCCTTCTACGGCCTCGGTCTTATCGGGACCTGCCGGAAACGAGTAGCGGTCGAAGTCCAGTTGCTGATAGTTGTAGATATAAAACCCGGGCATGCGGCTGAATGCTGAATAAGGCCGGATCTTTGGCGCCCTTGGCATCCTTGGGGTCTCCGGCGGCCGAAACCGGATGCAGCGGGCCTGCGCATGTAACCAGAAGTAGAATTCCGATGATTCGGCCCAGCATGACGTTTCCTTTCAGGTCCATATCGGTATGACCAGTTATAAGTTGAAGCTACGAAAAACTCAATCCAATCCTTTGGTTTACCGAATGCAAAAGAAGGGGGCAGCGTAGCAGAAGCCACGCTGCCCCCTTGAGCTATTGGGAACTGCAGTCTCTATCTCACAGTCTAATAAAGCACCCATACATTGTCGAAGTATACGGTGCACGTTTCCCCGGCCTCAGCTGTGTTGACTGCTCTCACCCCGATGCCCTTGAAAAAGAGGTCGGGATTGGTGATTTTTTTCACTTCCTCGGAGGAAATGGGGCTGGTAATCCAACCATTGTATTTGAGCACCCCGTAGGTCAAGGCCTGCCTGTTAAAATGGATCTCCAGCGTAATCCATTCGCCGGTCAGATCATCCGGTGCTTCATAGGTTCCTGATAACGGTTTCTTAAAGCCCCCCGTAACAAGATCCTGAAGTGTAACGTTCGTGTCATTGGCATCCAAGAAGGTTGCGGCAAACTCAACTGCCTGGTAATATTCGTCTGCTTCGTTTTGATAGGTCCGGAGTCGAATCTGGTTCCACAGTGGGTTGCCGTCATCGTCCTCGCCCATATATCCGCCAATTCGGCATAACACGTTCGTTTCGTTCGATGCGATCTTCACCCTGGCACGAATTGCCTTGATTTTTTCGGGGGACTTCTTGAAAAGAAGCCAGCTCGAATCATTTATTATCCCTTTATCTTGAATGAATTTTGCCGCGCCATTTTCCACAACGATCGGACCGGTGAGCCCGGAGATGTCTTGGGTCCATTTGTTAGGATTAATTTCGCCCGAATTGAAATTGTCGTAAAGCACCCATTCGGCGAAGCTGGCCAGTGGAAAGCAGACGAACAATACCGCGGTCATGATGGCGAGCGTTCTTTTCATCTTCACCTCCATTGGATTGAGTAGGGTTTGACAGATGGACACGGCTGCTCCCCAATTTGGAATCATTATTGAATGGCGCAGCAGTTCGAATTCCAAATTTCAAGGGTATGTTGGTATTATGCTTAATCCGAAAGCGAAAGAACCGCTTCGAATGATGAAATTAAAAAGACTAATGGGGCCTAAATCGGAGTCGAATGAAACGCGAAGACAGCAGGAATTCAGGGTCGTTGTTCAGCCCAGTTCAATTAGCAAACATAGAAGTTTTTACTACACATCGAACGTAAAATCAACATAAAAATTTTTGCTCGAATCGCCATAACTATTCAATTTGCTATAGAATTATGCACAAATTAATATGTGTGTAGCCTCTCGGCGGTCAGCCTGATTTGTAATCTTCAGCATCGATCCTGAGCATGCTGTTTGCTTCTTTCCTCCTTTTCCTTTAGTAGTTTCTTTGCGGAACAAATGCTCAACGGGTATTCCATCCCATTTGCGCTTTCAGCGTGTGGCCCTCGGCTAAAACACTATCCGCTTAATGGTTTTAATGGGAAGCAAAGAAATGGAGCCATCACGAAAAAGAGGAATTACTGATCTCGACGTTCGCCATTTTATTTATAGGACGTTTGTCGGAACATCCCGTCCGCCGACAACCCTCGAAACGGCGGATCATTTCAAAATCACCATAGCCGCCGTGGAAAGCGCCTATGAACGGTTGGCGAGCGCCCATCAAATCGCGCTCGCTCCTGGATCTCATGCCATCTGGATGGCCCACCCGTTTTCAGGTCTACCAACGAACTATGTGACCGGAGTTGAAAATAAACGGTATTGGGGGAACTGAGTGTGGGATATCCTCGGTATCTCTGCCATACTGGGTAAAGATGCCGTAGGGTACACCCCGTGCGGGTGTGGAGAGTGCCACGAGAAGCTCGACCTTGTGATTCGTTTAGGCCAGCCGATGAATTCAGATTGGCTTGTTCACTTCGTGGTTCCTGCAGTGCGGTTTTGGGAAAACATCGGCTATACCTGAGCAACAATTCTCGCCTTCAGGTCGAAGGATCATCTTGATGCGTGGTTATTACGACGGAATCTGGCAGCAGGATATGTGATGCCAATACAAACATGTTGGGAGCTTGCTCAGAGCTGGTATTCAGGCCGTCTTGATCATGATTGGCAGCGCCCCGATCAAACAAAGATTCAACAGCTTTTTGACAAAATTGGGCTCAAGGGAACATTTTGGGATCTTGGCAGGACAGCCTGATTCGAATATCCAATTAACCTTCAATTTGGGTTTGACATGGGTGAGCCAACAGGGAATAGAGTAGGATATGCCAAACTAATCTGCTATGATTTTATATTGTTGGATACTTTAAATTTATCCGACGAAATCACCGAACGGCCATTTCTGAAATTGTTTCCGCGAATCGCATTAGCCTGTTGCCCCAAGAACCCACCAACGTCTGAACAAATCTGCAATTCCCCGAATCGATACCTTTGATCTGCTAAACCAACCCCGCCTTCAGCCC
>JAUQXK010000009.1 GCA_030834695.1 Desulfobacterales bacterium
TCCAGCTTGAATTCCCGGATCAACTTCTGCCCTTGCGGACCGGCAATCCAGTCGCTGAATTTCGTGGCCAGATCCAGCTGCGCCTTGCTGCACTTGGCCGGATTCACGGCGATGACGCTGTACTGGTTGAACAGCAACTGGTCGCCTTCGACCAAGATCTTCAGCGGCGGGTTGCCTTTCATGTTGTTATCGTACTTGATGTAAGTGCCGCGGTCGGCCAGCGTGTAGCCGTTCTTTTCGGCGGCGATGGTGATCGTGGCCATCATGCCCTGGCCCGCCTGGACATACCAGGTCTCTTTTTCAGGGATCGCCCCTCCTCCGGCTTTCCACAGATCGAGTTCCATCATGTGCGTACCGGACTTGTCACCACGGCTCACGAAAACCGCCTTCTTGGCCTGAATGGCCTGCAGGGCGTCCTTGACGCTCTTGCCCTTGATGCCGGCAGGGTCGGCGGCCGGCCCGATGATGATGAAATCGTTGTACATGATCTCACGACGGTTCAGGCCGAAACCCGCCTCCACAAACTTCTTTTCGGCCCCCGGGGCATGTACCATCAGCACGTCCACGTTACAGTCTTCGCCCAGCTTGAGCGCCTTGCCGGTGCCGGTGGCGGTCCAGCGCAGATCGATGCCGCTCGCCTTTTTGAATTCCGCTCCGATGACATTCAACAAACCCGTGTCCTCGGTGCTGGTGGTCGTTGCCATCAGCAGAACTTTCTCCTGTGCACCGACCGTCGTCGCCAGGACCCACCCCAGGCAAAAAACGACCAGAGCACCTGCCAACATACCGCGATTCCTTTTCATTACGATCCCCCTTTCTGAAGCTATGCCTCTTGGGTTTCCACTTTTGAATTGTGCGGGAATACCATCTTGCCGCTCAGGCTCAGGTCGTAGCCGTCCAGGCCGTCCTTGACCATGCGGTGAAACGTCGGCTCGTGCAGCAACCCCAGAAAGCGCTGGACGCCTTCGTCGAAAAAACGCTCTTTGGATGCCATCAGGTCGAAGCGCTCCCAGCGCAAGGGAATGAATCCCAGTTTGAGCAGCGCCGCCACCGGCCGGATCCCGGGTCCGGCGTCCGCCCGACCGGATAAGACATCGAGGCCGACATCCAGGTGGCGTTGCACTTCGTGGGAATAGCCTTCGATTTTTTCCCCTTTGAGGCCGGCCTTGCTCAGTTCACGGTCGAGCAGCAGGCGCGTTCCGGTGCCTAGCGGACGGTTCACGATCCGCAGCCCCGGTTTGCCGAGATCCGCAGCGCTCGCGATTTTTTTTGGATTCCCCTTCTGGACGATGATTCCCTGCTCGCGCCGGCAGAAATTCACTACGGCCGGCAAATTCCCCAGTTCCTCCGATGCGTAGGCGAAATTGTACTCGCTCTCGTCGTCCTGGAGCAGATGGCTGGCCGCCAGGTGGCAAAGATCCCGCCGCAGCGCCCGCAGGCCGCCCATGCTCCCCAGGTTGCCGAAAACCGCCAGGTGCTCGGCGGTCATGGTGTTGAAGAGCGTGATGGCCCGGTCCAGGAGCAAATCGTTGCTTCCGGCGATGACCAGCAGGCCCTTGTATGGGACCGCGCCCACGTCACGCTTGGGGAAATTGATGGTGTTGGCCTCCACCCACTGCTCGACCAGGTGCTGGGGAAACAGCCATTTGCCGGTGATCTTGGTGGCCGGCAGCCCTTTTTCGGACACGAGGGTGTAAACCATTTTTTCGTTTACGTTGAGAAATTTGGAAACCTCTTTGGTGGACAACAGTCTGGCCATGTTCCCTCTGTCTATCCGATTATGTTTGAAGTTGTAATTTTTTTAAAACAACCATGCCGCGACGTCAAACGGTTTTGGTTGGATATCCAAAACATTACCCATATTAACCAAAAATTACAGTATTTCTTGGCGAGAAACCGGGCAGGGGCGGCAAGTCCTTAAGCCGCGGCGGTTTTGTGAAGATAGGGGCAGATTGGGTTCAAGGGGCAGCCGGGGCACTTGGGCTTTCGGGCTGAGCAGATCTCACGGCCGAAGAAAATCAATCGAAGGGAGAAGTCGCTCCATTCCTTTTTGGGAATGATCCGCATGAGGTCGATCTCGATTTTCTTAGGGTCCTTATGCCGGGTCAGCGCGAGCCGGTTGGATATCCGGGCGACATGGGTGTCCACGACGACGCCCGGCGTATCGAACGCGGCGCCGAGCACGACGTTGGCCGTTTTGCGCCCGACGCCGGGCAGCCGCACCAGTTCCTCGATGGTCCGGGGCACACGGCCGCCGTGATGGTCGACGAGTGCCTGGGAACAGGCCTTGATATTTCGGGCCTTGTTCCGGTAAAAGCCGGTCGGTCGAACGATCCTTTCGATTTCGGCGGTGGATGCGGCCACGAAATCCTCCGGCCGGCGCATCTGCTTGAACAACTCGGGCGTAACCCGATTCACCTGATTGTCCGTGCACTGGGCGGAGAGGATGGTGGCAATCAGCAACTCGAACGGATTGCGGTAAAACAGCTGTGTCTGGACCTGAGGATAGCGCGTGTGGAGAACCGATAGGACCCGAGCGGCGCGTTCGCTGCGTTTCATGACGTTTCCTGCGTGTGTGGATGAGACCCGGTTGAAATCCCGACCGGCTGACCTACTATATACGGACGTTTCAGGCGCGGCGGGACGCACATGTCGGCAGGCAGAGCATATAGACCGGCCGCCGCAGATTCGTCAAGCTGAAGATCGGCGCCGGCCCCAAGCCGGACCGCGCCGACGGCGGAAAGGATAAGGGCATGGACTCGGAGAAGCGCAGGGTTCGCAGTCTGGGGCTTTGCTCCGGCGGGCTCGACAGCATGCTAGCGGGGCTGGTCCTGCGCGCGCAGGGCATCGAGGTCGAATGGATCGCCTTTGAAACGCCGTTTTTTTCGTCGGCCAAAGCCCGCAAGGCCTCGCGCCTGACCGGCATCCCGCTGACCGTCAGACCGATTTTCGACGAGTATATGACCATGCTGCACAACCCGCCTGCGGGTTACGGCCGGCAGATGAATCCGTGCATGGACTGCCACACGCTGATGTTCCGGCTGGCCGGCGATCTCATGCGCGCAAAGGGATTCGATTTCCTCTTCAGCGGAGAGGTTCTGGGCCAGCGGCCCATGTCGCAGACCAAACCCTCTCTGCGTTACGTCGAAAAGCACTCCGGTCTCGGCGGCTACATCGTCCGGCCGCTCAGCGCCCGGCTGCTGCCCGAAACCATCCCCGAGCAGCAGGGATTGGTAGACCGTGAGCGTTTGCTCGACATCCATGGCCGCGGACGCAAAGATCAGATCGCGCTCGCCCAGAAATTCGGCATCAGCGACTACCCGGCCCCGGCCGGCGGCTGCCTGCTCACGGACAAGGGCTTCAGCGCCCGGCTGAAGGACCTCTTCGATCATCGCCCCGCGACGACCGAAAACGAGATCCATCTGCTCAAATTCGGCCGACATTTCCGGTTGAATCCACAGGCCAAACTCATCGTGGGCCGGACCGAAGCGGACAACGAGAGCATCCTTCGCCACCACGACCCAGCGCGGGATGTGGTCATTGACGTCCGGAATTATCCGAGCCCCATCGGGATTCTGCCCGGCGGCGCCGACGAGCGCACCGTTTTCCTGGCGGCTTCCATCTGCGTCGGCTACAGCAAGGCCCCCAAGCTCGCACCGGTCGACGTGGTGGTGAAACGGCCCGAGGGCGAACAGGTCATCCAGGCGATCGGCCTGCTGCCGGACGACGTTCGCCGGCTGATGATTTAGGCGGAGTGAGACCGATGGAAAGAATTACAACCCTACACATCGATAAGCCACCGCCAACAACGTCTCGGTGATGCCCAAAAAAAATGCTGGTCATGCAATCGTGACCCGAGACTTAGCGAATGCCCAATACCGTAATTATTGAATTTTTGAAATATACATGATTCACCCCATTCCCTTGAACCTTCACCGGAATTAGCTATCCCATCAATCACCTCCCTTCACGGTGACTTTAACATTTTTTGATTCTCCGATGCAGTTAAAGGCAGAGTTTTCTCTTAAAATTCATGTTGGGAATATGTTGGAGACCGAAGGTGGCCTCGGAAATAGAAACATCATCAATTTCAACTAGTACCCCTGTAATAGGAGACTATTTGATATCGTATAATCATACCATCGAGCCGATTAATATGTTGACTTTGGGACTTGTCTTGATAGCTCTGAGTAAATTCGGAGAAAATAAGTTTCGCAGAACAAGGAGGATTTCAACTAAATCGCATCAAAACAAATTGTTTCAGAAAAAACGCCGTCACGAAGATAAGTTAGCCATAACAGGCTACTCTTATTTTGAAAACAATAAAGAAAGTGCTTTTTTGTTTATGCAGAGGCTCAAAGCTTTTGTGCAAAAAATTGTATCTGATAATCTCATTACATAAATCCAATCTTTCGTTGAGACGCCAGAATTTGTTGAGATGCGGAATAATAAAAACTATATTCAATAGCCATGTATCTCAAATTTTATGGATTAATTGAGCATCCTTTCAGAACAAACCCAGATCCAATTTTTCTCTGGCTGGGCGAGAAACACATTGAAGCCTTAGCGGCTCTTGAATATGGCGCACTTACGAGAAATGGATTTGTCCTTTTAACTGGGGACATTGGCACTGGAAAAACAACGCTTGTTCGGCACCTTTTGAGTAACGCCTGTAAAGAGTGCCTGGTGGCATTTATTTTCGATCCTGATATGCCTCCTATGGGTTTTTTCAATTTTCTGTCTGAAGAACTAGGGTTAACCAGGCTCTATTATGACAAATCCGATTTTTTAATAGATTTTAAAAATTTTTTGCATAAAAAAAACAACGAGGGGAAAAGAATTTTCATAATAATAGATGAGGCCCAGAGGTTAACTCAAGAAACTCTTGAACAGATTCGGCTGTTGTCAAACATTGAGTTGAATGATGAAAAATTGTTGAATATATTTTTTGTCGGGCAGAGCGAACTGAGAGAAATACTGATGAAAAAAGAGAATGGGGCAATTAGCCAAAGAATCACAATGAGTTATCATCTTCTACCGTTAAGTGAACTTGAAACCATAAAATATATTGCTCATCGACTTAAGGTTTCAGGCTCAAAAAGGGGCATTTTCACTTTACAGGCATGCAAGGCTATATATTCTATCACCGAAGGCATACCGCGATTGATTAATTCGGTATGTGACTGCGCCTTGCTAAGCGGCTATGTGGCAAACCGGAAAGTTGTTGATCTAAAGCTTATACGCGAGTGCCAAAAGGATTTGCGGATTCCCATTGGTTCAATATCCAGAGGCAAAATAGCCGTTTAAAGTCGGTTAATTTAAAACTTCTCCATACGGAATGCCCAAAATTGCATGATTGACCCCATCCCTCTTCGACGCCACTTGATCTAGCTTGTCTTATGCACACGGATAGCAAGGTTCCTTGGTAACGCCAGTTACCGCAGCGAAGCCGCTGAATTGAGCATCCAATTTTGCCGTGACACCGCTTCTGGGAGCGTGAAGATGCTACAAGAAACCAAAACTGACGCTACTTCGAAAGACCATTTTGCAGTGAGAGGCTCCTCTCAGTTCTACAGCGCCTATAAGCTGCGGCGAAACATTCACGATTACGGCCTGATGGTAAGCCTCAAAAAATCGATAGCCTATCTGGCGATGCCGATTTTCTACAGACATACATGGTATATTACCCGAAACGACCTTGCGGACCTCGCAAGCCCTAAAAGGCCCGAGCGTCTTTTTACATTCCGAGTCCTCCAATACAACGAACCCCAAGTCATTGACCAGATTCAAGTGTGGGAAGAGTGGCTTAAGGGAAAAATCAACCTGGGTGATAACCAGATTTGCACCGTCGCTACGAGCAATGACGGTCTCATCGGGTTCGTGTTGTACGCTCTGACCGAATATGATCTACCAAACACCACAGTGAAAATAATGCTTGAGAAAAAAGAGGCATGGGGAATTCACATCGCCGTCAGAAAGCCATATCGAAGGATGGGTTTGGCCACTGAACTGAGGAGAACGGCATATAGCGACCTGAGAGACAGAGGATTTCGATTTTTTTACGATCATGTCCCCTCGGACAACCTCGCATCGCTGAACTTGTGCAATAAAACGGGAAGTTCGGTCTCCGGGATTTTGAGATTCTCGCATGCCGGCAACCATAACAAGTTGGTGTACCGTAAGACCACCAGGGTGAATCCTGGGAAAGAGGTCCTCTCGGGTCAACTCCATATTCTGTCGTCCATCGGCAGAGAATGTCTGGTATTAAATAGCTCGGAGCTTTAGCCAATGTCATCCTCAAGCCGGTGGGCGACGCACGGTTCCGTCATATGGGCCTGCCGGTAACGAATGCTTCAAGCCGCCGCAAGAGCAAAAGCTCTCAGCACGGCGTTTCTGAAAGGCGATCCGGACAACCTTTTCTCCGGCCCGCCCCTTCTATGGTTTGCGGCCGAAAATTCCCGCAGGCCTACAGCACTGCGGACACAATTGACCCAATTGGACAGGGCCGTCTCGGAAATTTGAATTGGTTTTTTTCACTAAAAACGGTGAAGGCTGATGGGCTGTCACCAGCTCGGCATAGTGCCGATGAGTGACCTCAAAGAACTTGTCGCCCGAAAGCACCTTAGCGTCGCTCGGGGTTGGTTTCGAGGAGAACTCATCCATGGATACGCGCAATAACGAGTCCTGGCAGTTAAAGAAAATAATTGGTGAAGTTGTCGGCGTAATAGCACCTGATTCAACGGTCGTCGCCGTATTGCCGGAGGGTCAAAACGGCGATGGCGCGAAAACCAGAGAAGCGTATATGATCGCGGCTACCCCTCAGCTCTTTGAGGTCTGCTCCCAACTCAATACGATTCTTGAGAATAACCTCGTCGTAACGCCGAAGGGCATCCATATAGACTGCGCCGATGTCAAGAAATCCTTGCATGCCGCTATCATGAGAGCCAAAGGCTGCCAAAAATCCCCCGATGAGCCGCCATCGAATTGTCTACTGCAATAGGCCATATTGGTTTCGTTTCACAACCAGGCTCGATTCCATAACGTCGCAGGGGATCGGCTTTTTTTCCTCGATGTTGATACGGGACGGAGATATATAACGGGTTTAACTTTATCATTTTAGGCCATCCCAAAGCCGCTGTTCAGCCGCAGTTCTTTTCCCGCGCGCGGCGAATTTCCCGATCGCCGTTTTAAAAATTGATCTTCTTCTTTTTGCCCGCCGCAGGTTCCTCTTCGGCATGAACGCAAAGCCCGCCGCGCCGCCACCCCCGGCTTTCTCACGAAGGATCTGCCAATCCCCGGGCGCGCAGCTGCCCGCAGGCGGCGGAGATGTCCTGCCCCTTGCTCTGGCGGATGATCACGGTGAAATGCTTGCGCAGAAGGATCTCCTGGAAGGCCAGGATGGTTTCGTCCAGAGGCCGTTCGAATTCGCTGCCCTCGTGAGGGTTGAAGGGGATCAGGTTGACCTTGCAGCGGATCGGGTGCAGCAGGCGCGCCAGCCGGCGTGCGTCCTCCGGCGTGTCGTTGATCCCTTTAATCAGGATGTATTCGAAGGTGATGCGCCGGCCCGGCGGAAGCGGATAGGTGCGGCAGGCCTCCAGCAGCACCTCCAGGGGGAATCTGGCATTGATGGGCATCAGCCGGCTGCGGGTGGCGTTGTCCGCAGCATTGAGGGACACGGCCAGGCTCGCCCGCGACCGCCGGCCGAACTCCAGCATCTGCGGCACCAACCCGGCGGTCGACACCGTCACGCGCTTGGCCGCAAATCCGAGACCGACGTCGCTGTCGGTGATGACCTCCAGGGCGCCCAGGAGGTTTTCGAGGTTGGCCAACGGCTCGCCCATGCCCATGAACACGAGGTTGCTCAACGGCTGCGGCCCGGGAAGTTCGTGCTGGATGTCGCGGATCTGGGCGAGGATCTCGCCGCAGGCGAGGTTGCGCCGCAGCCCGGATTTCGCCGTGAGGCAGAAGCGGCAGTTCTGGACGCAGCCCACCTGGCTCGACACGCACAGGGTGAAGTGGTCGCGCTCCGGGATCAGAACGCTTTCGACGCTCTCGCCGTCTTCCAGCCCGAAGAGATACTTGCGCGTACCGTCGGCGGAGGTCTGGATGGCCCGGATCTCCATCCGCGGGATCCGGAAATGCAGGCTCAGCAGCGACCGCAGTTCCTTGGAAATATCGGACATGTCCCCGAAGCGGTCCTGCTGGCGGCGAAAGATCCATTTCAGAAGCTGCCCGGCGCGATAGGCGGCGACTCCGCGTTCGGCCAGCCAGGCACCCAACTGCTCCCTGGAAAGATTTAGAATGTTGATCCGCTCGGCCTCGGGACGCATGGTCCCATTCCTTCCGAAAAAATCCGGTGCATGTTTACGCACGGCCCCAAGATATGATAAGTAAGGATTCCGACGGCAAGGCGCAGGGACGTCGCGCTTTACCCGATCCCTTGACCCTCGGAGCCTGGAGCCCTTTCCTGATTATTTCTTGACATAACATCGATGCCATTGTAATTTCAAGAATTTGTAAAAAGCAGACGAAACGCCCATGTTCGAAAATCTCAGCGACAAGCTTGATTCCGTCTTCAAGAAGCTGCGCGGGCACGGCAAGCTCAACGAAAAAAACATCGATGAGGGCCTGAAGGAAGTCCGCATGGCCCTGCTCGAGGCCGACGTCCACTACCGCGTGGTCAAGGGCTTCATCGAGGAGGTGCGTCAACGCGCGCTGGGCCATGAGGTGATGGAAAGCCTCACCCCCGGCCAGCAGGTCGTCAAGATCGTCAACGAGAAGTTGACCGAGTTGATGGGCTCGCGCCACGAAGCGCTGAACCTGGCGGGTTCGCCGCCGGCCGCCGTAATGCTCGTCGGCCTGCAGGGGTCCGGAAAGACCACCACGGCCGGCAAGCTGTCGATCCTGCTGCGCAAGATGGGCCGGCGCCCGTTCCTCGTCCCCGCGGACGTCTACCGGCCGGCGGCCATCGAGCAATTGAAGACGATCGCCGATCAGGTCCAGGTGCCGGTCTTCGCGTCCTCCCCGGAGCAGGACCCGGTGCAGATCTGCCTGGAGGCCAAGGCGGTCGCCTTCCAGAAAGGCTGCGACGTACTGGTCCTCGACACGGCCGGACGGTTGCACATCGACGAAGAGCTCATGGCCGAGCTCGGGCGGATCAAGGAGTCCATGCGCCCGTCCGACATCATGCTCGTCGCCGATGCCATGACCGGCCAGGACGCCGTTAACATCGCCAAGGCCTTTAACGAGCGCCTCGACATCAGCGGCGTGATCCTGACCAAAATGGACGGCGATGCCCGCGGCGGCGCCGCCCTGTCCATCAAGACCATCTCCGGCAAGCCGATTAAATTCATCGGGGTCGGCGAAAAACTGAATGCGCTCGAGCCGTTTCACCCCGACCGCATGGCGGCCAGCATCCTGGGCATGGGCGATGTGCTCAGCCTGATCGAGAAAGCCCAGGAGGCCGTCGACCAGAAGAAAGCGGTCGAACTCCAGAAGAAGCTGCGCAAGAGCCAGTTTACCCTGGACGATTTCCGCGACCAGTTGACCCAGGTGCGCAAGATGGGATCGTTGTCCGATATCCTGAAAATGATTCCGGGGATGGGCAAGATCAAGCAAGTTAAAAATCTCGAGATCGACGACCGTGAATTCGTGCGCATCGAGGCCATCATCAATTCCATGACCGCCCAGGAGCGCCGGCAGCACGGCATCATCAACGGCAGCCGGCGGAAACGGATCGCGCTCGGCAGCGGAACCCGTATCCAGGACGTCAACGCCCTTTTGAAAAATTATACCCAGATGCTGAAGATGCTCAAAAAGTTTAACCAAGGCGGCCTCCGTCGCGGGATGCTGCCCTTCTGAAGGAGAACGTAACCCATGGCAGTTAAGATCAGACTGGCGCGGCACGGCGCCAAAAAGAAACCTTTCTACCGGATCGTGGTGGCCAACAGCGAGAGCCCTCGGGACGGAAGATATTTGGAAAACGTGGGGACCTACGACCCCAAAGACACGCCCACCCGGGTGACGTTGAAAACCGAGCGGGTCCAGTATTGGCTCGGCAAGGGGGCCACCCCGACCGATACCGTTAAAACCCTTCTGATAAAAGAAGGCGTTCTCGGGCGCAAGAATTAAGATCGGTCCAAGGCCTCGGATCGTGTCGCAGCGCAGCCGAGGAGCGCTTCCGTCGGGGCTTTGAGGCTGAAGGCGCGCGCCGGGTCCAGCGTTCCTGATGCATCGTGCTCAACCGCCAACCCAGGAGCCGAAGCCATGAAAGAACTGGTCAATCGCATCGCGCAGGCATTGGTTGATCATCCCGATCAGGTTCAGGTCACCGAGGTGGAAGGGAACCAAACCACCGTTCTCGAACTTAAGGTCGCGAAAGAGGATTTGGGCAAGATCATCGGCAAAGAGGGCCGCAACGCAAGGGCCATTCGCACGATTGTCGGTGCGGCTTCAGCCAAGTTGAAGAAGCGCACGGTCCTGGAGATCATCGAATAAGCCGTGCCGGAACAGCGCTTTATCCTCATGGGGCGGATTGTCGGTGCCCACGGCATTGCCGGCAGCCTGAAGCTGGTGTCTTATGCCGAATCGTTGACCGTCTTCGAGACCGGTCGGACGTTGGTCGCCCGGAGCGAGACCGGGAACGAGACGGCTTACGAAATCGCATGGGTCAGAGCCCAAGGGCGGTCGGCCCGGCTGGGCCTTAAAGGCGTCGCCAGCCGCATTCAAGCGGAAGCCCTGATCGGCTGCGATGTGCTCCTTGACAAAACAGCGCTGCCGCAACTGGAGGAAGGCGTCTATTATTGGGCCGATTTGATCGGCATCGAGGTGGTCTCCGTCGACGGTATCTCTTTGGGTCGGATCGAGTCCATCTTTCAGACCGGCAGCAATGATGTTTACGTGATCAAACAAGAGGACCGGGAGCTTCTGTTGCCGGCGCTCCGGTCGGTGGTCAAATCCGTCGACCTGGAGGCGCGCCGCATGGAGGTGGAGGTGCCCGAAGGCCTGGAGTGAGAGGCCGTTGCCGCATGCAGATTCTGGTGTTGACCCTTTTCCCGGAAATGTTCGACGCCTTCTGGTCGCATGGCATCATGCGCAAGGCCGCTGAACAGGGGAGCATCACGGCGGCGGCGCTGAATATCCGAGACTTCGCGATGGACCGGCACCAGGTCACCGACGACCGGCCTTACGGCGGCGGAAGCGGCATGGTCATGAAGCCGGAGCCTCTGGCCGCCGCCATCCGCGCGGCCAGGGAGCGCGCGCCCGCCGCTCGCACCATCCTGATGACCCCCCAGGGCCGGGTATTCAGCCAGGCGATCGCCCGGGAGATGGCGGCCCTGCCGGAGATCATCCTGGTGTGCGGACGATATGAAGGCGTGGACGACCGCCTCGGCCGCGATCTGATCACCGATGAATTGTCCATCGGCGACTATGTCCTGACCGGCGGCGAAGTCGCCGCCATGGTGGTGATCGATGCCGTCACGCGGCTGATTCCGGGGGTTCTGGGCGGTGCGGATTCGGCCGAGCGCGACTCGTTTTCAAACGGACTTCTCGAACACCCCCATTACACGCGGCCACCGGTGTTTGAAGGAGCCGAAGTCCCCGAGGTGTTGCGGACCGGTCACCACCGCAACATTGAGCGCTGGCGGCTGACGGCATCCCTCCTGCGGACGTTCGTCAATCGACCGGACTTGCTGCGGGAGCGGGGGCTGGCCGCCGAGGAGGTCGATATCATGCGGCGCTGGCAAAAGGACCTAAGCCAGCTTCTCGACCATTCTGCGGAAACGCCCGGAGGGAAAAGACGCTGACCGCCCGCGCGAAAAGACCGTCGCGGACCCGTGTCAAGGCTGCGTTGAACACGGCCTGTCAAAGCGAACAAAGCGAATAGTTATTGACCATCACCGCTGTTTTGAAATATCATCCAAAATTTCGATTCTATCGAATTTTTTTGTTGGGAGGAGAAGAGGCATGAACAAGATCGAGTTGATAGAACGCGAACAGATGCGAATGGATCTGCCCAGCTTCGCCGCGGGCGATACCGTTAAGGTCCATGTAAAAATAAAAGAGGGCGAGAAGGAGCGGATCCAGGCCTTCCAGGGCGTGGTGATCGGAAAGCGCAAGGGGACCACCGGCGCCAGCTTTACGGTGCGCAAGGTGTCGTACGGCATCGGCGTGGAACGCATCTTCCCGATGCATTCCCCGGCCATCGACCGCGTCGAGATCATCACCCGCGGCCGGGTGCGGCGCGGCAAACTCTACTATCTGCGCAATCTGAAAGGCAAAGCCGCGCGCATCCGCGAAAAACGCATTGCCTGATGCCCATTCCGGAGCGCCATCCGATACGAATGGATGCGAGATGAACCGTCCGGCGGCGGGCCGATTTCCTATCTCACCGCCGGCCCCAACGACTCGGCATCCCAATGGATCTCTGGTTCTATGAGCACCGCGCCGCTCGATCCGGCCGCCGCCGAATCGCCGGCGTCGATGAGGCCGGCCGCGGCCCGTTGGCCGGACCGGTGGTGGCTGCGGCGGTCGTTTTGCCGCCGGCCTTTCACGACCCGCGCATCACCGACTCCAAGAAACTCAGCCCAGCCCAGCGCGAACGTCTCTACGGCGTCATTTATCAGGGCGCGCTGAGCGTCGGGATCGGCATCGTCGACTCCGGAGAGATCGATCGGATCAACATCCTGCAGGCCTCGCTGCAGGCCATGACCATGGCTGTCCAGAACCTTGCCCCCCGGCCGGATCACCTGCTCATCGACGGCACCTTCCCCACCTGTCTGGAACTGCCCCAGGAACCCATCCCCAAGGGCGATGCGCTCAGCATCTCGATTGCCGCGGCCTCGATCATCGCCAAGGTCAGCCGCGACCGCCTGATGGACATCTACCATGATTACTACCCGTGTTTCGGGTTCATCCGGCACAAGGGCTATCCGACCCGAGAACACAAGGACGCCATCCGGACCTTTGGTTGTTCGCCCATCCACCGCAAAACATTTCGCGGCGTTCGCGAGCATCTGCCCGCTCCCGGCGAGGGGGACACGTGCTGAACCCGCGCCAACGATACGGGGAAGCCGGTGAAGCCCTGGCCGCGCGCCTGCTTCGGAAAAGGGGTTATCGGATTATCGAGACCAACTACCGCACCAAACTGGGGGAGATCGACATCATCGCCCGCGACGGCGATACGATCGTCTTCGTCGAGGTCAAGGCCCGCCAGACCGGCCGGTTCGGCGCCCCGAAATGGGCCGTCACTCCGCGCAAGCAGCGCAAAATCTCCATGGTGGCCCTGTACTACCTGAAGACGACCGGTCAAAGCCAGGTTAAGGCCCGCTTCGATGTCGTTTCGATTTGCTCCGCGCCGCCGCGCCCGGAAGTGGAAATCATCCGCAATGCATTCGACCTGCTCTATGGATAGCCGCACCGCCGCGGTCGCTGCCGGCACGCTCTATGTGGTGGCAACCCCCATCGGCAACCTTCGGGACATCACCCTGCGGGCGTTGGACGTTCTCAAAGCCGTGGACCTCGTCGCCGCCGAGGACACCCGCAAAACCGCTCGACTGCTCGACCACTTCGGGCTG
This sequence comes from Desulfobacterales bacterium, assembly GCA_030834695.1. GTDB lineage: Bacteria > Desulfobacterota > Desulfobacteria > Desulfobacterales > SpSt-501 > SpSt-501. Next base: position 13,578 of record JAUQXK010000009.1, read on the forward strand.
TCCGTGCCGCTGATCTCCTACCACGATTACAATGAGGCCGCGCGCACCCCCGGTCTGGTCGTCCGCCTGCAGCAGGGCGCATCGATCGCCCTGGTCACGAACGCCGGAACCCCGGGGGTATCCGACCCCGGCTACCGCCTGGTTACCGCCGCTGCCGGAGCGGGCCTGCGGGTGGTCCCCGTGCCCGGGGCCACGGCCGCCGCGGCGGCGCTTTCCGCCTCCGGGCTGGCCACGGATGCATTCGTGTTCGAGGGCTTTCTTTCCAAGAAGGCCGGCCGCCGGCTCCAGCAGATCCAGGCACTTGCTTCCGAAACCCGAACCGTCATATTGTATGAATCACCCCAGCGCATTCTGGCGCTGATCGAGGAGCTCATCGCGGCGTTCGGGGACCGCCGGGCGGTCCTGGCCCGCGAAATGACCAAGCTCCACGAGGAGTTCATCCGCGGCCGGCTGTCCGAGGTGCTTCACGGCCTCCGGAGTCGCCCCGAGGTCAAGGGCGAATGCACCCTGCTCATCGCCGGCCGAACCGAAGCCGGGCCTTCCTCCTGGGAGGCCGCGCGGGAAGACCTGCGCAGGGGATTGACGTCTCGATCCAAGGGACTTTCAGAACTGGTCCGGGAAGTGGCGCACAGCCACGGGCTGCCCCGCCAGGCGGCTTATGCGGAAGCATTGAAGATCAAGGCGGAGCTGACGACATCCGACAGCGGAAGCGATTCGATCCCGAACGATTGAAGATCTCAAAAGGAGGCGTATGGACAGCAATTCCCTCATTGAACCCTTGGATGCCATTCTGGCGCCGAAATCCGTGGCCGTGATCGGCGCATCGACCCAGCCGGGAAAGGTGGGGCACGACATTTTTGTGAACATCCTCAAGGGCGGTTTCACCGGCACCCTTTACCCCGTCAATCCGACCGCGCGGGCGATTTCTAGCGTGCGGGCGTATCCCGCCATCAAGGACGTGCCCGACCAGCTGGATCTGGCGATCGTGATCCTGCCCCCCCGCCCGGCGCTGCAAGCCATTCAGGATGCCGTCGCCCGGGGCGTCAAGGGACTCGTGATCGTTTCGGCCGGCTTCCGGGAAGTGGGCCCCGAGGGACGCGAGATCGAAGACCGCATCGTGGCCATCTGCCGCGAGGCCAATGTCCGCGTGATCGGCCCCAACTGCCTGGGTGTCATCAACCCGCTGCCCGCCGTGCGGCTGAACGCGAGCTTCTCCGCCCGCATGCCCAAGGCCGGCAACATTTCCTTCATCTCGCAGAGCGGCGCCCTGTGCACGGCGGTGCTCGATTTCGCCGCAGACCGTAATTTCGGTTTCTCCAAGTTCATCTCGATCGGCAACAAGGCCGATGTCGACGAACTGGACCTGCTGCGCTACCTGCATCAGGACCCGGATACGGAGGTGATTCTGCTCTACGTGGAAGAGCTGCGACGCGGCCCCGAATTCATCCAGGCGGTCAAGGAGATCACCTGCGGAGACTATCGGCCGAAACCGGTGTTGGTGATCAAGTCCGGCCGCACGAGCGCCGGCGCCCAGGCGGCCGCTTCGCACACCGGCTCGCTGTCCGGCACCGAAGGGGTCTACAACGCCATTTTCCAGCAGGCCGGCATCATCCGCGTCGAATCGATCGACGAGCTGTTCGACTTCGCCACGGCCTTCGCCTACAAGAACGAGAGTGAACTCGGCAAGCTGCGCCGCAAGGTGCCGTCCGGAAACCGCGTGGCCATCGTGACCAACGCCGGCGGACCGGGCATCGTGGCCACCGACATGACCATGTTCTCCGGTCTGGAGCTGGCCCAATTCAAGGACGAGACCATCGAAACCCTGGCCAGCCACCTGCCGAGCACCGCCAACCTCAAGAACCCCGTGGACGTGATCGGCGATGCGACCATGGAGCGCTACGAGAACGCGCTCGGCGCCGTCATCCGCGACGAGGGCGTAGACGGGGCGTTGGTCATCCTGACCCCTCAGTCCATGACCGACGTGCTGGGCACGGCCGAGGCCATCGCCCGCATCGCCCGCAAATCCTTCAAGCCGATCCTGTGCTGCTTTATGGGCGTTATCGATGTCTCCGCGGGCGTGAAGTACCTGCAGGACCACGGCATCCCCGTCTATAAGTTCCCGGAAAACGCCGCCAAGGCCTTCGGCGCCCTTTACCGCTATTCCAACTGGCTGAACCGGCAGCATCTGGCCCAGTATCAGCTGACATTCGACCGCGAGCGCGCCGCCCGGATCATCAAGGACTGCATCGCCCGCGGCAAGACCCGCCTCGGCGAACTGGACGGCATCGGGATCCTCGAGTCTTACGGGTTCAAGGTGCTGCCCACCAAGCTGGCCAAGACCGCCGACGATGCCGCCGCCATCGCCGCCGAAATGGGACTGCCGGTGGTCATGAAGATCGTCTCCGAGCAGATCCTGCACAAGTCGGATGCCGGCGGCGTCATGGTGGGACTCGAGAGCGTCGAAGAGGTCCGCCAGGCCTTCGATACGATCGTCACGCGCGGCCGCGCCTACCGGACCGATGCGGCCATCGAGGGCGTCCTGGTTCAGAAAATGGCGCCCTCCGGCACCGAGGTCATCCTGGGGTTGAACCGCTATCCGGTTTTCGGGCCGCTGTTGATGTTCGGCATCGGCGGCATTTTCGTGGAGGTTTTTCAGGACGTGACCTTCCGACTGGCGCCCATCGGCCGCAATGAGGCCCGCCGCATGGTTCGTCAGATCAAAGGCTACAAGCTGCTTCAGGGCTTCCGCGGCCGGCCCAAGGGCGATATCGAAACCATCGAAAAATGCCTGGTGGGCCTGTCAAACATGGCGATCAACCACCCGGAAATCGTCGAACTGGACATCAACCCGCTGTTGGTGCACGCCGAGGGCCAGGGCGCCACGGCGGCCGACTGCCGGATGATTCTCAGGGCGGACGGCAGCGTCTCTCCGCCGGCGCATTGAGACGTCATGACCGCGCCAACTCTTTGAACTGCGACACCGGCTACTTCCCCCTCGTTACGCCCCCTCCCCGTGCGGGAGGGGCCGGGGGAGGGATAACAACCCGCATGCTCATAACACCCGCCATCCACCCGGTCATCCTGCCCGTCCCGGCCGACGCCCGCGACCTTTCGCCCCAGCGGAGGGTCCGTTTCCTCAGCCGCCACGCCCGTGAGGCCTTGCGGCGTTCCGCCGAACGCCTGCAGGTCGAATTGGGGCCGCTTGAAAAAGATCCTCGCGGCGCCCCCCTGCCCTTCCGGGGCTATTTTTGGTCGGTAACCCATAAACCGGAATATGTCGGCGGCGTGCTGGCCCCGTCGCCCGTCGGCATGGATCTTGAAAAAATCAGGCCCTGCTCCGAGGCGCTCTTCCGCCAGACCGCCTCGGAGGAGGAATGGGCGTTAGCCGGCCGCAGCGGCCGCGAACAGCTTTTTTTTCGCTATTGGACGGCGAAGGAGGCCGTGCTGAAGACCGGCGGCGAAGGGATCAAGGACCTTTCCCGCTGCAGGGTCCGGAAGGTGATCGACGACACCCACCTGATCGTGGAGTACAGCGGAGCCGCCTGGCCGGTGGAGCAGATCTTCTTCGATGGGCATGTGGCGTCAGCCGCGGGGCAGGCCGTTCGGGTGGAATGGGCGCTGCCGACGTGAATCATGCGGAACCACTCGATCTTTTCTGCCAGCCCCCAGGCGGCGGAGCATCCCCCTGGAAGCGATGGGCGGCGTTAAGGACATCACGGCAGTTTGGCTTCGGTGAATTTTTTCAGAATCATGAGAAAGACTAGCCCTGCGAGAGCCAAGCCCAAAAACACCGCAAAGCCCTGGGAATAGCCGGCCGCACCGCTCAAGCGCACGAAAAGCCCCAGGGCCGGAGGCAGGACAAAGCCGCCGAAGGCGCCCAGCCCCCCGATGATGCCGGCGGCGCCGCCGACCGCCTTGGGAGTGAACCGCGGGACGAGCTTGAAAACGGCGGCGTTCGCGACCCCCATCCCCAGCGCAAGCAGCATCTGGCCGATGAACGCCGCAGCCATCGACATCCCGCCGGCGAAAATCACCAAAGCTCCCGCCGCAACCACCGCAAATGAAAGCTGAGCGACCAGCAAACCGCCGAGTTTGTCGGAGGCGATCCCTCCGAACACCCGCAGGATGCTGGTTGAGAGGGAAAAGGCGGCCGTCAGGAATCCGGCCTGGACGAGACTGATCTTGAAAAAATCGGTCCAGAAGGTCGGGAGCCACACCGTGAGGGCGATGAATCCGCCGAAGCTGATGAAATAGAGAAAAGTCAGCACCCAGGTCCGCCAGTCCGCTCCGGCCTTGCGGATGGAATCCATGGCCTTGCCCGACGGAACCAGTTCTTCCCCGCAGGCCAGGAGCAGGGCATCGGGATCAATGTTCATGCCCATTTCCCTGTATTGGAAATAGGGCGCGTCTCGCATGCGCGCCCAAACCAGTCCCGTCATCACCAGCAGGGCGGCCAGCCACAGCACGTAGGACCAGGTGAACCCGAGTCTCACCACGAGAAACGGCAGCAGCAGGGCGAAGATCCCCGGCGCCAGGTTTCCCAGGCCGCCGTAGACGGCCAGCGCCGTTCCCTGCTTGCGCTGGGGATACCAGTAGGATACGGCCGGCACTCCCACCGAGAACACCGCGATGCCGCAGCCGCACAGAATGCCGAAGATCAGGAAGAAGGGGTAATGGGATGCCTGAGGCGTGCCGACGATGCTGAACATCGCCGTGATCCCGGCAACCCCCGCAGCGGCGAGCACCAGCAGGATCAGAATCGGTTTTTTACCGCCCATGCGGTCGACCATGGCCCCAAAGGGAATCCTCAGCAGGGATCCGGTCAGCGCCGGCGAAGCCGCCAGGATGCCCATAAGGAACGGCCCGACATCCATGGCCTGTTTCAGCTTGGGAACGATCGGCCCGAAGGCGGAAACGCCGGAGAACCCGGCGAAAAAGGCCAGCGTCGTCCACGCGAGGGCTGCGCGCGGGCTCGAAATCGCGTAGCAGACGTTCTCGTCATTCGTCATGCGATGGATCCTTTGTTCCAAGTGCCAGGGTTCCGGGTTCTGCGTTCACGGATGGGACAGCACAAAAATAAAATAAAATCCCAACCGTTGAACCGTGAACCGTTGAACCCAAATACCTTTTCCCTGAACCCGAACTCTGAACGCTTCAACTCCTGTCAAGCCTCTACCCTTCGTCTAAACAGCAGCGGCCGTCTAAAAATGTAGAACAGCGGAACGCTCCAGATGTGAACGAGCCGCGTAAAGGGCGAAAAAGCCAGCAGGCCAAAGGCAGCCAGGATGTGCAGCTTGTACTGGAACGGCACCTCGGTCATCAGACCCGGGTCGGGCTGGAAGGTGAGGACTCCCCGGATCCAGGGCGCGATCGTGTCGAGCACGTGGAAGCCTCCGAAAAACACGTCGTAGGTTCCGACGCCGGTTACAAAAGCCAGCCCAAAAAGAACGGTGAAATCGGTGGCGGTCGTCATCAGCCGGATGCGCCGGATGAACAGCCGACGGTACAGCAAAATCAGCGTGCCGAAGAAGGCCGCCGACCCCACCACTCTTCCGGCGTAGTGCGCCAGAGCGGTGTGCGCAGCCGTGTCGATCCCGACCATATCGTACACGGTCTGCGGGATCAGCAAGCCCGCGGCATGCCCGCCCAGGGTGCCGAGTATCCCGAAATGAAAAAGATAGGAGCCGAAGAACAGGGTCTTCTTCTCGATGAGCTCGCTGCCGTGGGAATTCCAGGCGTAGCGGTCGGTGATGTAGCGATAGGCATGGCCGACAACGAAAACGGCCAGACACAGATACGGGAAAGCCACAAACGCCAGCAGATCGATCGTGCTCATGTCAGACTCCTGAATCACCGGCCGCCGGACTCCCGGCCGATGAAATGGAAACGTCTCCCGCTTGGGGGGCCAAGCCGCCCAGCAGCTCCAGCGGGACGGCGTACGGCGAGCCGCTTTCCCTTAAGTGGCGGGTGATGGCGGGTATGGTGGTGAGGCACCGCCGGATCACCACGTTTTTTTCAGCCGCGGCGGATACGGTAAGGAACTCGAGTACCAGCGGCAGAAAATCCGGCAGTTCGTTCACCGCCGGTTCGAAGCCGTCCCTGCGGTAGGCCTCCAGCAGTTCCGCCAGCGCCCGTCCGCGGTCTTCGCGGTCCCCCATGAGATGGTAGGTGAGGTTCAGACTGGCCGCAGGGTTCATGTCGAAGGCCGCCGTGTAATGCTCTTGAAGGTTCAGCAGCGACTGCGCCCTCAACCGCGCCAAGAAGGCGGACAGATGCTCCCGCGCTTGCGGGTCGTTCAATCCCGCCGCCGCGGCCTCCATTTCGGGAAGCGCCTCCAGCGTCTGCGCGTCGGGAAAAGCCAGGCACAGGCTCAACAGCTTCAGCAGGGCTCTCTTTTCATCCGTCATCGCGGGTACCCGCAGCTTCCCTGTTCGATGTAGGGCGAGGTCTCATCGATTCGGTTGACCGTCGGCAGCACGAACCGTTCGCTGTGATAGGCGAGCGCCAAAAGCCGGTACATGTCTTCGGCCGCCGGCGCGCTCAGGCCAACGGCGTCGAGCACGGATAGGTCCGCCGTCTGTCCCAGCCGTGCCGAACGCATGTAAGCGCGCAGGGCCGCCAGGCGCTTCAGAGCCAATCTTACCGGCTCCTCGTCGCCCGCCGTGAGCAGGTTGGCCAGATACATCACCGGAATGCGCAGCGAGTCGATGCCGTTCAGCGGCCCGGCTGCATCCATCGCAGGGCTGGCGGGGCTCAAAGGCGGCACGTACCAGACCATCGGCAGGGTGCGGAACTCCGGGTGCAGCGGCAGCGCCAGGCGCCACTCCTTGATCAACCGGTAGACCGGTGAGCGCCGCGCCGCCGCGAGATAGTTCTCGGCGATCCCCTGGCGCGCGGCCTCGACGGCCACCTGGGGATCATGCGGGTCGAGCATGACGCCGAGGTGCTCGGGGTAGACGGACCGCACGTCCGTCGCGGCCGCAGCTTCCCGAATGCGCTCGGCGTCGTAGAGCAGGACGCCGATGTAGCGGATGCGGCCGACACAGCTGTGGGCGCACAGCGTCGGCAGGCCGGCTTCTGTGCGGGGGTAGCAGAACAGGCACTTCTCCGCCCGGCCGGTTTTCCAGTTGAAATAGGTCTTCTTGTAAGGGCAGCCGGAGACACAGAAGCGCCAGCCCCGGCAGCGCTCCTGGTCCACGAGCACGATGCCGTCCTCGTCGCGTTTGTAAAGCGCGCCGGAAGGGCAGGAGGCGACGCAGGCCGGGTTGAGGCAGTGCTCGCACAGCCGGGGCAGGTACAGAAAGAACACGTTTTTGAACTGCAGATAGATGGCGTAGTCCAGCCCCTTGAAGTTCACGTCCTCGGAGCCCGTCTCACTGACGCCCGCGAGGTCGTCCTCCCAGTTCGGCCCCCAGTTGATCTCCATGCTGGCGTCGTTCAACTGCGAGCGCGGCCGCAGCGACGGCTGGTGCTTCTTGCCCGGCCCGCTGACGAGCTTCCCGTAGTCGTACGTCCAGGGTTCGTAGTAGTCGTCGATGGTGGGCAGGTCGGGGTTGTGGAAGATGCCGGCCAGTCGGCGGGCCTTGTTCCCGGCCCGGAGGGACAGCTGCCTGCCCTTCAGCGCCCAGCCGCCCTTGTGGATCTCCTGGTTCTCCCATTTTTTGGGGTAGCCGATGCCCGGCTTGGTCTCCACGTTGTTGAACCACATGTATTCGGCGCCCTTGCGGTTGGTCCAGACGTTCTTGCAGGGGATGCTGCAGGTGTGGCAGCCGATGCACTTGTCCAGGTTCAACACCATCGCGAACTGGGCTTTAATCTTCATACCACTCGACCTCCCCGGCCTTGCGCACCACGATCACCTCGTCACGCTGGGAACCGACGGGGCCATAGTAGTTGAAGCCGTAGCTGAGCTGGGCGTAGCCGCCGATCATGTGGGTGGGCTTGACCATGATGCGCGTGACGCTGTTGTGGGTGCCGCCACGCTGGCCGGAGAGCGGCGCGCCCGGGGTGTTGATGAGCCGCTCCTGAGCGTGGTACATAAAGGCCTTGCCCGGCGGGATGCGGTGGCTGACCACGGCCTTGGCCATCACCACCCCGTTGACGTTGAAACACTCCAGCCAGTCGCTGTCCGCAACTCCGATCGAGGCGGCGTCCTCGTTGTTGAGCCAGATGGCCTCCCCACCCCGAAAAAGCGTCAGCATGGTGAGCGTGTCGGAGTAAGTGCTGTGGATCGACCACTTGGAGTGGGGGGTGAGATAATTCAGCACCAGCTCCTTTCCCGCTTCGCGCCGGACGTCGGTCGAGCCGAGGGCCGCCATGTCGACCGGCGGCCGGAACACCGGCAGGCCCTCGCCGAAGTGCCGCATCCAGGGGTGGTCCAGGTAGAAGTGGGCCCGGCCCGTCAGGGTCCGGAACGGGACTTTCTCCTCGATGTTGATCACGAAGGGCGAATAGCGCCGCTGCTCGGACTCGATGCCGCTCCACACCGGGGTGGTGATGATCTTGCGGGGCTGGGCGCTGATGTCCTCGAAGCTGTATTTGTCGCTCTTGCGGGCCACGCTCAGGTGGGTGAGAGAAAGCCCGGTGCGCTTCTCGAGCGGCCCCCAGGACTTCATCGCCGTCGCGCCGTTGGTTTCGGGCGCGAGCATGAGGATCGTCTCGGCCACCTGCCGACCGGTCTCGAGCAGGGGCATGCCGTAGCTCACCCCGGGGGCGGTCACCGTGCCGAGCTTCTCCTTGAGCTCGGCGTATTCCTCCTCCGCCGTCCACATGATCCCCTTGGAGCCCACCCCCGGTTTCGCGGCCAGCGGGCCGAGGGCCGTCATCATGCGATAGGCGTCGGCGTAGTTGCGTTTGACCACGGCGAGGCTGGGCATGGTCTTGCCGGGCACCGGCTCGCACTCGCCCTTGCGCCAGTCCCGGACTTCAGACTGGGCGATCTCGCCCGGACTGTCGTGCAGCAGCGGAGTGGCCACCAGGTCGCGCGCCTCCTTGAGGTGGACGGCGGCGAGCTCGGAGAACTTGGCGGCGATGGCCTTGAACTGGTCCCAGTTGGTGCGCGCCTCCCAAGGCGGGTCCACCGCCGGGTTGAAGGGGTGGATGAAGGGGTGCATGTCGGTGGTGTTGAGATCGTGCATCTCGTACCAGCCGGCCGCGGGCAGGGCCACGTCGGCGTACATGGCGCTCGTGGACATGCGGATCTCGAGGGTCACGAGCAGGTCGAGCTTTCCTTCCGGGGCGCGCTCGCGCCAGGTAACTTCTTGCGGCCGCAGGGGGCTCTCGGTGTTCAGGACCGCGCTGTCCACCCCGAGCAGGTGTTTCAGGAAATACTCATGACCCTTGGAGCTCGCGCCGAGCAGGTTCGCGCGCCAGAGGAAAAGCACGCGCGGGAAGTTGGCCGGATGGTCGGGGTCCTCGACGGCGAAGCGCACCTCGCCCCTCTTGAGCCGCGCCACCACATGGGCGAGGACTTCGGCATCCGAGGCTGCGCCGGCCGCGACGGCCTCGCGGACGAGCTCGATCGGGTTGCGGTCGAACTGCGGAAAGGAGGGCAGCCACCCCAAGCGGGCGGCGATCACGTTGCAGTCGGCCGGGTGCCGCGGCGCCGCGCCGGAGGCGAGCGGTGAGGCCATCGACGCCAGGTCCAGATTGTCGTAACGCCACTGGTCGGTCGCAAAGTACCAGAGCGAGGTTCCGTTCTGCTGGCGCGGCGGCCGGCGCCAATCCAGGCCGAAAGCCACTTGGGACCAGGCCGCCTGGGGCCTCACCTTTTCCTGACCCACGTAGTGCGCCCAGCCGCCGCCGTTGACTCCCTGGCAGCCGCAGAGGGTAGTCAGGTTGAGGATGGATCGGTAGATCATGTCGCTGTGGAACCAGTGGTTGGTCCCGGCGCCGAGGAAGATCATGGACTTGCCCTGGGTCTTTTCCGCGTTCTCCGCGAACTCGCGGGCCACCCGGATCGCTTCCAGCGCCGGTACCCCGGTGATGGCCTCCTGCCAAGCGGGCGTGAAGGCCCGCGGGTCGTCGTAGCCGGAGGGGTAATCTTCTTTGTGCGCATCCGTCTCCTTGCGACGCACCCCCAGGTGGGCGGCCAGGAGGTCGAAGACCGTCGTGACCGTGACGGTGCCGGAGGGCGTCTGAACCTCTCTGACCGGGACGACACCGGCGCGGGCGCCGGCGCCGCTCACCTCGAAAAGCGGGGAGTGCACCCGGACCCAGCGCTCGGCGGACGACGCGAAGGTGAGCAGTGGGTCGATGGCGGCATCGGTGGCCGAGTCCTTCAGATTCAGGTTCCAGCGGCCCTCCTCGCTCCAGCGGAAGCCGATGCTGCCGTTCGGCACCACGAACCGGCCGGAGGCGGCGTCACAGAGCACGGTCTTCCACTCGGCGTTGGTCAGGGACTGGCCCAGGTCTGAGGCCCGTAAAAACCGGCCGGCCTTGAAATCTCCCTGGTGATCGTCCAGCACGACCACAAACGGCAGGTCGGTATAGGCTTTGGCGTAGGATGTGAAATACTCGCTCGACCGGTCGATGTAGAACTCCCGGAGGATGACGTGGCTCATCGCCATGGCGAGAGCCGCGTCCGTCCCGGCCCGGGCCGGCAGCCAGGTGTCCGCGAACTTGACGTACTCGGCGTAGTCCGGCGCCACGGCCGCCACGCGCGCGCCGCGGTAGCGCGCCTCGGTGAAGAAGTGCGCGTCCGGCGTGCGCGTCATGGGCAGATTGGTGCCCCAGACGATCATGTACGAGGACTCGTACCAGTCGGCGCTTTCCGGCACGTCGGTCTGCTCGCCCCACATCTGGGGCGAGGCCGGCGGCAGGTCGCAGTACCAGTCGTAGAAGCTTGCCAGCACCCCGCCGATCAGCGACAGAAAGCGCGCTCCGGAGGCGTAGCAGACCATGGACATGGCCGGGATCGGCGTGAACCCGAAAATGCGGTCGGGGCCGTACGTCTGGATGGTGTGGATGAGGGACGCAGCCACCAGCGTCGCCGCTTCGTCCCAGGACACCCGCACGAACCCGCCCTTGCCGCGAACCGCCTGGTAGCTCTTGCGCTTGGCCTCGTCCGTGACGATGCTGCGCCAGGCGGCCACCGGGTCTGGCTGCGCGGCCAGAGCCTCGCGCCAGAGCGCCAGCAGGGTCGAACGCATCAGCGGGTGCTTCAGGCGCACCGGGCTGTAAGTGTACCAGGAGTAGGTCGCACCGCGCGGGCAGCCGCGGGGTTCGTGATTGGGGAAGCCCGCGCCGCAGCCGGGGTAGTCCGTGCGCTGGGTCTCCCAGACGATAATCCCGTTCTTGACGTAGACGTCCCAGGAACAGGAGCCCGTGCAGTTGACGCCGTGGGTGGAGCGGACTTTCTTGTCGTACTGCCAGCGGCGGCGGTAAAAGTCCTCCCATTCACGCTGGCCGCAGCGGACCTGGCCCCAGCCGCCGGACACCGTCTCTTCCCGGCAGCCTTCTTTGCCGCCCAAGGGGCGAAGGAACCTTAGTTTGGAAAGAAAACCATCGGTAGGCACAGGCACCTCCATTGAATGAAACGCATCGTGAAACCGGGTCTGAGGAGCCCAGAGCAAAGGATTGGAATACTGAATCGTTTTATACGCCCGTCGTGGGAAGCGATAAATTGACTTAAGTCAAAAGCGCTCTCTCAGTCGGGCGTTCGTGTGATGTAAGACAGCACGCCATCCATGAGCCTGTTGATTCCACGATACGCTTCATCAGGGACGGACCGAAGGGCATGCTCGGTTTGGATATATTCGCCGGCGACCAGCTCACTGCGGCAGTGGTGGATGATCTGGTCCGCGGTCTCCGGCGTGGTTTCCAGGTGGAACTGCAGGCCGATCACGTTTCTCCCGATTTGAAACGCCTGGTTCTTACAGCCGGTACTGCTTGCGAGATGGACCGCACCGGACGGCAGGTCGAACGTCTCGCCGTGCCAGTGAAAAACGGTCGTCTGCGGAGGAAAGCGGAACGCGTCCGAATCCGTTGATGCCGCCTGGACCGGAAACCAGCCGATCTCCTTGTTCGCATTGGCGAACACCCGGGCGCCCAGCGCGCTCGCGATCATCTGTGCGCCCAGGCACACGCCCAGGACTGGAAGCCCGCAACCCACAGCTTCCTTGATGAACGCCTTCTCTTGTTTCAGCCACGGATGTTCGCGCTCATCGTTCACGCTCATGGGACCGCCCAGCGCGACCACGAAATCGACCGAACCCAGGTCCGGAAGCACCGCAGACTGGTAGAAGCGGGTGTAGTGCACTGCGGCTCCCCGTTCGGACAGCCAATTCGCGATGCTCCCGAGCCCTTCAAAAGGAACATGCTGAAGAACCTGTACCTGCATCTTTTCGAACCCTTCTCCGGCTCAGACGACAACGGCCATCCGCGCCGATCATCCCAAAATCGCCTTCAGATCTCCATCCGGAGTTCCGATGGGCTTGATGTCGAAGGTTTTGACCAGCGTGTCCAGGACATTGGGGGTGATGAATGCCGGCAGCGACGGACCCAGACGAATGCCCTTGAGCCCCAGGTGCAGCAGCGCCAGCAGCACGCATACGGCTTTTTGCTCGTACCAGGAAATGATCAACGACAGCGGCAGGTCGTTTACCGGAACATTGAACGCCTTGGACAGAGCCGAGGCGACTTGGATGGCCGAGTACGCATCATTGCATTGCCCCATATCCAGCAAACGCGGAATGCCGCCGATGTCGCCCAGTTGCTTGTCGTAAAAGCGGTACTTTCCGCACGCCAGGGTGAGGACCACGCAGTCCTTGGGGACCTTATCGACAAATTCGGTATAGTAGTTTCTCCCGGGTTTGGCGCCGTCGCAGCCGGCCACTAGGAAGAAATGCCGGATCGCCTTCGATTTGACGGCCTCGATCACCTGGTCCACGACCCCGAGAACCGCGTTGCGGGCGAACCCGACCGTTACCTCTTTGCCGTTCGCATCCTCCGCGAAGCCGGGCAGTTCGAGGGCTCGATCGATCACGGGCCTGAAGTTCAGGTCGGTGATATGCGGGATGCCGGGCCAACCCACCATGCCGCTCGTAAAGATATTGTCTTTGTACTCGTTCTTGGGTCGCTGGATGCAGTTGGTGGTCATCAGGATGGCGCCGGGAAAGTCCGGAAACTCCCGGATCTGGTTTTGCCAGGCTGTCCCGTAATGGCCGTAGAAGTGCTTGTATTTCTTCAGTGTCGGGTAACCGTGGGTGGGCAGCATCTCGCCGTGCGTGTAGATATAGATGCCTTTGCCCTCCGTCTGTTTGAGCAGTTCCTCGAGGTCCTTCAAATCGTGGCCGGACACCAGGATGGCTTTGCCTTTTTTGTGGCCCAGCGGGACCTTGGTCGGAACCGGGTGGCCGTATACGCTGGTGTTGCCCGCATCGAGCAGTTCCATGGCCTTCAAGGCGGCCTCGCCGCACTTGAGGGCCAGGCCGACCCATGCTTCCAGGTTGAGATCGTTCCGTTGAATCGCCGCAAGCCCCTCGTGGACAAATGCGTAGACCGGGTCATCCTGCTTTCCGAGAATTTGGGCATGGTCCGCATAGGCGCTGACCCCCTTGATGCCGAACAGGACCGTATGCTTCAGCGAGAGGATGTCGGGATTGGCTGCGGGATAGGATTTCAGGCCGACATTCTCAGCCTGTTTTACCAGTTCATCCAGGCTGGGCTTGGGCACGAATACGGCGGCGCCCATGGATTCGATTTTTCCACCCGCCGCCCGTACCTTTGCCTTGAGCTTATCTCGCTTCTTGGCAGCCTGTGAAATCAGCCCGGCAAAACGTTCCGGGTCGAAGTCTACATTGGTCAAGGTTGAGAATGCCGCCTTGACGGTGAAAATATTGACGTCCGGGTCGGACACGCCCACTTTCCGTCCCTCGACGGCCACCTGGGAGAGGCCCATGAGCGTATACAGGAGAAGATCCTGCAACGCGGCCACTTCAGGCTGTTTGCCGCACACACCCAGGACCGTGCATCCTGTGCCTTTTGCCGTTTGTTCACATTGGTAGCAAAACATGAAGGGCCTCCTTCCGGTTAGTGCCAGATAGTTCGTTGATGTTCAATTGAATACATCCAAACCGATTGGGACGCATTGATTTAAATCAAGATCGCCGTCTGGATGCGCAGGAATCGATCAAGCGGATAGTCATTCCCGCGGATGAACACTATTTAGGATAGGTAATGATTTCAACCAGCTCCCCATCGATCTGGTACTCATTCGGGACATCCACGAAAATCTCTGGGCCGGTTTTTTCATTATCGGAATTGAAGTGGGAATAGGTTGTCGCCTTATACAGGTCGTTGATTTTGCAAATCACAAAATATTGCTTCCGGAAGCCGGTATACATGCGTGGCTCTTCCGGGGGGTTGTTGATGATTGACTCAATGCTTTCGGGGGGGCAACTGAGATGAAAATGGGCTTTCTTTCTGCCCTGCCAGTCCGATAATTGCAGCTGTGAGAAAAGATGAATGGTGAGTTTTCCTTCATCGTTGGTAATGTCATCCAGCTGGCCGATAAAGAAGACATTCCGGTCGTCTTTCAAAAGATAATCTTGGATGATGAAGGTAAAGATCATTTTTCCCTGCAACTCTTCAGGCGGAAATATTTTATAGTCATATTTGGCTTTTAACAAATTCATCGTCTGATCGATTTCATCAGACTTGACGCTTTTTTCATTCTCCAGCTTTTTCAACATTTCCTTCACTTCGTCGACGCTGACCATCTTGCCGGTCGACGATTTCACCATATCCCTGTATCGTTCAGCGACTTTTTCTTCGCGATTTTGATCGCAGGCAGGGAACAATATACCGGATATGAAAACCAATGACATCGCGATGACATTTTTCAGCAACATGGCTGCCCTTCCTCGGGTCGGAAACAGCTGAACGTTCGTGGGCTTGAAAATACTTTCCGGTTTGCCTTAGCTCTGACGGCACGGAAAGAATGCAGGGATGCCTCATATTTCCTGTAGAAGTTTTTTACCTTATCCGGTAAAAGGTTTCAATATGCTGTCTATTTGGACGCGTGAAACCGATCTCAATCAGGATATGGGCTACGGACCTCATCCGCGTCAAGACGGAAAGGGAGAGGCATGAATCGGCAAATGAAAAAATCGGTTGGGAAACTGGATCACACCTCCCATTTGATTCTGCACCGGACCAGCAGGAACGAAATCCGGGAGGGCATTACCGTCATCGTTCAAGGCGATGGCGTCTGGGTAACCGATCAGGATGGGAAGCGCTATCTGGACCTGGACGCGGGCGTGACCCGGCCGGTTCACGTGGGCCACGGTTCCAAGGAACTGGCCCAGGCGGCCTACGACCAGATGTGCCGCCTGGCCTACTTCACCCCGATGGGCTTTGCCAACGTGCCGGCCATGGAGCTTGCGCAAGCCCTGGCAGGAGTCGCCCCGACCGGCATCAATCGGTTCACGTTCGAGTGCGGCGGTTCTGAAGCGGTGGAAACGGCCATGAAGATCGCCAAGCACTACCACTATTACCGGGGCGACAAGGGCCGGTTCAAGATTATGTCCCGGCGGGGGGCCTATCACGGCGTCAATGGAATCGGGCTGCGCGCGCTGGGTACGGTCATGCCCATGCGCCAGGTGATGGAGCCGCTCGCCCCCGGCGCCGCCTTCATCGAGTCGCCCTACTGCTACCGTTGTCCCCACCACCTCACTCCGCAGAACTGCGACATGGCCTGCGCCCGCGAACTGGCGCGGATCATCGAGTTCGAGGGGCCGGAGCAGATTTCGGCGTTTATCGGCGAGCCGATTCAGCAGGCCTTTGGTGCGCTGAAGCCGCCTGCCGACTACTGGCCGATCATTCGCGAAATATGCGACCGCTACGGCGTCCTGCTCATCATCGACGAAGTCATCTGCGGGTTCGGCCGCACCGGCAAAATGTTTGCAACCGAACACTTCGACGTCCGGCCCGACCTGATCACCATGGCGAAGGGTCTCACCAGCGGCTATGTGCCGTTGGGCGCTGTCGGGTGCACCGACCCGGTGATGGAACCCATCGAGGTCCTCAACCACCTGCACACCTACGGAAACCATCCAGTTCCGTGCGCCGTGGGGGTGAAAAACCTCGAAATTATCAAACGCGACCGCCTGGTGGAGAACAGCGCGGCCATGGGGGACTATTTCCTGGATGGGTTGCAGAACCTTGCGGGCCGTCCGTCCGTCGGCGAAGTCCGCGGCATCGGCCTCTGGCTGGCGATCGATTTCACCAGCGACAAGAAAACCCGTGCGCCGTATCCGACCGCCAACCTGATGAACCTGCTGAAGCGCGCCAAGCAAAAGGGGGTCATCACCAAGACCATGGGTCTGGCCCTGGAATTCGCTCCGCCCTTGACCATTAAAAAGGACGAAATCGACTTGGCCCTCCGGGTGATCGAGGAGTGCATCGTCGAGGAAGAAAACGCACTCGGTCTTTGACGGTGTGCAGACCCCTTGATGCGGCACCGCCTTCATGCGGCTGGCGGAATCTCGAGAATCACCTTCCCGATGTTCCGGTTTTCGCGCACGTATTCGTGGGCGGCGCCAGCCTCGGTGATGGGGAAGACCCGATCGATGACAGGGGTGAGGCGGCCGGCTGCCAGCAAGGTCCAGAAACGTTCTTCAAACTGCCGGATGATTCTGGTTTTTTCGGAAACCGATCGATGCCGCAGCCGTGAGCCGATCAGGCGCAGGCTTCGGCCCAACACCATGCCGAGATCGATCTCCGCCCGGCGCCCGCCCATCACGCCGATATTCACCAGCCGGCCTCCGGGAGCCAGCACCTCAATGTTGCGGTTCAGGTAGGCCGCCCCCACGGGGTCCAGGATCAGGTCCACTCCTCGGCCGGCGGAGTGGGCCTTGATCTCGACGGCAAAATCCTGATGCTTGTAGTCAACCGCCAGGGCCGCTCCAAACCGCCGGCAGGCCTCCAGTTTTTCCGCCGAGCCGGCCGTCGCAAAGACCACCGCCCCCGCTGCTCGAGCCATTTGGATCGCCGCCGTGCCGACTCCGCTCGCCCCGGCATGGATCAGCACCGATTCCCCGGGCGCCAGTTGCCCTTCGATGAACAGGTTCAGAAAGGCCGTCAGCCAGGCTTCGGGGACGGCCGCCCCTTGAGCGAACGACCAGTCGTCCGGCAGTCGCATGAGAAGACCGCCGGGGACCGTCGCACGCTCGGCGTACCCGCCGCCCGGCAGCAAAGCCAGCACCCGATCGCCCGCCGTCCAGCCTTTCACGTCTTCTGCCACACCGCTGACGACCCCGCTGATCTCGAGCCCCAGGATTTCCGATGCTCCCGACGGAGGAGGATACTGCCCGCGCGCCTGCAGAAGATCCGCCCGGTTCACGGCGGACGCCCGCACCGCAACGAGCACCTCGCCCGGTCCGATCGAGACGTCTCCGACCTCCTGCCAGACCAGCTGCGGCGCCTTATCGCCCTGTTTTACGCCAATCGCTTTCATAACCCCTCGCCTGGAAAATATTTTACAGGTGAACGTCTAAGAAAAATGGCGACCATGGGAATTCAACGTGCATCGAATTCCGCATGGGAGTTCGGCTGGTTCGGCTCGGAAGCCGATAGTTGGGGAATCCCGCCGCCGTCGGGACCGCCAGCCCGCAGAATTTGTTCCACCGGCCTTCCCAGAAGAAAATCCAGCATGGCGGCCTCCAACCGGCCGCGCGAGACCATCAGCCGGCGGATTTCAGCGTCATAGGCGCAGATTTCAAGCAGGCGCAGCCGGGCCTTTTCAGCACCCGCGCCGGTCGCGTCTTTCAGCCAACCTTGAATCAGCTCATGGCTGCAGCGCTGGTCATGGTCCACGACCAGTTCCCACAACCCGTGGATGCCGGCCAGAAGATCGCTGCGGGTAAGACGGCGGCGGTGATACATTTGCTCGATCCGTGACGTGTCCCAACACTCCAGCTCCCGGCACTCCAGCGGCCTGTGCTCGTAAATCCGGCACCGGCTTGAAACTGGATCTAAAAAGCGACAGGTCCAACGGCCTCCGCTGCCCTTAATTTTGATGATGTCGCCGTCGACGCGCACCAGCCCGCCGCGAATCGGGTCCCGAGCCAGTTCGCCCCGGCGAATCGTGTATAAGTGGCGGGTATGGATAAATCCCTGCTCCACCAGGGGGTGGTCCTCCAAATGGAGGGACGGCCCGCCCTTCCGGCAGCAGGTTCCGCAGTTCGAACAGCACTGGGTGGCATGGATGGGTTTCATCAAGGGCCCGAGGAAGGTGCGCGACATCATCACTGCATTCGAAATCCGCTGCTCACGCTATAGCAAAAGATCATCGCCCTGGCAAACCCGCCCCGGCGATGAGTGATATGACGGCATGGAACCTATTTTATTGCCGGAGTCGCAACCGGGATCAACGGGCTTCCGACCTAACCGTCGATTTGTATTTCAGAATCTTTTGAGTATAATGAGGCCGAAATGGATCGGAGCGCAAAAACGAACTTATTAATCCGGCAACAGGCACCCCTCCGGTCGAGTTCCGCCGATGAGTGATATGACCGCATTGAACCTATTTCATTGCCGAAGTAAAAAGAAGGCCGAATCAGAACGATGCGAATCCATGCGGATCAGCTGAAAACCGGCAGCTTGCGCGTCGCTTTTGCGGAACCAGCCGACCGGTTCGCCGGCCTCCGGGAAATAACCCGCAGCGGAGAGTGCGAGTTCACGAGTCCGATTCGTACCCGTCTGCGCGCCACCCGTATTCGCGAACTGGTGGAGATCGAAGGAGTGGTTCAAACGGCCATGCGCTTGACCTGCGGCCGGTGTCTATCGCCGTTCATTTACCCGCTGGAAGTCGAATTTGCGATCACCTACACCGGAGACCGACCAGGCAATGCCGAAAACGTCGATGCGGAGGAAAGAGAGCAGGATGCCGGCGAAGCCGGCCTCATCTATTTTCAGGGGGAGGAAATCGATCTGACGGAGGGGATTCAGGAGCAGGTGATTCTATCTTTCCCCTTGCGGCCCCTGTGCCGTGAAACCTGCAGAGGCCTTTGCGCGCGCTGTGGGGTCGACCTCAATCAAGAGCGCTGCCGGTGTCCGGCGCCACCGACCGAAAGCCCTTTCACGGCGCTGGGCAGACTCAAATTGGATTGATGGCGGCCTAAGTTGACGATTCTTGCGACCCAACCGGACCTCGAAATGTTCCATGGGCACTGACGCTTCACTGCGGGAAAAAACCGGACCTTCGCTGCCGCGCCGCATGGCCGGATTTGCCCTTAGGGTTCTGCGGGATTTTCACGGAAACCAGGGGCTTTTGCTGGCCGGCGCCGTAGCCTATTATACGCTGCTGTCCATCGTGCCGCTGTTTGCCATCATCCTGGTGGGTCTGTCGCACTTCGTCAATGAAGACCAGCTGATCCAGACGATCGCCAGGAACCTGGAACTGCTGATCCCGGGATACGCCGAAAGCCTGGCCAACCAGGTGCGGATGTTCGTCGCCCGCCGTCATCTGGTGGGGGTCGTGGGCTTCGTCATCATGCTGTTTTTCAGCTCCATGGCCTTTTCAGTCCTGGAAAGCACCATGGCCGTCATTTTCTCCCACCGCAAGCAATCGTTGCGGCGTCCGTTTTTCATATCGGCCATCATCCCCTATATGTACATCCTTTTGATCGGCCTGGGATTCTTTTTGGTAACAATCATCTCCGGCGCGCTGGATGCACTGGACCGGCAATCGGTGCTGGTGCTGGGCTATGAACTCAGCCTGGCGGGGTCTTCCAAGGTTCTGCTTTATTTTCTCGGCCAAGCGGGAATGGTGCTGATGCTGACCTCTCTGTATATCGTTTTGCCGGTAGGCCGTATTTCCTTCCGGCATGCCCTGAGCGGGGCGTTCACCGCCGCCATCCTCTGGGAGATCATCCGTCGCCTGCTGGTCTGGTACTATTCTCGCCTCTCGCTGGTCAACATCATCTACGGCTCGATTGCGACCACGGTGGTCGCGCTGCTCAGCATCGAAGTGGCGGTGATCATTCTATTGCTCGGCGCCCAGGTGATCTCCGAGTTCGACCGACGGCACTACGAACGAACCGGCACCCAGCCCGGAGGCTGATTTTGAACCATTATTTTTATTGCTTTCCGAGCGGCATCTGGATACTGGATAAAGTCACATAATTTTCAAGCTGTTATAAGGAAGTTGCCAATGAAACGAAACTTCATTCTTCTCGCGGCCCTGCTGACGGTGGCCTGCTCTCACGGACGCACGACCAGTTTTCCCTCCGCAGCGAACCCGGACACGCTGGGGCAGGTGGTCGTCATCCGTAACGACAACCTCTTCGGCTGGGGTCTATCCGTAAAGGTAACTTTCAACGATGTGGTGATTGCCCGCCTGCGAGCCGGAGAGCACGTGACCTTTCCGGCCGCTCCGGGCCTGCACACCGTCGGGGTGGCAGAGCGCGGCATCAGCGTGGCGGTCGAGCGCAACCGTCGTTATTACTTTCTGATCAGCGCTGAGGATTCCCCGGCCGGGTTCGAAATCGAACGCCTGGATCCGGGCCGCGGCGAGGAATGGGTCGCTAAAACCAAGCCGGTTTTTTGACGGCGGCCCGGCCGGGCGCAGCCGGGCGCACAAAAAAAAAGCCACCCGATCGACGGATGGCTTTTCCGTTCAGTTATCGAACTCAAGGGGCGGCCCGGGCTATCCCTTGGCCACTTTCTCCCGCAGCATCTTGAGTACTTCTTCCGGCGAATCCTTGGCCAGGATGTCCCGGAACTGATCGCGGTAGTTCTTCACCAGGCTGATGCCTTCGATGATCACATCGTAGACCCGCCAGTTCCCCTCCTTCTGGATCAGGCGGTAGTCGAGGGGAATTTTCTTGCCATCCCCCGTCAGCACATTGCTGGTGACTTCGGCCTGCCCTTCCCGCAACAGGGATTCCTTTTCGAAGACCACCTTCTCATCGGAATACGACAGCAGCCGATCGGCATAGGTCTTCTCCAGCAACTCGCTGAATAATTTAACGAATTCGCTCTGCTGCGGCGCGTTGAACTTGGTCCACTCACGGCCCAGGGTGCGCTTGGACAGCTCGGTGTAATCAAAAATCTCATTGACGATGGATCGGATTTTGACGATCTTGACATCCTTCGTCTGGTCCTTAAATCCGGGCTCCGCAAGCGCCTTGAGCACCTTGGTCACCTGCGACTCCACCGTTTCCTTGGCGGTCGCCGCCAGGACCTGCATCGGCAGGACGAACAATGCTAAAAGTAGGATCGTTACGATCAAATAGATGCGTTTTAACTCCATGAATCCCTCCATGCTCTTGGATTGAAGCCACTGTAGTAATATTTCAGAATTAGCGACGTCGCAGCAAGCCTGAGTTCAAGGCGCGCAAGTCTCGCAGAGCGAGGCGTACATTGAGTACGCCGCAGCGGTGGCAAGACGCAGCGCAACGCAGAAATCGGGCTCGCTGCAGCGCCGCTACTTTTTGACGTCCCCGAACGCATATTTGCTTACCATGTCCATGATGTCGGCCGGCGCTTCGGTTTCCGAGATGATATCTCCGGGTTTCAGCTCGGCGCCGCTGCCGCCGGCGTCGACGCTGACATAACGGTCGCCGATCAGCCCTTCGGTCTTGATCGAGGCGATGGCGTCATCATAAACTTTGATTCCCTTGCGGATGCGCAGCTCCACTACCGCCATCTGCTTGTCCTGGTCCATGGTCATCTGTCCCACCCGTCCGACCTCCAGCCCGAGCATGTTGACGACGCTGCCGGACCTCAAGCCGGTCACCCGGGTGAACCGCGCGGTCAGCGGGTAGGTGTCGTCTTCGAACAGCCCGAGATCCCCGAGCTTGATGGTCATATACCCGATACAGGCCAAGCCGACCAGCACGAAGATCCCGACCACCGACTCCTTTGAATACTTCTGCATGCCGAATCACCTCCGAACACCGCATTGAAACGTGGCGATGGGTTTTTGATCGAACCGCGCGAATTCCATGACCGACTCGATTTCCACCTGGGGCTTGCCCTGCGCCATGCCGACCGAGATCAGAAAATCAAAGCATTGATCCGCTGGAATTTCCCTGCGAAACGTCTCCTCCAGCTCGCGCATGCCGTGCTCCTGGAAATCCGTTGTGAACTTATCGAGGATGCGCCGGGCTTCCTCCAGGTCGGAAAACGGCAGGATGGTGGTGAACTCATTGATCGTCTGCCGTGTGGAAAATCCGCCGACGGCGCCGAAGTGCTTGCGGATGTAATTGCCCAGAGACCGCAGGGTCTGCTGGGCCGCATCATGGCTGACGGTCGCGCTGACTTCGTCCATGTTATCGAAGCTGAAGATCAGCACGGCATAGGATTCGACCGCCCCGCGCCGGGCCAGCTCGGTCTGGTAGCGGATCTTGAAGTGCCGGCTGGAATACAGACCGGTGATGTCCTCCTGCAGATTTTCCAGGCTATGCAGGATTTCATCATGAAAGGGATGATTGAAGTCCTCCATCGCCTCCGGGGTTCCCTCGAAAACGATCTTCTTGTCCCACAAGGCCAGAATGCGATTGGAGATGAAAAACACGTCCGGGATCTCGTGGCTGATCAGCACCGCGGTGAACCCGACTTTCTTCTTGTACTCGGCGATCATCCCCAGGATCGCATTCTTGCGGATGGGGTCCTGGCCGGTCGTGGGTTCGTCGAACAGCACGATCTGCGGATCGGTGACCAGAGCCCGGGCCAGGGCGGCGCGCTTCTGCATACCGCCTGAAATCTCCGAGGGGTATTTGTGCGCCACTTCGGTCAGTTCGGTCTGCTCGATCCGGGCCATGGCCTTGGCCTCGATCTGCCGGCGGCCGAGCCGGGTGGTGTGTTTCAGCGGCAGGGCCACGTTCTCATACACGGTCATGGAATCGAAGAGGGCGTTGTTCTGGAACATGTAGCTGATTCGGCCGATGTATGCGTTCCATTCCGACCGGCTCATCCGGTGGATGGGCTTGCCCTGGTATAAAATCTCGCCGGCGTCCGGTTTGAGCAGGCCGATGATATGCTTCAGCGTTACGCTCTTGCCGGTGCCGCTCAAGCCGATGATCGTGGTCACCTCGCCTTCGTAAATCCGGAAGCTGACGCCATTCAGGATCGTGCGCTCGCCGAAGCGCTTGGTGACGTTGCGAAACTCGATCAGGGGCTGCTGTTCCACGGCATTGCCTCTTGCTATAGGAGAAAAGAGGTGACCACGTAATCCGACACCAGGATCATGACGCAGGAGAGCACCACGGCCGAGGTGGTCGACAGGCTCACACTCTTGGAACCGTAGCTGTCCCTGCGCAGGTGGGTGAAGTACCCCTGGAAGCAGCAGATGGTGATGACCAGCACGGCGAAGACGATCGACTTGATGAATCCGCCTCTGACGTCCAGCCACTCCACGCTGGCGTCGATCCGATAGGTGTAAGCGCCGGAGCTGGCCCCCATCAGGATGACCCCGCTCAGATAGCCGCCCAGAATGCCGATCAGGTCGAAGAAGGCCGTCAGGATGGGGAAGCTGACCAGGGCGGCGGCGATGCGCGGGCTGATGAGATAGCCGAGCGGGTCGATGCGCATGGTGGTCAGGGCGTCGATCTGCTCGGAGATGCGCTGGATGCCGATCTCGGCGGTCATGGCGGATCCGGCCCGCGCGGTGATCATGATCGCCGTCAACACAGGCCCCAGTTCACGGATCAGGGACAGCGACACCGCCGTCCCCAGGAAGCCGACGGCGCCGAATTTGTTCATGACATAGTAGAGTTGCAGGCCCAGCACCATGCCCGTAAAAAAACCCACCAGCGCCACAATGCTCGCCGACTTGGCCCCGATGAAATAGATTTGGCTGATGATCTCGGGAATCTGCTTGTAGTGAAAAATCTGAATGAACGCCCGGCACAGGAAGATTGTCATGGCGCCCAAAGTGTTGTTGAGCCGGATGCCGAAGCAGCCGAACGGGTTCAAGATGGCCGCCAGGATCGGCCCCCTCCCGGTCGGGGATGCCGGGACCGGTTCGTTGTCGGGTAACTGGTCGACTGCCATGGAATGAACTCCGTTGGACCGATACAGGGGTGGGCCGGCGCCGAAGCGCTAAAAAAAACCCCTTGCGATTGCAGGATTGACAACCGCTATCGGGATTCGATAATGCTTGATTAATTTGAAAGAAATAGCACAATGAACCGATAAGTCAACCAACCTGCGAGAGTCGCGGGGCAACCGCTGGCCTGAATCGCAGCTTGGCCCATCAAAAGGAGGCGACTATGCACAAACTGGTTTTGTTGCGCCATGGCGAGAGCCTTTGGAACAAGGAAAACCGGTTCACCGGTTGGACCGACGTGGGGCTGACGGAAAAAGGCGTCCGGGAGGCCGTCGAGGCCGGGCGCATTCTGAAAATGGAAGGCTACGGCTTCGACGTCGCATTCACGTCGGTCCTCAGCCGAGCCATAAAAACTCTCTGGCTAGCGCTCGAGCAGATGGATTTGATGTGGATTCCGGTTCGCCTCAGCTGGCGCCTCAATGAACGACATTACGGTGCCTTGCAGGGGCTGAACAAGGCCGAAACCGCGGAGCGCCACGGCATGGAACAAGTCATGCTTTGGCGGCGAAGTTATGACATCCGCCCGCCGGCCCTTACAGCCGACGATCCGCGCTTTCCTGGGCGTGAGGCCCGATATCGGGACCTGGGGCCTAATGAGCTTCCCCTCACGGAATGTCTGAAAGACACCGTCGAGCGGTTCCTGCCCTACTGGCACGACGCCATCGCGCCTGCCGTGAAATCCGGAAAGCGCGTCATAATCTCAGCCCACGGCAACAGCCTGCGGGCCCTGGTCAAATACCTCGACGACATCTCCGAAAAGGACATCCTGGAGCTCAACATACCGACCGGCATCCCCCTGGTCTATGAATTGGGCGACGACCTGAAACCCCTGCGCAGCTACTACCTGGGCGATCCGCAGGCCGCCCAAAAGGCCGCCCAGGCGGTTGCCGATCAGTTGAAAAAGAAACCGTAACATGAAACAATAATCAGTGCGCCGGCGTCCGCCGGCGCCTACCTCCCTGCGTGAAGGAGCCGAGCCGCCCCCATGGACCTGATGACGACCGCCAAAGAGGGATTGTCCGAATTGGACGTTTCGGAGAAGGTTAAATCCGCCGCCCTGGCCAACTTGAGCGTCTGGTTGACCGACTCCGCTTTTGCCGAGTACGCCCCCCAGATCCGCTACCTGATCGAGGCCGGCAAATGGGATGTGCTGCTGGACTCCTTTTACCAGGTGAT
This sequence comes from Desulfobacterales bacterium, assembly GCA_030834695.1. Taxonomy (GTDB): domain Bacteria; phylum Desulfobacterota; class Desulfobacteria; order Desulfobacterales; family SpSt-501; genus SpSt-501. The sequence continues at coordinate 38,809 of JAUQXK010000009.1, forward strand.
CCCCTTCGGCACCGGCGGCCGCCGCGGGCCGGTCGGCATCGGCCCGAACCGCATCAACCCCTGGACCATCCAGGCCTCGGCCCAGGGGCATTCCCAGTATCTCTTGAGAATCTACGGCGAGGAGGCCAAGCGCCGGGGCGTTGTCATGACCTTCGACGTCCGCAGCTACCGCCTCACGGGGATCTATTCCGACGACATCCCCAACCCGGTGAAAGACCTCGACGGCTGGAAGCTTGCCCGGGCCGCGGCCGAAGTCTACGCCGCCAACGGCATCAGGAGCTACCTCTTCGAAACCGTGCGCAGCACGCCGGAGCTCTCGTTTGCCATCCGCCACCTCACGGCCATCGCCGGCGACATGTTCAGCGCCAGCCACAACCTCCCCCCCGACAACGGCAAGAAGGTCTACGACGAGTTCGGCGGCCAGCTCATTCCGCCGCACGACCAGACGCTGGTGGACGAGGTCACCGGCAACGTCAAGGCGATCCGGCACCTGCCCTTTGACGAGGCCCGTCGCCGAGGCCTGGTGGTGATCCTCGGGGAGGAGATCGACCGCGCGTATCAGGATGCGGCCTGCGGGGTGTCCCTCTCCGGGGAGCGTGGCCTGAAAATTTTCTACTCGCCGCTGCACGGCACCGGCATCACTACGGTCTACCCGGTGCTCAAACGCCTCGGTTTCGACGTGGCGCTGTGCCCGGCGACCTCCAACCTGAGCGGGGCATTCGAGAAGGTGACCTTCAACATCCCCAACCCGGAGGTAGTGGAATCCTTCAGCACCTCCCTGCCGCTGGCGCAGAAGGCGGGCGCCGACATCCTGCTCAGCACCGATCCGGATGCGGACCGCATCGGCATCATGGTCGACCACCGCGGGCAGTGGCTTTTCCTGACCGGCAACGAGATCGCCATCATCCTGGCCAACTACGCCATCGACCGGCTGCAGGCGTCGGGCCGTCTGACCCCGCAGCGGGTGATCGTCAAAACGGACGTCACCACCGCCCTGATAGACAAAATGGCCCGGGAGAACAACATCACCTGCGTCGGCGACCTGCTGGTCGGCTTCAAGTACGTGGCCGAGGAAATGAACAAGCTGGAATCCGCCGGCCGCGGGTCGGACTTCATTTTCGGCTGCGAGGAAAGCCACGGCTACCTCACGGGCACCTATGCCCGCGACAAGGACGCGGCCGGCGCCGCGGTCTGGATCGCCGAGTATGCGGCCCAACTCAAACAGCGCGGCAAGACCCTGGTGGACGCCCTCGACGAGATCTACTCCGCCTATGGCTACTGCCACAACTACCTGACCGAGATCCGGCTGCTGGGCGCCAAGGGCATGGAGCAGATTGCGGCCATCATGGACCACTTCCGGGGCCGGGCGGTGGAGCGCTTCGGTGATTTCACGGTGACCGAAAAGATCGACCGCTGGCAGGGCGCGCCCCAGCCGCACCTGTCCGAGACCGACACCTCCGCCCGCAATGCCATCATCTTCCTCCTCCGGAACGTGCCCGAGACGACCGGCCTGCGCATCACCGTGCGGCCGTCGGGGACCGAGCCCAAGATCAAGATGTATTTCGAGTTGGTGGGCAAGCCCTGCCGCCTCGAAGATCTCGCCGCGGCCAAGCAGGCGCTCGTCGATGTCCGCCTGCGGCTTGAAAAGACCTTCATGCGCTACTGCTACGGCCTGATCGGCGTGGATTTCCCTGAACGCGGCTTTCTCCTGTTCTGGCAACTGCCCCTCAAGGACAAACTGCGATACTTCGAAATCGAGGACGAAGTCGTCCGGCTGCAAGACATCCCGGAACGCAGCACCCGTGCTGAAAAGCTGGCTTCCCTGCTCAAATTTTTGGGCGCCAACCCCATTCAGAAAGTGGACCCGGCGTTCAAGGCCCGCTTCGGCAAGGGTATTCAGGACTACCTGGGCATCGTCCCCTGAGAAAATTGATTGTTCCCTGTGGGAGCGGCTTTCCAGCCGCGATGATAGAGCCCGGAATCACTGCCCGCACGACAGGCGGAAAATTGCCCGGCCTGCCGTAACCGGTTTTTGACCATTTTCCTGCGGAGGACTGCGTGACATTTCCCCTCAACAAAACCAAGATCGTCGCCACCATCGGCCCGGCGTCGGATTCACCGGAGGTGCTCCGGCAGTTGATCCTGGCCGGCATGAATGTCGTGCGCCTCAATTTCTCCCACGGCGATTTCTCCGGCCACGCGGGGGCCATCGCCCGGGTCCGTGCCGCGGCCGCGGCCGTCGACCGACGGGTCGCCATCATGGCCGATCTGCCGGGACCCAAGATGCGCATCGGCAAATTTGTTGAAGAACCGATCCAACTCGCCGCCGGCGAGATGTTCACGCTGACGACGGAGGACATCATCGGCTCGCGGCAGCGCGTGTCGGTCAGCTTCCCGCAGCTGCCTGCATCGGTCCGTCCGGGCGACCGGCTGTTCCTCAACGACGGCTATATCGAAATGGAGGTCGTTCAGGTCAAGGGTCCCGACGTCGTCTGCCGCGTCCAGGTGGGAGGCGAGTTGCGGTCGCGCAAGGGAGTGAACCTGCCCGGGATCGATCTCGGCATCAGCGCCTTCACAGAGCACGATCGCAAGTGCCTGGAGTTCGCCTTGCAGCACGGGGTCGATGCCGTGAGCCAGTCTTTTGTGGACCGGGCTGAGGACATTGCGGCCGTGCGCGCCGCCGCGGCCGCCTTAGGATACCATCCCATGATCATCGCCAAGATCGAGCGCTCCGGGGCCCTGAAGCGCATCGACGAGATCATGGACACCGCCGACGGCATCATGGTAGCGCGCGGCGACCTCGGGGTGGAGATCCCCATCGAAGAGATGGCCGTCGCTCAGAAACGGCTGATGCGTCTGGCCAACCTCAAGTGCAAGCCGGTGATCACCGCCACCCAGATGCTGGAGTCCATGATCACCAACCGCCTGCCGACCCGGGCCGAGGCGACCGACGTGGCCAACGCCATCCTCGACGGAACGGATGCCGTAATGCTCTCGGGTGAGTCGGCCATGGGCCGCCACCCCGTCGAGGCCATCGCCATGCTGGCGAAAATCGCGGCGGCCACCGAATCCCACCGCGCGGACTTCGGCACGGTCTGCGCCGGCGCGGTCATGGCCGGCAACGAGAACATCCAGGCCGAGGAACTGATTGCCGCCAGTGTGGAAGCCACCATCCGGCGCATCACCCCGGCCACGGTCATCGTCCCCACCCACGGGGGCGGCACGGCCCGCAGCATCGCCCGCTTCCGGCTGCCGGTGTGGATCACCGCCGTGAGCTCCCAGGAGAAAACCTGCCGGGACCTGATGTTTTCCTATGGGGTCTTCCCGGTGTCCGAAAAAGAACACCCGGACCGATGGATCGACTGGTGTCGGCGCTGGCGGGAAGAGCAGAAGCTGACCGGCCGCTACATCGTGCTGACCGAAGGCCCGTCCCGCAAGCACCCGGACCGCAACAACCGCATGGAGATTATCGATTTGAAGTCGTAAGATGCTGGATCCCGGATGCAAGATACGGGAAATCTTAGGTGCCACCTAACAACAGCGAGGAGTAGGAATGCTGCCGAAGATAAACCCCACCGCCACCGCCGCCTGGGAAAAACTTGCTGCCCACTATGCCGACATGCAACGCGTGCACATGAAGCGCCTTTTTGCGGAAGACCCGGAGCGCTTCAAAAAATTTTCCATCCGCCTCAACGACATCTGGGTGGATTACTCCAAGAACCGCATCACGCCCGAGACCCTTCGCCTGCTGATCGAGCTGGCTCAAGGCTGCGGCTTGGCAGGGGCCATCGAGCGCATGTTCGCCGGCGATCGGATCAACGAGACGGAGAACCGCGCGGTGCTGCACGTGGCGCTGCGCAACCGCACCAACACGCCGGTCATGGAGAACGACACGGATGTCATGCCCGAAGTCAACGCGGTCCTTGCCAAGATGAAGGATTTCTCGGAGCAGGTGCGCGCGGGCGCCTGGAAAGGATACACCGGCAAGACGATTACGGACATCGTCAACATCGGCATCGGCGGCTCGGATCTCGGGCCGGTCATGGTCACGGAGTGTCTGCGGCCCTACGCGCAGGAGGGCTTGCGCGTGCATTTCGTCTCCAATGTCGACGGCACCCACATCGCCGAAACCTTGAAGCCGCTCGACCCGGCAACCACCCTCTTCCTGATCGCGTCCAAGACCTTCACCACCCAGGAAACCATGACCAATGCTTTCAGCGCGCGGGAGTGGTTCCTGAAGCGTGCGGGAGACCGCACCCATGTGGCGAGCCATTTCGTGGCGATTTCCACCAACACCGCCAAGGTTAAAGAGTTCGGCATCCACCCCGACAACATGTTCGTGTTCTGGGACTGGGTCGGCGGCCGCTATTCGCTGTGGTCGGCCATCGGCCTTTCCATCGCCTGTTATGTGGGTTTCGAACGTTTCGAGCAACTCCTGACGGGCGCCCATGCGATGGACCGCCATTTCGGCGAGGCGCCTTTCCAACGCAACATCCCGGTGATCCTCGCCCTGCTCGGCATCTGGTATACGAATTTCTTCGGCGCCGAGACCGAGGCGATCCTGCCTTACGACCAGTACATGCACCGCTTCCCCGCCTATTTTCAGCAGGGCAACATGGAAAGCAACGGCAAGTCCGTCGACCGCGCCGGCCGCCGTGTGAACTACGCCACCGGACCGGTCATCTGGGGCGAACCCGGGACCAACGGCCAGCACGCCTTTTACCAGCTGATTCACCAGGGAACCCGCCTCGTACCGGCGGACTTCCTGGCACCGGCCGTGAGCCACAACCCGGTCGGCCGGCACCACGCCATTCTGCTGTCCAATTTTTTCGCCCAGACCGAAGCGCTCATGAACGGCAAGACGTCTGAGGAAGCCGCGGCCGAACTGCGCCGGGAAGGCAAGAGCGAGGAAGACGTCCGGCGCCTGTCCCCCCACAAGGTTTTCGAAGGCAATCGTCCGACCAACTCCATCCTGTTCAAGAAACTGACGCCGCAGGTTCTCGGCAGCCTGATCTCAATGTACGAGCACAAGATCTTCGTGCAGGGCGTGGTCTGGAACATCTTCAGCTTCGACCAGTGGGGCGTCGAACTCGGCAAGCAGCTGGCCGGGAGAATCCTGCCCGAGCTGGACGACGACCGCCCGGTCGCCAGCCACGACAGCTCGACCAACGGGCTGATCAATGCGTACAAGGAGATGAGGAAATAAAATAGATTCTTGATACGGAATACGGAATAAGGATCCTGCTTTGAAAATTCTGACCACCCCTCGCATGGAACGTTGCATCGGCTGCCACTCCTGCTCGCTTGCGTGCGCACGCCAGGTGCACAAGAACCTGTCCTGGAACACGGCCGGCATCCGCATCGCCTCCTCCGGCGGGCTGTCCACGGGCTTTGAGGCGCGCACCTGCCTGGCCTGCGACCCGGCACCCTGTGCCGCCGCCTGCCCCACCGGAGCCTACTCCCAGCGCAAGGGCGGAGGGGTGGTCGTGCGCAAGAAGCTGTGCATCCGCTGCGGGGAATGCGCCCGCGCCTGCCCGGTGGATGCCATCTACCTGGCGCCGGACGGAGAGCCCTTCGTGTGCATCCACTGCGGTCGCTGCGTGCCCTTCTGCCCGCACGACTGCCTGGAGCACAGGGAAACCGGAGGCAAGGCGGCCGCCGCCGGAGCGACCGATGGAGGTGAAGCATGATCCGGGACCATTTCCGAGTGATTCGGGTCGATCTGCATTCGGGGAAGGGCGAGATCCTGACGATAGAAGGCCGTGATCGTTACGCCGGCGGCAGCGGGTTGGCCGCCCTGCTGTTCTCCCGATTCGGCCGAATGGATAAAAGTTGGGAGGAGCCCGATCAGCCGCTCATTTTCGCCATCGGCCCGCTGACCGGTCTCTTCCCGCTCATGAGCAAGACGGTCTGCGCCTTCAAATCTCCTTACCATGACCAGTACGCCGAAAGCCACGGCGGCGGACGCTCAGCCCTGGCCCTGCGCTTTGCCGATCTCGACGCCTTGGTAATCACCGGCAGGGCGCGCGCACTGAGTTGCCTGTGTGTCGGGTCGCGCAACATTGAACTCAAGAATGTGCACTTCATGCGCGGGCTGGACATCCACGCCACCGGCAAGCTCTTCCGGCGCATGTTCCCCGGCGCCGGACACCGCAGCATCCTGCGTATCGGACCGGCCGGCGAGACCCTCTCGGCCATGGCCGGCGTCATCGTCGACACCTATCGCCACTTCGGCCGCCTCGGCGCCGGCGCGGTCATGGGCGCCAAAAACCTCAAGGGCATCGCCATTCTGGGCGACGGCTCTTTTCCGTTGCCGGAGGGCAAGGACTACCCCACGCTTTTCCAGGATGTCTATAGCCTGCTGACCGGCACCGAGATGATGCACAAGTATCATAACCTGGGAACAGCCGAGAATGTGGTAGTGCTGAATGAGATCCAGGCGCTACCCTTCCGCAACCTGCAACAGACCTGCGACCCGGCGGCCCCAGAGATCAGCGGGGAGAAATTTGCCGAGAAGGCCCTGCTGCGCAATGCGGCCTGCGCCGGCTGCCCGGTCGGATGCATCCACCTCGGGTTCGTGCGTGAAAAATTCATGGAGCCCAACCAGTTTCTCTACCGCCAAGTGTCCTACGATCATGAGCCGATCTTCGCCGCCGGCTGCATGCTCGCGGTGACCGACCCCTTTGCCGCACTGGATATCATGGAAGAGGCGGACAAGGTCGGCCTGGATATCATGTCCGCGGGCGTGGCCCTTGCGTGGGCCACGGAAGCCAGCGAGAAGGGAATCGTTTCGACGGCCGAGACGATCGTGCCCCTGCGCTTCGGCGATGCGGGCGCATACCAGCAGGCCATGTGGCATCTCGCCCGCGGCGAAAACGATTTCTACCGCCTGCTCGCCTCCGGCACCCTGCGGGCCGCCGAGCGTTTCGGCGGGAAGGACTTCGCCTGCGTGCTGGGGCAGGAAATGGCTGGGTACGCCACCGGCGAAGTCTTCTTCGTTTCCCAGGCGCTCGGGCTCAGGCACTCGCATTTAGACTCGGGCGGCTATTCGTTCGACCAGAAACACACCGAAAAAGACGCGGCCAAAGCCGTCGAGTTTCTCGTAGAAGATGAACGCAGCCGCTGCGGGCTCACCTCCATGGTGTCATGTCTTTTTGCGCGCGGGGTCTACACCGAGTCGCGCCTGGCCGAGTGCCTTGCCTCCGTGGGCTATGACGGTCTGGCGGGGACCATCGGGCCGGTGTCCGAGCGCATCCGGTGTGAACGCTGGCGACTGCGCATGGCGACCGGATTCGACCCCGACCGGGTCGATATCCCGAAGCGCTTCTCCGAAGTCGTGACCTGGAAAGGCCCGATCGACTGGAACTTTCTGTCCGAGGTAAAAACAGAATATGCCCAGCGCATTCGCGCCGTTGCCGCCGAATCCGCACGGGAGCGGGATAACCAAGATCGAAAAAAGGAGAAAAACACAACCGCATAAACGGGTTGGCCTAAAAAAAGAGCGACAATCCGCTTGACATTAATCACCAATTCGGCTTATGATGTTTTTGCCTAATCCCAGTATCAGCGGGAACGGGGGACCCAATTATTCGGGGCGAATCGCCATGCGGCGATGGGCAACCTTATCGGTCCTAGCCCTCCAGCTAACCTCGTAGGCGTCGATGAGGAAAACCTTCGGAATCGATCGGGGGTCTTTCCTCCACCATTTCGATTCCGGAGGTCGAGCGTATGCCCGTCACACATTCCGCTGCAATTGCCCAAAATCATCTTTTTTTACAAAACCGCTCAAAGCATCTCAGCATCCCTCTTTACCACATCCTGATTCTCGCCTGGAGTGCGCTTGTCATCCTCTATGGTGAAACCGGCCTGATCGCCTTTTTCCGCCATACAGCGAAAGAGTCGGCTTAGGCCCCGGTTGCATCGCGCTAACCGGCGCAGCCGAAAAATGTCTGGCCGCTTGACGGGGCCTGACGTTTCCCCGGTCTTTGACGACCGGGATCACCACAGGAGGACCATCATGGCAGCTTCAAAATCGAACCATCGATTTTGCTCGTGGGTAATTGCATTCCTTTTTTTGATCGTCGTTGCCGGCGTCTCGGTCGATGCGTTGGCCGGCCAGGCGGCACTCACATGGAACCCGAACACGGAAAGCGATTTGGCAGGATACAAGCTTCATTACGGCACGGCCAACGCCAACTACACGGTTCATTTAGATGTCCACAATGTCACCTCGTACACCGTGACCGGTCTGACGGACGGCCAAACCTACTATTTCGCAGCTACCGCTTACGATTCCTCGGGCTGCGAAAGCGGTTACTCCAACCAAGTGAGCTATACCGTCCCGACGACCGCCAATGGTGCTCCGTCAACCCCCGCCATTCCGACGGGGCCTTCCAGCGCGGCCGTCAACGCCGCCGCCACGTTCAGTACCTCGGCTACCGACCCCAACAACGACACCCTGACGTACCGTTACGATTGGGGGGGAGGGGTTATCGGGAGCTGGGGAGCGGCCAGCCAGTCCCACACCTGGACGGCAGCTGGACCGTACAGCGTAAAAGCCCAGGCACGCGACAGCAAAGGAGCCGAATCGGCATGGTCTGGCGGGAAAACGGTCACCATCGCCACGAGTCAGCAGAATCAGGCTCCCACAGCCAACGCCGGGGCGGATCAAACGGTCAATGCCGGAGTCGCCGTTGCTTTGCGCGGAAGCGGGACGGATCCGGAAAACACGATTACCGCTTACCGGTGGCGGCAGACCAGCGGGACGGCCGTGGCGCTGTCCAACGCCACATCGGCGCAGGCTGGTTTCACCGCTCCCACGTTTGCCACGGGGACAGCCAGCCTGGCCTTTGAGTTGCAGGTAACCGATTCAGGTGGATTAACCGCCACCGATAGCGTCCGCATTGTGGTGCAGTCGGGCGACATCGACGCAGACGGGGTCACCAACAGCCAGGATGCCTTCCCCAACAATCCGGCCGAGTGGAAGGACAGCGACCTCGACGGCATCGGCGACAACGCCGACCCGGATGACGACAACGACGGAATTCCGGATGCGAATGAAGATGGCGTAACGAACCGTCTGATCGGCATTTTCAGGCCCAGCAAAGGCGTATGGTTGTTCGACCTCAACGGCAATCGCCAGTGGGACGGAAAGACTATCGACGCCCGCCAGACATTCGGCAGCAGCGGCGACCTGCCCGTCGCCGGCGACTGGGACTGCGACGGCATCACCGACATCGGCGTCTTCCGGCCCAGCACCGGCCAATGGCTGCTGGACCTCAACGGCAACCACCGATGGGACAGCAGCGGCGACGGCCTCTATACCTTCGGCCGGTCCGGCGACCTGCCCGTCACCGGCGACTGGAACAGCGACGGCATCACCGACATCGGCGTCTTCCGGCCCAGCACCGGGGAGTGGCTGCTGGACCTCAACGGCAACCACCGGTGGGACGGCAGCAGCATCGACGGCCTCTATAAATTCGGCCGGTCCGGCGACTTGCCCGTCACCGGCGACTGGAACAAGGACGGCGTCACGGAGATCGGCATCTTTCGGCCCAGCACCGGAGAATGGCGCTTGGATCTGAACGCCAACGACCGGTGGGACGGCAATGGCGAAGACGGCCTCTGCACCTTCGGTAAATCCGGCGACCTGCCCGTAACAGGGGAATGGTGATAACGGCGGCCCTCCGGCGTTGGTGCGCCGGTGGGCCGCAGCCGATTGCACCGCCATATTCAAACCAGGGGAGAGAAACGATGCAGACGGTTACCGATTTGAAAATGCTGCTACTGGAGATAATGGAATCCGCGTTTCAGGGCGGAGATGTACATGCCACCCAGCAAATGGGCGTCAACGTCTCCAGCGCCATGAAACGCGAAGGGATGGTGATCATTCAAAACCAAAACGTCGAGGTGTATGCGCGTATCATGCCGACGATGGTGAAGGCGCTCCGGCTATGCGATGCCCTTGAGTCGAACTGGCGCAACCAGATTGAGGTGAGAGTTGATGCTCAGCCCAAACAGTTGCCGTCGACAGCTGTGCTGGATGCCGACTCGGATCCGATTGAGACCTGCTGCTCGTGGCTGTTTGAAAACCAGGTCACGTGGCAGGACATGCAGGACCTGATGAGGGCGCGGTATCTGGAGTACGTCATCGGCCAATTCAAGACCAAGACCGATGCGGCCCAGTGGCTCGGGGTCGGCAGCACCTATCTATGCAAATTATCCAAGACGGTGCCGCATGCCATTCGCCAAAACCCAATCGCGGAGAGCCGGCTCTTGCCGTCATAGGTCGAAGCGGCTTCACGGTGTCCTCCCCCCGGGGGGGACACCCAGCAGTTCCAAAATCATGTCGTTCCAGCCCCGGCTTCCCGGATGACGGGCCTTCCGGAGGCCCGCCACGCCCACGTCTTCATAAGATCCGTCCGGATGCGGTATGAGTATGGGAATGTCAACGCTTTGCAGCATGGCCGTGTCATTGGCGCTGTCCCCCAGGCCGATGGTGCAAAGCGACGGACCCATATGGCGGCGGATGACCGACACCGCGCGCCGGACGGCAATGCCCTTGTTCTGCCCCGACCCCATGAGATGATGGAAGCGCCCGCCGCGCGTAATTGTGAAACCGGCGGCCTCGGCCATGGCGCGCAGCTCCACAATTTTAAGATCATCGTCTATCAGAAACGGCTCGGTAAATTCGCGCTGCTTGGCAAGCCCGGCCTGATCCGGGGGCAGACCGCTGAGGCGTTCAATGTCCTCAACGCTCAGGTCGCCGAACCCCCGGATGCTGAAACCCGGCCGCAACGACCGAACCCACCTGCGGATTTCGGAATAGGTTGCTCCGAAGCGGATCACCGTGTAGGGGGGCTGATGGGTGCCGTCCTGGACCTGCCAATTCCGGTATCCATCCGGAAAAAAAACCGCCGCTCCGTTTTCGACAATGAAGGGCTCCCGGATCCCCATGGCCGCCTGCAGCACCTCGATTTCAGGCCGGGTCTTGCTGCTGCTGAACACCAGCGGGATGCGTCGGGCGCGAATGCGTTCCAGCGCCGGTCGGGCGTTCTCGCACGAGTAGGTGCCATGATCCAGCAGGCTGCCGTCGAGGTCCGTGAAGATGGCGATATTGGCGCATGTCCGCCGGGTTGGGAACGACTCATTCATGGTCGCCTTGTGGGCTCAGGCCGTGCTGTCGGCTTCGACAGCCTCCAGCAGCATGCCGAAAATGGACGGAACCGCAGAAGCAACCCGGTTCCAATTGGCGATGTATGGCACTTCCAACGGCGTTTTAAGAAACTGCTGGGATGCGCTTTCGATGCAGCGCAGAAATGCTTCGGATTGACTCACCTCCCGATGCCGATCGTACGTCAAGCCATTAATGGCGGAATCGTGTTCGTAACGTGTGATGAAATCCTGAGCGATGCGCAGGTAGCATGACTTGAGCGAAATAAAAAACTCATGCGTCAGGATATACCCGCGGCTGGCCAGGTTTCGAAACAGGCACTTGGCGATGTCCGTGCCCATTTTGAGCAGCCCTTGCTCCGGATCTTCCAAGGTGAGCGGTTGATGTTTGTGCTCGTAGCTGTCGGATAAGTCCACCTGGCACACGCGGCTGAGGACGCAGTTGCGATGGACTTCGGCCAGCACGCCGACCTCGATCCCCCAATCGCCGGGAATTCGCAGTCGTCGCGCCAGCTCGATATCCATCGAAAACTCACCGGCCAGGATGTAGCGGAAGCTGTCGAGATAATCCAGGAATGGATTGGAACCCAGCGTCGCTTTCAACGAACGGAGCAGCGGCGACACAAAAAGACGCGTCACCCGGCCGTGCAGCTGGCCCGTGACCCGGCTGTAGTAGCCTTTGCAGAATTCAAATCCGATGTTGGGATGGGCCGTGGGATAGCAGAGCCTTGCCAGGAGCTCACGGTCGTAGGTGACGATGTCGCAATCGTGCAAGGCGATGACGTGACTGTTCTCCAGGGCCAGGATGTAGCCGTAGGCGATCCATGCCGACCGGCCTTTCCCGTCTTCGCCCACATCGATGCCTTCCTGCTTCAATCGATCATAAATCGCCTGCATGCGCGGGCCGGTGCACCAAATCAGTTTCGGCTTCTGCGGCAGCTCCGAAAAAAATCGCTTGGCGTCTTTGAAATCCTCGATGCCGGCCCTTCCCACGGTCACGATCACGTTCTTCAAGTATTTGACTTCCCGGAGCTGCTTGGCGATCCGCGGAAGCCCGGCGCCCTGCAATTCAACGGGGATGTAGGGCAGCACCAGCGATATCGGCCGGTGTTTCGAGGCTTCCTCCAATTCGCGCTCCAGCTCTTCCAGGTCTCGATGTCTGAGTTTGTGAAACGTCGCGATTTCGCCGTTTTGAAAAAAGTCTGACATTTTTTCCTCCTTTGAATGCCGCAATTCTGCGCACCGAAATGCGGGTTGGACGGATGAGCTCGAAAACGAAGCCGGGTGAAAGCGGGGCGAGGCGTACGATGGCCTGCCAGCGGGCCGTACTTCACTCCCGGTTTGATATCGAAACGGTTTTGAATTTTATCTGGATTCGGACAGCAGAGCAGGAATGCGGAACCGGTGTCGAGACGTGTTCTACAGGCATGGCGTAACCCTCCGGAATCAACAGGTGGAGGAAAGACCTCCGATCATCCCGAAGGTATTCCTCATCGACGCCGACGAGGTTAGCTGGAGGGCTAGGGCCGATAAGGTTACCCCTCGCCATACGGCGATGCGCCCCGAAAAACCTGGGTCCCCCGCTCCCGGCCGTTGCCGGGATTAGGCAATACTATGTTTAGACTACCGAAACGCAGGTGTCAAGCAATCCAACGACTCCAACAAGCGAGGCCGGCCGGAACTCCGGCCAGCCTCGCTTGTTATACGGATGTTCTGCTTCGCAATCGGCTTATTCGGCCGCCTGGTCCGGCTCCGGAGCGGCACCCGCTCCCGCCAGCCCCGCCAGGTGTTCGTGGCGGGTATTCACCCATTCGTTGAGCATGGCGTGCAGGCGTTCGGCCTCCTGCGGAAAGGTTTTCTTAAGCGAGGCATAGCGGACCTCGCCTTCCAGGAACTGCCGCAGGCTGCCGTCCGGCTTCTTGGAGTCCAGGACGAAGGGGTTCTTGCCGTCCTTGACCAGCTGCGGGTTGTAGCGGTAGAGCGGCCAGTAGCCGGACTTCACCGCCAGGTCTTCTTCAGCCTGGGTTTTGCCCATGCCGACCAGGATGCCCTGATTGATGCACGGCGAATAGGCCAAAATCAGGGAGGGTCCGGGATAGGCCTCGGCCTCCGTCAGCGCCTTCATGAGCTGGTTCTTGTTGGCGCCCATGGCGACGCTGGCGACATAGACATAGCCGTAGGACATCATCATCTGGCCCATGTCCTTCTTGGGCGTTTTCTTGCCGGAGGCCGCGAACTTGGCGACCGAACCGGTGGGGGTCGCCTTGGAGGACTGCCCGCCGGTGTTGGAGTAAACCTCGGTATCGAAAACGATCACATTGATGTCCTCGCCCGCGGCCATGACATGGTCGATCCCTCCGAAGCCGATGTCGTAGGCCGCCCCGTCCCCCAGGAAAACCCAGAAGGATTTTTTGGTGAAAAGGTTCTCCATGCGCTGGATATCAGCCAGCAGCGGGTGGCCGGCATGCTTCGGCAGGACGGCTTTCAGCTGGTCGCCAACCCGACGCGATTCCTGAGGATCCTGCATATGGTCGAGCCAGCCCTGCAGCAACGCCTTGATCTCGGCGGGAACATCCCCCTGCTCGATCGCCTTCCAGGCCAGTTCGGCCAGCTGGCGCCGCTGCTGAAGCACGCCCAGGAACATGCCGTAGGTGAATTCCGCCGAGTCTTCAAACAGGGAGTTACCCCAGGTCGGTCCGTGGCCGTCTTTGTTGGTGCAGTATGGAACCGACGGCGCCGAGCCGCCCCAGATCGAACTGCAGCCGGTGGCGTTGCCGATGATCATGCGGTCGCCGTAGAGCTGGGTGACGAGCTTGGCATACGGGGTCTCGCCGCAGCCGGCACAGGCCCCGGAAAACTCGAGCAGGGGCTGGCAGAACTGGCTGCCCTTCACCGTGAAACGGCCGACCAGGCTATCCCGGACCGGCAGCTCCATGGCGTAGTCCCAGAGCGGGATCTGTTTTTCGATCTGAGTTTCCAGCGGCTTCATGACCAGCGCCTTTTTTTTGGCCGGGCAGATGTCTGCACAGTTGCCGCAGCCCATGCAGTCCAGGGTGTCCACCTGGATCCGGAAGGTGTAGTCCTTGAGTTCCTTGCCGACGGCCTTCTTGGCCTCGAAGCCGGCCGGGGCCTTCTTGAGCTCCTCCTCGGTCACCAGAACCGGCCGGATGCTCGCGTGCGGGCAGACCATGGCGCACTGGTTGCACTGAATGCAGTTGTCCATGATCCATTCCGGCACGCTGATCGCAACGCCGCGTTTCTCGTACCGGGTGGTGGCCACCGGAAAGATCCCGTCCGGCGCGAATTTGCTCACCGGCAGCTTGTCCCCCTGCTGGGCCAGGATCGGCCGCATCACATTTCGAACCCAGTCCGGCTCCGTTGTCGCCGCACGGTCCTTGCCCCCCGCCTGCGCCCAAGCCGCCGGGTACTTGACTTCCACCAGATTGGCGACGGTGGCATCCACCGCAGCGTGGTTCATGGCGACGATCTTTTCGCTCTTCTTGCCGAATAGCTTCTGGATCTCGCCCTTGAGCGCGGTGATCGCCTGATCGACCGGCAGCACCTTGGCCAGCTGGAAAAAGGCCGTCTGCATGATCATGTTGATGCGACCGCCCAAGCCGACCTGCTGGGCGATCTTGACGGCGTCGATGTTGTAGAATTTGAGCTTCTTGGCCGCGATGGTGCGCCGCATGTCCGCCGGCAGCTTGTCCTCCATCTCCGCCAGGGTCCAGGGCGAGTTGAGCACGAACGTGCCGCCCTCCTTGATCCCCTCGAGCACGTCGTAGATCTCGACGTAGTTGTCCTTGTGGCAGGCGACATAGTCGGCTGTATCGATCAGGTACGTGGACTGGATGGGTTTATGGCCGAAGCGCAGATGCGAAATGGTGATGCCGCCGGACTTCTTCGAATCATAGGCGAAGTAGGCCTGGGCGAACATGTCGGTGCTGTCGCCGATGATCTTGATGGCGCTTTTGTTGGCGCCGACCGTTCCGTCGGCGCCCAGACCCCAGAATTTGCACTGCACCGTGCCCTGCGGCGCCACGTCGAGGCTGGAGCCCACTTCGAGTGAGGTGTGGGTGACGTCGTCGACGATGCCGACCGTGAAGTGGTTCTTCGGGGCGGCGGCCTTCATGCTGTCGTAGATCGCCTTCACCATGGCGGGGCTGAATTCCTTGGAACCGAGACCGTAGCGGCCTGCCAGGATTTTCGGCATCTGGCCTTTTTCCATGTAAGCCGTGCACACATCCATGTAGAGCGGGTCGCCCAGGGCACCCGGTTCCTTGGTTCGGTCGAGCACGGTGATGATCCTGGCGCTGGCCGGGATCGCCGCAAAGAGGAAATCCTTCACGAACGGCCGGTAGAGCCGGACCTTGACCAGACCGACTTTTTCGCCTTGCCCGGTCAGGTAGTTGACCGTTTCCTCGATGGTCTCGCAGGAGGATCCCATGGAGATCACCACACGGTCGGCCTGCGGGTCACCGACGTAATCGAACGGCCGGTAGCGGCGCCCGGTCAGATCGCTGACCTTCTGCATGGCCGCATCCACAATGCCCGGGACTTTCAGGTAGTAGGGGTTCGCCGCCTCGCGGCCCTGGAAGTAGATATCGGGATTCTGGGCCGTGCCCCTCAGCTCCGGTCGTTCCGGGTTGGCCCCTCGCGCCCGGAATTTGGCGACCGCATCGAGGTTGGTCAGCCGCGCCATGTCCTCGTAATCGATGAGGGCGATCTTCTGGATTTCGTGGGAGGTGCGGAACCCGTCGAAAAAGTGCACAAAGGGCACACTCGCTTCGATCGCCGCCAGATGGGCGACGAGACCGAGATCCATCACCTCCTGGACCGAAGCCGAAGCGATCATCGCGAAACCCGTCTGGCGGGTGGCCATGACATCCTGGTGATCGCCGAAAATCGACAGGGCGTGGGCCGCAATGGCCCGCGCCGTTACGTGGAAAACCCCCGGCAGCAGCTCACCCGAGATCTTGTACATGTTCGGGACCATGAGCAGCAGGCCCTGAGAGGCGGTGAACGTGGTGGTCAGCGCACCGGCGGCGAGCGACCCGTGCACTGAAGCCGCCGCCCCGGCCTCGGACTGCAGCTGGCGCACGGTCATGGTCTGGCCGAAAATGTTCTTGCGCCCGGAAGCCGCCCATTCGTCGGCGATCTCGGCGATCGGGGAGGATGGGGTAATCGGGTAGATCGTCGCCACATCGCTCATGGCATAGGCCACGTGCGCGGCGGCGGTGTTCCCGTCCATGGTTTTCATTTTCTGCTTGGCCATAAAGGTCTCCTTGGTGAGAGTAGCTTATTAAAAA
The DNA here is from genome assembly GCA_030834695.1 of Desulfobacterales bacterium. Classification (GTDB taxonomy): domain Bacteria; phylum Desulfobacterota; class Desulfobacteria; order Desulfobacterales; family SpSt-501; genus SpSt-501. The sequence continues at coordinate 55,290 of JAUQXK010000009.1, forward strand.
CCGGTTTGAGTGTTGGCGGAAAAGGATTCACGGGTCCGAGGGGCCCAGGATCCGAGTGGCGGATGGAAGCCGTTTTTCGCTTGAACCCCCGACCCCTTGAATCCTCGAATCCTTATTTTAAAATCGTTTCAAAGAAGTCGTTGCCCTTGTCGTCGACGATGATGAACGCCGGGAAATCCTTGGCCGTAATCCGGTAAATCGCTTCCATGCCGAGCTCCGGATACTCGACGACCTCCATGCCGGTGATGCACTCTTTGCCGAAACGGGCGGCCGTGCCGCCGATGGATCCCAGGTAAAATCCGCCGTGCATCTTGCAGGAATCGGTCACCAGCTTTGTGCGGTTGCCCTTGGCCAGCATCACGAGCGATGCGCCCTGCGCCTGAAAGGCCGGCACGTACGCGTCCATGCGGCCGGCTGTGGTAGGCCCGAAGGAGCCGGCCGCGTAACCCTTGGGCGTCTTGGCCGGTCCGGCATAGTAAATGATGTGGTTCTTGAAATAGTCGGGCAGCCCCTCGCCGCGCTGCAGGCGCTCGTTGAGCTTGGCGTGGGCGATGTCGCGGGCCACGATGATGGGCCCCGTGAGCAAAAGCGGCGTCGCTACCGGATAGCGGCTCAGTTGGGCGCGGATCTCGGACATCGGCCGTTGAAGGTCGACCGACACCGCTCGGGCCGCCTCCAGTTTGACTTTAGGCAAGTATCGGGACGGATCCGTTTCAAGCGCTTCAAGGAAAATTCCCTCCCGCGTGATCTTGCCCTTGACATTGCGGTCGGCGCTGCAGCTGACCCCAAGGCCGATCGGACAGGACGCGCCGTGCCGTGGAAGTCGGATCACGCGGGTCTCCAGGCAGAACCACTTGCCCCCGAACTGCGCTCCCAGACCGATCTCACGGCTGGCGTTAAGCAGTTCGGCTTCAAGGTCTAGATCGCGGAAGGCGTGGCCGGTCTCAGCGCCTTTCGTCGGCAGCCCGTCAAGGTAGCCGGCCGATGCCAGTTTCACGGTTTTGAGGTTCAATTCAGCCGAGGTCCCGCCGATGACAAATGCCAGATGATAGGGTGGGCAGGGCGCCGTTCCAAGGGTCTTCATCTTGGCGGTCATGAAGGCCAGAAGGGTCGATGGGCTCAGGACGGCCTTGGTTTCCTGGAACAGCAGGGTTTTGTTGGCCGAACCGCCGCCCTTGGCAATGAAGAGAAAGCGGTATTCGTTGCCGCCGACCGCATAAAGCTCGATTTGGGCCGGAAGGTTGCACTTCGTGTTGACTTCCTCGTACATGGTCAGGGGCGCATTCTGGGAGTAGCGCAGGTTGCCTTGGGTGTAGGCGTTGAAAGCGCCCCGGGCCAGGGCCTCCTCGTCGCGGTCGCCGCTGAAGACACCTTGGCCTTTTTTGCCGATGACGATCGCAGTGCCGGTGTCCTGGCACATTGGAAAGACCATCTCGGCCGCGATGACCGCATTCTTCAGAAGTTCCAGGGCCACATAACGGTCATTGGCCGAGCTCTCCGGATCGTCGAATATTCCGGCGAGCAGCTTCAGGTGCGAGGCCCGGTAACGATGCGCCACGTCCGTGAAGGCCTGCTGAGCCAGGAGGGTCAAGCCCTCCGGAGCCACCTTGAGAATCTCGGCGCCGTCAAAGGAGCCTGTCGATACGTGCGCGCCCCCCAGCTGCCGGTAGGCCGTGCGGTCTTCCGCAACGGGGAACATCTCCTGGAATCTGAAGTCGGTCATGGTCTGGTTCTCCACAACGCTTTTAAGTTCATAAAGGTTTTATTGTTACCAACCATGGCCAGGCGTGTCAAGAACAATTGCCAATAAACAAGGGCTCTTGCATTTCAGTCTGCAATCCGTTATAGGCTTTTTCGATCCTCGGTTTTCTTGGCGCCTTCCTGCTCGACCCGAACCTTTCCGCGGTTCGAAGCCGCCTGATGCGCCGATCGGAACAGCCGTAGTCTTGCGTGCATCCACCCCTTACTGCAAGGAGCCGGCATGGAACGCGCTGCCCACTGGAACTGGAATACGTCCACCAAGGAAATCCCTTTCTCATCCTGGCAAGGCCGCTTTGAATGGGTCGAGGAGCCGCAGGCAAGCCCCGACGGCGAATCCGTCGCCGCCATCGTCAAGGTCGGAGACAGCGAGTTCAATGTCTGCGTCAACGGCGAGACCTGGTCCGAGAGTTTCGACAAGATGTGGTATCTGCGCTATTCTCCCGACGGCCGGCTTACGGCGATCGTTTCCAAGGACGGCGAGTGGACGGTCGCCGTCGACGGAGCCGCCTGGGAAAACCGGTTCGGCTATGTCTGGAACACGCTCTTCAGCGAAGACGGCAGCCACGTGGCCGTGGCGTTTCAGCAGGACATGGCCTACGGCATGGCCTGCAACGACGCCCCGTGGGAGCAGACCTTCCCCAACCTGACCAACCCCATGATCAGTTTGAATGACGGCCAAACGGCGGCCGTCGTCCAGGTGGAGGCGCTCAATGAGGGCGAGATCCACAAATACCAGCAGGGGATCTATTCGGCGGCCATCGGCGGGGTTCCCTGGGAGCGCCGATTCGTGAACATCTGGAAAACTGCCTTCAGCCCGGACGGCACGTCCCTGGCCGCAGAGATCAGACTCAACCTTTATGAGTATACCATTGCCGTCAATGGAGTCCCGTGGAACCAGGTGTTCGGATGCGTCTGGGAGCCGGTGTTCAACCCCACGAACGGCAAAGTGATCGCGCCGGTGCGGGTCCAGGGGAAGTGGGCGCTGGCGGAAGACGGGCAGGTGATCTGGGAACGACGTTTCGTTCAACTGTGGCACACCCGGTACTCTCCGGACGGCAAACGGCTGGCGGCCATTGTCGCTCCGGAGTTCGGCCGCTGGACGGTCGCCGTCGACGGCACCCCCTGGCGAGCGACGGTTCGGGAGATGGCCACCGACGCGGTTTTCAGCCCGGATGGCGCCCGCATTGCCGCCGTCGTGAAAGACCAGGGCCGCTGGAGCCTGGCCGCCAACGGACATATCTGGCAAAACACCTTCGACATGGCCTGGAAGCCGGTTTTTTCACCGGACGGCCGCCATCTGGCCGCCAAAGTCCAGCGCAACGGGAAATACACCGTCGCCGTGGACGACCGCCCATGGCGGCAGGAATGTGATATGGCCTGGGATCCGGTCTTCAGCCCGGACGGCAGCAAGCTTCTGCTGCGAACGATCGAGGGGGGAACTTATTTCCGCCGGGTCGTGCCGATCGCAGGCATTACCGGATAGGAGGAGGCGCATGGACGAATTATACCGCTGGGCCACTGGCCCGCTGGTCTGGTTGGCTTTCATCGTCTTCATCGGCGGAAGCCTTTTCCGGTTGATCCGCCTGCTTCTGCTGGTCCATCGCAAGGAAAAATTCATTTACAGCTACATGAGCCTCAAGTTCAGCCTGCGTTCGATCCTGCATTGGCTGACTCCTTTTGGAACCGCCAACTGGCGCCTGCACCCGTGGCTGACCATTGTCACCTTCAGCTTTCACATCTGCCTGGTGCTGACCCCCATTTTCCTGCTGGCTCACATCGTCATGTGGGACGAAGCCTGGAACATCCGTTGGTGGGCGCTGCCGGACGGTCTGGCCGTCGTTATGACATCGGTGGTGATCGGCGGTTGCCTCTTCTTTTTCATCCGACGCCGTGTGACGCCGGAAGTCGCCTACGTTACCGCTGCATCGGATTACGTGATTCTGCTGCTGACGGCCGCTCCGTTCGTGACAGGCCTGATCGCTTATTTCCAGTGGTTCGATGTGCGGTTCTTCACGTTGCTCCATGTCCTGACCGGAGAGGCCATGCTGGTCGCCGTTCCGTTTACGCGGATCAGCCACATGCTCTTTGCGCCACTGACCCGGGCATACATGGGAAGCGAGTTTGGAGGTATCCGCCATGCCCGGGACTGGTGACGGGAATAGAGTCCAAGTGATTTTTGGCTCTGTTTCTTATTACTGGAATCCCTGGCCCCTCGAGCCCTCGTCTTGTCCCAACCGATAAAGGTGAATGATATGGCCCCCGAAGCAAGCAAACCGAAAGACAAATCCGTGGACGAAGGGTTGGAACGCGGAGTAGCCAACCTGACCGAGGAGAAAATCCAAAAGGTCATCCGCCGGGTGATCGCCGGTGAAACCGGCGCACGTCTCAAGGCATATGTAGACACGTGCATCCACTGCGGCTTGTGCTCCGACGCCTGCCATTTTTTCCTCTCTCGCGACCGCGACCCGCGTTACTCGCCGGTGGGCAAGGTCAAACAGACTTTGTGGGAAATGCTGCGGACCGACGGCAAGGTCAGTCCGGACTTCATCAAGCAGGCACGCATTATCGCCTCCACGCATTGCAACCTCTGCAAGCGCTGCGCCATGTACTGCCCGTTCGGCATCGACGTGGCCTATCTGATGCTGGTCGTGAGGCGCATCTGCCACCTGCTGGGGGTCACTCCCCTCTACATCCAGGACACCGCCCACAGCCACGCCGCCACTTTCAACCAGATGTGGGTCAAAGACGACGAGTGGATCGACACCCTGCAATGGCAGGAGGAGGAAGCTCGAGGAGAGATTCCCACCTTGCGGATCCCCCTTGAAAAAGAGGGGGCGGACATCATGTACTCAGTGATCGGTCCGGAGCCG
>JAUQXK010000105.1 GCA_030834695.1 Desulfobacterales bacterium
TGGGTGAAGCTGGGGTTCATCAGCTTCGGAGGCCCAGCCGGGCAGATTGCGATCATGCATAAGGAGCTGGTGGAGCGCAAACGTTGGGTCAGCAACCACCGTTTCCTGAATGCCCTCAACTACTGCATGCTATTGCCCGGCCCGGAGGCGCAGCAACTTGCTGTCTACATCGGGTGGCTGCTGCACAATATCCGCGGGGGGATTGTCGCCGGGGCTTTTTTCGTGATCCCCTCGATGTTCATCCTTTTTGGTTTGAGCTACGTCTATGTAGTCTTCGGGAAGATTGCTTGGGTGGCCTCCATTTTCGATGGGCTCAAAGCGGCGGTCATGGCCATTGTTTTCGGAGCGGTCATCCGCATCGGTCAAAAGTCGCTCAAGAACGCGGTGATGATATCGATCGCCGCCCTGTCCTTCGTGGCTATTTTCTTCTTCAAGGCGCCTTTCCCCGCGATCGTCATCGCTGCTGGTCTGATTGGACTTATCGGAGGAAGCATCCGACCGGAGATTTTCGATGTAATCAAGGGCAAGGAAGCCAAGCACGGGGACAACGGCTATGTGCAGATCTGCGCCGACCCGGACGTAACATGCCACCTCGATCCGTCCAACCGGCGAAGCCTCTGGATGCTTATCGCGTTCATTCTGCTATGGGTCCTTCCGGTGGCGGCGTTGAGCTACTCCCCCACCTTTTTGACCGAGGCATTGTTTTTCACGAAGGCGGCCTTTCTCACTTTCGGAGGCGCTTATGCGGTTCTGCCCTATGTCGCTCAGGCGGGGGTCGAGCAATTCGGGTGGTTGACCGGCCCGCAAATGATGGACGGTTTGGGGCTGGCCGAGACAACGCCGGGTCCCCTCATCATGGTGTTGCAGTTCGCCGGTTTCATGGCCGGATGGAACCAGCCGGGGGCATTGAGCCCGTTCGCAGGAAGCATCCTGGGCTCGCTGGTCGCCACCTACTTCACGTTCCTTCCGTGCTTCCTGTTCATTTTTCTGGGAGCGCCGTATATCGAGAAGTTTCGCGGGAACCGAAAGCTATCGACATCTCTATCCAGCATCACGGCCGCGGTGGTGGGGGTTGTCTTGAATCTGGCGGTATGGTTCGGGTTGCAGATTCTGTTTCCGGCTTCAGGCGGCTTCGACTATTTCTCCGCTGCGGTCGGCATCGCCGCCTTCATCGCCATTCAATGGTTGAAAATCGATATTATCCTTGTCGTCGCAGGAGCTGCCGGCGTTGGTTTTCTATATTATTTCCTCTGAGCAGCCAGGACCATATCAAGGGCTATAGTCCAAAAAAAGTAGGTATTTTGTTCGCGACTGAGTTGGAGCACCGGCCTAACCCCCGCTGTCCGATCGATTCTTTCCAGGCTTTGAGGCCGCCCTCAACATAACAAGCCCGAATGTCCTTCTGAACGAGAGCTGCCGTAATGGACTGGCTTGCCGATCCGCCAAATCTCATTGCCGGCCGAGCAAATCGTCCTCCCAATCGGCCGGGTTCCCCCAGAGAGGGTCGTGACCCTGCGCGTCATATAGATTGATGCGATACTGCGCTTGGTTTTCCTGCCGGATCTGTAGCATCTGCTCGTAGTTCTGCCGGGTTCCCGTGTAATAGCAACGGCAGCCCACTGCATCCGCCCAAACATAGACCTCATGGTCCTTGATAATGCCTCGTACGACTTGTTTCTGGGGGATACGGCTGATGCGTTCCAGCGTTGCCGGCTTGTCCGCCATCTTCAACTGGAAGCCGGCGGTGCCGAGCAATTCCTCAGCCTGCAGGGTTTTGTCCACGGGGGCTCCGGCACATCCGGCAAGAATTAGAACGAGGGTTGCGGCCATCATCCACAGCCTCCTTCGTTTGATATATTCCCGTTCCATTTAGGGCCTCCCTTGACCGCCAAGGCTATTAGCCCTGACTTGCTGAGTGCTCAAGTCGAGAAATGTGCCCCATGCGGGTGGATTCCTTCAGGACACAAATCGAGGCGTCGTCCAGGTCCCAGACCGCTTGCACCCGGCTGGCCGCCGGGACAATGAAAGACTGCCCGTCGTAATATAGGATCCCGGCAAAATGGGTGCCGATGTTGACCTCCCGACCCAGCGTCTGGGTGGTGTTGCGGGCGAGACGATCGATTCGGTTCGCCTTCAGGGCCGGGAACCGGGCCGAGGCGAAAAGGGTTACGAACGCCACCTTTTCCCCGTCGCCCAGAACGGCGGCGGCCACTGCCCGACAGAAATCGACGTCCAGCCCCTTCCGGCGCCCGGAGGCGTCCTTGATGGAAAAGCCTGCAATCCCCTCGCTGACCCCGCAGTGGACCACACCGTTGGCCCGCACGCGTGCAAGGGTATTCCCAGCCGACGCCACTGCCGGGAAAAATGCGACGGCACATGCCATGGCTCAAGCGATAAGAAGGCCTGCGATCCGGGTGGGTTCGAGTCCCATGAAATTACCTCGAAGGTCCTCTTGAATCGCCTCCGCTGTGCAGGGATTTCAGTTTATACGAAGTCGTCATGGTTTAAAAGCGGTAGACGAAATTCAGGTTGAACGCATGGATGAAGTTTGTATCGTACTCGCCTTCGATGTCTCCCCTGAGCGGTCCCCCGTTCTGGGTGACTTTGGCGCTGCCAGCATCGATGAGGGTGTAGGCCAAGCCTACCGAAAAATCTTTGTTCCAGTCGTACTGCACGCCGGCCGCATAGCGAAAGGCCGCGCCCAGCGGCAGCACCGGGGAGCGCTCGTCGCTGCTGCTGGTGGGCGAGGTGTCGTACCCGAATCCCGCCATCAGCAGCCAGGGGGCGGCCACGCGGTAATAGACCCCGATTCCGGCATGGTAGGTGTCCTTGTAGCCCAGGTCGTCGGTGACCGTGTTGCTGTCGGCCACAGAGATCTCGGGCTGGCCGAACCGGCTCCAGTTCTGCCAGTTGACCGTCCCGACCAGTGCCAGCTTGTCGTTGAGCGCGTGATAGGCGCCGACCGCCAACTGCGCCGGCAGGTTCACATTGATTTTCAGTTGGGCATCCAGCAGCCCGGAAGCGTTTAGCGCCGCACCCAGGATGGTGCCGTCGAGGTTCTTGAAGCGCATCTCGTCCTTGAAATCCAGGTTGACCTGAGAGACGTAGGTGACGCCCACCCGGGTTTGCGGGCTCAGTTCGACCAGAACCCCCAGGTTGTACCCGTAGCCGACATCCGAGGCATCGTACTTGAGGCGGCCGTCCCCCGGCTCCAGCAGGGTGTTGACCGCCACGCGCTCGCTCAGCTTAGCCTGAACCATGCTAACCCCGCCGCCGACGGAAAGCCATGGCGCGAGCCGGTAGGCGACGGTCGGGTTGACCGCCGCCGTCGTGAAACTCGCGCTCTGAACATAGTACTTGCCGGCCCATTCGTTGGAGTAGTTGACGCCCAGCCCGAAATAGGAGCCTACCCCCAGCCCCAGCTTCAGGTCCGGGCTCACGCTGTGCACGTAGTAAAGTGTGGCAGCGGGGCTGAAATAACCGGCGTTGCCGCCGCTGTTGTCGCCGTGGGTGGCGTTTTTCACGTTGAACTGGGTGTCAGGATAGATGCCGAGGAAACCGCCTTCCACCTGGGAGCGGTCCAGGCGAGTCATCGCGGCCGGGTTGCCGCTGGCCGTCGAGGCGTCGAACCCGGCCGCCTGTCTGCCGGCGCCGCCCACGCCCATGTCCGGCGTCGCCTCCTCGTAAAGCCATAGCCCGCCCGCCAGGGCGGGCCCGCTCACAGCCAGGACCAGAAGTACGGATAACAGGCGCAATCGAGTGTTCTTGCCCATGCAGCCTCCTTATATGCAATCAAAGTTGTTCGGCTTGCTATCGGTTTATAAGTTGCACTGCCTTGAGCAGGGGAGCGCTGGACGCTTTAATGACGCCGTCAAACGGCTGGTTCATCTCCACGACCAGATAGATAGCCCCTGCCATGGAAAGGGCGCAAACCATCAGAACGACCACCACCGTGGGGTTGACGGGCGTCAGCAGCCCATAGGTGGAGAAGAGTAGGGTCAACCAACAGAGCAGCACCACCAAAAAGGCGGTTGGAAGCTCAATCTGGTTTTCCTCGATCATCAGCCAACGGGACTGCTGCAGGTCGTTGCCGATCTGCAGCGCCTGAGTCTGAAACGCGCTCTGTGCGTCGTTGCCCGGCTGGAGCTCCCTGATCCGGTTCAGCAGGTCCTCCAAAACAGTTGAGGTCTCCACCAATTTCAACCGGGGAGCCGCATCCAGGCTGTCGGGCCAGGTCCGAGCGACCATGGTTTCGACCGCGGCGTGGATTTGATTGCGGAGTTCCTTCGTCTCCGGTCCGTAGTGAGCCAGCGCCCGATCGAGCGTGATGATTTTCGCTCCGATCTGCACGATCAGGCTGTTCACGGAATCGAACGAACTCTTGGCCGATCCGACCAGCAATCCCAGGACCAGGGCGGTCAGGGTGGCTATCACGCCGGCGCCGAGCTTCAAGACGTCCCTGGAATCATCGCGCAGGTGATGCGGGGGCAGAACCTGCCGAAGCAGCATTCCCACCAATGCGCCGCCCACCGTGCCCGCGAACGCCGCGACCAGGGTCGTCATCGCACCCATCGTCTTCTCTCCCTCTATCCGCCTGGAGAACTGAAGCCGACCGCCAGTCGGAACTGTTCCGTTTGCTTCATCCAGTCTAAAATCCGCACCCAGCTTCCCGGTCCGCGCTAAACTCCCGTACGCGTCATCCCGGCCCACGGGCCGAGACGCCAGGTGCTTTCAATAAACGGTTAATTCAGATCCTTGTCCTTGTAGTACTTGGCGGCGGTAAGGCTGACGCCGACGATGGTGCCCTCGTCGTTGAGCTGGAACATCTTCACGTCTTTCGACACCGTGACGGCGCCCGCCAGCGCTCCGCCTTCGGTCTTGGTCTTGGCCGATGCCATGGCATTGGCCCCGGCTTCCCAGCCCGATGTCGCGAAGCTGTTGAACGCCTCCTGGGTGGCGAAGACAAACACCAGCCGGAACTTGGCGGCCCCCAGACCCAGCCCGGGCTGGAACTCGACCATTTTCATGAAGGTCTCCTGCTTCGTGGCGCTGTTCGCCGCCACGCCCGAGCCTCCGGCCCCGCCGAGCCACATGACCTTAAGCCCGAAGTCGCTGAACACCGCGTAGCCCGCTGCTTTGGCTATTTCGGTCTTCGCCGCGGGGTTCTTCGCATATAGGTCGGACAGCGTCTTGTTCGCCATGTCGCGAATGGACGCCTTCTGCTCCGATTTTTCGGCCGTCGAAGAAGGGGTCGTCGCACAGGAAACCAGGGCCAGGCTCAGCAGCGCAATGGTTGACACGATGACTCCGGACACGGCCATTTTTTTTCTTTTCCATTCTTTCCGTCGAATTGATGTTTTGTTTTCGGGGAAGCGGCATCCTGCCGCGATGACAACCTGGCTGGATCCACTCCCACCGGGATCGAACGTTCTTGCCGATGCAGCGGCGCCGCGTGCCATGACCGCTACTCGCTCATCTTGTTGTTGCGTTGCGCGGCCTGGAGCTTTTTGATGTCCTCAGGTGACAGCTGCGGCCGATCGACCTTGATCGCGAGTTTGTTGAGCTTGGCCGTCAGGGGGAACGGCGGTTGGTAGTCCGCGTCGTTGACACCGGTCAGCGTGTCGGAGCCGACGTCGAAGCTCTCGTCCCACTGCAGAATCATCGGTAGCGTTTTTTCCATCTTCTTCGTGGCGACCTCCTTGCCGTCCACCTTCAATGTTCCGACGCCGGGTCGGCCGACCCCGCTGAAGTTGTTGAACGCCAGGGTCCCGGCGCCCAAACCGTCGTACTTGAAATCGAACTCGACCGTGTGCCTCCCGGGCGATAGCGCTTCCTGGCCCTCCCACTTGAGGCGCTCGAGATCCACCAGGTTCCACAGGAAAACCGGCTTGCCCTTCAGCAGGTAGAAGCCGTATCCGGCGAAGCGGCCGCCGGAGGTTACGATCATGCCCTCAGCCCCGCCCTGCGGCACTTCGATGTCGGCGGTGATCGTGTAGGACGCGTTCAGGATGAAGGGCGAGTCGCCCTGCGGCAGCCCCGTCATCGGCCGCGTGTAGACGAACTCGGTCCGGCCCGCGGTGATGTTCGGCCGCGGCGCCACGATGCGGGCAGCGACCGATGCATCCAGAGGGAACACTTGATGCTTCTTCGCCTCGGCGATGAACTTCTCCCTCAGCTCCTTGACTTTCTGGGGGTGCTTTGCCGCGATGTCCTCGGTCTGGCTGAAGTCCTTGCTGAGGTCGTAGAGCTGGAAAACCTGTTTGTTGAGCGGGTCGGGGTTTGCGGGGCCGAAGGCCTGCCACGGGGCGCGGTTGACCTTCGTGCTGAGCATCCAGCCGTCCTCGTAGAGCGCCCACTGACCGAACATCTCGAAGTACTGGGTCCTGTGGCGCGATGGCGCCCTGGCGCTCTTGGCGTCGAAGGTGTAGGCGAAGCTCGTGCCCTCGATCGGGGCCTGCTTGATGCCGTCCACAGACTCGGGCGCCCGGATGCCTGCGGCTTCGAGGATGGTCGGCACGACGTCGATCACGTGGATGAACTGCTCGCGCAGGCCGCCCCTGTCCTTGATGCGCGCCGGCCACGACACGACCATGTTCTGGTTGATGCCGCCCAGCCTGGACGCGTTCTGCTTGAACCAGTCGAACGGCGTATCGAACGCCCACGACCATCCGGCCGACATGTGGTTGTAGGTCTGCTCGGTGCCCCAGACGTCATACCACTTCAGCTGCTCCTCGGCGGGAAGACCCTGGACGCCGTTGAAGAACGCGACCTCGTTGGGCGTTCCCATCGGGCCGCCTTCGGCGCTGGTGCCGTTGTCGCCGTTGATGTAGATGACGAGCGTGTTGTCGAGCCGGCCCAGGTCCTCGAAGTGCTGGATCACACGGCCGATCTCGTGGTCGTTGTAGGCGGCGTAGGCGGCGAAGACCTCGACCTGACGGATGAAGAGCTTCTTCTCCTCGGCCGTCAGCTGGTCCCAAGGCTTCAGCATGTCCTTCGGCCAAGGAGCGAGCTTGGCTTCTTTCGGGATCACACCGAGTCGCTTCTGGTTCTCGAAGATGCGCTCGCGCAGCTTCTCGTAGCCGTCGTCGAAGAGGCGCATCGCGCTGATCTTGTCCAGCCATTCCCTGGTCGGGTGGTGCGGCGCGTGGGTCGCCCCGGGCGCGTACTTGATGAAGAGCGGTTTGCTGGGGTCGATCTGGTGCATCCGGGTCATGTAGTCGATGGCGTCCTCGGCCATCGCGGTGACCAGGTTCCATGTGCCGGGCGGCTTGCCCTCGAACGGATAGATTTGCGTCGTATTGCGGAACAGGTTCGGCTGCCACTGGTTGGCGTCGCCGCCGACGAATCCGTAGAAGTACTCGAAGCCCATGCCGCTCGGCCATTGGTCGAATGGCCCGACCTGGCTGGCTGCGAAGGCCGGCACATTGTGGTCCTTGCCGAACCAGGAGGTGGCGTAGCCGTTGTCCTTGAGGATGCGGCCGATGGTGGCTTTGTCGCGCTCGATGATGCTGTTGTAGCCCGGGAAGCCGGTCGACTGCTCCGAGATCACGCCGAAGCCGGCCGAATGGTGGTTGCGTCCGGTGATCAACGCGGCGCGCGTCGGCGAGCACAGCGCCGTCGAGAACACGCGATTGTAGCGCAGTCCTTCCTGAGCGAGCCGGTCCATGGCGGGCGTCGGAATGACGCCGCCGAAGGTGCTCGGCACGCCGAAGCCGGCATCGTCGGTGATGACCAGAAGCACGTTGGGCGCACCCTTCGGCGGCACGACGCGCGGCGGCCACCAATACTTCGACTGCAGAGCGCCCTCCTTGATCATGCCGCCGAACTTCGGATCTGGCGCCGGCAGTTGCTTGCTGTTGATGGTGGTCGTTGCACTGGGCGAACCGGGCGTGCCGGTGACTTTCTGCGCCATGGCCGGAGAGCCCGCGAAAGCGACAACGATCAGAAGCATGGCCGTCGCCGCTACCGTGGATCGGTATGATCGTCTCATTTCGTCCTCCTCGTCCATTCCATTTGGTTGTCGGTCCGTGTGCTTCAACCCGGTATGTGCGGGATCGCCATGACCTCCGGCAGCTTCCAGGTGCCGTCGATGATCGCCTCCTTGGGCCAGTAGAACCGGAACATCAGGACGAATTTGCCGGCCGGCGCCGGCAACCAGTTGGATTCCTTGCCCTTTCCCGGCGAAGTGTTCTGGATATAGAGGTCCACCGAACCGTCCTTGTTGGGCTTTAACTTGCTGCGCGAACTCAGCGTGTAGCGATTCAGGGGGTTTTGCACGAAGAAGTACTCCGAATCGTACATCGTCAATGACCAGAAGCCGTTGACCGGCGGCATTTGACCTTTGGCGAAGCGGATCACGTATCGGTTGGCGCCCTCGTAAGGCTTGCCGTTGGCGGCCGTTTCAGAGGACGGGTAGATCGCATCTTCGGGACGGTTGGCGCCCAGGCCGATGGCGGTGATCAAGGCGCGCTGAAGGTAGTCCGTTCCATAGGCGCCGGTCTTGGTGCTGAAGACCCAGCCGTTTGCCATCTTGCCCGCATTCTTGAAGTGGGCCATGATTTTTTCGAATCCCGCCTTGGGGACGTTCTGCAGAGCCTGACCAACAGCCGGGTCGAGTTTGGAGATGTCGAAGTCCTGCCCCGGCGAGATCCCGATCTGGGCCATTTTGGAGAGCATCGGCGCATCTTCCGCGGCCGGCGGGTTGTCCGCCAGGAGCCGCGTCAGCAACTTGAAGTATGCACCCGTATCCATGCGGTTCACCTGCTCGCGCACGGGAGTCTTCATGTCCACGGACGGGTCGACCGGCACCGGAGGCGGCGTGTATTTCTTGCCGTAGCTGCTGAGCGGGACCAGCTTGAACCGGTCCTGCAGGGCATGCACGGCCTGGTAATCTCCCGGCGTCCCGGAGCAGTAGATTCGGCCCAGGATCCAGACCAGGGCGGTCGGGGACTTGTACTCCCTAACGCTCTGGGGCAGCTTGCCCTTCCAGTTCGGGCCGGTGATGGCGTAGGTCTTGGCCTTGGTGCCGGTCGTGCGCTTGCCCGGGGCCTGAAACACCTCGGTCCAGCCGTCCAGCATGGGGAAGAGCCAGTACCGGTCGCCCATTTCGGGGACGCTGAGCACATAGGGCTCCTTCGACACATCGATCCATGCCACCGTGTAAAGCGTGTCGGCGTTCGGCGCGGTGACATCCCGGTAGGCGGCGGTCGGGTAGGCGCGCATCCGCACAAACTGCCCCATCGGCGCACGAGTCCCTTCCGGTTTTTCGACATTGGTCATCACGCGCCGCGTCATCTCCATGGTGACCAGGGGGTAGCCGTAGATGTAAGCGTCCACCCCGATGGCCGCAGCCTCTTCCGGGGTGACGGCCGCTGCGGCGTGGGTCGGAAACAACCCCACCGCCGCCACAAGCATCAGGCCGGTAGAGATTGCCTTAACTCCATACCAGCTCGGAAAAATCGTCATCAGCATTCTCATGCGAATCCTCCTATTTTTTTTGAGCCTTCCAGGTGCCGTGGTCGAAGGGCGGATCGTTGATTTTATATGTGCCCGACATCGACCTGCCATCCGCTGACAACTCGCCGGAAAGGGTGCCATCCAGATCCCCGATGAGAGATCCCTGCAATTTACCCTCTGCCATCTGACCGTTGAAATTGGCCGGAAACTGGGCTCCTTCCATAAAAGAGCCAGTGAATACCTTCGCGCCGGCCGGT
>JAUQXK010000106.1 GCA_030834695.1 Desulfobacterales bacterium
ATCGCCGTGGGCGACGGCGCCAACGACCTGCCGATGCTGCACACCGCCGGCCTCGGCGTCGCCTTCCACGCCAAACCCATCGTCCGCGCCAACGCCGACCGGGCGATCTCCAGCGTCGGCCTCGACGGCCTGCTCTACCTCATGGGCATCAGCGAACGCGAAATCCGCCAGGCGTGACCGGCTGTTGATAAACGCCCATCTGCTGTGCGTTACGCCCCATAGCCCAACCCGCCGGCCCTGCACCAACAGGTATTAGGGTTCGGGGTTCGGGAAATTCGCAAAGAGATCCGCCCTGGTTCTCCCAATCTTTATCCTTCTGCACGGACGATGGGGACCGGCGGCGACCCAGCATAGGCAACCGGATCCCTGCTGAACCCTGCTCCCTTTCTATCCAATCAGCGAAAAGAACAATAGAAACGAGCCGCAGGGATTCATGCCGAATCCCCCGCAGCCTGGGGCGCCGGCAGGGGTTTTGCCTGAGATTCCGCCGCGACCTGATTTTGATGGTCGCGGGCGATGAGCATGTAGATGGAGGGAATCACGAACAGCGTGAAAAAGGTCCCCACGGTCATGCCGCCGACGAGCACCAGACCGATGGAGTTGCGCGCGGCGGCGCCGGCGCCCGTCACGAGCGTCAGGGGGAAGTGACCGGCGACGGTGGCCGCACTGGTCATCAGGATCGGCCGCAGGCGGGTCATGGCGGCCTCGCGCACGGCCTCGCGCTTGGGACGACCCTGTTCCTGGAGCTTGTTGGCGAACTCGACGATCAGGATGCCGTTCTTGGCCACCAGGCCGACCAGCGTCACCAGGCCGACCTGCGAGTAGATGTTGAGGGTCGTCGTCCAGCCCTGGGTCCAGAACGGCACGTTCGGGTCCGGCATCTTCAGGAAGGTGAAGGTGAGCGCGCCGAACATGGCCAGCGGCACCGACCCGGCCAGGATGACGAACGGATCGCGGAAGCTGTTGAACTGGGCCGCCAGCACCAGGAAGATCACGATGACCGCCAGGCCGAAGGTCGGCAGGAATTGGTTGCCCTCCGAACGCAGCTGCCGCGATTCGCCCGTGTAGTCCAGGATGTAGCCGCGGGGCAGGATCTTGGCCGCCTCGTCCTCGAGAAAGCGCAGGGCCTCGTCGAGCGGCCGGACGGCCACTGCGCTGATCTTGACGGCGTTCAGCTGCTGGAACCGGTTGAGCGAACGCGGGACCGTCGAGTTGCGGATCGTGGCGAGCGTGCTCAGCGGCACCAGCTGGCCGGCCGGGCCGGTAACGTAGATGTTTTGGAGCTGATCCGGGTTGAGCCGGTCCACGCGCTGGATCTGCGGGATGACTTTGTAGCTGCGGCCGCCGATGTCGAAGCGGTTCACGAAATTGCCGCCCACCATGGCCGCCAAGTCGGAGCCGACCCGCTGCAGGTCCAGGCCGAGCTCGGCTGCCTTGTCGCGGTCGACGAGGATCTCCGACTGCGGCTGATCGATCTTGACGTCGATGAGCGGCGGGAATGCGAACAGCCCGCTTTGCAGCGCCTTGAGCTGGATCTGCTGCGCGAACTGCAGGATTTCGGCGGTTTCGGCCGTGGACGCCAGGATGAACTCCACCGGGAACTGCCCCCCGCCCGGCAGCGCCGGCGGCAGGACGGGGAGCAGCCGGATGCCGGGAATGCCCTGCAGTTTCCGCTGGACCTCCGGCAGGATGCGGAAGATGCTGCGCTCGCGCTCGCCCCACGGCTTGACCACCATGCCGGAAAATCCGGAATTCGGCTGCGTCACCTGGAAGGTGAAGTCGGTCTCCGGAATGCCGTGAAAGGTGCGGTTGACCGCCGCCGCGTAGCGGCTGGTCTGATCCAGGGTGGAATTGGCCGAGGCGTCCAGGATGCCGAAAATCACCCCTTGATCTTCGGTCGGCGCCAGCTCGCGCGGCGACATCATGAACATGGGAACGGTCAGCAGGCTGACCACGATCCACACCACGTAGACGGCCGGCCGTGCGTCCAGCGTGCGGTCGAGCCAGCGGCCGTAAAACGCCGTAAAGCGTTTGAAGTCCCGCGCGATTTTTCCGGCGAAGCCGTGCTCAGCGGCTCCCGGCGTCAGCAGCCGAGAGGACATCACCGGCGAAAGCGTCAGCGCCACGACACCGGAAATGGTCACCGCGCCCGCCAGCGTAAAGGCGAACTCCCGGAACAACGACCCGGTCAGGCCGCCCTGCAGACCGATCGGCGCATAGACCGCCGCCAGCGTGACCGTCATGGCGATGATCGGGCCGACCAGCTCCCGGGCGCCGCTCAGGGCGGCGTCCAGGGCCGACCGGCCCTCGCGCAGGTGGCGCTCGACGTTCTCGACCACCACGATGGCGTCATCCACCACCAGACCGACGGAGAGCACGATCGCCAGGAGCGTCAGCAGATTGATGGTGAACCCGAAGACCTGCATCAGGAACACCGCGCCGACAAGCGACAACGGGATGGCCACCACCGGCACCAGCACGGACCGGAAGGAGCCCAGAAACAAAAAAATGATGACCACGACGATGACCAGGGTGTCCGTCAGCGTGCGCAGCACCTCATGGATGGCGTTGTTGATGTAGTCGGTGGCGTCGTAGGCCACGCGCGCCTGCATGCCCGACGGCAGGCGGCGCTGAACCGCCTCCATCTCGTGGCTCACGCGCTGGATCACGTCGATGGAATTGGCGTTGGGCAGGGGCCAGATCCCCATGAACACCGCGGTCTGCCCGGAAAAGCGCACCTCCGCGTCGTAGTCCTCGGCGCCCAGCACCACGCTGGCGATGTCTTCCAGGCGCACGACGGCGCCGTCCTGCTGGCGGAGGACCAGCCGCTTGAATTCGTCCACCGAACGCAGGTCGGTGTTGGCCGTCAGGTTGACCTGGACCAGGGCGCCCTTGGTCTGTCCGACCGCGCTGAGAAAGTTGTTGGCGGCCAGGGCCTGGCGGACCTGCACCGGGCTGATATTGAGGGCGGCCATGCGCTCGGGCTTCAGCCAGACGCGCATGGCGAAGGTCCGCGCACCGAGGATATCGGCGCGCTGCACGCCCTCCAGCGCCGAGAGCCGGGGCTGGACCACGCGGATGAGGTAGTCGGTGATCTGGTTCTGTTTGAGGGCCTCGGCGGTGAAGCTCAGGTAGGCCGACGCAAACTGGCTGTCGGCCGATTCGACATTGAGGGTCGGCACCTCGGCTTCCGGCGGCAGGTCGCCCCGCACCTGATCGACCTTGGAGCTGATCTCGGAAAGCGCCTTGATCGGGTCGTAGTTGAGTTTCAACCGAACGCTGATGTTGGAAAACCCCTGGGAACTCTTGGACTGGATGTAATCGATGCCGTCCGCGGCGGCGATGGCCCGCTCCAGGGGCGTGGTGATGAAGCCGCGCACGAGTTCGGCGCTCGCGCCGACATACACCGTCGACACCGTGACCACCGAGTTCTCGCTGCGCGGGTACTGGCGCACGTTCACTCCGCGGATCGCCTGCAGACCGGCGAGAAGGATCAGCAGGTTGACCACCAGGGCGAGAACGGGGCGGCGGATAAAGAGATCGGTGAATTTCATAGTTCACTCAAGGGCAAAGATACGAGGTTCAACGTTCACGGTTCACGGTTAAAGAGACAGGATGACCCGTTTAACCCTTGAACCGCTGAACCCTTGAACCCCGGCCGTAGCCACTTCGGCAGAGCCTCTTCGGTACGACCCCATAGCGGGCTTGGTTCACAGGAAAGCTAATTCTCCTCGGGCTTGGGATGGAGCTTGAATTCCGGGGCCAGGGTGTTGTCGACGACGACCGTCTGGCCGTTGCGCAGCTTGAAGACGCCGGTGCTGACCACGGTGTCGCCGGCCTGCAGCCCGGAGACGACCGCGATGAAATCGCCGCGCTTTTCCCCCAGCTGGGCAAACTGCTGGCGCAGCACCTGGACGGGTGAGCCGGTCTTTTCGTCGGACCGCTCCTCTAGGACGAACACCGAATCGCTGTAGGGCGCATAGAGCACGGCGGTCGCCGGGATGACGAGCACGGGCGGCTGCGCCGGCAGCACCACGCCGACGTTCACGAACATGCCGGGGCGCAGCTGCTCGTTCCGATTGGCCACCGTCGCCTGGACCCGGATGTTGCGCGTGGCCGTGTCGACCTGCGGGTTGATGGCCGTTATTTTGCCCGCCACCGTTTGGCCGGGCAGCGCATCGGTGGCCACCCGCACCGGGAGCCCCGGCTGCACGAGCGGGAGTTGCTGCTGCGGCAATGCAAAATCGACGAAAATCGGATCCAGCGACTGCAAGGAAACGATCGGCTGGCCTTCGTTGATGACCTGGCCCAGGTTGACCAGGCGGATGCCCAGCCTCCCGGCGAACGGCGCCCGGATAGTCTTCTTGGCGATCACGGTGCGGATATTGTCCGCCTGAGCGAGGGCCTGCTTGTAGCTCGCCTCGGAGTTGTCGAACTGCGACTGCGAGATGGTCCGCTCGGAGAGCAGCTTGGCCAGGCGCTCCAGGTTCAGTTTGGCCAGCGCCACCGTGGCCTCGGCCGCGCGCAGCTGGGCTTCTTCCGAGGACGTGTCCTGCTTCACCAGGAGCTCGCCCGCCCGCGCCAGGGAGCCCGGCTTGAAGTCGATCTGCACGATCTTTCCGCTCAACTCCGCCGTCACGGTCACCCCCTGGACCGCCGTCAGCGAACCGACCGCGGTCAGCACCGCCTCCCAGTTCTGGATCGCCGCCCGCGCCGTGGTCACGGTCTCGGGCGGCGGCACGTACTGCTTGCCATGGGCGATCATGCGATCGATCTGCAGGCCCTTGATGCCGCCGAGGGCTGCAGCCAGAACCACCACCGCCGCCAATGCCAGAATGAATCGCTTTTTCATAGGGCTCTTGCAGTCAATGCTTGTAGCCGATTTTGCGCAGCAGTTCCTTGCGCTGCCTTATGTCCGCTTCCGTTTCGACCCCCTTGGATTTGAAGCCGTCGATCACCCCCAGAATCCCGCGCCCCTGATCGGTCTCGCCGATCATTACCTCAACCGGATTGGCCGTCGCGCAGAAAACGCGGCAGACCTCCGGCAGGTTCTTGACGGCGTTCAGGATGTTGATCGGGTACATGTCTTTCATGAAGACGATAAAACTGTGCCCGGCCGCCAGGGCATAGGCATTCTTTTTGGCCAGGTCGACCAGCTCCGGATCCGTTCCGGAATGCCGCACCAGACAGACATCGGACGCCTCGCAGAAGGCCAGACCGAACCGGGCGCCCGGAACCGTGGAAACAATGGTCTCGTGCATGTCCTCGACGGTCTTGATGAAGTGCGATTGCCCCAGAATGAAGTTCAATTGATTCGGGTTGTCGATTTTGACGATCTGGATGTTCATCTTGGACTCCTGAAGGTTGAAGGTTCAGAGGTTCAGGGTGTCGCGGGTTCAGGCGAAATCTGTTTTGCACCATTAGCGCTGCGAACGCGGTCGCAGGCATGCCCGACGACGGCCGCGCCCGAGGTCCAAGATCAAGGCGCGCAAGCCCTGCATCCCGAGGCGTACTCCCCGTACGCCGCAGGGGAGCGCCGGGCGCCGCGCAACGCCGAGCTTGGCCCTCCGGCGCGGCCGTCATCCCCCGATCGAACGCATCTGGCAGCACACATGCGCCGGCTCGCCCACGGCCAGGTTGTGGTCCGCCGGCTTATGCCGCGTGGCGTTGAAGAAAACCTCGGCCAGATCCGCATCGCTGCAGCCGCGCCGCAGAGGGCCCTTGAGGTCTTCCTGCCGGTCCGACAGCAGGCAGGGCCGCAGCTGTCCGCTGGCGGTCAGCCGCAGGCGGTTGCACCGGCGGCAGAACTGATGGCTGATGGCCGGTATGAACCCGATCTCGCCGCTGGCGCCCTCGAACCGATAGCGGTGGGCCGGCCCGTCCATCTCCGCGCGCTCGATCGGCACCAGTTTCCCCAGAACGCCGATGCGCTTCTGGATGTCGGGGACCAGCAGCGGCGAACGCGTCTCGATGCGGGACTGGCCGATCGGCATGAATTCGATGAAGCGTACGTGAAACGGAAATTCCAGCGAGAGCCCCGCCAGATCCACCAGTTCATCGTCGTTGATGCCGTTGAGGGCGACGACATTCAGCTTGATCGGGCGGAAGCCCATCGCCTGCGCGGCCCGGATTCCCTCCCAGACCGCGTGGAAGGCGTCGATGCCCGTGATGCTCCGATAGCGTTCCGGGTTCAGCGTGTCGAGGCTGATGTTGATTCGGGACACGCCGGCGGACTTCAGGGCTTCGAGGTGGTCCTTGAGCAGAACGCCGTTGGTGGTGAGGGACAGGTCCTGGATCTCCGGAATCCGCGAAAGCTCGGACAGGAAACCGATGACCCCCTTGCGCACCAGCGGCTCGCCGCCGGTTACGCGCACCTTGGAGATGCCCAGCCGCACGCCCACCCGGACGATCCGCAGGATTTCCTCGTAGCGCAGAACCGCCTCGTGCGCCAGGCGCGGAACGTCCTCGCAGGGCAGGCAATACGCACAGCGCAGGTTGCAGCGGTCGGTGATCGAGATCCGCAGATAGTTCAGGCGTCGGTTGCAGGGGTCGATCAGGTTGTTGAACGCAATGGTATCCATGAGGTTTTCCGAAAAGACCGCGGCCGGCTCGTTTCGAGCGAGCCGCTTGAGAAGCCGGCCGCAGCCGGTCGGCGCGCTCCGGCTATCGCATCTGCAGCAGTCCGGTTTCGACCGTATCGGTGATCGGGATGATGGAGGAGAAATTGCTCACATCGAAAATTTCCTTGACGTAGGGGGTGAGCGCGCAGAGAGCCACCTTGCCCTTTTTGGAGCGCAGTTCCTTGACCGCCATCAGGATCACGCGCAGACCGGCGCTGCTGATGTAATCCATCCCGCTCAAGTCGAAAAGCAAGTGCAGGCGGCCCTCCTTCAGGACGTCCTTCACGGTGGTTTCGGCTTCAAAAGCGGTTTTGGCATCCAGGCGGCCGTCGATCTTCAGACAGACAACCCCTTCCTTTTCGACCTTCGCAATTCTCATGGGTCATCCCTTCCTATCCATAGGGTCTGTGACGACACCGTACCGACTTTCACGTCCAACAGCTGCCGGTCTGCCATCATCGCTCGTTTTGCCTCTAACCCAGTTCGGGTCCGATTACAATATAGCGCCGCCTCGTTTTAACCAGCCGGGTTGGAATAAAACGAAACAATCGCCTCGCACAATCCCGGGATGGTATAGGTCCGGGCCTCGATGCGGACATCCAGACCCAACTCCCGGGCCGTATCGGCGGTGATCGGGCCGATGCAGGCGGCGGCCACTCCCGCCGTCAACTCGGCGAAGCGGCCTTCCGGCAGCAACGCCTTGAAATTCTTCACCGTGGAGGAGCTGGTGAAAGTGATCAGGTCCACGGAGCGTGTTTCCAGCCGATCGATCAGAAGCCGGCCGTCGCCGGATGCCGGTTCGGTCTTGTAGGCCGCCACGTCGCTGACGCGGGCGCCCATGGCGCTGAGTTCCTCCGGCAGGATCAGGCGCGCTTCCTGGGCGCGGGGCAGCAGAATCGATCGGCCGGTCAGGTCCTGCCGGCGGAAGGCGGCGGCGACCGATTCGGCCCGGTAGTCCTGCGGCAGGAGATCGCTCGTCAACCCGAAAGACTTCAGGCGCTCGGCGGTCGCCGGGCCGATGGCCGCCGTGCGCAGGTGCCCCATGGCGCGCACGTCCCGCCCGGCGCCGAACAGGCGCTCGAAAAACCGGCTCACGCCGTTGACGCTGGTGAAAACGATCCAATCGAAGCGCTCCAGGTCCGCGATGGCGCGGTCGAGCGGGCCGGCATCGTCGGGCGGCGCGATCCGGATCGTCGGCACCTCCAGGCAGGCGGCCCCGAGGCCGGCCAGCGCGCCCACCAGGTCGCTCGCCTGTTCGCGCGTGCGCGTGACCACGATCCGTTTCCCGAACAGGGGCCGGCGTTCGAACCACTGCAGGCGATCGCGGAGGCCGACCACCTCGCCCACCACGATGATCGCCGGCGCCTTCAGCCCGGCCTGCCGGACCCGTTCGACGATGTCCGCCAGGGTGCCGCTGACCGTAACCTGTTCGGCGGTCGTCCCCCAGCGCACGAGCGCCGCCGGGGTCTGCGGCGAACGGCCGTGACGGGTCAGCTCGCGCACGATGCGGGGCAGGTTCTTCACCCCCATGAAAAAGACCAGCGTACCGATCCCTTTGGCGAGCGAGGCCCAGTCGATGCCGGATTCCTCCTTGGCCGGGTCTTCGTGGCCGGTGACGAACGCAATGGTGGCGGTGAGTTTGCGGTGGCTCAGGGGAATGCCGGCGTAGGCCGTCGCCGCGACGGCCGATGTCACGCCCGGAACGACCTCGAAGGGGATCCCCGCCTCCGCCAGGACCTCGGCCTCCTCGCCGCCGCGGCCGAACACGAAGGGGTCGCCGCCCTTGAGACGGGTAACGATCTTGTTCTCCCGCGCCTTGGCGACGATCAGCGCGTTGATCTCCTCCTGCGGCAGGGTGTGCTCGCCGCCCTTCTTGCCGACGTAGATCAGCTCCGCCGTTTTGGACGCGTGCTTCAGCAGGGAAGGGGCTGCCAGATAGTCGTAAATAATCACGTCGGCCGCCGCAATGCACTCGCGGCCCTTGACGGTAATCAGCCCGGGATCCCCGGGGCCTGCTCCTACGAGATAGACGATGGGTGGTTTCATGTTAGAGTGCGGCGCCGGTGAGTTTTTGTAGAATTTCATCCGCTCCCCGACCGAGGAGGGTTTCGGCCAGCTCGATGCCGATCCGCTCGGCCGATGCCGCCGGCCCGCTCAGGCGGTGTTTGATCACGGTGCCGCCATCGACCTCGGCCACCAGGCCCGTCAAGACAAACTGGTCGCCCTCGAGACGGCCGTGGCCGGCGATCGGGACCTGGCAGCCGCCCTGCAGGCGTTTCAGGAACGCGCGCTCGCCGCTGACCGCCGTACGGGTGGCGGGGTGGTCCAGGGCGGCGATCATGGCGCCGATGCGGGAATCCTTTTCCCGGACTTCGATGCACAGCGCCCCCTGGCCGACGGCCGGGAGCATAATCTCGTCATCCAGGTATTCGGCGACGCGCTGCGCCAGACCCAGACGCTTGACGCCCGCGGCGGCCAGGACCACGGCCGCCAGTTCTTCCGTGTCGAGTTTGCGAAGGCGGGTTTCCACGTTGCCCCTCAGCGGGACGACCTCCAGGTCCCGGCGCCGGTGCCGGAGCTGGGCCGCCCGCCGCAGGCTGCTGGTGCCGATGACGCCCCCGGCCGGGAGCTGCCTCAGGGTGAGGCCGTTTCGCGATATGAGCACATCGGATGGGATTTCGCGCTCCGGCACGGCGCCGATGGTGAGCCCCGCCGGGATCTCCGCCGGCATGTCCTTCATGCTGTGAACCGCCACGTCCGCCCGGCCGTTCAGCAGGGCGTCCTCGATCTCCTTGACGAAGAGGCCCTTGCCGCCGACCTTGGCGAGCGGCACGTCCAGAATCTTGTCGCCCTGGGTCTTGATGATGGACAGCTCGACGGCCACACCGGGAAAGCGCTGCAGGAGGGCCGAGCGCACCCACTCGGCCTGCCACAAGGCGAGCGGACTCCCGCGGGTGCCGATCACGACGGGTTTCGCCATCAGTGCTTGCACCCCGCGCAGCTTCCGGCGTGGCAGCTGCCGCAGGAGGATGCGCCGGCCGCCTGCTTGACGGTCTGGCCGCCGCCGCCCTTGCTGACAAAACCGCAGGCAGACATGCGCTTGCGGACTTTTTTGCTGCGGCAGCCCTTGCACTCCGGCTTTTCTTTGCCGAAGACGAGGCACTCGAAATCCTCTCCGCAGGTTTCACAGTGGTATTCATAGATAGGCATGGCAACGGATCTCCCTGTTGATGGCCGGAGTCATGAAATCAAAATAGCGATATAAATGTGAAATACAATCCTTTGTCAAGATCCGAGTGGCGCCGGGACGGAAGCCGCCGTTTCGCCCAGGGCTTCGATCACGCCGGCGGCAATGAGCGGCAGCAGGATCTCGTGGTGGCCGACCAGGCTGATTCCCCGGCCGCCGCGGGCGGTGGGCCGCTGCAGGACGTTGACCGTGGGCCGGTAGTGCCGGATGAAATCCAGATCGACCGTCGTGAAGGCCTCCAGTCGATGGCCCAGGTTGCGGGCCAGGCCGACGGTCTTCAGGAACACTTCCGGCAGGATCACGGCGGAGCCGGCGTTCATGAAGACCCCGCCTTCCAGCTGGGCGACCTGAGCGGCCAGAATGCGGAAATCCAGGTAAGAGGCCGCTCCGGTTCGAGCGGCGTCGAACCCCGGATGCATGTGGATGACGTCGGTGCCGATCGCGACGTGAACCGTAACCGGTATCCGCAGGCGTGCCCCGGCCGCCAGAATGCTGTTCGACGCAAACGGGAACCCCGAATTCAGGATGAGGGCGCCGACCGCGCGGCCCAACCCCTCGACCTGGGAGGCCGGCGCCGCGACCGCCCGGTGGATGACCGCGGCGGTTTCCTCGGCCATGCCGAAGGAGCCGTCATCAAGGGCCGGGCCGACCTCCTCCGAGGTTCGGCCGGTCATGGCCACCTCCAGGTCGTGGATGATACCGGCCCCGTTCAGGGCGACCCCGCTGATGATCCCGCGCTCCATCAAGTCGATCAGGATCGGGCCGAGACCCGTCTTGATGACGTGAGCGCCCATGCCGAAGATCACCGGGTGTTGTCCGCGGTACGCCGCGACGATCGCGGCGATCACCGCTCTGAGGTCCGAAGCCGCCAGCACCCTCGGCAGCCGCTCCAAAAATGCCGACAACGCACCGCCCGGAGCCCACACGCCGGCAAACTCCGCCGTGCCCACTTTGCTGGGCCGGTCGGCCAGCGCGTAAGTCTTGACCCGTTCGAGATCGATCGGACCGACGTCGGCTTTCATCGAACATCGCCTTCCGGAATTCGGATGCTTTTTGTTAGGAATGCAAAACCGGTGCAGCTTCAGCCGCGGTGCGCCGACGGATGACATGACCGCACGCGACGCATCCACCGTCCGCATCAATCATCGCCGGCCTTTGCGGAATAGAGTCTCAATTGCGCTCCGCCATGCGCTCGCGGACTTTATCGATATCCTCCGCGCAGTCCTGGCCGAGCCGTGCGGCCTGCTCGAACTCGCCCAACGCTTCTTCCAGGCGGTTGAGTTTGAGATACAGGCCGCCCAGGCGCCGGCGGAAAAGAGGGTTGTCCGGCGACAGCCGCACGCTTTCCCGGCAGAAGACCAGGGCGATTTCCGGGTTTTCGCCTTTTTCGTCGAAAAGACCGCCCAGCTCCGAAAGCGCCGCCGAATCCCCCGGGTTGGCCTTAACGGCTTTCTTGTAAGCGTCGATGGCCTTTTCCGGCAGCTGGAGCTGTACGTAGCAGTCGCCGAGAAGCCGCTGGGAATTTCCGGAGCGCGGCCGCAGCCGCACGGCGCGCTCCAGCAGGGCGCGCGCCGCCTGGGAGTCGCCCATTTCCAGCCGCAGTTTTCCCGTCTGGAACAGGATCTCGAACACGTCGCCGTGCAGCATGCAAGCCTTCAGGAAGTGCTCCAGGGCCTGCTCCCGATCGCCCCGCAGCTCGTGAATCAGGCCCGTGTTGTAGACCGCCATGTAGTCGCTGCCGTCCACCGACAGCGCGCGGTCGAACGCTTCCAGTGCGGCCTCATGGTCGCCGAGCTCGCCGTAGCAGACGCCGAGGCTGTTGTGCACGTTTCCGTTTTGGGGATCCAGCCGCAGGGCCAGCTCGAATTCGCGGATCGCGTTCGGGATGTCGCCGCGCTCGTAATATTTGTCGCCGCTGATATTGAGGCTGACCGCGTCGAACACCGCACGGCTGCCGGCGCCGAAGAAGGCGGCGTGCTCGGCGGCCTTGCGCGCGTTCTCTATCACCGCCGGGGGCAGGTAATCCAGGGTCGGGTGGCAGGCCACGCCGATCGTCACGGTGCGGCCGGTGCGCTGGCGCACCTGCTCCTGCAGGCGGTGGGCCGCATCCAGGCCCTGCGCGCCGCTCCAGGACGGCCAGATGCCGACCAGCATCCCGGATTCCGCAACGCCCCAAACGCCTTCGGCGCCGCGGCAAATCTCATCCAGGCATGCCGCAACCCCTGCCAGTACCTTCGCGTCGGGCGCATGCAGCCATGCTTCCGGGGGATCGTCCGGCCGGATCCAGAGTGCACAAAACGGTTGATCGGCTCCGATCGGCGGCAGCGCCGCCGTCAGGAAATCGGCTCCGCAGCGCAGATCCGGGAAGGCGGGGGCCAGGGTTTGGCGAACACGCTCGGCGCCGACCTCGGGAGCCTCGTCGACCTTCCGGCTGTCCGTCTGCGACAGCAGGAAGTGGCGGCTGGTTTCCGCCCGGCGGGTTATTTTTCGTCTTTTCCGGGTCGCCATCGATCAAATCGTTTGCAGCACGGCGGACAGCGCCGAGGCGATGATCGGCAGGTCGCCCGCCGGTACGGTGCGCAGGTCCATCATGTAGGCGTCGTCTTCGATGCGGGCGATGATCGGGGGGTCGTTGCGCCGCAGGCTGAGTTCGAGGGCATTCGCCGACACGCCTCGGATCCGGATCCGCAGGCAGCAGCTCGGCAGATCCAGCAGGGGCAGAGCGCCGCCGCCGGCCTTGGAGGGCCGGCGCACGAGCTCGCTGGAGATGCGCGCATCGTCCAACGCCGCCAGATGGTCGGCAAGCTCCCGGGCGCGGGCCTCGATCGAGTCCTGCTTTTCGGTGAGCATGCGCAGGGTCGGAATCGCCGCGACGGCCCGTTCTTCGTCGCGGTAAAGCCGCAGCGTGGTTTCGAGGGCCGCCAGGGTGAGCTTGTCGATACGCAGCGCCCGGTTGATGGGGTTCTTGCGGATGCGCTCGATCATGTCCGTGCGGCCCACGATGATGCCGGCCTGAGGTCCGCCCAGCAGCTTGTCCCCGCTGAAGGTGACGACATCGGCACCGCTGGCGACCGAATCCTGGACCGTGGGCTCCCGCAACAGGCCGTACTTGGAAAAATCGATCAAGGTGCCGCTGCCCAGATCCTCCATGACCGGCAGGCCGTGCCGGGCTCCCAGCGCCACGAGTTCCTTCAGCGGGACCTGGGCGGTGAACCCGACGATGCTGTAGTTGCTCCAATGCACCTTGAGCAGCAGCCCCGCCGCAGGGTCGATGGCGCCTTCATAGTCCCGCAGGTGGGTGCGGTTGGTGGTGCCGACCTCCCGGAGGATCGCGCCGCTCTTGGCCATGACGTCCGGGATGCGGAAGGACCCGCCGATCTCGACCAGCTCGCCGCGCGAGACGATCACGCCGCGGCCTCTGGCGATGGTCTCCAGGCTGATGAGCACGGCGCCGGCATTGTTGTTGACCACCATGGCGTCCTGAGCGCCGGTCAGTTCGCACAACAGGTCCCGTACCGCCATGTACCGCGAGCCGCGCCGCCCCTCCGCCAGATCGTATTCGAGGTTCGAGTAACGGCGGGCCACGGCGGCCAGGTTGTCGACCGCCTCCTCGGCGAGCGGGGAGCGGCCCAGGTTGGTGTGAATCACCACTCCCGTGGCGTTGACCACCTGACGCAGCTTCGGCTGCATGGCCGCGCGCACGGCTTCCTTCACCCGCTGCATGATCGCCGGATCGGCGAGGTCCTGCTCGGATACGCCGCCGCCTTCGCGGATGCGGCGGCGGTCGGCATCGATGACCGCACGGATGCAGGTAACCACCACGGGCGCGGGCACCCATTCGAAGCAGGCCTCCGCCCGGGCGAGCTCCATCAGGCGGTCGACGGCCGGAAGCCGCCGCAGCAGGTCCTGCATCGGTTCGCTCACATCGATTCGGTTCTTTGCCATTGAACCATCCAGCCGGAGCGCCGCGCTCCGGATGCCTCTTCATCCATGGGTGATGGCCGCCAGCGGCGAGGCTTCAAACACATGCATGGGGATCATGTCCACGATCTGCGGCAGCTGGCTCGGCGTCAGGCCGATGGCCGCCAGCCGCGGAGCCAGGGTATGGGTGGCCTGCCGTCCGATTTCCAGGCCGGCGCGGAAGCGCGACATGAGCAGATTGGCCAGGAACACCAGGCCGTCCAGCCCCCGATGCCGGCTGCCCTCCTCCGGCTCGTGGTGACAGCGGATGGCCTCCGCCAGGGAGTCCGGAAAGGACCAGCGCTGCGCCAGCTGGAAGCCGACCGCCGGGTGGGTGGTGTTGAAAAGCGCCTGTTCGGCCTGGGTAAAATCGGCCGTCTGCTCCTCGATCAGTTTGCGGTAAAAAAGCGGATAGGCGGCACCGACGAACTGATCCAGGACCACCTTGCCGATATCGTGCAGGAGACCGGCCGCATAGGCCAACCCCGGCTTGGCCGCTCCCGTCAGCCGCGCGAGCTTCTCGGCGATCACCGCAACCCCCACGGCGTGATGGTAAAGCCCGCCCTTGCAGAGCGAGTAGCCCATGCCCGACTGGGAGAAGAAACCGTCCACCGCGGCGGCGATCACGAATTTCATGACCAGGTTCACCCCGAGATGCATCAGGGCGTGGTCGATGGATTCGATTCGATGGCGCGTGGAGAACATCACCGAGTTGGCCAGCTGCAGGGTGCGCGCGCTCAGGACCTGGTCTTTCCGCAACTCCGCCGCCAGAATTCGAATGTCGTACTCCTCCTCGTCCATCAGCCGCATGATCTTCAGCGCGGCTTGCGGAACCGGCTGAAGCCCTTCGGCGATCTGCTCGATCTCTTCCAGCGACGGAAGGCTCGCTGTCGACGGAGCCTCCATGCGCTCCACGCCGGACGGATCGATAGAGCAGCTCCATTTCTGCATGTCGAGTCTGATGCAGCAGGAAAAGACGCCGCCGGTCTCGGCCCTGTTGATCGGAATGCCTTCGGCTTTTAGAATGGTTTCAACTGTTTCTGCCGTCCGTCCGCCGATGTTCAGATTGAGGTCAAGGTCATCCAGCGGCCCGACCAGCGCGCCGCCCGCCATCGTCGCCTTGAGGCTGTCGCGCTTTGAGCCGGCGGCGTAAAGCGCTCTCAGGAAGACCGGCATGCCGCTGGCGGCGTACTTTTCGGGTTGAAAGGCGCTCTGGAGCGAGACCGGCTCAGGCAGCAGAAAATGGGCAAGTCCTCCGACGCCGGCATCGGCATCCACCATGGCGACCCCGACGCAGGTGCCGAGGTAGGCTTCCAGCAAAAGCGGCTGTTTGGGTCCGACGAAATAACTCCCGGCACTGACGTGGTGGTGTTGCATAGCCAACGGCCCGACATGCTCCTAACGACAGGTATTAATTTGGAAACATTATAAATTTTAATATCACGGCCGGGCGTTCGATTCAACCTATTTCTTGCGGCCGGCACGACCGGGCGCGGATCCTCTCCATCTTTGCAGTTGAAGCGGATGCCGATATATTCTATGATCGCAGAACTATGGAACCTGACAACCGACCACCTCCGCTCGACAGCATCCTGGTGACCGGCGGATGCGGCTTCATCGGCTCGAATTTCATCCGCTACCTTCTGACGGAATCCGGCTTTTCCGGACGCGTGGTCAACATCGACAAGCTGACCTACGCCGGCAACCCGGAAAGCCTGGCCGATGTCCAGGAACGGTTTCCGGACCGCTACCGGTTTATCCACGCCGACATCTGCGACCGCGACGCGGTGCGGGAGGTTTTCCGCCGCCATGGGATTTCCGCCGTCTGCCATTTTGCCGCCGAATCCCATGTGGACCGCTCGATCGTGGCGCCCGATGCGTTCATCAAAACCAATGTCGAAGGCACTTTCACGCTTCTGGAAGTGGCCCGCGAGCATGCGCAGAGCTTCGAGCTGTTTCATCACGTGAGCACGGATGAGGTCTATGGATCGCTCGGACGGGATGGCTATTTCACGGAAGAGACGGCGTACCGGCCGAACAGCCCGTATTCGGCCTCCAAGGCCGCATCGGATCACCTCGTGCGGGCGTACGGCGAAACCTACGGGCTGCCGGTAACGATCTCCAACTGCTCCAACAACTACGGGCCTTACCAGTTCCCGGAGAAACTGATTCCCCTGATGATCCTGCACGCCGTCGAGGGCAAGCCCCTGCCGGTCTACGGCCGGGGGCTCAACGTCCGCGACTGGCTGTACGTGGACGACCACTGCCGCGCGGTATGGCAGGTGATGCAGAAGGGCCGGCGCGGGCGCGTTTACAATGTCGGCGGCCGCTGCGAGATGGCCAACATCGACACGGTGAGTCGAATTTGCGATCTGGTCGATGAAATTTTGCCGGACGCCGCGCTCCGGCCGCGTCGGCAGCTGATCACGTTTGTCAAGGATCGCCCCGGGCACGATCTGCGTTATGCGATCGACTGCACCCGGATCGAAAAAGAACTCGATTGGCGGCCCCGGGAGTCTTTTGAAAGCGGGCTGAGGAAAACCATTCACTGGTACATCGATCACCGCGGCTGGGTCGACCGGGTGCGCAGCGGCGAATATCAGGCGTGGGTGAAACAGCATTATGGACAAGCATAGACTTTTGACTCGACCCAGAGACCACATCATCTTCCCGCTGGACGTCACCTCCGAGGATGAGGCCAAACGCTGGGTCGAGGTTCTCCGGGACAGCGTGGGCATGTTCAAAGTGGGGCTTGAGCTGTTCGTGCGCTGCGGTCCGCGGATCGTGGATTTCATCACCTCGCAGCAATCCGCCGACGTGTTCCTCGACCTCAAGCTGCATGACATTCCGGCAACGGTTGGCCGGGCGATGGCCGGAATTGTCGAACTGAACGTAAAGCTGACCACCGTGCACTGCGGGGAGAACCTCCGGATGCTGGAAGCCGCCGTTGCCGCCGGCGGCGGAAAGGTCGGAGTGCTGGGGATAACGGTCCTGACCAGCGTGTCCGCGGCAGACCTTGCCGCGTTCGGCCTGCATGCAAATCCGGTGGAGGGTCTGGCTCAGCTGGTGATCCGGCGCGCACAGCTTGCCAGGAAGGCCGGATGCGCGGGAGTGGTCTGCTCCGGACTCGAAGCCCGGGCGATCAAAGCGGAAATCGGGCGCGATTTTATAGTCGTGACGCCCGGAATCCGGCCGGCCTGGACGGCCGGCGCCAAGGACGACCAAATGCGTCTGTCCACGCCGGCCGAGGCCCTGGCGGCCGGCGCCGACTACCTCGTTATCGGCCGGCCGATCCGAGACGCACCCGACCCGCGCGCCGCCGCCCAGAGAGTCGTCGCCGAAATATCCGAGTTCCAGGCAACGCGCCAACCATCCCCGCGATAGGCTCTGCGCCGCTCCTCGTCGGGTTATGCCGCTCGGCTCGGGCGTTCGGGAGGCGGTCCGTTCGAATTCGCGGGCATGATTGTTCTTGACTTTTCGACGGTCCTTCATTTACCTTAGTAGTCGCATCGTTTGTTTTCGCCGCACTGCTTTTCGCTCGTTCTGCTCCTTTCGCTTTCCCCGGATCTGTCACCATGAATGATGCGAAGCCTGCCAGCGGAGGCTTATTCTTTCAACCGTATTCGCACGTAACACAAGGAGTCTTTCGCCGTGCCCAAGCCGTCGGAAAATTACAATCTTTATGTTCTGCGACCCGATCTCGCCAAAGAGTGGCATCCGACCCGCAACGGCGGTTTGGGTCCGCGGGACGTCACCCCGGGCTCCAGCAGAAAGGTCTGGTGGCTCTGCGAAAAAGGCCATTGGTGGCTGGCTTCGGTCCGCGACCGGTCGCGCGGCATGAAATGTACATTCTGCCGTGATTTGAAAAGTCAGGATGATTATCGCATGGTGGACACGAAGCCCGAGCTTCTCAGGGAATGGCACCCGACCCGGAACCCGAACCTCAAGGCCCGGGAGGTTTCCATAAATCACCCGGACAAATTATGGTGGATCTGTGAACAGGGGCACGAATGGGAGGCC
The DNA here is from genome assembly GCA_030834695.1 of Desulfobacterales bacterium. GTDB lineage: Bacteria > Desulfobacterota > Desulfobacteria > Desulfobacterales > SpSt-501 > SpSt-501. Next base: position 17,848 of record JAUQXK010000106.1, read on the forward strand.
CCCATCCGGTCGAGGCTGGCCGGCAAAGGCTGCCCGGTTTGCGGCAACCTGGCCGCGCCCGTCTCCTTTCCCAAAAATCCCGTGGAGGCACCCCCGGGCCAACCGGCGGAAAGCAGTCAGCCTTTCAACGTCCACTCTCGCATAGCGGCTTTTCACGAAGCAGCGGCATCCCCGGCGAGCGGCAAGGAATTGCGCAAGGGACGGCGCTACGAACGCCCGACCGTGGTCATGATCGAAAAGCCGCGGGCGGGCATATTGGGTTATGCCGAATTGCATAATTTCAGCGCCGGCGGAATGATGCTGCGGTCCGAGTTCTCCATCAATCCGGGCGAAATCGTTACGGTCAAACTGGACCGGCCCCTGCATTCCTCGACGTCGACGAGCATGACGGGCAAAGTGATCTGGTGCCGGAACATGGAGGCGGAGGACGAGGAAGACTCTCCGTTCGGCATCGGACTCAGTCTGATTTGATGACTTTTTACGAGTCCATCTGATTTGAAATGCCGACTTTTTGCTCCGGCAGTAAAATTCAGGATTTATGCCGCCAGGTCACTCAACCTCTGCCGAAGGTTGAAATATTCAGTCGCCGGAGTTAGAAAAATTAGGATTCGTGCGCGGATGAGAACGGCGCGATACGGGGGCTCAGAGCGGCAGCCCGTCTTCGTTGGCCAAATCGGATAGATACCGGCCGTATTCATTCTTGCTGCAGTCCCCGGCCAGTTGAAGCAGCTGATCGCGGTCGATGTAACCGAGGCGGTAAGCAATCTCTTCGATGCAGGAAATCTTCAAACCCTGCCGCTCCTGAATGGCCTGCACGTAACTGGACGCCTGCTGGAGGGCCTCATGCGTACCGGTGTCCAGCCAGGCGAAGCCCCGGCCCAGCGGCTCCACTTTCAGGTCCCCGCGGCGCAGATAGGCCATATTCACGTCGGTGATTTCAAGCTCCCCGCGGTAGGACGGCTGGATCTCCGCCGCGATGCGGATGACATCGTTGTCGTAGAAGTACAAGCCGGGCACGGCATAATTGGATTTGGGTTTCTTCGGTTTCTCTTCGATTCCGACCACCCGGTAATCGCCGTCGAACTCCACCACGCCGTAGCGTTCGGGATCCCGGACGGGGTACCCGAAAATCAGCCCGCCCTTTTGCAGCCGCACCGCGCGCTCCAGAATACCGGAAAGCCCCGGCCCGTAGAAGATATTGTCTCCCAAAATCAGACAGACCGTATCCGCGCCGATAAACTCCCGGCCGATCAGGAAGGCCTGGGCCAAGCCCTCCGGGCGAGGCTGCTCCGCATACGTGAAGGCCAGCCCCAACCGCGAGCCGTCGCCGAGCAGGCGGCGAAACACGGGCAGGTCCATCGGTGTGGATATGATCAGGATCTCCCGAATGCCCGCCAACATCAGCACGGACAGCGGATAATAGATCATGGGTTTGTCGTAGACCGGAAGCAGCTGCTTGCTGACCCCCAGGGTGATCGGATACAGCCGTGTGCCGGAGCCGCCGGCCAGAATGATCCCTTTCATCGGTGTCAACGCGTCTCCTCTCTAAGAATGCGGCCTCATGCCGGATCTAGAAACCGATCTCGCTCAATATTTCCTGAAATCCGCAATGTTTGAATTTCAGCCGAAGAAATTCCGAAATGGTGGGCTGGAAGGCCTTGGTCCGCAAGAACATGCCCGCCTCGCTGGGAGTGCGCCCGCCTTTTTTCAGGTTGCAGGCTTTGCAGGCGGCCACGCAGTTTTCAAAAGTGGTTTGCCCTCCCCTGTATTTGGGAACGATATGATCGATCGAAAGCCGATCGCGATGGCCTCCGCAATAGGCGCAGCGGAACCCGTCGCGCACAAAGACATTGCGCTTCGAAAAAGCCACCCCGGCCCGGTAGATGGTGCGGATCAGTTTGATCAGGCGCAGGACCGTCGGAACCCGGAAGACCTTCCCCCCGGAGCTGAGCACCGTATCCCGTGAATCCTTGACGACTTCCACTTTACCCTTGGCCATCAGGCACAAGGCTCGTCTCCAGTTCACCAGATTGAGAAACGAGTAATCGGCGTTCAGGAGGATGCACGGGCTCATCATCCAATTCAATACCCCAACGTAACGGCGAAATCAACATCCGGGCGCCGGCCGGCCGCCGCCCCCCAAACCTTGAAAGTGCCGGCCATTCTGGTTATATGTGGTGATATAACCCTGTCTGACGGCCGCCGGAACTCGTCTGAAGGTGCACCGGTTTACCTTTCGGGTCGGGGGCGACCCGGCCTGAGAAAAGAACGTGATCATGCCGCTGATACGGACCGCTGCCATTTTCGTTCTGATAATTTTCGGCGGAGCGTGTTCGGTTCTGCCACGAAGCCGGCCGGTTGGAATCGACGCGCCTGCGATTCGCAGCCTCGGCCCCGTTCAAGCGGTGCTCCAGGCGGCGGATAGCGCTTCCGCTCACCTGCTGGTGACGGAAATCGGGCGGGTTGCCTATCCGGGCGCGGATGCCCCGATCTGGCGGGTCGCCTACCGTCCGTTCCAGGCGGACTTGAAGCAGGTCCTGGTCCTGGCCGGAACCCGCGGCAACGAGACCGCCGGGGTGGAGTACGTTCTGACCCTGATTGAGCGCCTGCAGTCGACCCCGGGATCCACCACCCTTTACGACCTGGACATCATCCCGATGGCCAACCCCTGGGGATGGGTCCACGATCTGCCTTTCACGCAGGGCGGCGTCGACATCGCCGATGACTTCAACCGATTCGACTCGCGGGAAGCCAGGATCATCCGGCGCTTCCTGCGAGACAAGCGCTACGATCTCGTGCTGGATCTGCGGGAGGATCCGCGCGCCAGGGGCTTCTATCTGAGGCAGTATGCCATCGGCCAGATCGAAGCAGCGACCCGAATCATCGACCGGCTGCGGACCGCTGGCTATCCCATCGAGAGCGACCCTGACGGGATCCTGCTGAAACCCAGAAAGGGCATCGTCGACATGTCCGGGTGGAGTTTGGCGGTGATGCGGTGGACCCGTCAACTGACCATGGCCGGGTACATTCGCCAGAACGTCAGCAGCGGCGTGTTCAGCGTGGTGACCCCGGCGAACCTCCCGCTGGCCGACCGCATCGCCATGCAGCGGGTGGCGGTGGAGGGGTTGCTGGCCGAATTCGCAGGACCTGGAAATCAAGCGGAATTCAATCCGCATTGACCGGCCGGTCGATCTCTTTACCGGTCGATCTCTTTAACGGATGGTAGGGGCGCGCTGCGGCCGAAAACCCGCCACGCCGATGAGCGGCATGGCCGCAATTGAATATATCTTGTTGCCGGTTCAATAACACCATCGCGGGGGACCTCGTGACCCAGAATCGATGCGTACGACCGCTCCAGAGGATCAAATTGACGTTACAGGCCGGGGCGACGGAAACCGCCTTGGACATCCCGCTTCCCTGTCCGGAGATCGATTTCGTCTTCGGCATCGGCAGCGGCGGGCTGACGCCGTTCGAGTGCCTTCTGGCCGATCGCAGGGAAACCGAATCGATTTCAGGCCGTGTGGCCGGCCCGGAAGCCGGCCTCTTTTTCGGCCATGTGGCCCCTGCCCTCGGCCGCCTGTTCGAAACCCGGGAGGCCGTGTATTTCAATGCCCGCATCCTCGGCATCGAGACTCCGCCGCCGCGCGACGTCATCAAGGCCATGGCCGACGTGGCGGCCCATGGTCACGAGGGCGGATGCGACTGCGGTTGCGGCTGCGGCTGACGGATGCTTTCCGGAAAAGCGTTGGGAACGCCTTTCCGTCCAGGGTCCAAAGGAAGGTGCCATGATGAAGCGTTGGGGGGTTGGCTTTTGCCGCGTGGCCGCGGGTGTCCTGCTGCTGGGAGTGATCGGGGGCTGGGCGGCCCCGGTCGCGGCGGCGGGAGAGACGGAACGGTCATGGGGTCAAACGGTGTATGTGCCGGTCTACTCGCACATTTTCTTCGGCGACCGCGGCGCCGCGTTTAACCTGGCGACGACCCTGTCCATCCGCAACGCCGACCCGGGCCATGCCCTGTCGGTGATATCAGCGGACTATTACGACTCCGGCGGACGTCTGCTGAAAAGGCACCTCGGCGCGCCGGTCGTGCTGAACCCGCTCGCCTCCACCGAGGTTTTCATTCCCGAAAGCGACACCAGCGGCGGTTTCGGGGCGAGCTTCCTCGTCCGCTGGGCGTCCGAAAAAGCGATCGTCCCGCCGATCATCGAGTGTCTCATGATCGGAGCCCGCTCCGGCCAGGGCATCTCCTTCGTCAGCCGCAGCCGCGTCGTTCAGGAGGCCTCCCCGGGTCCATCCACGCACGAGAGCCGGGATCCCGCGCCGGACGCCGCCGGCGGCGGACACAAACCCTAGGCCGGCAAACGCAAACCCCAAACCCTGGAACCCGCGAACCATGTCCCAACGCACATTTACCCTCAATTACGGCAAGCGCAACGTCTCCTTCAAGATTCCGGCCGGTCAACTGCTGCACGAGGTGATCGGCCGCAACCAGCCGCCGGCGGCGGACCTGCGCGCTGCCTACACCCAGGCCCTGGACCACCCGATCGACTCGGCCCCCCTGCGGGAGGTGGTCCGGCCGGGAGATACCGTGGCCATCACGGTGAGCGATATCACGCGCGGCTGGCAGCGCAATGCGGACACCCTGCCCTTTCTGCTCGACGTCCTGAACGCGGCCGGCGTTCCCGACGAAAAAGTGACCCTCATCATCGCCGTCGGGGCGCATCGCAAAAATACGCCCGCGGAATTCATCGAGCTCTGCGGGCCGCAGGTGTGTCGGCGCGTGCGGGTCGTCAACCATGACGCCTGGGATGCCGACAATGCGGTTTTCCTGGGACGCACCAGCCGCGGCACACCGGTGGAGGCCAGCCACCTGGCGGTCGATGCCGACAAGCTCATCCTGACCGGCGGGGTCATCTACCACTACATGGTCGGCTACGGGGGCGGCCGCAAGAGCGTGATGCCCGGCATCTGCTCCAACACGACCATCCAGGCCTGCCATCTGTGGTCTCTGGAGCCCCGGGCTGGCGCCGGCCGCAGCCGGCTGGCGCAATCGAAGATGACGGACGGCAACCCGGCCCACGAAGACATGATGGAGTGCGCTTCGCTCGTCCGGCCGGACTTCATCGTCAACGTGGTCCCCAACCTGGACGGGGAGATCTGCGGCATTTTCGCCGGCAACTGGGTGTCGGCCTGGCGCAAGGCCACGCAGCAGGTGGATGCGATCTACGGCGTTGAAATTCAGGAGAAAGCCGACATCGTCATCGCCACCGCCGGCGGCTATCCCCGGGACATCAACCTCTACCAGACCACCAAAACCATGGACAACGCCGTGCATGCCGTCAAGGACGGCGGCGTTTCGGTGATCCTGTCGGAATGCCCGGACATCCGCGAGCCCTTGGAATACTTCCGCTGGTTCGATTACCCGACCATCGCGGAACACGACCGCGCCCTGCGCACGGATTACACCATCGCCGGCTGGTGCGCCCTGATCACCCGGGAGTATTGCCGCCAGAGCCCGACCATCATGCTCACCCGCCCGGAAAACGCCGAGCTCGCGCGCCGGGCCGGCCTGATTCCGGCCGCCACCATCGATGAAGCGCTCAAAATGGCCTACGACCGGTGCGGCCAGCAGGCCCCCTCGGTCACGGTCCTGCCCAACGGCGCCAACACGCTGCCTTGTTTGGCGCCTGGAAAGTGACCGTTCTCGAAAGCCGCAGCGCATGCCGCCGGCCCTCCGCTCAAGGCGCCAAATTCACGGACCCGGGCCAGCCAACCTTTTGACCTCCCTCCCATTCCGCCCCTTCCGCAGGTTACGAACCTCGTTCGGCGACATGTTCGTAAGCCCTTAAAAATAAATCTTTTTTAGCAATCAAAAGTGCAGCCGTCGATACGGATGGCGAAAACTGGAATAAGATTTGCAGGGTAAACCGGCAACTGTTCCGTGCGAGCAAACCGAGGAATCCATTCAACCCGATGAAGAACCGATGCCGATGCACGCCCTCAGCCAGCCATTGAGCCCTGCGGCCCCCTTGTCCGAAACCGGCGCCGAGCGGCAGGCCCACAGGCCGTCGCCACCGCGCGAGCGCTATCGGTTCGGAAGCATCATCGGCAAAAGCGCGGTTATGCAGCGGGTCTACGAGCTGATCCTTAAAGCGGCCGCTACCGAGGCCAATGTGATCCTTTATGGGGAATCCGGCACCGGCAAGGAGCTGGTCGCCCATGCCATCCACGAGATGAGCTCGCGCAAGTCCGGTGCCTTCGTTCCGGTTAACTGCGGCGCGATCCCCGAAAGCCTTATGGAATCCGAGTTCTTCGGCCACCGCAAGGGCGCTTTCACCGGTGCGGTGATCGACAAGCACGGTTTCCTGGACCTGGCCGACGGAGGAACCCTCTTTCTCGACGAGTTGGGTGAAATCGGTCAGAGCATGCAGGTCAAGCTCCTGCGGGCGATCGACGGCTGCGGGTTTACTCCCATCGGCGACTCACAGGTCAAAATTCCCGATCTGCGCATTGTCGCCGCCACCAATCGCGATGTCGCTGCGCAGGTGCGCAAGGGCCACATCCGGGAGGACTTCTTCTATCGGATTCATGTGATTCCCATCCACCTGCCTCCCTTGCGCGAGCGCCGGGAGGACATCCCCCTGATCGTGGAACATTTTTTGTCGAAGTCCGGTGCCGCTCATCCTGCGGCTCTCATCACAACACAGGCGATGGAAGCGCTTAAAGCACATGAGTGGCCGGGCAATGTTCGCGAGCTTCAGAATACCGTTTCCCGGTACCTCACGCTGAAAAAGCTCGATTTTGCCGGAACGATCCTGCCGATGCCGCATCCGGATCCGGGCGGTTCTCGATCCGAAATGGAGGAGGCAACCGGACCCCTTGAAAGCATGATGGAACAATATGAGCGCCGGGTTATTTTGAATACACTCGAGCGTTATCGTTGGCAGCGCGAGATGACCGCTGAAGCTCTGGGCATCCACCGCAAAACGCTTTTCACCAAAATGAAGAAATACGAGCTGCTTTAGATAGGAGGGATGCCGGTGAACATCCTGATTGTTGAGGACGATTTTCTTTATCGCGACACGCTCGTCCGAATGGTTCAGGAGTGGGGGCATGCCGTAATTGCGACGGAGACCGGCCTTGCGGCCCTTGAAGCAGCGGCTGCCGTACAATTCGATCTGGTCCTGATGGATGTTTTTTTGCCAGACACGACCGCCATGGACTTGATCCCCCGTTTACGGTCTTTCCGCCCGGATGCCAACGTCATCACCCTGACCGGGCAGAGCAGCCGCGAGCTGGAACTCAGGCTGCGGGAGACAGGGATCACCTACTACATGGCCAAACCGGTGCAACCTTCCGAATTGAAGAGCATCCTCGATCATATGTGCCGTTGAGGCAAAGGCCGGGAAGACCGGCCGAGCGCTGCCGCCCTCCCCTTTGATCGCCGCAGTTGTTTATCTCCCAGCGACCTCCGTCACGTGCACGAACCTGTCCGCCATGTGGCATTTGAGCCACGTCGTATTAAAGTAAAGCAATTCCATTGGGTTAAGCCTTAGTTCCGCTGCTGACGTGGCGAAACCGGCACTTATGGAAATGATTCCTATCTGGTTCGATCTATCAAACTTATCGTATTAATTAAACAAGTTAAAACAAAATCGTCAAGTTGGCACGGTTGTTGGTAGTAGCACCCAACTGACCGGTGTTTATTCCGGGAGGTAGCGGAATGAAAGTACTGATCGTTGAAGACGACCGGCTGCAGGCCGAAACCCTGAAGCAGATGATTCGACCCTGGGGCCATGAGGTGGAGGCGGTCGACACGGGCAGCAAAGCCATGTTGGCCGTACAGAGCCGGAACCGGGATTTGTTTCTGCTCGATGTGTTTCTACCGGACATAACGGCCATGGAGCTGATCCCCATGATCCGCGCTCTCCAACCCGATGCGTGCATCATCACTCTTACCGGCCAGAGCAGTCGGGAACTCGAGCTCAGATTGCGGAAGCTGGGGATCGCCTACTACATGGCCAAGCCGTTTCAGCGTGATGAACTCTACAGCATCCTGGCGCACACGGCCGGCCGATCCTTTGGCCGGGCTCATCACCGACGAACTAAGGGTTTCGTGATTTCAAGCTAACCTGAACGAGAAAGGAACTCTCATGGGACATGAACAGAAAGTGATAAACGATGCTCTCACGCACACGTCCAGGCGGGACGGCAAGTATCTGACCTTCTCGCTGGCCGGCGAGGAGTACGGCATCGGCATTTTGAAAATCCGGGAGATCATCGGGATGATGCCGATCACCTCGGTGCCGGAAACCCCGCATTTCGTCAAAGGAGTCATCAACCTGCGCGGCAAGGTGATCCCGGTGATCGACCTGCGCACGCGTTTCAGCATGGCGGAGATCGGCTACAGCGAGCGCACCTGCATCATCGTGGTGGAAACCCAGGTGCCGGGCAAGCTGGTGGCGATCGGCATCGTGGTGGATGCGGTCTCCGAGGTGCTCAACATCAAGGCCGAGGACATCGAGGACCCGCCGGCCTTCGGGGTTAAGCTCAACACGGACTACATCCTGGGCATGGCCAAGATGGGCAAGGGCGTCAAGCTGCTCTTGGACATCGACCGCGTGCTCGGCGCCGACGATCTGATGCTGCTCAAGGAAGCGGCCTGACTTTAATTAACCCACATATCACCTATCGAGCCAAGGAGGATTTCGAATGTTCAAGAACATGAAGCTTGGGACCAAGATCGCCTGCGGGTTCAGCCTGTTGATTCTGCTGGCCTGCATCCTGGGCGGCGTTGCGGTTTGGGAGATGAGGGACATCCAGACGGAGACCACCACGCTGGCCAAGGAGTTCGTGCCGGAAGTGAAGGTGGCCAACAACATCGAGCGCTATTCGCTCAAGACCATGTATGCCATGCGCGGCTACGGCTTCACCGGCGAGGATGAATTTCTGAAAGACGGCCGAACCAGCCTGGCCGAGGTCAAACGCTTCGTCAAAGAGGCCAAGGAGCTGTCGGACCGCTCCCCGCACCTGCTCAAGCTCAAGGGCGCGGTCGAGAAGGTCGAGACGCAGGCCCTGGAGTATGAGCGGCTGGCCGAGGAGACCGCCACGCGCACCAACGCCATCGAAAAAGACCGCAAGCTGATGGACGAGGCCGCCGGCGCCTACATGAAGAACAGCTATGATTTCCTGAAAGACCAGGACCAGGCGCTCACCAAAGAGATCGAGGCCGGTGCGGAGCCCGCCAAGCTCAAGGAGCGTCAGTCCAAGGTGTCGTGGATGAACGACGTCGTCGATCTGGGCAACTCGATCCGCGTCGCCAACTTCAAGGCCCAGAGCCTGCGAGAGCCGGCCTTGTTGAAGGACGCGCTGAAGAGCTTTGATGAAATCGCCAAGAAGATCGACGCGGTCAAATCCGTCACCCGCCAGGACGTCAATTTGAAACAGCTCGAAGCGATCCGCAAGGCAGCCGGAGCCTACAAGGAAGCGAGCGTGAGCCTGCTGGCCAACTGGAACGCCCTTGAAGAGCTCGGCAAGCGGCGAACCATCAGCGGCAACGCGGTGCTGGCCGAGTCATCGACCACTGCCAATGCCGGCATCGAAGGCACCGAGGAGATCGCCGAGAGCGCGCTCTCGGTTCTGTCTTTTGCATCCACCCTGATGGTCTTTGGTCTAATCGCGGCCGCCGTGGTAGGGATCGTGCTGGCCTATTTCATCACGCGGTCGATCACGGGTCCGATCCGCCGGATCATCGAGGGTTTGAACGACGGCTCCCAGGAAGTGGCCTCGGCTGCCGGGCAGGTGTCCTCCGCGGCCCAATCGCTGGCCGAAGGCTCCAGCGAGCAGGCCGCCTCGATCGAGGAGACCTCCTCGTCCCTGGAGGAGATGTCCTCCATGACCAAGAGAAACGCGGACAACGCCCAGCAGGCCAACAGCCTCATGAGCGAAACCAAGCAGGTGGTCAGCACGGCCAACGATTCCATGGGCCAGTTGACCCAGTCCATGGGCGAGATCTCCAAGGCGAGTGAAGAAACCTCCAAGATCGTCAAGACCATCGACGAGATCGCCTTCCAGACGAATCTCCTGGCCCTCAACGCGGCTGTCGAAGCCGCCCGGGCCGGGGAAGCCGGAGCGGGTTTTGCGGTGGTGGCCGACGAGGTCCGCAACCTGGCCATGCGTGCGGCCGAGGCGGCCAAGAACACCTCCAACCTGATCGAAGGCACCGTGAAGAAGGTCAAGGACGGTTCCGAGCTGGTCGGCCGCACCAACGAGGCCTTCCGGCAGGTGGCCGACAGCTCGGCCAAGGTGGCCGATCTGGTGGCCGAGATCGCCGCGGCCTCCAACGAGCAGTCGCAGGGCATCGGGCAGATCAACACCGCGGTCACCGAGCTGGACAAAGTGACCCAGCAGAACGCGGCCAACGCCGAGGAGTCGGCCTCCGCCGCCGAGGAGATGAGCGCCCAGGCTGAAACCATGAAAGGCATGGTCAACGAACTGGTCGGCATCGTCGGCAGCGCGGGTGAAGCACATGCCGAAGCCAACGTGAGGCGGCATTCGGCCAAAGGCGCGGTCAAGACCTCCAAAAACATCTCGACTGCGATCGCCAAGTTCAAACCCAAAGGCTCCTCGGCCAAGAAATCGCCGAAACCGATCCCGGAGGCCGTCATCCCCCTGGATGACAATGAGCTTTCGGACTTTTAATCAACCATCCATTTAAACAAGCCTGGGGCAGGGCGAAATCCCTGCCCCAGGCAGGACCGGGGTTGTTCAGCAAAATTTAGGTGGTCGGCGTTGCGGAGGCCGGCTTTAAAAACGGCTTATGCAACCAGAGGAGCAGGTATCCATGATTCCAACTTTTCAGCCGGGGAACCGGAAGATTGACATCGAGCCTGTCATCGACAATCTGCCGAGCGCCATCATGGTGATGGACCGCGATCGGCGGGTGCTGCTGGCGAACCGGATCGCCGCCGCGTTTGCCCAGAAATCCAAGGAAGCGTTTTGGGGGCGGCGGGGCGGAGAGGCATTCGGGTGTGTGAACTCCGGCAAATCGCCGGAGGGCTGCGGGGCCGCGCCGGAATGTGAAATTTGTGCCATCCGCGAAGCCATCGCGGAAACGTTTGAAAGCCGCAGAGGCAGAATCGGTATCGAAACCGAAATGGAATTCGTTCAATTGGGCGAGATCTCGGTTCGAGCTTCAACCAATTTTATTGAGTCGGACGATCAGGGGCTGGTCATTCTATCACTTGAGGACATGACGGAACACAAGATGCAGGATCTGATTCGCATAGAGAATGCCAAGCTGCGGGCCGCCGCCGAAACGGCCGCTGCGATTTGCCATGAAATGGGCCAGCCCCTGATGGCGATGACCGGGATCCTCGATCTGCTCATCATGGACTGCGAGCCGGAGGACCGCAAACTCGCCGAAACGGTCAAGGAGCAAGCTCTGCGATTGGGGGCCATTTCGAAAAAACTGATGGACTTGAAATCATACCGCACCAAAAAGTATTCGGCGGAGGAGCGGATCCTGGACCTTGAGGCCTCCCGGTGAGGGAGCCGCCGGCTGTGCCGGAGCGGTCGGCAGGACCTATCAAGAAGATGATTCAAACCCCGGCGCTGAACTGCAAGAAAGTCCTGGTGGTCGACGATGAACAGCCGATATGCGATATGCTGAGGTTGTCCCTCGATCGCTGCGGATACACCGTGTTCACCGCCAATGGCGCTGAGGACGCGCTGGCGATCATGGGTTCCCAAAGGTGCCCGGTGTGATGTTGCTGGACCTTTCGTTGCCCGATATGGACGGGATGGGCCTTTTCAAGCGCATCAAGGCCGAACATCCGGATTCGATCGGCTTGCTGTTGACGGGCTGGGCGTCCGAGGAGGACCTGATCGCCTGCAACGCCGCCGGGTTCACGCACTGCTTCACCAAGCCCGTCAGCCTCGCCCGGTTGTATGAATCCGTTCGACAGGCATTTGAAAGCCCGCCGGTTTCACCCTGCCGTCCGCTCGCCGGCCCACGATAACCCCGGCAGCCTCCCCTCCGATCGAACGGAAAAATGACCTCTTGAGGCCGCAGCACGTGGATTCTCGGCGCGCTCGGCTTTTCAATTTTTTGAGCTGCCGCCGGTTCCCCAAAAGGCCGACCGCTCTCCAGCCGGTTCACACGCACTTGGGACGGGTTTCATCCAGCACGCTTCTCAGCGAATTGGCGAGTTCGGCAATAACGAGCGGCTTGAACAGGAACGAACGGATACCAGCGGCATGCGCTCGGGCCTCCTCTGCTTGTTCGCTGAAGCCGGTGCACAGAATGATGGGCAGCTCCGGCCGGATCGCCATGATTTCACGGGCCAGATTCAGTCCCGTCAGCTGGGGCATGGTCATGTCGGTGACGACCGCGTCGAAGCGCTCCGGATGGGTGCGGAACAATTCCAGGGCTTCGATGGAGCTGGTCCGGGATTCGACCGAATAGCCCAAGAAACTCAGCAACCGACCGGCGATGTCGGCCAGCGCCGGCTCGTCGTCGACAATCAGCACCCGCTCGCTTCCTCGCGGCAGGAATTGAACCGCCGTCGCCTCCGCCCTCTCGACGCCGTCGGCTCGGGGAATATACACATGGAAGATTGTTCCCTTTCCAGGCTCGCTGTAAACCTTGATCGTGCCGCCGTGCGATTGGACGATCCCGTGCACCACGGCAAGGCCCAAGCCGGTTCCCTTGCCCGGCCCCTTGGTCGTGAAGTAGGGGTCGAAAATCCGTTCGCGGACCCAGGCCTCCATCCCATGGCCGGTGTCCGATACGGTGAGCTTCAAATAGTCCCCGGGCTCGACCCCGGGGCCCAGCTGGCATTCCGTCCCCGTCACGCTGGCGTTGTCGAGCTCGATGTTGAGCACACCGCCGCTGCCTTCCATGGCATGAGCGGCGTTGGTGCAGAGGTTCATCAGGATCTGCTGCATTTGGGTGGGGTCGGCCTGGATGGCCCCCGCTTCCGGGTTGATGTACTGCTTCAACTGAATGGTCGCCGGCAGCGAGGAGCGCAGAAATTCGACGGTCTCCTTGATCACCGGTTTCAGGGCGATCAGCAGCTTCTGCTGTTCGCCCTGCCGGCTGAACGTGAGGATCTGGCTGACGAGCTTCTTGGCGCGGTTGGCGGCCGTCAGGATCGGTGCCACATTATCGTAAGCTGTCGGAGGGATCTCGTCTTTGAGCGTCACCATCTCGCAGTTTCCGATGATCACGCTGAGAATATTGTTGAAATCGTGGGCGATGCCGCCGGCCAGTGTGCCGATGGCCTCCATCTTCTGGGCCTGGCGCAGCTGCAGTTCGAATTTCTCTCTGTCTTGGGCGGCCTTCTTGCGGTCGCTGATGTCGCGGAAGATTCCGAAAATTTGGCTCTCGCCCCTATAAGTAACCGGCACCCCCGTGGATTCAACCTCAACGACCTGTCCCCTCAAGGTTAGAATTCGATGCTCGCGAGGCGGGGCGACCCAACCTTCTTCAGTGCTTCTTTTCACGCGTCCGCTGGACTCTGCCCGGTCTTCCGGGTGAACTAAGTCCAGGTAACTCCTCCCGATCAATTCCCGCTTGCTATCGGCGCCGAAAAGGCTTAGCGCCGCCGGGTTTGCATAAGTTAGGATGCCGCCGCATCGGACCAGAATTGCATCCGTCGAGGCCTCGATCAGGCGCCGGCTGCGCTCTTCGCTCTCCAGGATCTCCCTCTCCTTCTGCTTCTGTTCGGTGATGTCGCGATGGCTTCCGCGGCGCCCCCGGTAGACGTGGTCGTCGGTGTAGACCGCCCAGCACGTGTGGTTGATCCAGCGGACGTCTCCGTCTTTCCGTATGATGCGGAACTCCAGCTCGCACGACCCCGAACGGTTTTCGGCCACCTGGTCGAAGTGGGACTTCAAGTGCGGCCGATCCTCCGGATGCGTGATGTCGAGGATCGCCCCGGCGTTGCCCATGAAATGAGAGGGAGGATAGCCGGACACCCGCTCGCAGGAGGGCGAGGCGTAGATGAATTTTCCTTCGGGGTCCTGCCAGTATTCCCAGTCATGGGTGAAGTCGGCTACCAGTCGATAATGCTCCCGGGTCTTGCGCAGGTCAGCCTCGGCTTCCTTCCGGACGACGAGGTCCCAGGCCATCGAGCCCAGCTCGGCCACCATGTCGATATCCGCCGGGACGTAGTCCGTCTCCTTGTTGCCCACCCCCAGGATCGCCACGGCTTTCCCGCATTGAAAAATCGGGACGACCAGCTCGCGGACCACCGGCGCGTGGCCGGGAGGCGTCCCCTTGCGGTGCGTCAGGGCGCTGTAATCGTTGTGGATCACCGGCCGCCGCTCACGCAGGCAGTCCATCCACACCCCGGCCTGGGAGACCGGATAGTGCCGGCCCGCCCCTTCGGCGGTGCACATGTTGCGCAGCGTGTGGCTCGACCACATCTGCAGCGACAGGGTCTCCTGGTCGTCCTCGACAAAGTGTAAAAAGCCGATCGCGCTCCCGGTAAGCCGCTCCGCTTCGTCTATGGTTTTTTGGAGCAGATCGGGCAGCGGATGATCGTGCGCGAATTCGCTCAGCCGCAGGCGCGCCTGGACCAGTTCTTCCATCCGCTTCCGGCGGGTGATATCCCTTGCAGCGCACAGCACGCCGCAGACGGCTCAATGGGGGCTTTCTGCAGACACCGGCGTCTTGATGACCTGCATCCAGCGCCGCCCCGCTTTGCCCATGACCGACCAGTCCCCGATGTCCATCCGGCCGGAGGCCATGACCTCTTGGTCGCCTTTCGTGTACTGCTCGGCATCGCCGGGCGGGAAAAGGTCCGCGTCCCTTTTCCCGACGATCTCCTCTTCCGATCGGCCCAGAAATCGACAGAAGGCCGGGTTGACCTTGCGGTAGACCGAGTCGCGGTCCTTCAACACCAAAAAATCCGGTGCGGCGGTCAAGACCGTCTGCAGGACGGAACGCTCGGCGGAGAGCTCTTCCCTCTTTTGGGCCAGTTCACGGTACAGCAGCGCATTGGGTTTGGTGAGCCCGATGCGGATGAGGCCCAGGTAGACCATCGCAAACGCGGCGACCTTTAAGATGTGCCCGGCGAAGTTCAGAAGGCCGTATACGTCGGTGTAGAGGGTGAAGCTCAGCTCGGCGGCGATGCTGAAACCGATTGCAATGGCCATCAGCCGGTAGACGTCGACGTCCAGCGCCTGCCGGCGCCGGTGCAGCAGAATCAGGGACGCCGCCAGGATGGCGCAGACGATGTATTCGCTCGTTATTTTGAAAGCGGTCAACCCCTGGCCGTCGACGTAGCACGCGGGAAATACGTCCCAGGTAAATATGGCGAGGAGCAGCGCACCCGTGACCAGCGCCAAAGTCGCGGACACCCCTGCCGGCCGCGGGCGGCTGCCGAACAGCAGCGGGAAGGCCAACAGAGCCAACGCCTGGGCATAGCGCGCCGCAATCCAAAGCTGGGTGGGCCGGTTGGCGTCCCCCTCCTCGAAGACCCCCATGCCCTTGTAGGCCAGGGTGTGCATCAGGTCCAAAAATCCGATGAACGCCAGTGAGATCCCAAGGAATAGCAGGGCCTGGTTCTGCACAAAGCGCCGCGAGTTCCAGACCAGCATGAAAACGCCCCAGGCCACGGCGAT
>JAUQXK010000107.1 GCA_030834695.1 Desulfobacterales bacterium
CGCCTCGGCGCCCGAAATGATTTCGATGAGTTCCTTGGTGATCGCGGCCTGGCGCGAGCGGTTGTAGACGATCGTCAGCCTGTCGATCATGTCGCCCGCGTTGCGCGTCGCGTTGTCCATCGCGCTCATCCGCGCGCCCTGTTCGGACGCGCCGTTTTCCAGAAGCGCCGTGAAGACCTGGGTGGCCACCCCGCGCGGCAGGAGGTCGGCGAGGATGCCTTCCTCGGAAGGTTCGTAATCGTAAAGCGACGAGGCGCCTTCGGCCCTGGCGTCGAACTTCGCCGGGATGACCTGCTGCTCGGTCGGGATCTGGCTGATCACCGACTGGAAGCGGTTGAAGAAGATCGTGGCGACATCGAATTCGCCCGCATCGAAGCGCTTGATGATGTCGCGCGCGATGCCCTGGGCGTTGTCGTAGCCGAGCTTCTTCACCTCGGAGAGGTCGACATGACCGACGAAATGCTTGGCGAAGTCGCGCTTGAGCTGTTCGCGCCCCTTCTTGCCGACGGTCAGGATCTTGACCGTCCTGCCCATCCGCAGAAGCTCGGTCGCCCGCGCCCGCGCCAGCCGCACGATGGTGGAGTTGAAGCCGCCGCAAAGGCCACGCTCGGCCGTCATCACCACCAGAAGATGGGTCTGGTCCGACCCGGTCCCGGCGAGGAGCCGGGGCGCGCTGTCGGACCCGCCGACCGAGGCGGCGAGGCCGGCCATGACCGCGTTCATCCGCTCCGCATAGGGGCGGGCGGCCTCGGCGGCTTCCTGGGCGCGGCGGAGCTTGGCCGCCGCGACCATCTGCATGGCCTTGGTGATCTTCCGCGTCGACTTGACGCTGGCGATCCTGTTCTTCAGGTCCTTAAGGCTGGGCATGTCCCTGTTCCCTTCCCCCGCTTACGCGAAGGTCTTGGCGAATTCCGCGATCGCAGCCCTGAGCTTGTCCTCGGCCTCGCCCTTGATCTTGGGGTCGTCCTTGGTGAGCCAGTCGAGGATGTCCTTGCGGTTCGTGCGCAGGTGCTTGAGAAGCCCCGCCTCGAACCGGCCGACGTCCCTGACCGCGATGTTGTCGAGGAAGCCCTTGGTGCCGGCGAAGATGACGCAGACGATCTCGGCGTTGGTCAGCGGCGAATACTGCGGCTGCTTCATCAGCTCGGTCAGGCGCGCGCCGCGGTTCAGAAGCCGCTGGGTCGCCGCATCGAGGTCGGAACCGAACTGCGCGAAGGCCGCCATCTCGCGGTATTGGGCCAGTTCAAGCTTCACCGGACCCGCGACCGACTTCATCGCGTTGGTCTGCGCCGAGGAGCCGACGCGCGACACCGAAAGGCCGGTGTTCACCGCCGGGCGGACGCCCTGGTAGAAGAGTTCGGTCTCGAGGAAGATCTGGCCGTCGGTGATCGAGATCCCGTTGGTCGGACTATAGGCCGAGACGTCGCCGGCCTGGGTCTCGATGATCGGCAGCGCGGTCAGCGAGCCCGCGCCGTTGTCCTTGTTCAGCTTCGCCGACCGCTCCAGCAGGCGCGAGTGCAGATAGAAGACGTCGCCCGGATAGGCTTCGCGCCCGGGCGGACGGCGCAGCAGCAGCGACATCTGCCGGTAGGCGACGGCCTGCTTGGAAAGGTCGTCGTAGATCATCAGCGCGTGGCGGCCGTTGTCACGGAAATACTCGCCCATCGCGGTGGCCGAATAGGGCGCGAGGAACTGCATCGGCGCCGGGTCGGACGCGGTCGCGGCGACGACGATCGAATAGGCGAGCGCGCCGGTCTCTTCCAGCTTCTTCACCAGTTGCGCGACGGTGGACCGCTTCTGGCCCACGGCGACGTAGACGCAGTAGAGCTTCTTGCTCTCGTCCGTGCCGGCGGCCTCGTTGTAGGACTTCTGGTTGAGGATCGTGTCGAGCGCGAGCGCGGTCTTGCCGGTCTGGCGGTCGCCGATGATCAGTTCGCGCTGGCCGCGGCCGATCGGGATCATCGCGTCGACCGACTTGAGCCCGGTGGCCATCGGTTCGTGCACCGACTTCCTCGGGATGATCCCGGGGGCCTTGACGTCGGCCACGGCGCGCCTCTTGGCGTTGAGCGGGCCCTTGCCGTCGATCGGGTTGCCGAGGCCGTCGACCACGCGCCCCAGAAGCTCGTCACCCACCGGCACGTCGACGATGGACTTGGTGCGCTTGACGGTGTCGCCTTCCTTGATGTCCTGGTCGGAGCCGAAGATCACGATGCCGACGTTGTCGACCTCGAGGTTCAGCGCCATGCCGCGGATGCCACCGGGGAATTCGACCATCTCGCCGGCCTGGACGTTGTCGAGCCCGTGGACCCGCGCGATGCCGTCGCCCACCGACAGCACCCGGCCGACCTCGGCCACCTGCGCTTCCTGACCGAAGTTCTTGATCTGCTCCTTGAGGATCGCAGAGATCTCGGCTGCCTGGATTCCCATTATCCGACCTCTTTCATGGCATTCTGGAGGGAAGCGAGCTTCGAGCGGATCGAGGTGTCGATCATCTTCGAGCCCACCTTGACGAT
>JAUQXK010000108.1 GCA_030834695.1 Desulfobacterales bacterium
GCCCCACACCGCGATCAGGAAGCAGAAGAAATGCGCGACCCATGGATCGACGCCCATCTTGCGCATGGGGTCGACGACGACGACCGCGAGCACGATGTAGGTGGCGGTCGGCGGCAGGCCGGTGCCGACGAGCCAGCCGAACAGCCAGGCCATCAGGACCAGCGCGATGATGTGAAACTCGCCGACTTTCAGCAGCATGCCGCCCATGCGGTTGATGAAGCCGGTCACGGTGAAAAGGCCGACCATGATGCCGAGCGTGCAGAGCATGAGCGTCAGGTAGGAAGTCAGCTCGGCATGGGTTTCGATCATGACGCGGACGTTCGCCCAGAGCCTATCCTTTTGCGTCGCCGGATCTTTCCGTACGTATTTGTACAACAGAAAAAGCAGGATGAGGAGCCCGAACATGAAGGAGCCGGTATAGAGCCCCGCAAGTTGTTCGCCGTAGTTGAGCACCCCCATCAGGATCGTGAGATAGATGATGCCCAGGAAGAAGATCAGCGTCTTGATCTGCTCGTACATGGGGATGGTGGCCTTTTCGATCGGATCGGGGGGCATCAGCCGCATGCTCACCAGATAGACGGAAAGGCCGAGCGTGGTGTAATAGATGAAGGCGAGGGCGAAGCCGCGCAGCGCCACACTCCAGTAGGGTACGCCGAGGAACTCCGCCATCACGAAGCCCGCGACCGCCATGACCGGCGGCATGATGAGCCCGCCCATGGACGCCGCGCACTCGACCGCCCCGGCGAATTCCCCCGGTATGCCGTATTTCTTCATCAGGGGGATGGTGAAGCTGCCGACCACCGTCGCATTGGCCGCGCCGCTGCCGCTGATCATGCCGACCGCGGAAGAGGCCAGCACGGCCGTCTGAGGGATCGTGGCGCGCGACTTCCCGGCGATCCGCCGCATGAACTGGACCATCGCGCCCTGGGCGTCGAACCCGGCCGCCGCCGCTGCCAGAAGCAGGAAGGCGCCGATCGTCGTCAGCGCGATCTGTGCGTATTGACCGTAGATGCCGGTCGAGAGCTCGACCGTGCTCGATGTGATCACGCGGTAGAAGGTGGTTCCCGGATGCCAGAAGAAATCGACCGGAATCAGGTTGCCCCACATGGTATACAAAACCATGATCACGTTCACCCAAAACAGATCGGGGTGGACGACCCGCGACAGCTCCATCACCAGAAGGAAAACCAGCAGCCCCATGATGAAGTCCGTCCGGGTGTAAGAGCCCTGGCGCCAGATGGCGATCTCGTCGAAATTGGCCACGAAATAGTAGAAAGCAAAAAGACAGACGGCGAGATAAACGACGACCAGGATATGATTGGCGACAGGCGGCAATCGTTTGTAGATGTATCCGTTTTCATGCATGCACAGGATCTGCACCATCAGGGCGACCGGCACCAGCGCCGCCACGAGTTCACTCGGGCCGCCGAAGCCGGTGTAAAAGTACCAGCACAGCCAGCCGAACATGAAGACCGATATGACGAACCTCAGGTTCCGGATAGTGGCATAACTCTTGAACTGCTCAGTCATCTCTGCTTTCCCCTTTTCGATCCTAATGAGCTTATGACCGCCGGATCTCAACGTCTATTCAGTGAATTCGGGCGGCCGCCGGGCCGGAGGTCCGGTGCCCGGCCCGGCCCAGTTGGAAGGGGCCGGTCGGGCACCGGTGTCTCCGCGGAGCGGGCGCCTCCCGCGCTATTAACCGTCTCGAAATAGTCTCGTCATGCCGGACTTGATCCGGCATCCAGAAAGCTATTGGATTCCGGCCTCCGCCGGAATGACAACGAAATGACCATTGCGAGGCGATTAATAATTACTTGGCGGCGACCTTCCACTTGTCGTTCCAGGCCTTGTGCTCCTTGAGGAATTTCGCCAGCCCCGCGTGCACCGGAGCGTCCGGCTCGCCGTTGATGCCTTTCACCTGCATGCCGACAAAGTCCTTCGCCATGGGTTCGAAGCCCGGATCGGCCTTGGCCAGGCTCTCACGATCGGCGTAGAACTTGTTCAGCATCTTGTAGAGGACCTCTTCAGGCATGTCCGCGCGCATGTTGTAACCGAACAGGAGGGGCACTCCCAGGATCGTCTTCACGCCCACATCCTTGCTGAAGACCTGTGAAGCATCAATTTCAGTGGGTGCTAAATTTTTCTCGGTGAGCTTCTTGACTTCCTCGGGGCTGGGATTGATCACCTTGATGTCCAGACGCAGCTCGGTTTCGCGCCAGTACGTTGGCAGCGACCGGCCGGCGGTCGTATAGCAGACCGAGCCGACGATGGTGCCGGCCTGGAGCGCATCGCCCTGGGCGGGCTCGCCGATCTGGACATGCTTGAAATTGTAGCCCAACGCCTTGTAGATGCGCCGGAAATTCAACCAGTTCATGAAACCGGCGGGGGTGAAGAACACCGGTTTGCCGCTGAAGTCGCCCCAGGATTTGAACTGCTCGGCCTTCGGGGCGTATACGGCCATGAACGACTCCATCGGGTACGCATACCAGCTGTGGACCATCTTCGACTTGGTGGGCTTGTAATCCTTGAAGGCCCCATCATTTTGGTAAACATCGGTCATGCCGACGTCGGCCGTGTAGCCGATCTCCGCCTCGCCATCCATAACCGCCTTCATGGCGGCGGTCGTCGAGGGATACGGATTGACGGTGACGGTGTACTCGCCGCCGAGCGCTTCCTCCAGGACTTTGACCATCTGCGCCGCGACCTTGTAGCCGTAAGAGCCCGTGCTGGAAGTGGCCCAGCGGATCGACTTGCGCTCCTGCGCGTCGGCCGGGTCGATCGCCGAAAAAGCAAAAACGGCGACCAAAACCGTCACGAAAACTGAAAAGCTGTAACCGGGTCTAATCCTTGACATGGTATACCTCCTTACGAGTGAGTATGGATGAAACGCAATGGCACCCAATGAATTCCTTTACACCTCCGGGTCCGGCAGCGGCACCAGCAGCACCGGAATCTTGCTCCGGCGCAGAACGCTGCGGCTGACGCTCCCGGTGATGACCTCCCCGAGCCGCCCCCGCGGGTGATAGCCCATGATGATGAGATCGACCTGCCGGGCCTCGGCTTCCTGGTTGATGCAGTCGACCGGGTCGCCCTGGGTGACCACGATTTCCTCGGACCGAAGGTCCCTCTCCGGGAGCTCTTTCTTTGCGGCAGTGAACATATCCCCCAGTGCTTCGCGAATCAGGGAGCCCTCCCGCTTCTTGCCAATGAGGATCTGCTGAATATGCTGTTCCTGGGACTTTTGCAGCTCCCTCCAGCGATCGCCGCCGATAAATGCCTGCAGATTTGCATTCTGGGATGCTGAGAAATCCTCCATAACATAAAGGATCGTGAGCACGGCGTTGTACTGGTGCGCCAACCCTGCAGCATAGTTGAACGCGTGTCGAGTCTGCTTGGAGAGGTCTGTCGTGAAAAGGATTTTTTTTATTTCAGGAAGTTGCATGCTCATTTTTCCCCCCTAATAATTTTAGGATTTCCGGGATCAGTAAACCGGTTGTGCCACCGCGTTGCTTTTTCTGCGAGTCAACTGCAGCAGGATGATACCGCCCATGATGGCTGCACCGATGATGTCCGTAACCCAGCCCGGCTTGATCAGGCACAGGGCGCCGAAGAACAGGATGATCCGCTCCCACTTGGCGCAGCGCGTAATCAGCCAGCCCTGTACAGAACCGGCCAGAGCGGCAGTGCCGAAAAAGCCGGTGATGACCGAAAGGCCGATGTCCCACCACTCCCCGACCAATACCATGGAAGGGCCGAGGACGAACATGTAGGGGATCAGGAAGCCGGCGATGGCAAAGCGCATGCCCTCCCAGCCGACTTCCCAACTGCGGGCATTGGCGATGGCAGCGGCTGCAAATGCGGCAAGGGCTACGGGCGGAGTCAAGGCCGAGATGCAGGCAAAATAGAAAATGAAAAGGTGAGCCGCAATGGGCGGCACCTGCATCTGCACCAAGGCCGGCGCTAAGACCGAGGCGCAAATAGCGTAGGCCGCCGTGGTGGGCATGCCCATGCCGAGGACGATCGCGATGATCATCGTGAAAACGAGAGCAATATAAAGGTTGCCACCGGAGTAGTTGAAGATGATCATGGCGAACTTGGTCCCCAGGCCGGTCTGAGTCAGCACGCCCACGATGATGCCGGCGGCCGCGCAGGTGGCGGCAATCTCCATGGCGCCCTTGGCCCCCTTTGCCAGGGTGTTGAGGATTGCTTGGAGCCCCATGCGGCTGGATGCCCTGACCCAACTGACCACGATCAGGGAAACGATGCCCAGCATGGCGGCGCGGTAGGCGGACCAGTCGAAAACCATCAGGCTGACGAGCAGGACGATGATCGGGAAAAGGAGATAGCCTTTTTCCGTCATGATCTTACGGAATACCGGCAGGTCCTCGCGGCGGATCCCTTTGAGACCGGCGGCGGCGGAGTAAAAATCGATCATCCAGTAAGCGGAGAGAAAATAGAAAAGGGCGGGGATGATGGCGGCGGTGGCCACCCTGGCGTAGGGGACGGCCAGGATTTCCGCCATCAGGAAGGCGCCGGCGCCCATGACCGGCGGCATGATCTGCCCGCCGGTGGAGTTCATGGCCTCGATGGCTCCAGCAATCGCACCGCGAAACCCGCTGGCCTTCATCAGAGGAATGTTGAACACGCCGTCAACGACCACGTTGGCCACCGATGAGCCGGATGCCGTCCCGATCAGGGCGCTGGAAACGATGGAAACCTTGGCGGGCCCGCCGCGGTAGCGGCCGGCGATAACGCGCGCAAAGTCCACGAAGAACTTGCCGGCGCCGGAGGAGTCAACAAAAGCCCCGAAGAGGACGAAAAGAAAGATGTAGTGGGCCGAGGCCTGGATCGGTAGGCCCAGGATGCCGTCCAGGCTGAACAGATAGGTGATCATCCGGTCCCAGTCGTACCCCCTGTGGTAAAACAGGCCCGGCATATAGGCACCGAAGTGGCCGTAGAGCACGAACAGGGCGGTTAGGATGGCGAGTGGAGTTCCGGTGGCGCGTCGGGCCATTTCCCACACCGCGCCAACGAACATGAGGGAAAAAATGAAATCCCAGGTTTCCGGCACCACCCCCACGCGGTAAATCCACTCGTCGAACACGATGAAGATGTATGCCGCAGGGGCGACCAGCAGGGCGATCAGGATCCAATCGACGATGTGGACCTTGCTCCGGTCCTTCTGCTTCCAGCCGGGCACCAGCAGAAACAGGAGCACGCCCGCAAAGACCACATGCATGGTGCGAAAATACCATGGATCGATGGCGCGGATGGTCAACACCCAGATGTGGAAAAAGCTCATAGCGAGGCCGATGAGATAGATCGCAATCGCGAGCGGGCTCTTGGGCTTGAACTCCCGCATCCCGCCGATTTCGAGGTCCTTGATTTTCATTTCCTCGAGCTTTTTTTCGACATCTTTGATGTCGACGGCGATATCATCGATGCTCGGCTTCTTCTCTGGCATATCTTCTCTGGAGCGGGTTTTGGTTGTTGAGCGTTCAATAAATGTGTGCGGATGACTCTTATTTGCGAGTCAACCGCACACGCGCTATCGTATCAGCATCTGAAAGGCGTGAAACGTTGTTCGGCCATCATCTTGTCTGGAATCTGGATGCCCTTTCCTTTCTGCGGGTGAATTCAATTCAGTTTTTAGCAATATTTGCAGAACTTGATCCATGCCCAGGTTATATCATGATTTTTACAATTTTATTAGTGTCTTTGACTGTTTTTGTCAATATACAAGACCGCTCCGAACCTGGTGGGCGTCGACCATCACCGCGATAGCCATTCGAGGCTGAATATAATCTTCGGATGATAAAATTGACTACAGGGTTCAACCATCCATGTCAATTCGACAATTTTTGATTTTGCTGTCAGATTATTTCTTACAGGGTTGAGAAGGGGGATCCGATTGCCGGGCGGTCCGCCGGCGCCGTCACGACTCAATCAGCCCATTTTGAATGGCAAAACGTGACAATTCGGCATTGTTGCGCAGGTCTAGCTTTTTGAGGATCCGGGAGCGGTACGTGTCGACCGTTTTAATGCTGATATGGTAGGCCCGGGCGATTTCACGGTTGGTGTTCCCCAGGGCCAGCCGCCGGAGCACCTGAAGTTCCCGCATGGACAGGGTGTCGAGCGGGGATCGCCCATGGGCGCCCTTGGCCACCCGGAGCGCCAGCGCTTCAGCGGCCTCATCGGTCAGATAGCGATGGCCGTCATACACCTTGCGGATCGCTTTGACCAGTTGCTCCGGCGCGGACTGCTTGGTGATGTACCCCATGGCACCGGCCTCTACGGCTCGGACCACATACTGTCCTTCTTCATGCATGGTCAGAATCAGAATCGGCAGTTTCGGATAGTCATCGCGCAGTTGGCGGATGACTTCCAGCCCGTCCACATTGGGCATGGAGATATCGACGACCGCCACATCGGGCACATGCTCGTGAGCTTTTCGAATCGCCTCCCTGCCGTCCGCCGCCTCGGCGATGACTTCCATCTCACCGCTTTCTTCGATGATTCGTCGCAATCCCGCACGGACAATGCTGTGGTCGTCAGCCAGCAAGACTTTAATCATGGCAAGGGCTCAACCGGGTCTCTCCGGGTTGATGGAGACTTTGAAATGCACTCGGGTGCCCTTCCGCTCTTGGGATTGAACGTCCAGGAATCCCCCGACGAGGCTCGCCCGCTCACGCATCCCGGCCAGGCCCAGCCCCTCGGATTCGGTTAACTCCCGCAGGCTGAATCCGCAGCCGTCGTCGATGACGATCAGGCTCAACACGCCATCCTCAATTCCCAGCGAGACGTCCACACGGGTGGCCCTGGCATGCCGGGCAATATTGGTCAGCGCCTCCTGGGTGATGCGGTAAGCCGCTGTGGCGAGCGTGTCCTCTAGATTCGGTACGGGTCGATGATTAAAAAAGCAGGTGATGCTGGTCCGTTTTTCAAAATCGGATGTCACCCACTCCAACGCGTCGACCAGGCCCAGGGTGTCCAGCACGCCGGGCCGCAGTCGGATGGCCATGTCCCGCACCCCGTCGATGGTTTTATCGATCAGGGTGTCCATTGTCAATGCACGCTCGGACGCATGGGCATCCGTATCTTTCAATCGATGGCGCAACCACGCGGAGTCCATTCGCAACGCCGTGAGCAATTGCCCCAGTTCATCGTGCAACTCTCGGGCGATCGCCTTGCGCTCCTTCTCCTGGCGGTCCATGATACTGCCGGACAGGCGCCGGAGCTGCTCCTGGGCTTTTTTAACGGCGGTGATGTCCGTGGAAATTCCGCATATGCCGCTGATCTTGCCGGTTTCATCGTATACCGGAAATTTCACCGACAAATACGTATGGACCCCGTCGGACTGGGAGATCCGCTCTTCGGCCTGATAGGAGCAACTATCGGAAAGAACCCGCTGGTCGTTCTGGCAGAATTGATCGGCAATCTCGTTCGGGAAGATATCGTGATCGGTCTGGCCCTGAACTTCCTCATTGCGCATGGCAAACAACTCTTCAAAGCGTGAATTGACCAGGTTGTAGCGCCCTTCTTTGTCTTTGAGGTAAACGACGGCCGGGGTGTATTTAAGGATGCTCGTCACCTCCTGCGTGCGTTTTCGGACCTGGCGCTCCAAATCCTGCGAATAGCGTCGAAGTTCCTGCTGCGCATGCTGCAGCGCCTCCTCGGCCCGCTTTCTTTCGGTCACATCGATGGAAACGGCCAGGGATCGAACCGGTCCTCCCGCCATTGCCCGGTCGCTGATGGCGGAAAGTAAAATATCGATGATGTCACCGCTTTTTTTAACGAACTGATAGGGGATGTCCTTGCAGAACCCGGTTTCGAAAAATTCAGGAAGAACGGTTTCTTCGGCATAGCGCCGGGACGATTCAGTGAGAAATTCCGTCAGTTTTCGACCGATCACCTCCGCACGCTCATAGCCGAGGATGTCGAGCCAATAGTCGCTCACGCTGACCAAGCGCCCATTGGTATCAATGGAATGCAACATGGCAGGGGTGTGGTGGTAGAGCGAGCGGTAGCGCTCCTCGCTCTCGCGCAGGGCCTGTTCGGCTGCCTGGCGCCTCAAGATATCCACGCTGGCCTTTCGATAAAGGAAAAAAACCGAGACGCCGATGAGGACGCACAGCGCCAGGATGGAGGGCCCGGCAATCCGGATCAAAGGGTCCGAAACGGTTCTGGAAATCGCCGCCAGGCTGCGCAGATGGATGACGTTCCAGCCCGGGTAATGGTCCAGTTCGATTCGATGAATCAAGTAGCCGCGGCCGTGGCGGTCCACCGCGTGTCTTTCTCCCTCCATCCGAATACCGACCCAGTTCCATGGGCCTTCACCGAATTGAAGGGAGCGCGCGATCCGATCCCGCCGCTCGTCCGAAAGCTCCTGGATCGAATGATACAGCCATTCCCGGCGATTCGAAATGAAAATGACGCTGTGCGGATCGGTCACCAGCACGATTTCATCGCTGGCGCTGACCAATTCCCTTTCAATCGGTTCAACGGACGCTTTGATCACTACCACGCCGACAGGCTCCGGGCGGCCTTCAACGACGATCGGATGACTGTAATACGCGCCCCTTCGGCCCGAGGTTGTGCCGAGCGCCAGGTAAGTCGCCGGCTGGCCTTGAACGGCCCGTTGGAAGTAAGGGCGAAAATTAAAATTTTCCCCGACAAAGCTATCCGCGGCCAAGCGGTTGCTGGAGGCAATCGTATCGCCCCGACGATCCATCAGATAACAGACTTCCGTCTCCAGGGTGCGATTGAAATGGTCCAGAATCAGGTTTGCTTTTTCCAGGGCCGCGGCCTCATCCGGCCGAATCAAGCTGTGCTGCAGGAAGTCCAGGCCGGCCAGGGATCTCACCGGTTTGATATTTTCGGATAGAAACGCCGAGAAGCTCTTCTGGATGGTCTGCAACCGCTCCTGGGCCTGCCGTTCCGCTTCCTCGAGAGCGGATTTTTTCAGTGAAGAATAATAAAGGAAGCCGCCGGTCGAGGCCGATAAAAAGGCCAATAACGACAATACCAATAAAATGAGTCGAAGTTTCATCCCCGCGAGTTTACTGAACGCGCCTGAAAAGATCAATCGCTTGACTTTGAAAGTCAAAACTGACTTATTACTCCGGCAAGTGCAACTTGAGCCGGGGTACGGCCCATCTGGTTTTCGGCCGCAGCGCGCCGCAACGATCCGTTCAACGAACCAGCGTACGGCAGCCAGCCCGTTTCATATGGTTCCGGACAGCCCCAGAGGGCCGATGCCCACGCAGCCGACGGTCGTCTCTGACTGTCTGCAGTTCCTTTAGACGGCTTGGGGGCCTGGCAGGATCGCCTGAAAATTTGGTTGCGCCGCGCTGCGGCCGAAAACCCGATGGGCCATGGGTGAGATGCTTGAATTTGACATATGTTATTGCCGGAGTAATAAGATAGATCCGACCCGAACGAGACACGCCGCCTCCCGTCCCATCCGACGGCCGTTCACGCGTTGAGGGAGCCAATGCGAAAGAGGGCATCGTATGCTCAATAAGATCGTTGTCCTGGTGTTGAGTCTGCTGTTCCTCGAGCTGCCGGCCGCTGCCCAGGACCTGCCGAAGGTTTCAGGGTTCAGCCCCCAGGGCGCCGTAAAGAAAGTCCGGCAGGCGCGGGCGACGTTCAGCCAGGCCATGGTGCCGTTCGGTGATCCGCGCGCTGCCGTCGATCCCTTTGACGTCACGTGCTCCGAGTCCGGTCAGGGTCGGTGGGTGGACCCGCGAAACTGGGTCTACGACTTTGCGCGCGACCTGCCGGCCGGCGTGCGGTGTTCCTTCCACTTGAGGCCCGGTCTGCGGTCGTTGGCGGGAACGGAGGTCGCCGGTCCGAGCGAATTCGCCTTTTCCACCGGCGGTCCGGCCGTTCGCCGGTCGATTCCTTACGCGGGGCAGAAAGGAATCAGCGAGGACCAGGTGTTCATTCTGGTGCTGGACGGCGCGCCGGACGAGACCACCGTGGCCGCCCGGGCCGGGTTTGCCGTCTCCGGCATCCAGCAGCGGATCGGGGCCCGGATCGTCACGGGCGAGGACCGCGAGGCCATCCTCGCCGCCCATCGCTGGCTGTTCAACGACGGCGCCGAGCCCGACCAGGTTCTGCTCCTGCAGTGCCGCCAGCGCTTCCCCCAAAAGGCCAAGGTGAGCCTGCTGTGGGGAAAAGGTGTAGCGGCGGCATCGGGAGTGGCCACCGAGCAGGACCAGGTCCTGCACTTCGAGACCCGTGAGAATTTCGTCGCCGAGTTCAGCTGCGAACGTGAGAACGCCCGCGCCGGATGCATTCCCGTTCTGCCCATGACCCTGAGCTTTAATGCGCCCCTGAATCCCGCAACGGCGGCCGAAGCCTTGTTGAAAGGGCCCGATGGAAAGGTGTGGCGGGCGCCGTTGGACGCCGGCCACCGTACGCTGACGTTTGACGGGCCCTTTCCCGCCAACGCCGAATTTCAGCTCGAGATTCCGGGCGACCTCACGGATGATTCCGGCCGGCCGCTTGCCAACTCCAAACGATTTCCGCTCAAGGTCCGCACGGCGGGCTTCCCGGCGCTGGCCAAATTCGCGGCCCGTTTCGGCATCGTGGAACTCCATGCCGATCCGGCCCTGCCCGTCACTCTTCGTAACATCGAACCCCAGCCGAAGGTCCGGATGCTGAACGTGCATGCGCCGGATCCAAGTCTGTCCGGCCAGGTGACGGGTCGAATCGTCAGTATCCCGCCGGGCCGGGTCGAAGACATCCAGCCCTGGCTGCGCAAGGTCGCCGCCGCCGGACGCGAGACTTCGGTGTTCGCAGGCGGGCCGGCCGCCCGTGAGCTTAAAATTCCCAAGCTCCAGGGGACCGGGGTTACGGAAGTGGTGGGGATTCCTCTCCGGAACGCCGGACTTTACGTGGTTGAGTTCGAGAGCGCCATCCTGGGCAAGGCGCTGCTCGACCCGCCGAAGCCCATGTTCGTTCCGACCGCCGTCCTGGTTACCAACCTCGCCGTGCACTTCAAGCAGGGGCGTGAGTCCTCGCTGGCGTGGGTGACGACCCTGGACAAGGCCGAGCCGGTTGCCGGCGCGGCGGTCAGCGTCCTGAACTGCGCGGGCCAGACCCTTTGGAGCGGCCAGACCGATGCGAACGGGGTCGCGCGCATCGAGGCGGAACTGCCGCAAGCGACGGATGAGTCCGCGTGCCGGTTCGACCTGCCGTCCCACGATTACACCCAACTGGGCGCTCTGAGCCGCCTGGGGGCGGGCGTTTTCGTTGCCGCCCAGACCGGGGACGACATGAGCTTCGTTCATTCCAGCTGGGAGGATGGCATCGAAGCGTGGCGCTTCAAACTGCCGGAGGAATACGGCGCCGGACCGGTCATCGCACATACCGTCTTCGACCGCAGCCTGCTGCGCGCGGGCGAGACGGTGCACATGAAGCACATCATCCGGCGACACACCCGGGACGGCTTTGCGGTACCGTCTGCGGAGGCCTTCCCCCCTGCCGTTTCGATCCATCATTCCGGAAGCGGACAGACGTATACAATGCCCTTGGCGTGGGACTCCGTCGGGGTGGCCGAGACCGAATGGAGCATCCCGCGGGATGCCAAGCTGGGAAGCTATACGGTGACCCTCGTGTCCCAAAGCGGCGCGGAGGGCTCGGCCCCGCCGCCGGAGGGGGAAGCAGCCGGTGCGTTGTCGGAATCGCCCGGAGACGAAGACCCATCCTCGAGTCTGACGTCCGGCCGTTTCCGGGTCGAGGAGTTTCGCGTGCCCCTGCTGAAGGGCCTCATCAAACCCCCTGCCGAGCCGTTGGTCGACGTCGGCGAGGTTCCGCTCGATTTAAGCGTCCACTACCTGTCGGGGGGAGGGGCAGGGCTGCTGCCCGTGAAGCTGCGCACGGAGGTGAGTCCGAAGCGCATAGCGGCCATCGAGGGCTTCGAAGACTTTGTCTTCGGCAACGGCTCGGTCCGTGAAGGCTTGGTGCGGAGAGGGGAGCCGCAAGAGCCCGATGAAGACCCGGCCGGCGGGGAACGGCCGCCCCAGCGCCGTGCCGTGGATACGGTATTGGATTCGACCGGCGGGGTGCGGACGGTCGTGCCCGAACTGCCGCGCGCGGACGTTCCGCAGGAACTGACGGCGGAAATGGAATTCCGGGACCCCAATGGGGAGGTTCAAACCGTTTCCGGTCGGATCCCTCTGTGGAGTTCCGCTTGTCTGGTCGGCATCAAACCGGATGGCTGGGCGGTTTCCCGGGACGCCCTCAAACTCCAGGCCGCCGTCGTCGACCTTGCCGGCAAGCCGGTTCGCGGGGCGCGGGTTAAAATCGACGCGTTCGAGCGCAAGGTGATAACCCACCGCAAGCGTCTGGTGGGCGGGTTTTACGGCTATGACCATACCGTCGAGGTCAAACGCCTCGCGACGCTCGCGGAGGGCTTGACCGACGCCAGCGGTCGGATGACCTGCGAGACGCGTTCGCCGCATTCGGGAGAAGTACTCCTCGTGGCCGAGAGCCGGGACCCGGACGGTCGCCCGAGCTTCGCCCACCGATCGGTGTGGGTCGCCGGCGCCAAGGACTGGTGGTTCGAGGTCTCGGACGATGACCGGATGGACCTGATTCCGGAGCGCAAGCGCTACGAGCCCGGGGAAACCGCCGTTTTTCAGGTGCGCATGCCGTTCCGGGAAGCGACCGCGCTGGTATCGGTCGAGCGCGAGGGCATTCTGGAGACCTGGATCCGGAAGATATCCGGACACGCGCCGGTGATCGAAGTCCCCATCCAGGGCCGTCATGCACCGAATATTTTCGTTTCGGTCCTGGCCGTGCGCGGACGAACCGGAGAGGTTCAGCCGACCGCGATGGCGGACCTGGGCAAGCCGGCTTACAAGCTGGGCATCGCCGAGATCCGCGTGGGCTGGCGCGAGCATGAGCTGAAGGTGTCCGTGACCGCTGACCGCAGCGTTTACAAGATCCGTGAAAAGGTCAAGGTGTCCGTCCGGGCTGCGACCGCCGATGGGAAGGCTCCGCCCGCCGGAAGCGAGGTGGCGTTGGCGGCGGTGGACGAAGGCCTGCTCGAGCTGTCGGCCAACAACAGCTGGGACCTGCTTCCGGCCATGATGGGACGCCGTCCGTACGAGGTGCGGACGGCCACCGCCCAGATGCAGGTGGTCGGCAAACGGCACTTTGGCGTCAAAGCGCTGCCGGCGGGCGGGGGCGGCGGGCGCCAGGTCACCCGGGAGCTTTTCGACACCCTGCTCGCGTGGAAGGGGCGGGTGCCCTTGAACGAGCGCGGCGAGGCCGAGGTCGAGGTGCCGCTGAACGATGCGCTGAGCGCTTTCCGCATCGTCGCGGTGGCGACCGGCGGCACGGGATTTTTCGGTACGGGTGCTGCCACCGTTCGGTCGACTCAGGACCTGATGCTTTTCTCCGGCCTGTCGCCGCTGGTGCGGGAGGGCGACCGCTACCGGGCCGGGGTCACCGTGCGCAACACCTCGGCCAAGGACGTAACGGTGCAGGTCTCCGCGCGCGCCCCGGGCGCCTCGCCGGCCCCGGCGCCGCAGACCGTGGCGCTGTCCGCGGGCGAGGCGCGCGAGCTTTTCTGGGCGGTGGAGGCTCCGCGCGGCACCGGGGAGCTGGTGTGGGAAATCGACGCCGTGGCCAAAGAGGCCGCGTGGCAGGACCGTCTGCGCGTGGTGCAGAAAGTCCTGCCCGCCGTACCGCTGCGGGTGTTCCAGGCCGAACTGGTCCAGTTGGCGGAGCGCATGAGCCTGCCGGTTGAACGGCCGGCCGATGCCCTGCCGGGCGGCGGCCTGCGGGTGAACGTGCGCGCCCGGCTGGGCGACGGCTTGAAGGCCGTCGCCGACCATATGCGGCGCTATCCGTACGGGTGCATGGAGCAGAAACTATCGGTGGCGGTGGCGCTGCGCGATACGGCGCTCTGGGACCGCTGGACGGTCCAGGTGCCCGCACACATGGATTCCGACGGCCTGGTGAAATACTTCCCGGCGCTGCCGTCCGGCGATCCCGTGCTGACCGCCTATCTGGTGGCGGTGAGCCACGAGGCGGGCTGGGCGATCCCCGGGGATTTGCTCCGGCGCATGACCGATGGGTTGAGACGGTTTGTGGAAGGCCGCCTCGTGCGCTATTCGCCGCTGCCCACGGCCGATCTGACGGTCCGCAAACTCGCCGCGCTGGCGGCCCTGGCGCGGGTGGGAGCGGCCGAGCCAGCGATGATCGGCGCCCTGGACATCGAACCCATCCTCTGGCCGATGTCGGCGGTCATCGACTGGACGGAGATCCTGTTGGCCCTACCGGGCATCCCCAACCGCTCGGAACGGCTGGCCAACGCCGAGCAGGTGCTGCGCGCGCGGCTGACCTACCAGGGCCCGCGCTTGGCTTTTTCCACCGAAGCGTCGGATCGTCTGTGGTGGCTGATGGTGTCCAACGACTCCAATGCCGTGCGCCTGGTCTTGACCGCCCTGCGCTTGGACGGCTGGCAGCAGGACCTGCCGCATTTGGTGCGAGGGGCTCTGGCGCGCCAGCGCCACGGGCATTGGGATCTGACGACGGCCAATGCCTGGGGCGTTCTGGCCATGGAGCGCTTTTCCGAACGGTACGAATCCGGCGAGATCGGCGGGATGACCCGTCTCGATTTGGCCGGTGAGAGCCGTGCCGTTGACTGGGGCTCGCCGCTGAGGGCCGATTCGCTGATCGTGGCCTGGCCTCCGGGGAAAGCCGAACTGGCGGTTGAGCACCAGGGGGCCGGCAAACCCTGGCTGACGGTTCAAGGCCTGGCGGCGGTCCGGCTCAAGGAGCCGCTAGCCAACGGCTACACGATTCGCAGGACGGTCACCGCCGTGGAACGTCGGGCCGCGGACCGATGGAGCCGGGGCGACATCCTGCGGGTGCGACTTGAGATCGACGCCCTGGCGGACATGACCTGGGTTGCCGTGAGCGATCCCGTGCCGGCCGGTGCCGCGATCCTGGGGACCGGCCTCGGGCGGGACTCGCGCCTGCTGACGCCGAGCGAAGACCGCCGACAAAGGGTGTGGCCGACCTACGAGGAACGCTCCTTTGAAGCCTTCCGGGTCTACTATGATCATGTGCCGAAGGGGACTTGGACGGTGGAGTACGCCCTGCGTCTCAACCAGGCCGGTGCGTTCAGCCTGCCGCCGACGCGCATTGAGGCCCTGTACGCACCGGAGGTGTTCGGAGAGAGCCCGAACGAAGCCATTGAAGTGCATCCCTGAAATCGACTGCCTGACCCGCTTGCGAACCGCGATATCGAGGTGGTTTTTGGTTGAATTCGAAGCACGAAATCCGATATCCGAAACAAATTCAAAATTCGGATTTTCAATTTCCCTAAACTCGTTTCGGATTTCGGTCATTCGGGTTTGTTTCGGATTTCGACCTGACCGCCGCACCAGGCTGCGGCGGGCGGGTATTCGGATTTCGGATTGGGTCGCATGGTGAGCCGGCTATCAATAAAACGCATCGGACTTGCTGCCGCTGCCTTGATCGTCCTCCTGACGGCGGCCGGCTCAGTCGCGGCCCTGCCGT
Source organism: Desulfobacterales bacterium (assembly GCA_030834695.1). Classification (GTDB taxonomy): domain Bacteria; phylum Desulfobacterota; class Desulfobacteria; order Desulfobacterales; family SpSt-501; genus SpSt-501. The sequence continues at coordinate 15,547 of JAUQXK010000108.1, forward strand.
CCTACACCGAGGTGCGATCCGCTTATCGTTCCTCCGACTCGATCCTGCTGGACCGCAACGGGTACATGCTGTATGAGCTTCGAACCGATCTGCGCGTGAGGCGTCTGGCGTGGACATCGCTGGCGGAGGTCTCGCCGGCGCTGCAGGCAGCGGTGGTCCAAGCCGAGGACCGGCGCTTCTTCGAGCATGCGGGGGTCGACTGGCGGGCGCTCGCCGCCGCCGTGCCGAGAGGGGTGGTTACGGGAACCTGGCGGGGGGCGAGCACCATCAGCATGCAGCTCGCGGCCGTGCTGGACAGAGGCCTGCAGCCTTCCGGCATCCGTCGGTCGCTGCGCCAGAAATGGGGTCAGATCGAAGCGGCCGGGATGCTGGAAGGCACGTGGAGCAAAGCTCAGATTCTCGAAGCCTACCTCAATTTGGTGTTCTTCCGCGGAGACCATCAGGGGGTGGCGGCGGCCTCCCAAAGCCTTTTCGGCAAAGCGCCGCATGGATTGGATGCCGGCGAGTCGCTCGTCATGGCCGCGCTGATCCGTTCACCCAACGCCGCTCCGGCACAGGTCGAATCCCGGGCCACGCAGCTGGGGCGGTCGCTCGACTGGCCGGTAACGGGTGCGCAGCTCCGCGACCAGGTCTCCCATGCGCTCCAGGGACCCGGTGCCATCGCGGCGCGGGCCGATCTCGCCGCGCATGCCGCCCGGCGGATCTTCAAAGGGAAGCGGGATGCGTCCGTCGTCGGCTGCACGCTCGACAACGAAACCCAGCGCATGGCCAACGAGCGTCTGGCGCACCATCTGGCGCTCCTGAAGCCACGGCATGTCGCCGAAGGCGCAGCGCTGGTGGTCGACAACGCGACGGGGGAGGTGATCGCCTATGCCAGCCGCACCGCCGATCCGGCGCGTTCGCACTTCGTGGACGGTGTTGCGGCCAAGCGGCAGGCCGGGTCGACGCTGAAGCCGTTTCTGTACGCACTGGCCATCGATCGGCATATCCTGACGGCCGCCTCCGGGCTGGCGGATGCGCCCCTGGATCTGGCCGTGCCGACCGGCATCTACCAACCCCAGAATTACGACCGGGGGTTTCAGGGAACGGTGACGGTCCGCACCGCGCTGGCATCCTCCCTGAACGTCCCCGCCGTGCGGGCGCTGGAAATGGCCGGGGTCGAATCGTTTTTAGAGGTGCTGCGCGAACTCGGAATTCGGGGTTTATCCGAATCCGGAGATTTTTACGGCCCGTCGCTGGCGCTGGGAACCGCCGACGTCAGCCTCTGGGAGCTCGTGAACGCCTACCGCACCCTGGCGAACGACGGCATCCGGAGCGACCTGGTTCTGGCGGCAGGGCCCGGCGGCATCGAGCGGGGGCAACGGGTGTTTTCAGCGGAGGCGGCGTTCATCGTTTCCGACATCCTGGCGGACCGGGAGGCCCGGTCCCCGACCTTCGGATTGGAAAACCCGCTGGCAACGCGTTTCTGGACGGCCGTGAAAACCGGAACCAGCAAGGACTTGCGCGACAACTGGTGCGTCGGCTACTCGCAGCGTTACAGCGTCGGCGTATGGTTCGGGAATTTTTCGGGCGAATCCATGCGGGACGTGAGCGGCATGAGCGGTGCCGCCCCCGTCTGGCTCGATCTGATGAATCATCTCCACCGCTCGGAACCCAGCCTCGCGAACCGGCCGCCGGACGGAATCGTGCGCCGGTCGCCGCCCGGCACCGGCGATCGGCGACCCGAATGGTTCATTCGAGGCACCGATCCGGCCCCTGGCGATGCAGCCCCGGACGCGGCCCCGGCGCGCATCGCCTACCCTCCGGCCGGCGCCGTGTTGGTGATCGACCCCGACATTCCGCCGGAGCGGCAGAAAATCGTTTTCGCCGCATCCGGCGCGGAAGGCTCTCCGGTGTGGGTCGTCGACGGGAAGCGGCTTTCCGCCGGAGTCCACGCTCACTGGGATCCGGCTCCCGGGCGCCATACCCTGTCGCTCCATGATCCCGGCGGCCGCCTCGTGGACACGGTGGTTTTCCAGATGCGGGGGCAGCCGCCGACCGGCTCTCGAAGTGGATCGCTCGGCGCGCAGCCGAGAGACTTCGACCGCTTCAGTCGACTTTCCGACTGAGATAAGGATGGTTGGTCATATGCTCAATACATTGATGGTACGCCTGCCGGCCCTTTCCATCGGGTCCGCGCTGGGCCGCGCCCTCTACTTGGCGGGCGGTCCTCATCGCCGCATCGTCCGGCGCAACCTGTCGTTCGCCTATCCGGAGCTGAGCGACGATCAGCGTCGGCGGTTGGCGCGCCGGGTGTTTCAAAACTACGGCGTCAACCTGTTCGAGCTTTTTCAGATCAGGTTTATGCAGCCGGAAGACGTCGCCCGGCGGGTGCGGTTTTACGGGCTGGAGAATCTGGGTGAGGCATTGCGACGGAAGCGCGGCGTGATAGTGGTTAACGCCCACTTGGGCAGCTGGGAATTAGGATCCCAGGCGATGCCCTGTGTGTTGGGCCTGCCTTTCACGGCGGTGGCGAAGAAGTTCAAATCCAATTTCGTCGAGAACTGGATGCTGGCGGTGCGAACACGGTTCGGGAACGCCATCCTCTACAAAAAGAATTCGCTGGCCGATATGACCCGAATTCTGCGGCAGGGAGGGATCTTGGGTATTCTGGTAGACATGGCGCGGCGCAAGGACGGCGTCGATGTTAGTTTTTTTGGAAAAAAGGCCACCGCCACTCCGGCGGTAGCCATGCTCGCGCTGCGCTGCCGCAGCGCGGTGCTGCCCGGCTTCGGCATCCGCGAGCGGGACGGCGCGATCGGCATCCATTTCGAGCAGGAGATCGAGATGCGGCGCACCAAGGACCTGCGCGCCGACCTGGTGGAAAACACCCAGCGCATAACGGACGTGGTGGAGGCTATGGTGCGGAGGCATCCGGAGCAGTGGTTCTGGCTGATGCGGCGGTGGAAGGAGCACTACCCGGAACTGTATGAAAAAAACTAATACAATTGCAGTTGGACCCGTTTGTTTGACATTAGCTGATGAACACCACTAAAACCCAAAGAGTTCTCATGTGATTATTACTCCGGCAATAAAATATATTCAATGCGGCCATATCACTCATCGGCGGGGCGGGTTTTCGGCCGCAGCGCGCCGCAACCCATTTTTCAGGCGACCCTGCCACGCCCCCAAGCTGTATAAAGGAACTGCGGACAGGCAGAGACGGCTGGCGGCTGCGTGGGCAT
>JAUQXK010000109.1 GCA_030834695.1 Desulfobacterales bacterium
CCGGCGAACAGCGCGGCGGCCCAGCGGTCGACGGGCGGGCATGCCGGCGTCGGCAGACCGGCAACGGGTTTTCCGGCCCAGGCATTGAGATCCAGGCACACGTCGCCGTCGCCGGTGGCGCGGCTCACCAGCGCTGCTGCCGAATAAAGGGCCTCGGTGTCCGCTCCGCCGAAGCGGCTGATGAACCTGGCGAAGTGCAGGTCAAGCGCTGAAAACAGCTGGTTCGTGGTCCGATCAGTCATAGGCCGGTATCAGCGCCTCTGCCAACGCGTGAACCAGCCGGGGTTCGGGTCGGTTGCTGAAAAGCCCGTAACCCGGCCCGAATTCGCAGCTGACTCCGCGCAGAAAAACATAGCACACCCCGCCGAAGTCTCGATCATATTCATAACCGGGAACCCTCAGCCGCAGGTACTGGTGCAGCGCCAGGGTGTAAATGTGATACTGCAGGTCGTAGTGATGCTCGCGCATCGCGGCGCGAAGTTGGTCCCGGCGGTATGCTTCCGGGGATGCGCCCAAGCGATTCGACTTCCAATCAACCAGGTAGTAACGTCCGCCGCTCTCGAATACCAAGTCGATGAACCCTTTCATGAAGCCGTGCGTCGGTGCGAAGTGCAGGCGTTCGATGCCTTCGGCAGCCGGCGTCCCTGCAATTACCGAGGGTGTCCGGTGGCGCGCAAAAACCTCTTCCAGGAGATCTGGTGTCACCCGATTCAGGGGGAAACAGAATTCCATCTCGCTGACGCGCCGGTCAAGGCTCACCTCGGACAGGCGCAGGGCCGATGCGCCCCCGAACAGCGGCATTGCGAGAACATCCGCGACCATGCTGCAGACGGGTTCTGTCCAGGACGGCTCGAACCCGTACTCGTGGAGTTTCCGGGAAACGACCGTTCGGGAATCCGGCCGGGTGAAATCGAGCGTTTCGAAGATGGCGTGGAAAAACGTGCCGGCCCGAGCGCCGGCCGGGAAATTAACGATACCGGCACCGGCGGCGGGACTTGAATCCTCCGCCGGGGCTTCGCCGGCTGCCGTCGGGTAACCGCCATCGCGGTCCGGCGCTTCGACGAAACCAGCCGACGCGAGAGCGGAATAGCTGGTCAGGGATCTCGGCGGGGCGATGTTTCCGTGGAATTCGCGGCAGGATAGTAGACGGGACGCCCGCTCCACATCCTGAATTTTCGTTACCGGCCGATCCGGCAGGGGGCGGATCACGACGGCGCCGTTCGAGGCGGCGGAGAGATCGTGCAGGCGGCTCCGAACCTCATCGTCCCCGATGGAATTGAATTCGTCGCGCAGCCGTGCGACCCAGTCGCACTCGACGTCGGTGTCCGCCGCGGAGGCGCCGGAACGCAACAGGTAGGCCAGCGCTGAGGTTTCGGCGGTGTTGATCCGGCCCCAGGCGAGATAACAGCGCTCCCGCGCGCGGGTCACGGCAACGTAGAGCATTCTCAGGTTTTCGGCCAGAACCTCGTTTTGGGCACGGATCCGGTTGGGCGACTCCGTGTCGCCGCTGATGTCGGCGGTCAACCGGTCGCCGTTTTCGGGGTCGTGAAAAAAAACATCGCCGCCTCTGATAGAAGACCCGGACCAGGCGAATGGGCAAAACACCACCGGATATTCCAGCCCCTTGCTGCGGTGGACGGTGACGATTTTCACGGCGAGTTCATCGCTTTCCAGCCGCAGCTGAGCTTCCTCGGAGCGTTCCCCGTGAGGGTCGATGCGGCGGCCGAGCCACGTCACCAGACCGGCCGGGCCGAGGTTTTCCTCCTCAGCGGCGCGGTGGACCAGTTCGGCCAGATGCAGCAGGTTGGTCAGACGGCGTTCGCCGTCCAGCCGCGAGAGAAGGCGCTGCTTCACCGCCTCGCCAGACAGGAATAGCCGGAACATGGAAGGGAATCCGCGTTCGTTCCACAGGCGGAAATACTCCCAATGCCTCCGGATGCGCGGCTCCCATGAGTCCGCGGCCCGGTCCCCCGCCGCGATCTCACCGGCGGAAACGCCCAGCACATGGGTGGCCAGCGCGGTTTTCAGTTTGGATGCACTTTGGGGTTCGGCGATGCTGGACAGTACGGCCATCAGCTCGTGTGCGTCGGTCGAGTCGAACACGTTGGCCGTGCTGTAAATGACCGAAGGGACCCCAGCGGCGGAGAGATGGTCTTTCATCAACGCGGCCTGGTTGTTGGTCCGCACCAGCACGGCTATCTCGCCGGCCCGGAGGGCGGCGGGGCCGGTAGCGGCAAGTTGCTGGATTTCCGCGGCCACGGCGCGTGCAATCAGCGCCTGCGCATGCGCTTTGGTCAGGGCTTTCCCGTCGTCGCGGTGCCGCCGGGAATCCAGGTACCAGATGACCATCGGTGGATTCGCCGCCATCGCTGCGACATCGCCCCGGGCGGCCTGGCCCGGCGAGAAATCGATGCCGGGAAAAAGAAACGGAGCGGCCGATTGCGAAAAAAGCGTGTTGACCGCCTGCACCAGACCGGGCGCGGAACGCCAGTTGCGGGTGAGCGTGAAACGCGCGCCGGCTCCCTGCGCGGCGCGCAGGTAGGAAAAAATATCAGCGCCGCGAAACCCATAGATGGCCTGCTTGGGGTCGCCGATCATGAACAGCAGGTGCGGCGACGACGAAAACAGCCGCGCGAAAACAGCGTACTGGAGGTCATCGGTGTCCTGGAACTCGTCCACCAGCGCGGCCTGGTAGCGCCGGCGCACGGCGCCGGCCAGTTCATCCCCCCTGCTGGTTTCCAACGCCCGGGCCACCCGTCGCAGGAGATCGTCGAAAGACATCAGCCCCTTTTCGGACTTGCGCCGTTCCAGTTCGGCCTGCACCACCTCTATCAAACGCGACTTGAGATAATGCACCTGCCCAATCATTTCCGGAACGAGCGCCTGCGTGGCTTGGAGAAGTGCTTCGCATGCGTCGAAAACCGGGTGCGACGGCGTCTGCCGGCGCCTGAGCGTCGCGCGGACAAGGTTCGACGTACTCAGCTTCGCAACGGCCGCCACCGGCGGGAACGTTGAAGATTCATGCGCAAAATAGGCATCCATGGCCTCGACCAGACGCCGAACGGCCCGCTCTCGGCCGGACATTCCGCCGCCTTCCCCGAGCGTCAGGGTGCCGAAACGGGAACCGTTCAGCGGCGCGTCCATGAGAATGCGGCGCACATCGTCCCGTCCGGCCGGCCACCCGGCTGCAAGCTCTTCCCGCCGCCGCCGAAAGGCATCAAGGGTTGCGACCCGCAGGCCGGACTCGTCCCGCCGGGGGATCACCGCGAAGTCAACCGCTGTCGCTTTCCAGGCCAGTTCCATCAGACAGCCCGGACTTCCCAGGCTGCCTTGGGCAAATTGCAGGAACTCCGGCGCTTGGTCGCAGATCCAACGGCGCCAGAAATCCTCCACCACTTCGACCAGGACCGGCACCTGGTCCCGGAGCAGCTCGGCATTGAAAGCGCTGGCGGTCTCGAACGCGTTTTCGTATAGAACCCGTTGGCAAAACCCGTGGATGGTGTAGATGGCGGCGCGGTCGAAGTCCATCAGCGCCTGGCGCAGCAGGAGTCCCGCCTGGACGGGACTGGGGTGCTCGGAAGCCAAATGCTGCAGGAGTTCGTCGTCTTCCGCGGGAGCCCCGGCAAAAACGTCGCGCGCCTTCGCCAGCCGCTGGTATATCCTGTCCCGCAGCTCGGCGGTGGCCGCGCGGGTGAACGTCACCACGAGGATCTGCTCGACGGGCAACTGCTTCTCGAGCACCAGCCGGATGTAAAGCCCCTCGATGGTGAATGTCTTGCCGGTGCCGGCGGCTGCTTCGATGAGGCTGACCCCTTTCAAAGGGGTGCGGATGAGGTCGAAGGGCGTCAAGGCCTGTGTAGCTTCCCGTTCAATCGGTAAATGAATGCCAGGACTTCCGCCACGGCGCGGTAAAGCTCCGGCGGGATTTCGGTCTCGATATCCAGAGCGCTCAACGTGGCTGCCAAATTGGGATCTTCATGCAGCGGCACGCCGTGCTCCCGGGCGACGGCGATGATGTTTTCAGCCACCTGCCCCCGGCCCTTGGCAACCACTCGGGGAGCTCCGTCTTTGACGCGGTCGTATCGCAGGGCCACGGCCCGGGGCGGCTTTTCCGATTTCATATGCGCACATCCACCTGGGTTTCACCCGCGGAGCGCCAATCCTCGCTCACGAATCCGGCAATTTTCCGGGACGAAACCGACACCTGAAAGGTTACGTGTTCAAAATACGGCGCCAGCGCTTCATGCACCTCGGACGCGTGACGATGGACCAGGTTCCGCATCCCCGGGTCGGAAACGAAGATGGTTACATTCAGCCGATGGCTCTGCAGGGTGAGATCGGCCCGGACGGCTCCCATCCGGTCGAGTTCAAGCAGGATCGCTGCGCGATGCCCCTCTTCTTTGCCGGCGGCCGGCCGGCGGCCGTAGGCGATTTTCAATTCCGCCTGGCAGCGCTCGCCCGGCATGGGCAGGGCAAAATGAACCATGTGGAAGGGGTGCGGCCCGGGGGCCGGCTGAGCCAATTGTTCCTGGCCGGCGCGGATATCGGCCAGCAATTCGGCTGCGGCCCGCGCCAAACCGGCGAATTCCCGGCTGTCATGCACCAGGTTCCGTCCGATGGCGCCTTCGAAAAAACCCTTGAGAAAAGCGAGCCGGGCTTTGAGGTCGGATGTCAGGATTCGCTCGGCCGACGCCATGCCTGTCCCGTCGGCTGTTTTCTTAAGCGCCGCCGCCAGATGGTGCTCAAGAAACAGCCCGGAATCCTCGCAAAAACCCTTGAGCCTGCTGGCAAGGGTTTCGGCGCTTGAACCCGGTTCAAATGGTTCGAGAAAATGCCGCAGCGCATCGGTGACCGGCCGGAGGTCGGGCGGCAGCTGCAACGGTTTCTGAGAGCCCGACAGACGCTGGATGGCATCGGTCAACTGATCGATCCGCACCCGCACCTGTTGCAGGGATTCCAGCCCCGCCGCTTGTACCGGTCCCGCAGCCCGTGCGGCCGATGACGCCGCCTCGCCGGGAGTTGGGACCAGTTGAAGGCTCAAACGTCCCTGGGTTTCCCGGACCATCACCCGCAGCTCATCACCTGCCGCCACCGGGAAGGCAATGTCCGCCATGGCCCGGAACCGACCCAGGTCCACCAGCGCCCGCCGGTTTTCGAAGGCTTCCAAAACTTTCACGTTCAGCAGGTCGCCAGGTTTCAAAGCGACGCTTTCCGGAAGGCTCCGCAGAATGTCGATGATCGAACCGATTTCCATCACACCGGTCTCTCGCTGCTGGCAACATCCAAGAGCGGATCAAAAATTTGGCGGCTCAACTCCTCGAATTCTCCCCCCAGGGGATCGCCGCTTTCGAAGCAGCGCCGGTAGTAAGGGTCCGCGCCCTCGCCCGTCTGAATCTCGTTGCCGTCCCAGATGCTGCGGGCAGCTCCCATGGCCCGGTTTGGAGCGGACGTTTCACGCAGGGTGCGGGCATACTCCAGCGATGACTTCGGGAAAAAGCACAGCGGCCGCTCAAGACCCTTTCGATAGATGCCCAGAAGCGTCTCAAAAACGATCCGGCTGTCCGGGACCCGCTTCAGCCGCAGGGTGCGATCGGTGCAAACGAAAACGCTTTCGCATTCGTCGTTTTCGGGACGGGCCAGGCAGAGCGCCAGATGCAGCAGCCATAGCTCCAGGTGGTCCTTAGCGCGGAGCTTGCCGAAGCGGTACCGCAGGCAGCCGTTGCCCGTCATCCCGTTGACCCGCGCCGACAGGCTGAACCCGGCGATGTCCCACTGCGCATCAATCGCCCGCGAGGAGGCGGCCGGACGCAGGGCGTCGAGGCGCCGGGCGAATCGTTCCACCTCGGCCCACAGATTGCTGAATTCCACCTCGCCCATCACCCCGTGGGGCAGCCGGCCGTCCGCGCGCATCGCCGCGAAAACCTCCCGGCGATGGAGGCCTCTCAGGCGCTGGTCAAGCATGCGGCAGCCCATGTCGAAACGATCGAGCCCTTCCAGGGAAAACGGTTCGCTGTCCGCCGCCGACCCCTCGGGTGGATCGAGACGCACCGCCAGCCTGTTTCGGACGAAGAATCGGGTCGGATTGGCGAAGAAAGCCGCCAGCTGTCCGAGATCCAGTCGGCTCCATGCGACCGCTTCCTCGTTCGTCAACAGGATCGGCTCGAGCACAAACGGCTGCGGTGCGACGGCACTGGCCGCCGCGGAACAGGCCTGCATGTCCTCTGCGGAGTAGCTGAAGAGGTCCGTTCCCTCCTGGAAATAATCGGCGGAAAACGCCTGCAGCCGGTGACGGGTGATCAGGCCTCCAACCGCCGGATCCGCAGGCAGGCCGTACCCTGACTGCAGCACATCGATGAGCTCGCTCACGACGACGGAGGGCGGCACGGCGCTGTTGTCTTGGAGGCTCTGTCCCACGTAGCTGATGTAAAACCGGCGGCGGGCGGACAGCAACGACTCGAGAAAGAGGTATTTGTCGTCATCGCGGCGCGAGCGGTCACCCGGTCGCGGCGCCTGGGCGATCAGGTCGAACGTGAGCAGCCGGTTTTCGCGCGGGTACGCATCATGGTTCATTCCAATGAGGCAAACCACTTTGAACGGAATGGTGCGCATCGGAAGCATGGAGCAGAAGGTCACCCCTCCCGTCATGAACCCCCGGCCGGCGCCCTCCCTGTCGAGCCGCTCAGATAGGTACGAGCGCACGACCTCCGCGGGGACTTCCGCAGTAAAGCCGGCCGATGCTGCCCGGTCGGCCATCTCGTCCAGCAATCGGCGGATACGCTGAAGGTCCGTTTGGGTTTCGTCGTCATCCGGGAAAAAGGCGGATAGCATGTCGCGGATGTCGCCGCGCCATTCATCCAGTCGCCGGGTCCGGCGCAACCGGCCGGAACAGGCAAATACCTGCTCCAGGAAATCCAGGAATGGGCCGATCACCCGCGCGTCGCTGCCCTCGATGGCGTCGTAACCGCGAATTCCATGAAAGATCTCGTCTTCCCGGGACGGCAGTGCATACCCCAGAAGCAGGCGATCGATTCCGGCCCTCCAGGTGTTCTGCGGATGCGCCGGAAGGCCTAGCGAAATTTGGGTGGCTTGATCTTCTCCCCAACAGATGCGCGCCGCCCGGACCCACCGCTCCACACGGTGCAGATGGGCGTTTTCCAGGCCGAAGCGCTTCAGCACCGCCGGAGCTTCCAACAGGCGCAGCACTTCGCCCGCGCCGAACCGGCTGTCCCGCAGATCGAACAGCAAGAAAAAGGCCCGAAGGCAACTGCTCTCCCGATGGGGGCCGCGGTCGGCAATGCTGAAAGGGATGCGCTGCCGGGGGGTGGCTGGAGCGCCGAACACCGCCGAGATGAAGGGAGCGTACGCTTCAATATCGGGAGTCATGACGATGATGTCGCCGGGCTCTAGTTGCGGATCCTCCTCGAACATCGCCAACAGTTGATCGTGCAGGACCTCGACCTCTCGCATGGGGCTGTGGCAGGCATGAATCTGAATGGATGGGTCGGCTGAAAGCCCCAGGTCCGGATGGGCGTCTCTAAGGTTCAGGATGTCGGACTGGATGCGGCTCAGGAGCGAATGCCCACCGGGTTCGACAAACGCTTCGGCTTGCTGGCCGTAAAATTCCGTGAGCACACCCAAGAAATTACGCCCGAGGGCGCCCAGCGAGGCAAGCAGCCGGTTGCCGAGCTCAAGGTGCAGGCGGTGCTCGACGCTTTCGAGCGCCCCCATCCGCCGTTGCGCATTTTGGACGGTGCGTTCGGAAACGATGTCGGCCCAATATTCGCGGCAGGGATTCACGCAGAAAACATGCACATCAACGACCCGTGAAATTTCTGCAAAGATGTCCAGGTGAAACCGGGGAAGATACGATACCCCGAACAGGAACACCCGCCGGGGCAGGGCCGCTAGGCCGCGATCGCCGCTGCGGACGGCCGCGGCCAGCAAGCGTCGTCGATGGACCCGGTGCGCTCCCGGCGTGAGCCGAACCAGCTCCCGCCAGATCAACGCCTGCCAGCGCTGATGGTTCGCCCCCTCGATCTGTCCGGCCTCCCAACGATCAATCAGCTCGGGGCGGAAAACGAGGTACTGGTCGAAGAGGTCGGCGATCTTGCGCGAAAGCTGGTAGCGCTTCCTCCCTGCCGGATCTTCTGCCAGAAAATTTCGTAATGTCTCAAAATCGGGGTGGTCGGAATACGCATCGATAAGCCCCATGATGCGGAAGGTCAGGACGTCGGGGTCGAAGGGCGACGGCCCGGTCGACCCATCGTTTGCTACCGCTTGGAACACCGCCTCCAGGAAAGAGTTGGGGAATGGAAACCGAACATTTCCGCTGATGCCGTTCAGACGGGCAAGCTCCAGCGACAGCCAGCGCTCCATGCCTCTGCTCTGGACGATGACAATCTCTGGCGCCATAGCCGAGGCCAAAGGCACTCGCAGCATCTCCGCCAGGCGTTCAATCAACACCTCCATGCGGTTGCTGGTAAATATATAAAGTCCCGACATGAGTTCGCTGTCACGAATGATTTCGGAAGCCCGTTTCTGCCGAACGGTGTTGATGATGAAGGCGGGCCCGCCGGCAGCCAACCCAGTAACCGGCAACGGTTAGGACTAACGCGATCCGCTTGAGGAGGGAAGATCGTCGTTGATTTTCTTTCGGAGCAAGTGAGAGCAGCGGAACGTAATCACTCTCCGGCCGGACAGCAGCATATCATCGCCGGTCGCCGGATTCCGCCCCCGGCGCTCCTTTTTCAACCTCACACAAAACTTTCCGAATCCGCTGACGAGAACGTCTTCACCATTTTCCAGCTTGTTCTTGATCAGCTCCAACAGAAGCTCCAGAAGTTCGGCGGCCCCGTTCTTGGGAAAGCCGAGCTCTTGGTGGATGGCATCCGCAATCTGCGCTTTGGTCAATGTCATGGGCGCCGGCTCCTGGGCTGCAAATCATTTCGATCTTCGCGCTGAATTCGAGCAAACCTACTTAAATTGTTTGGTTTTGTCAAGGGCAGATAAAATGGACTGGTCCCCGTCCCATCCAACACGAAAGTTGACAATCAATCTCAAAAAAAAATTACACGGGAAGCCCTGTAAAGCCAAAGACGATCGCTGCGCAGCATGCGGTGAGAGTGTTCGGCCGGAGACGTGCCAAAGCTTATTTATAAATTCGAGGCGGCGCGCGCATCGGATCGTTTTAGGTTCTAATTTGTTGTATTTCAATAGGATAAGTACTCGTCCGCTCCTCTGCTCCTTGACCTTGGAACTGTTTCCGAATAAAATAAAGCAAGTATGGTGATTGTTGAATCAGCCGGTATTTCCGACATCGGAAGAAAAAGACAGTCCAATGAGGATCGCATCTTCATTGATGATGCTGGAGGATTGTATCTGGTAGCCGATGGAATGGGTGGCCATCAGGCCGGGGAAGTCGCCAGTGCTCTGGTGGTGCAATCCATATGCGATTTTCTCGGAAAAAGTGAATCATTCGAAAACCATACATCTCCACCTGGGAACCTATCGGCCAGGGCTCATCGGTTGCTGGCCGGAATCGAATGGTCGAACCAGGTGGTCCATCAGACATCCACCGAACATGCCAACTATCGAGGCATGGGTTCTACGGTGGCCGCGGTGTATTTTTCCGAAGATACGGTGATCGCAGCCAACGTAGGAGACAGCCCCATCTACCTGGTACGAAACGGAACGATTAATTTGCTCTCCGTCCCTCACACTCTCCAGGCCGACTTGCCAGACGAGGTGCAAGTGCCCTTCATGAGCAACATTCTGACTCGTGCGGTGGGTCCGAAAAATGTGGTCGAGGCCGATATCTGTGAGTTGAACTGCTTCAAGGATGATCAATTGGTCATCTGTTCAGACGGATTGAGCACCAAAGTCACGCCGAACGAAATCATAGCACTCACTTCCGCTCAACCGCCGGCTTCTTCTTGCCGCGCCATGGTAGGGTTGGCCAACGAACGGGGCGGTGATGATAATATCTCCGCGGTAGTCCTGCGGGTGGCCAGCGTACGACGCAGGCGCAGCTCGGTTTTCCTAAAATTGATCGATTGGATTAAGAAAAAGTTGATATCAAATTGATTTCAATCTAAATATTTCAGGAACTAATTACGAATGCCGAACATCACACTTAAATTCAAGGACAATATTCTTGGACGGTATCCCGTCGACAAGGGCAAATCCCTGACGATTGGTCGACGAAAGGATAACGACATCGTCATCGAAAACCTGGCGGTTTCGGGGCGCCATGCCAAGATCGATTCGGTGGGTGATGCCTTCGTACTGGTGGACCTTCAAAGCAAAAACGGCTCGTTCGTCAACGAGCGCCTGGTGAATTCACACTGGCTTAAAAATGGGGATATCGTCAGTATCGGAAAACACTTTCTGGTTTTTTCCACCGAAGACGACGCCGCCGCCGCCGACGGGACTCCGGCTGAAATCGATAAGACCATGGTGATGGACACTATTAACTATCGATCAATGGTCCAAAAAAGCGCCCCGATGCTGCCGAAGCCATTGCTGCGCCATGACGATGCATCGGGGTATCTAGCGTATCTGTCTGGCGGTCAGGGTAAACTGGATTTATTCAGCAAACTGATCAAGATCGGGAAGGCTCCGACATCCGAAATCGTGGCCAAAGGGTTCCTGGTAGGTGAGACGGCGGCAACCATCAGTCGGCGGCCGGACGGGTACTACTTGAGCTATGCCGGTGGGTTTTGCAGGCCGCGTGTCAACGATCAGACCGTCAGAAAATCCGTCATGCTGCGGGATCTCGATATCATCGCGATCGGGTCGGTCAAGCTTCAGTTTTTCACCAAGGCCCCTCATGCTTCCCGTATCGACAGCTTGGCGGACGGGGGGAGCGACAACACGCTCGCATAGCCGTCAGATCTGCAAACCCATAACGGCCGCACGCCGCCCATCCATATTCCCGCCAGCCCCCTATTCTTTTACGCGTTCGACGTAGGATCCCGTACGCGTATCAATTTTGATGAGCTGACCTTCTTCCAAAAAAGTCGGCACCTGCACCACGTAACCAGTCTCCAGCGTCGCCGGTTTGGAGTCGCCGGATGCCGTATCCCCCTTGACCCATGGATCCGCTTTGACGATGCGCAAATTCATGAAGGTGGGCAGCGTAATCCCAATCGGCCGCTCCCTGTAGAAAAGGACGGCGCAGACGGTGTTTTCCTTTAGAAAACTTTTCGCCTCCCCCACTTGCCCCTCGCCGACGAACTCTTGTTCAAAGTTGACGGTATTCATGAAACAGAATTTGTCGCCGTCCTTGTAAAGGAACTCCATCTGTTTTTCTTCCAGGTTCGGCTCTCCGAATTTTTCACCGGACCGGAACGTCCGTTCGAACTGAATGCCGCTGAGCATATTCTTCAAACGGCATTTGTAGAGCGCCTGCCCCTTGCCCGGTTTAACGAAATCGAACTGGACGACAATATAAGGATCGCCCTCGTATTCGATTTTCAGTCCTTTTCGTAAATCACTGCTCTCATACATGGCCTTAATTCCTCTCGGTTTATGAAGCATAGGTGGGTTTCAGCCCGGCCGGCGGGCGCGCCCCGCATTTTGCGGTTGACATTTGCGAGCGTGTTTACCATATTCGATAATTCATCGCAAACGGTAATTGTTACAGATTCTGCATGGTTCGGGAAATGGACGACGGTCATGATCATCATCATCGATTTCGGTTCTCAATATAACCAGTTGATTGCCCGCCGCGTGAGGGAAAATCACGTTTTCTGCCAGATTGAGGCGCCGGACAACGCCCTGGAGGCCATCCGGCGCCACTCGCCGCAGGGGCTTATCCTGTCCGGGGGACCTTCCAGCATTTATGAAGCCGGTAGCCCCAAGATTGATCCGGCCGTTTTTACCCTGGGCATTCCCATTTTAGGGATCTGCTACGGGATGCAGTTCATGGTGGCCGCCCTGAGCGGCCGCGTGGAGCGCGCCCAGAAACGTGAATATGGATTCGCCGAGCTATCCGTCAAGGATGCCGACGGGCTGTTCAAGGGGGTCCGTCGTACCACGACCTGCTGGATGAGCCACGGAGATTCCATCAAACAACTGCCGCAGGGTTTCAAGGCGACCGCTTCCACCGCCAATACGACCTTCGCCGCAGCATGCGACAGCCGTCGCAAACTCATGGGCGTTCAGTTCCACCCGGAAGTCGACCACACCCCGATGGGCGCAACCATGCTAAGGAACTTTCTTTTCGACATCTGCGGCTGCAAGCGATCCTGGACCATGAAGTCCTTCGCCAAAGAGGCGGTTGCAGAGATCCATCGGACGGTCGGAGACAAGAAGGTCGTCCTGGGATTGAGTGGAGGTGTAGATTCCTCGGTGACGGCGATGCTCATTCACCAGAGCATTGGCAACCATCTCACCTGTATTTTTGTCGACAACGGCCTGCTGCGGAAAAATGAAGCGGCCCAGCTCAAACAAACCCTCCGGCAGCATTTGCAGATCAACATTCGTTTCGTGAACGCCGCCTCGCTTTTTTTAAAGGCGCTGCGCGGCGTGACCGATCCTGAGCGCAAGCGCAAGATCATCGGCCGGGTGTTCATGGAGGTGTTTGAAGCCGAAGCCCGCAAGATCAAGGGTGCCGAGTTTCTCGCTCAGGGGACGCTGTACCCGGATGTGATCGAATCCGTTTCAGTGTTCGGAGGCCCGTCGTCGGTGATCAAGTCCCATCACAACGTGGGGGGGCTGCCGAAACGCATGAAACTGAAGTTGGTCGAGCCGCTTAAATATCTTTTCAAGGACGAAGTCCGCAAACTCGGCCAGCAGATCGGGTTGCCGGAAAAGCTCATTTGGCGACAGCCCTTCCCGGGCCCCGGCTTGGCCATCCGGGTCCTCGGCGAAATCACGGCGAACAGACTTAACATCCTGCGCGACGTCGACGAAATCCTGCTCGAAGAGATCCGCAGTGCGGGTCTCTACAAAAAGCTTTGGCAGTCCTTTGCCGTACTGCTGCCGATCAAAAGCGTGGGGGTGATGGGCGACGCCCGTACGTACGAGAATATCGCCGCCATCCGGGCCGTGACCAGCCGGGACGCGATGACGGCGGATTGGGCCCGGCTTCCGCACGAATTGCTCGCTCGCGTATCCAATCGAATTATCAACGAGGTGGATGGAGTGAATCGGGTGGTTTACGACATCAGCTCCAAACCGCCGAGCACGATTGAATGGGAGTGACCCGCGGAGGAACCATAGATCGTATGGCCAACCAGGACCGATTTCGCTTCGAACCGGGGGACGAGGAACCCGAGCTTGCCGTTGCGGACGAAGAACTCAAGAAGCGCGTGAACCGGCTGAGTCAGCGAATCAGCTTTCTGACGTTGCTGCTGCCGAGCCTGATCGCGATCGTCATCTATGTGGCCTACCAGGACTTGACCCAGCGCCTAACCCGTACCCAGAGCAGCGATCTGCGGTCGGTGGAAAAACTGGCGGCGGATACCGAGCAGAAGGCGGCTTCGCTGAGCGCCCGGCTGAGCGAAACCGAGGCGGCCCTGGCACAAATGGCGGCTGCCCAAGCCAAGCTTCAGGCGCTGCAGGAAGAGCTGCGCAAGGGCGATTCGGCGATGGACAAGCTGAATGCCGCCAAAGCAGACAAGAAGGAGGTCGAAGAAGCCGCCAAACGTAATGAGGAGGCGTTGGCCGCCGTCAATAAGAACGTCCAGGCGCTCACCAAAGATCTGCAGGCGCTGGCGCCTTTTCGCGAAGAGCTCGGGGTCAGCGCGACTCTGCGCAGTGAAATCCAAACCATCTCAGGACGCCTCCAGAAGCTTGAAGGCAGCCTCGGCAAGGATCTCACCGGTTTGGCGGGATACATGGATCGCTCCCGTTCTGAACTGGAGAAGATCAAATCCGATTTAAACGGCCTGCAGACTCGCAAGCTGGACCGGGACGCCCTCGAACTGGAGCTTCTCAAGGTCAAGCGCCTCTATCAGATAGCTCTCGACCAGGAAATCGCTCGAATCGACAAGGCCGTCAACACCGTCCAGCGACGGCTGGAGCAAGTGGAAAGATCATTGGGATCCAAATCTTCATCTGCGACCCCTTCCCTGCCGCCGCTCACGGGCGGCATCAAGGAGCAACCGGTTGAATGACTCAGCAGGGTGATGAAAAACAAACATCGGGCCGGCAGCCAAGGCACGTGGCGATTGGGAGCGCGCAGCTTGTCGGCGGATAGGTGAGCATTCACAAGAGTCACGCAACGCCGGATCATGGCCCGAGGCGCCGTTTGTTCAACACCCTGATAGACCGGCCAGGGTTCAAGACACGTCAGGATAGCTCGCAGCAAAAATGAACAAAGACGTTCTTCTGAAACTGCTTCAAGAGGTTGCGACCGGCACTCAGACGCCACAGAGCGCCGCGCAGCAACTCGAATATCTGGCCTGTCAGGATCTCGGCTACGCCCATGTCGATCATCACCGCAGTCTGCGCAAGGGCTTTCCTGAAGTCATTTACGGCGAGGGCAAATCCGCCGAACAGATAGCCGGTATCATGGCCTGCATGAGCTCGCAGGAACGTGTGATTCTAGCAACGCGCGTCGACGCCGGCAAGGCCCGGGATGTCCAGGGACGATTTCCCGATGCCCAGTATCATCCCGAAGCGCGCATGCTCGTATGGTCCTCGGCTCCGCCCCCGCCTCAGGGTCGAGGAACCGTCCTGGTCATCGCCGCCGGGACCTCGGACCTCCCGGTGGCGATGGAAGCCTACATCACCGCTCAGGTCATGGGCAACCAGGTGGAAAAAATCATCGACGTGGGAGTCGCCGGCATCCACCGGCTTTTCCGGCACCGGGAGATGCTGGCCAGCGCCAGCGTCCTCATCGTGGTGGCCGGCATGGAGGGTGCGTTGCCGAGCGTGGTGGCTGGCATGGTCAGCCGTCCGGTCATTGCGGTGCCGACGAGCATCGGCTACGGCGTCAGTCTGGGCGGTTTGACGGCCCTTTTTGCGATGTTGAACAGTTGCAGCTCGAACGTGGCTGTCGTCAACATCGATAACGGATTTGGAGCCGGCTACGTGGCATCCATGATCAACCGGGCCTGACCCGCGGCTTGGATCGAGCCGCGCCATCGGCGGGCGCCGATCTCGCAACGGAAAACCCCCTTTTGAGGATGAACCGCATGGAAACCAAAGAGGCCATTCTAGCTTTTTCTCAAAGCGAAAAAGCCAAGGCCGGTCTGCTCATGGTCTCACAGTTGCTTGAAATCTACAACGGGTTGCCCGATCATGAGCGGCATGCCGGGGAGCGTTTTCTGCGCCCGCTGATTGCCATGATTGCCAACGAGATCCATCTGTCCAAAAAAATGACGCCGTCAGACCTGTGGGCCCCTGTCGACAAAAGCCTCAACACCGCGCTCGTGATGATGAATTCCGGTGTGCTCTCGGAGGCGACCTACCATGTGGTCCAGGCCATCAGCGCTGTGACCACCATCGGCCAGCGCGCCATGCAATACCTGATCAACCAGAAACTGCTGTGACGCGAGCCCGGCGATCAATGGCCTTTCACGAGGCCGTTCCAAAGGATTTCAAGCTCGCGTGGGCCGTAAGCCGTCTGGGCTTTCAGCAACGCGGCGGAGCACTGCCGGCGGTATTCGTCGACGGCCTCTCCCAGCTGCCGAAGGAGACCGGAGCTGTCGACGTCATTGAGTGCCTGGAGCATGAGCCGATCATCCCGGATCTGGTCGCGGTAGACGTTCAGGGTGTGGGCAGCGGTGCGAAGATAGGCTGTCCGGTCGTCCAACTGAACCAGATAACCCATCACCTGCTGAAGCACCAGCAAATCGTATCGGATTCGATCGACCTGCAAGGCTTGTTGGAAGGTTGCGGCGCTGCGGCGGAGGCGCTCCTGTTGGATCTCTGCTGAGAGCGCTTCGGCCTGAGCCCGCAGTTGTCCATGGATCGTCGCCGCTGCAGCGGCTCTTGCGTCGATCAACCGGGCGGTAATTTTGATTTCATCCAACGCACGGTTCAGCTCGCCCCCTTTATCGCCGTCGAACGCCAGGCACATGCAGGCCGATAACAGGATCATTCCGACGATCCCCGTCGTTCTGCGTAGGAGCAGGGTTATCATGAGTCCGAATTTCCGGATGTGTTTCCGTCCGCCGGGTCGATGGTACGGCGGAGGGCTTCCGGCACAAACAATCTCCCGCCGGCAGCCTCCCATTGCACCAGGTACTCCATACCGAATGGTTTTTGCAGTCCCATGAACTCCAATTGCCGGCCGTTCCAGCCGGCCACCTGTTTT
Organism: Desulfobacterales bacterium; assembly: GCA_030834695.1. GTDB lineage: Bacteria > Desulfobacterota > Desulfobacteria > Desulfobacterales > SpSt-501 > SpSt-501. Next base: position 16,268 of record JAUQXK010000109.1, read on the forward strand.
CCGACTTCGATCGATAGCTCCCGAAGCCCGTTTAGAGAAATCCATGAGCCTTGCCAAGCAAAGAGGCGTGCTGCGACCTCGGCGTCGAGCTTGGACAAGCCGTTCAAACAGAGCCACTCGCCGGGCCATTCCGCGAGTTTCTGTGCAACGAGCGGAGACATCTCCGTCAAACGATTCAGAAACAGATGCTTCGTAGTGGACTCCGCCAAACAGCGCGCACCCTTGAGGCTTAGCTTCGACAGTTCTCCCGCGCGCATCACATTTCCGCTGCACACCTCCGCCACGATCTCCTGGTTGCGGTCGTCATTCGGTGACACCGCCATGAGTTTGGCTTGCTCAATCAGCCGCTTGCCGGTGGCCTCCACGGATGGTGCCGCAATCGACCTCGGATCAATTGAGAGCCGGCTCGGTGTCGGCTGAAATTTTTGCAGGGCCTGATCCATCTCGCTTAAACGCCTCTGCATATCGATGCCCTCAGCGAGCGTTGCCACCAGAACGTCAATCGATGCTCGGCGCTTCATATAGAGAAGCTCTTCACTGGCCGCATCCATCCATTGCATCGATCTTTCAAGTGTTTCGCTGTATATCTGGCGGCGCTGGATGTTTTGCAGCAGCAATTCGATCTCGCTGTTCTTCCGGGCAAGGGCCAACGAATCGATCCGTGATTGCTTCAGAAGTCGCCTGGTTTCATCTTCGAGTTCGAAGATGCCGTACTGGTAGTCCTGCTTTATTTTCGAAATCTCTTGTTTCTTGGACTGAAGCAGTTGACGCAATTCATCGACGTCTCTCAGCTTGGCTCCCCAACCGTTCGAATCTTCAAGCGATACCGAGTCCCGTAAAGCGTCCGAGGCGCCGGGCTCCCTTTCAGGATCGGTGGTCTGTTCGGCCGGAGAGGGGAGCCCCGCCGCCGTCGAAGCGAACTGTGAGGGACGAGCATAAAGCCAGACGCCCGCCGCAATCGAGCATCCCACGGCAAGGGCGGCCAGCGCCAGCGGCAGAATTCGGCGCTTGGCGGGGGGAGCGAGGGGCGGAGTGGTCGGTTCCGGGGGGGCTGCATCTCTTGAGGACTGCTCGGCCGACTCCGGCGATGCGGCCTCCTCGGCCGATAGCTCGATCGGCTCCAGGAGTTCAATATCGGTCTTGAAATCAGTTTCCATCATGGGCTTTTTAGAATGCGATGCGCATGCGTGCTCACATGAAACTATCGGCCGGTTTCATAAGATCTTGAACGGGATACGAATTGTCGTTTCGCTCAAGATGAAAGTCGTCAATGCGCGCCCTGTTCCATTTTTCCGAAAGAAGCGCTATTTTCAATCATCGAACACCATCCATGAAAGCACGGCGCATGACCCATGCGGATTTTCTGATTATCGGCGGAGGGATCATCGGTCTCAGCCTGGGCCGCGAACTGGCTCGGCGTTTTCAGGGAGCCGCGATCATCCTTTTGGAAAAGGAAAACGAAGTCGCCGTTCACGCCAGCGGACGGAACAGCGGAGTTCTGCATGCCGGGTTCTATTATTCGGCTGATAGCCTTAAAGCCCGTTTAACGCGCACCGGCAACCGGGCACTGACCGAGTACTGCCTGGAAAACGGGCTGCGCATCAACCGTTGCGGCAAAGTGGTAGTGGCATCGACGGAAACCGAAATTAAAGGCATTTACGAGTTAAAGGTTCGTGCGGAACGCAACGGGGTCGACTTGCAGCTCATCGACGAAAACGAGTTGAGCGACCTCGAGCCCAACGCCCGGTCCCTGCAAAGGGCGCTGTTTTCACCGACCACATCCACCGTTGATCCGAAGCAGATCTGCCGGCATATCGCCTCCGCATTCCCGCGCAATGTTCGGATCCTCTGCGGTCGGCGCTTTATCGGCAGAGAAAAAAGCCGGGTGGTAACCCAAAAAGAAACCATCCAATACCGCCACCTTTTTAACGCCGCCGGACTCTATGCCGACCGGGTCGCCCGGCATTTTGGGGCCGGCGCCGATTACACGATGATTCCATTCAAAGGCATCTATCTGCGCTATGACGATGACAGCCTGCTTCAACGCCATGTCTACCCGGTTCCCAACTTGCGCAATCCGTTTCTCGGGGTACACTTCACCAAAACCGTGGACGGCCATGTAAAAATCGGCCCGACCGCTATTCCGGCCTTTTGGCGTGAAAATTATTGTTGGGGCGAACGGTTCAATTTGAGCGAGATGGTTGAAATCGTTGCCCGCGAAGCCGAACTGCTGCTGCGCAACCGATTCAATTTCCGCGAGCTGGCGGTTCAAGAAATCAGCAAATATCGACGTGCAATTTTCATCCGGGAAGCTCGCAAACTGGTCAACTATCTTGACCCGGACCGCTTTGCCGGCCAAACCCTGCCGGGTATCCGCTCCCAGTTGCTGAACCTTAAGACGCATGAACTGGTTATGGATTTCGTGGTCGAACAGGCGGGGAACTCGACTCATGTGCTCAATGCGGTTTCTCCGGCTTTTACCTCCGCATTCAGTTTCGCGAGTCATATTGTCGATGAATCCCTGCCGCATATGCACGGGGTTTGACCCTGGTTGCCCATCCGAATTTCTCTCTCCCTCATCCGCGGGTAAAGATTTTTACCAAATCATCCGATGATACCTTAAACGCACTCGCTGCAACGCAGAAACCAGCGCATTGAACAGCAACGGATACCCGGAGCGTCGCAACCGCAAAGGGCGGTTTTGCAGCAGCGCGTTTTGGATCTCTATAAACCAATATTCCATCATATCCAATTGTTACACAGGAGAACCTCGGGATGCAGGCACACGCGTCACTCAAAGACATGCCCCGGAAGATAGGAAAGCTTCCCACCCTGCCCGGTGTGGCCATCCGGATCCTGCAGGCCATGCGCCACGAATCGCCCAACATCCGAGAAATTTCGGAAACCATCGCCTCTGATGCTCCCCTGAGTGCAAAGGTGTTGCAGGTCGTAAATTCTTCCTTTTACGGACTGTCGAACCAGATTACTTCCGTTCATCAGGCGATGATGTACCTGGGCTTGAATGCGGTTAAAAACCTGGCCCTCAGTTTTTCACTGATTCGGAATTTTTCGACAAAAAACAAAGGCGCCTTCGATCATGTCCAATTTTGGAAAGATTCGCTCATCGGAGCGGTTGCGGCCAAGCTGATCACCGAGAAAGCCAACAAACAGCATGGTGAGAACGCCTTTTTTCTTGGGTTGCTCCAGGATATCGGCATGCTGATCATGTCTCAGTCGATTCCCGAGGAGTATGACGAAGTCCTCACGAAGGTTAGATCGAACGGAACCGCCTTGCACGACATCGAAAGCTCTTTTTTAAAATTCAACCATATGGAAGTCGGAGAGTACGTGACTCACGGTTGGGGGCTTCCACCCGCATTTTCAGCGCCGATCGGGGCGCATCATGCGCCTGAACGCACCGGCCGGCTGTCCGGCGATATCGAACTTCAGACGAAAATCCTGCACCTGTCTTCACTGTACATCGACTTGTTCAACAGCACGAAGCACCCGGCCAGCTCGTCGTATGCGAAGATCGAAGAGCTAATCAGCGCCTATGGGCTGGCATCGACGGTCGACCCGTTTGCTATCACAGAAGATATTTTGTCGAACATCAAAAGCATTTTTCCGATTTTTGAAATGCAAATCGACGAAAAACAATATATCGAAATAATTGAGGCGGCCAAAAACGAACTGTCCGATTTATCTGCCGAGCTGATCGATCAAACCCGTGCTCAAAGCCAGGATATGGAAAAAATCAAACTGCAGCTCGGACTCGACAGCATGACTCAGCTAAACAACCACAACCGTTTTTTGGAGAATCTGAACCATGAAATGAGCCGTGCGAATCGTTATAAAACACCGCTTTCGATCATCATGGCCGATATCGACCATTTTAAATCCATCAACGATTTTTTTGGCCACCTCGCCGGTGATCACGCATTGCGATGTGTTTCGGCTCAGCTCAAACAGATGCTTCGCGATTCGGATCAAATCGCTCGATACGGCGGCGAGGAGTTCGCTATTATCCTCCCGATGACCGATCCGGAGGATGCCTTAAAGGCCGCTGAACGGCTGCGAAAAGGCATAGAGTCGATGAAGCTGCGGTACAATGACCGGACCCTCGCGGTAACCATGAGCTTCGGCGTCGCGGCCATGGAGGGCGATCGGGTGGTCGATGTCGAAAGCCTCATCAGGAGAGCGGATGAAGCGCTATACGAAGCGAAGAATACCGGCAGAAATAAAAGCTGTTCCTACAGGAAGCAAAATCCGCAGCCAGCGACATCGCGGTCGGCAACGGTGATGGTGATCGACGATGAAGAGGTCGTCCTCGTAACGGTAACTAAAATGCTAGAGCGCCTGGGTTATGCCGTGAGCGTGGCCCGTTCCGGCCAAGAGGCGTCCGATGCATTTCATAAGCCGGCGAGCAAGATCGACCTGGTCATTATGGACATGGTGATGCCCGACATCGGGGCCGACCAGCTGCTTGGAATAATCCGACGGAATCGTCCCGGAACCAAGGTCATCTTGTCCAGCGGATATAGCTCGGCGCACATCGAAAGCGGAAACCTACTCAAGAACACCGACGGTTTTCTCCAAAAACCCTATCAGTTGGCCGAGCTATCGAATATCGTCCGAGCGGCCATCGCAAATTAGAACACGATTCTTGATGATGGTCGGACCGATCCAAAGGTCGCCCGGAGAGCAATCCCTGCAGGCTTTTTTTCCCGATCGGCCAGCCGGCTTCAATCCAGCCCGCCTGCTACCCGCAACACGAGGCTTGCGCCAGGATCAGTTTTTTGACGCTCCATGCCAGTGTCTCGCAAACGCCTCATCGGCAACCAGCTGAACGAGTGAGGCGATCAGGGTCCCGTTTCAAAAAATAATCTGTTTAATTACATTCGGTTAACTTCTTCGGAGATGAACCGCAAGCAGGTTTCTGGCTATCGGAATCCACCTGTTTTTAGCCGTCGGCAGCATATGGCGTATTTTTTGCTTGGCCAAGCTGCAGCGCAATATCAACGTGTTCAGACGGCCTCGCCAAAAGCGACTCGGAATGTTGAACCATAAAAAAAATCGCCTGATTGCCGCCACCGACAAGAAAATATACTTTTCGGATAGCTGCGACTTAAGTCAGGGGTCCGGATCAACCGAACTGCCCATCGCGCAGTTCCTGTCGCATGAATACGATAGCCGGCTTTTATCAACCTTCCAACAATCCCGTTCCAAAATAATTCTAATCGTTCCGGACCACTGGCTAAAGCATGAGTTTTTTCCGTTTAAATCCCAACGAGATTCTTTAATAAAGCCGTTTATTGAGCGAAAGCTTAAAACAGCCTATCCCAACCTTCCGTTTGCTTCCCATTTTTTTAGCTACCTCTTTCGCCAAAGAGCCATGGCGGCCTCCGGTGTCAGGGTTTTTCATCTTTACGAACAATGCGGCTATGACCTTTACGCAGCCTTGTGCCAAACGAATCTGCCACCCCGTTGGATCACCACCGCGGCGCTGCTGTGGGAAGAGCGTTGCAAGCTACGGATCCCTGATTTCTCGACCCAAGCAACCCTGTTGATTCATCTTCACCCGCATGAAGCTTTTCTCTATTTTTACTGTCAAGGCGACTTTCTTTTCTCGAGAGCAGTGGCTCTTCTGGATTCCGCCGAGCGATGGGACGCTCTGCTCTTCGAAGTCAATCAGTCGATTTACCTCTTTTCGCAGAAGGCCAAATCCGATCTGAACAAAATCTATCTGATCGGAGATGAAGAAGGCTTCCAGCAGCGATTGGCGGATCTCTTGGGTCGATCCGTTCAGACGATCGCCGGGGCCCCGGTGACGAGCGCGCTGCCCCGCGACCTGGCGCATCTCGAAGGGCTGTTGGAACCGGGGGGCGTTTCGGCTCCCGGCGATGCTTACAGCGTCACGCACAGCAAACTTCGGCAGGAGGTGAAGTGGCGGCCGGTTCAATGGGCGGGCATGCTGGTTGCCGCTTTGCTGCTTCTTTTTTTCATGGGGGAGCACCAATGGCTGGAGGGGCGGTTGCAGGATGAAATCATCGCGCGCAGTCAAATGCGCCGGCAACAACCCACGGCGCTCGCGGACTACAATGCAGCCCTGCTCGAGCTTACCGAAGATGCCCAGCGCCTTTCCGCCGCCCATACGATCTTAAAAATTGTTTCTTCTCTACCGGAAGATGTCCTGATCAACGAACTGAAAATTGATTCGGATGCGCGACGACTGGATCTGGCCGCAACGCTATTTGCGGATACGGTCGATCGGTTTCGGCACCGGTTGAAAGTCTTGATCGAAAACATGAACCGGCGCCTCAAGTTGGATCCGCCGATCACGATGGAAGACATGGTTTTCAATCTGGAGGAGCTGAAAAGCCATAGCGCCAAAACGCACTACAAAATTGCTTGGAAGATCAACCTGCCATGACCGCGTTGCTCAAAAACCGTTGGTTGTGGGTGGGCGCCGTCTGGGCGGGAGCGCTGCTGACGGCGTTTTGGAATCATCAATCGATTAACACCATTTTATCCATTCAAGCTCAAAACCAGGCGCTGCGCCGGGAGTTGATGTTTCAGCAGCAAAACGCTCGCAAGCTGGACCACGTCCAAAAGGAGCATGAAAAGCTTTTTTTTCAAGCCGAATCGATTCAGTTGGGAATGCTGGCCGTAAAAAGCAATCTGAGCGAACTGGCATCCGAGCTTGAACTCCACATGAGCCAGATAACGCTGCCACCACCCCAGAAAGGTGCAGAAACGGTCTTGCTGAATCTATCCTTCTCCGGCCCTCTTGAACGGATCCTCCGTTTTTTATCGATTCTCAATGCGCATCGTTATCTGCACCACAAGCAGGTCGGCATCCGGATCGACCCCAAAAACGGTGATGGCAACTGCGAGGTGTCCATGGTGCTGCGGTGCCGAATCCAGCAGTCCACTCCCAACGATTCAAAGCCGAACGAGCCGGTCGCTCGCTCCGCTCTTTAGCGGCGGGTTCCGCATGAAGATCATTGCGAATAACCGACGGATGTACATCGGAGGATGGCTGGTGGCGGCCGTTGTCCTGCTGGGAGCCAATCTGTTCGAGCTCAGCCAGCTGGAGTTTCAGCCCCTGGCCGAAAGCCCGGCGATCGTAAATCAGCTGCGGCTCCGCCTTTTTCAGTTCGACGGACTCATGACGGCGCTCCGGGCAGAATCGGATATCTCTCTGGAACCGTCGATCGTCCAGACCCGGCTTCAGCAAAAACCTTCTCTTCCCTCCCCCGCCCCGGCCGCCGGCGCGGATGAACCGGCCACGCTGCCGCGACCATTGCAGCTTCCTCATCTCACGGGCATCCTGCAGGTGGTCCATGCCACGGGTGCGCATCGTTACTGTGCCGTATTGGATGGGAATGTGTATTCCGAAAAAGACTCCATCGCCGAGCTGCGCATCGAGGAGATATCCGCGAACGGGGTGATGGTGGGCCGACGGGATCAGCGCTGGTTTATTCCGGCACCGGAGGTTTACTATTCAATTGGTCAAAAGCCATAACCAAACCCAGAGACCCTAATTATGCTAAACGCAATGATCATCGCCGCCCGGATTCATCGTCTCTTGCTGTTATACGGATTAGCCCTGATCCTGGGCGCGTGCACACTTGCATCTCCCCGCCCCGTCGCGCATGAAGACCTCAAAGCCCAGCATCCCGCACGCGACCTGGAGCGGGAAAAACGCCTCATAGTACCCAAGCCGTCTCCGGTTTCGGAGAAAACGCCGCCGGTCGTTAAACCGCTTGAACCGACCTCCCGGATTTACTCCATTACATTTCAAAAGGCGTCGCTTGGCGAGGCCCTGGCGGCACTTACGAAGGATTCCGATTACAATCTGATCATCGATGCCGACGTCGATTTGACCCGCAGCATCACCGTGCGCCTCAACAAGGTGACGTTAAACCAGGCCCTGGATATGATTGTCGTGAACGGAGCCGGCTATGCATGGGGCATCAACGAAGGCGCTCTGCATATTCGGCGCTTCGCAGAAAAGATCTATCATCTGGATCACTTGGATCTCACGGGCGAAACCAATATTGAAGTGGGTGGCGATTTACTGGCATCCGGAGTGAACAGCACCAGCGTTGCCGGCAAGTACCAGGTAAAAGCCAGAAAACCGGAACAGAGCTCGGACCTGTGGGCGGCGTTGGCCGAGGCGCTCGAAGGACTCAAATCACCGGATGCGATTTTGCGCATTAATCGCAATTCCGGCGTGATTTACATGGCGGACACCCCAAGTCGGATTGCCGCGATGGTCCGATTCTTGGACTCTCTCAGCGAATCGTTGCATCGTCAGGTCTTTATCGAGGCCAAAATCATGGAAGTCATTCTTAAAGACGACCAGAAAACCGGTATCGACTGGACCAAACTCAATGTGGATTTCACATCCGGCTCGGCGCTTTTGCCTGATATTTTCACGCTTGAATTCAACGGCGATGGGCAAATCGCGAAAAGCAACACGTCTCGCTTTTCTGGGGTGCTGGACTTTTTGCGTACGCAAGGGGATGTGGCCGTTCTGGCCAATCCGCACATCTCGGTCATCAATCGCCAGTCTGCAGTGCTGACGGTCGGATCACAGTTTCCCTACACCGATATCGATGGGGTGGACCGCGATTTGGAGACCGGGGTCGTCACTATCGGCACGTCGATCAAAAGAGCCCTGCTGGGCCTGCAATTGGGGATCACGCCCCTGATTTCAAGCGACGGCCTGGTGACATTGAACATCGTGCCCACGCTGACCCGTATCCAACGTGAAGTCGCTTTGGAAATCCCGACGTCGGGAACCGGCGCTCCTCAGACGATTTCCAACCCGGTCATTGATCTGCAGGAGCTGGCGACGACGGTCCGGGTGCGGGGCGGGCAATCGGTGGTGCTTGCCGGTTTGATCAGCAAAATCCGCAAGATCAACCATGAGGGCTTGCCGCTGCTGGCGGATTTTCCGTTCCTTGGCAAGCTGTTCAAGCACATTGAAACATCCGAAGAAAATGTAGAGCTGGTGATCTTGATAACGCCGTATATCAAAGAAACCATCTGAGCGTGTAGCGACCCTTCGCAGCACCATCAAGTTTTTAGGTAAAGTTTTTCAGAAGGTCGGCCGATAATTGCACTGTAAAGAGACGAACCATGCAGCTTGTGAAAGGAATATGATTATGGTTTCCATGAAGAAAATCAGAAGAGACCAGGCCGGTTTTACGCTGGTTGAAATCGCTATTGTCCTGGTGATCATCGGGCTGCTGATCGGCGGCGTTCTGAAGGGCCAGGCGATGGTGCAGAATGCCAAAGTCAAGCGGGTCGTCAAGCTGGCGGACGAGCTGCGCGCAGGCGTTATGACGTTTTATGACAAATACGGTGTTTATCCCGGCGATGAAAACCTTGCGGCCATTCCGCCCAATGGAGCCGATGCGGAGGGTAACGGGAACGGTCAGATCGAAGCGGCCGAGAGTTTCGAAGTTTTTCGAGATTTGAGGCTGGCCGGACTGATCAGTGGGAATTATACCGGTACGACCGCACCCACGCATCCGTTCGGGGATACCGTCGAAATCCAATGGGTCAATCCGCCGGGAAACGCCACCCCCCTGGCCCACTACCTTTTGTTTAACAACCTGCCGGCCGATGTCTGCCTTGAAATCGACACGAAATACGATGACGGCAACTGGCAAACCGGATCGATTTCCGGAAGCGCAGCTTATACGAACGGAACGAACGTGGCTGTTTTATACATGCTTTTCTGACGCCTGCGTTGCGGCGGATGCTGATGCCCGGTGAAACAGAATGAATCCACCCATCAGGCTGAGTATCAGGATTCGCGCCAACCAACGCGGATTCACACTGCTTGAGATCGCCGTCGTGATGGTCATTATCGGCTTGTTGGCCGGCAGCGGCGTCTCCTTGATGCGCGTGCTGACCGAGCGCAAGGCGCGCAACGAAGCTCTTTCCTACCTGAAGGACACCCACACCAGCCTGATCGTCTTTGCCGAGCGGACCGGGCGTTTGCCCTATGCGGACAGCGACGGCGACGGTCTTGAGAACAACGGGACCGCCAGCGGCACCCTGCCCTACCGGACCTTGCTGACGGCACCGACTGATGCTTACAAAAGGCCTCTGCGATATGCGATCAACCCGAATTTGGGCGTCAACCGAACATCGGCGTGTTCCGCGCTGCGCACGGGATTGGCCGGAACGCCGCTGGTGGTGGATGCCGACGGGGCGGCGGCATCGTTCCCCATCGCTGCGGTCCTGGTCAGCGCCGGTCCCATGGATGCGGATGGAGACGGTAATGTTTTTGACGACCTGGCGGCCGGAACCCATCAGGGCGACAATACCGATGGAACTCCGAACTACCTTCGCCATCCGCCGGTGGCCGGGTTTGATGATCTAGTCGACTATTTGGGCGGCAACGAGCTTTACAGCAGCCTTTGCGAGTATTTATCACTGGCCGTCAACAACCACAGCGGCTCGGTCGTCTATGTTCACGATGTCAACCAGGGATCGGATCTGGGGAGCCTGGCGGGTGGCAATTCCGCCGTGTACACCGTTCTTTCGGGCAGTCTTCTGGTTTTATGCAGCAGCTCCGGCGGATGTGCCACGCCGATAGCATCGAATCCCCCTACCCCCATCGCACTTGCCGGCCGGGGCCTAACCATCACGCTTCCCTGATGATGCTGCCGACGGCTTAATAAGTTTTGCCCAGATCCCCCATCACGTCGTAAAGCGGCAACAGGATCGACAGCACGATGATGCCGAAAACTCCGCCCAGCGCAAAAATAGCGATAGGCTCTATGGCATTCACCAGGACCTGCGTGGCGCGCTTGACTTCACGATCATAATATTCGCCCATACGCTTGAACGACTCATCGATGGTTCCGGTGGTTTCCCCGTTGCGGATGGCTCCCAGCAAGAGCGACGGAAACCCCCCGGCCTTTTCGAAACCACCTGCAATCGATTCGCCTCGTTCGATCTCCTGGTGAGCTGCCGCCAAGCGGTCCTCCAAATAACGGTTGCCCAAGGCTCGATGGGACAGGATTTTGAAAATGGCTTTGATGGTCATTCCCGTAGAGAGCATGGTGGCAAAATTATGACACAGACGTGTCAGGGCCATATTGCGGGCAATGCTGCCGAGAACCGGAAATGATAAAAGATGTCGGTGAAGCGCCAGCCGGCCAGACTCCGTCCGTTGATATAAGCAAAAAGCGCCGACGCCAAGCACCGTGCCACTTAACAACCATGTCCATTCTGTCTTTAAAAATGTGCTTGCTTCGAGAAGGGTGGTCGTCACCCAAGGCAGAGGGGCTCCCAATTCCGACAACACCTTGACCATCTGCGGCAGGACATAGCCGACCCAAACGGCGATCACTGCAGCAATCGCGGTGCTGATGAATGCGGGGTACAGCAGGGCCTTCTTGAAAATCGCTCGGATTTCGGCCTTCCACTCATGATAGGCTGCCAGGTCTCTGAGACACTTCGGCAGCACGCCGCTCTTCTCGCCCATGCTGACCATCGCCAGGTCCAGCGGTTGGAACGCCCGAGGATAGCGATGCATGGCCTCATGCAGGCTGCTGCCGCTTTCGACTGCGAATTGCACTTCACCGACGATGCTTTTCAATGCCCGGCAGGGCAGCGAATGTCCGATTTCTCCCAGGCTGGATAACAGGGGTAGCCCGATTTCAAGGGTTTGGGCGAACCGATAGTAGAACTCGATCAGCATTTTGGTCTGGATATGCCGACGGCCGAACCATTTGGCTCCCAGGCTTTCACGCTGAACCGCGCTCTCAATCAGGAAAAGGCCGCGTTGCTTCAATTCCTGCTCGACATCCGCTTCATTGAACGCCGCTAATTGGCCTTTCACCACACGGCCGGAATCGTCGATCGCTTTGTAATGGTAGCTACTCATAATCGGCAATCACCCTGGAAACTTCTTCGATAGAGGTCGCATGCTGGGCCACTTTTTTTAAGGCCTGCTTGAACATGGGATGCGTGCCGGCTTGGACGGCGGCATCTTTGATATCCTCGTTCAACGCTCCTGAAAAAATAAGGCCGGCGATCGCACGATCGATCTGAATGACCTCATAAACGCCGCTCCGCCCGCGATAGCCCGAGTTGTAGCAGCCGTCGCAGCCGGTCGCATGGGCGGTTTCCGTCGGTGCCGCGATCCCCTTGTTCTGGAACAGCTTCAAAACGTCCGCCTGGATCGGCTGGCGCAACGCACATTTGGGGCAAAGCAGGCGCACCAGGCGCTGGGCGACCACCAATGATAGCGCCGAGGCGAGAATCCCTGCGTTCACACCGATGTCGAGCAGACGGCTAATCGCCGAGGCCGCATCGTTGGTGTGCAGTGTGGACAGTACGAGATGTCCGGTCAACGAAGCCTGCAACGCCAAATCAGCGGTTTCCCGGTCGCGGATCTCGCCCACCAGAATAACATCCGGGTCTTGTCGCAAAGCCGACCGCAGGGCATTGCCGAACGTCAATCCGGCCTTTGGATTGACGGCGGTCTGCCGAACGGTCGGAATGCCGTATTCGATGGGGTCTTCGACGGTCATGGAGTTGATACTGGGGCTGTTCACCGTCATCAGCGCGCAATACAGCGTGGTGGTCTTGCCGGATCCGGTCGGACCGGTCGTCAGGATCAGCCCATGCGGTCGTTTAATGGCGGTTTTGAAGCGCGCCAAGTCTTCGTTTTCAAAACCCAAGTCTCTCAAATCCTTGGCCAGCTTGTTATGGATCAACAGCCGCATCACAACGGTTTCGCCCAGCTGAGTGGGGAACGTGGACACACGAATGTCGAACTCCCCTACCCGGCCCTTGAACCGGATGCGGCCGTCATGCGGGATGTTCGGGTTGGAGATGTCCATGTCCGCCATAATTTTATAGCGTGTCAACAGCGGCTGCAGGAAAGGCCGCGCGAACAGATGCTTTTGGTGCAGCACCCCATCGATGCGATAATAGATGCGAACCAGATTGCTATCCGGCACCACATGAATGTCGCTGGCTCCGAGCATGTTTCCTTTTTCAATGAGCAAATCGGACAGCGTCACGATCTGGTCGTCTTTGAAGACACTCTGGCCGTTGCCTGAATACGTGATCGCTTCGATCTCCCGGTCGATGTTCTGGGCCGTCTTGTAATAGAGATCGGTCGCACTGGCGATCCAGGACCGGCGCGCGATAAAGGTTTTGACCCGGCAGCCGGTCAAACGCTCCAGTTTGTCCCGCGCAATCACATCGAATGGGTTGCTGCAGGCCACGTTGAGGGCGCCGTCCTCGATCGCAAACGGGAACATGCCGTGCTCGTTGACGATTTCGATCGGGATTCTCGCGGCCAGACTTTGATCGACCGCCACCGTTTCGGTATCCAGGATCTGGGCGCCACTCTGAACTGCAATGGCCATCTGCAGATCTTCCTCGGTTACCCAGTCCAGTCGCCGCAGCACGTCTCCGAGCATGACGCCGGTCTTCTGGGTCTCCATCAAGGCCATTTTGAGCTGGTCCTGGCCCAGAAATCCCATCTCAATCAAGATATCGCCGATACGTTTTTTCATAGACCCCCTTGAAACAGGTAATTCGGAAGAAGATAGCTTCAGCGCATCCGCCGGTATCAAGAATGCGGAGTTGGTTTACGGGCTGCGGGTATTTTTATGCAAATTGGATGCCGATCACTGCTGAAAGGCGTGCTTAAATGCCGCATGAGTCCCCCGGATCCAGCAGGATGTCCATTCAAATCATTGGGATTGGAGCAGACCGCAAATTGCGCTATAAAAAAATGGATATCCGCTAAGCAAAAGCTTGACGGGTCAACGCCGGGCTTTCTTTTCTGGTTATAGACGGTAGATGTGCCGGCGGCATCATTCGGCACAAGCCACTGCGTTCGGAAGGGGGTGCCGTTGTCGCTGCGAAGACAGGAATTCATCCGAGGCGTGCGGGATACGTTGCCGCTGTTGCTGGGCGCCTTCCCGTTCGGATTGATTTACGGTGCGGTGGCCGTGACGTCGGGATTGTCCTTAGCGGCGGCCATGGCCATGTCGGCCTTTGTCTTCGCGGGTTCCTCGCAGTTTATCGCGGTGGGATTGGTGGCGGCCCGTACGCCGGTTGCGATCATCGTTCTAACGACGCTGATCGTCAATCTGCGCCACATGCTCTACAGCGCCACGCTGCTGCCGTACTTGAAAAATCTCTCCCAGAAATGGCGCATCCCGCTGGCGTTCTGGCTGACGGACGAAACCTTCGCCGTGACGGTGCACCGGTTTCAACAAGCGGATGGTTCGACCGAAAAGCACTGGTATCAGCTCGGCTCGTCGGTCGCCATGTATCTGAACTGGCAGTTCTGGTGCTGGAGCGGATTGATGCTTGGGACAAAGATCCCCAATGCTTCGGAATGGGGGCTGGACGTGGCCATGCCGGTCACCTTCATCGGCATGATCATCCCCTTCGTCAAAACCATTCCCATGGCGGTCTGTATTTTGACGGCCGGGGCGGCATCGCTGCTGACATTGACGCTGCCCTACAAGCTGGGGATCGTCGTTTCCGCGTTCGTGGGAATCGCTGCCGGCTTCATGGCCGAGCGTAACCTGAAAAAGACGAAAGGAGCGCTTCCGCAATGACGGCCGACGAATGCATGCTGATCGCGGGAATGACGGCCGTTACCTTCGGTATCCGCTATTTTCTGTTTGCGCTGGCGGACCGCATTCGCATGGCCCCCTGGATCGAAGCCTCGCTTAAGTTCATTCCTCCGGCCGTCCTGACCGCCATCATCCTGCCCGCTGTTTTATTGCCGAAGGGGGATTGGCACCTGTCGCTTTCCAATCCCTATCTGGTTGCCGCACTCGTGACCACGGCCGCCGGAATCCGCACCCGGAATCTACTGGCGACCATCGCCGTCGGCTTGTGCGCCTTCTTCGGGCATCGGCTGTTTCTTTAAACCTGCTCCAGGTAGCGTCGAATGGCCTGGAACTGGCTCTCCCCATCCAGCCCGGCCTCCGCCAGAACCTGGTCGGCTTGGCCGCTGCCGAGGAAATGGCCTTTGCGGAAGGGGTGCAGGGTCATCTTCCGGCCGCGGCCGGAGCAGACCCAGCGCTCCATCGTCGGGAGCGTGAACCCGGTGATCCCCATGGCTTCCTGTGCGCACGCCTCGGGATAGATCCTTTCCCGCTCTGCGGCGGGCAGGAGATCGAAAAGCTCCGCGCTGGCGACATAGAACACATCCAGATCGATTCCTTTGTCTTTTAGAAGCGGTAGTGTTTGCTCAATAAATGCATAGCCGACGTCACTGCCTTGGAGCACCAGGGTGCCGTCGCGCTTCCCCTCCGCCCGGCGCAGGAGATACACGCCCGTCGCCGCGGAGGTGGCCGGCGCCAGACCCAACGCCGGCCGATCCAGAACCGTTTCCGAAGGCCGGGTGACGAAGGGTGCAATCACCGCCGGGCGTTGCGCCAGCGCTGTGGACACGAGGGTCCAGATCTCCTGGGGGTCCCAGGGCGTGAGCGTGATCATGGTGCCGAGGGGAAAGTTTCCCTGCAGAAGCTGCAACGCCTGGGGGTCGGCATGCGTGGGGCCGTCCTCGCCGGTCTTGACGCCCGCGTGCGCACACACCAGGACGAAGGGCCGGTAAGGCTCCTGAAAAACGGCCTGTCGGGCCTGATTGCCGATGGCGTGCAGGCGGGCGGCGACATGCCCGAGGCCGGCGATGAAAGCGCCGTAGGAAGATCCGACCCCCAGATGCCGCCCGTAGGCTGAAAGGCCGGCCAGGATGCCGCTCATGGCGTCTTCGCAGATTCCGCCGGTAACCAGCATCCGGGAGTTCGGATTCGAGGCGGCGTTGTACCAACCTTGCGCAAATCCCTGGCCGATGGTGTTGACGCTGGTGGAACCGTACAAATCGGCGGATGCCGTCAGCACGGAGCCCTGGCTGGCGCGATTATAATGCTGAAGGACGCGGCCGAGCTCGCCTCTCAGGGTGGCCGGCTTGCCCGGTGCCAAGACCAGCTCGGGCGGTATGCGGCCTTTGGTTGCTGCGGCCAGATCGAAAACGGCCTCAACCGCCGGCGCCTGCGGACGGGGACGACGGGACCGCTCGTCCAGCCGTCGCCGCGCCTCGCGCAACCGCTGCGCCAGCACGGCCACCAGGGGGGTGTTGTTTTCGAGCGCGCCGCGGATCACCGTCAAGGCTTCCCAAAAGCATTCTTCGAGAATTTCCGCTGATCGGCCGTTTCGGCAGCGCTGATTGGCGCTTTCGCAGCGCGGAAGGGTTGCACCGGTCGGCGTCATGAAGGGCGCGACCGCCTTGAAAAATCCGTCTGCACACAGGCTGTGGCCGGCTCCGTGCGACGCACGGCCCTCTATGCCGTACTGCCACCCTTTCTGAGTGCGATAGACGATGGCGGTCGGCTGATCGTTGGGCATGGTTCCGGCCCGTCGCTGGGCGGCGATGACCTGTTCGAAATTCATGCCGTCCGGGACCAGGATGGCGTTCCAGTCGTGCAGCAGGGCGAACTCGACCGGATTCCACTGGACGTAGTCGCCCGGGGAGTCCCCGTCCCGGCAAACCCGGTTGGAATCGATGGAGGCCTGGTTCCAGTCTACATGCAGGATCGCGTTTTTGAGACAGGCCGTTCCAGCGGCGGCCATGGCCTCACCGACCCGCCCGGGTGTCATCCCGCCTTCCCCTTCGATGATATGAACCCGCGGCGCGTTGCTGCCGTAATAATCCATCGCGCCGAAGGCCAGACCCAGTGATGCCGCAACCCCGACCCCCGACGCTCCGGTGGCCAGGCGCAGAAACGGGGTGGCCGGGGTCGGATGGCCGTCTAACGCCTTGGTCCGGAATTTCAGGAAGAGCGGGGTCTTCGCCAGAGGGTTGCGCCGGAAACCGAGCAGATCCTCCAGCCGCAGCTGGTGTTTTTCAAATTCGGGGAGAAGATCGGGGGCTCCGATGCGCATTACTTCATTGCGCAGCGCCCACATGGCGTAAAGTCCGAGGGTCTTGTGCCCTGCCCCATAGGAGATGACATCGGCGTCCTCCCGATCCGGATGGGAGGGGTCATAGTCCAACGTGTCGAAGACGATCCCGGCCACCAGGCGGCCCGAAGAGATCGACCCGCCGGGATGCCCGGACATCGGGACATAGTTATACAGCATGGCGCACAGGGAACGATACATCAGGTCGAGTTGTTCAAAATGGGTCAGGTTTCCTGCGGCCAGCCGCTGTTGCCGAATCTCCTGCTCGATATCGATGTAAACGCCGCGTCTGGGTCCAAGTTGAAAACTCATGCCAGTCTCCTTTCCGTTGGCGCCCTGGCGCCTCTTTGTAAAGATTACAGGGTTCTATTCGAATGATGGATTGATTTTTTCTGATTCTACCCGGCCTCTCGCGATTTCACAAGTTGTCCATTGAAGAAGGCCGGTCGTCGGTCTGCGAGGGTCTATCCACCGCTTCGCCAAGAAAAAAAGACTTACATGTTTCGTGAGAATTCGATACGATCCGAAAACACGCCGGCGGTCGACCGCAGCCCGGGGACGGCCGGCGGCTGCACTTATAGAGAGAGCCGAATGAGCCGCGCCTTTGTAAAAGAACCTGACGGCGACCAGGTCATCGAAGAGCTTCCGGAGCGGGTGCACAGTCCGCACGTGAACTATGTGACGCCGGGCGGATTGCAGCAACTGGTCGACCACCGCAACGCACTGCGCGCCCGTCGCAACGCTCTGGCCGGCTCGACGACGGCGGAAGGCAAAAAGCAGATGCGCATCGTCGACCGTGACCTGCGCTACTACGAAGAGCGGATCCGGCGGGCGGTCCTGGTGAACCCGATCGGCCAGCCGGAGGACGAGGTTCATTTCGGCGCGCGGGTCGAAGTGGAAACCTCCGAAGGCCAGCGCATGACCTTTGCTATTGTCGGTGAGGACGAAGCGGACGCATCCCAGAGGAAGATCAGCTGGGTCTCGCCTTTGGCAATGGCCCTATCCGAGGCCCGGGTGGGGGACACGGTCGCCTGGAAACGACCGGCGGGCGAAGTCGAGCTGACGGTTGTCGCCATCCGATACCTGAGTGGATCCGATCGTAGAGACCCTGAACATGGTTGAAATCCTGAAAATCGCCCTGATCATCGCCGTCATCATCGTGATGATTCGATGCAGGGTGCCCCTGAGCATCACCCTGATCGCCAGCGCCCTCGTCCTCGGTCTTCTGTTCCAGCTTTCCTTGACGAAACTCACCGCCGGGGTACGGGGCGCCTTCCTGAGCCTCGAAAACCTGAAACTGGTGCTTGCCCTGCAGCTGGTGCTGCTCTTCAGTGCCGTGCTCAAAGAAAACGGGGCGATGCACCGGGCGATCTCGGCCTTGAGCCGTGTCATCCGTGACGCCCGCTTTACGGTGGCCGTCATTCCCGCCGTCATCGGCCTTCTTCCGGTGGTGGGCGGCGCCATGCTGTCGGCCCCGCTGGTGGCCGAAGCCTCCGATGAACTGCGGCTGTCCGCTGAACGCCGCACCTTCTTGAACTTCTGGTTCCGCCACGTGTGGGAATATACGCTGCCGACCTTTCCGGCGGTATTTCTGACCGCCAGTATCGCCGGCGTCCCCGTGGCGGAGCTGGCGGCGGTCGGCATCCCCCTGACGTTGATGGCGATTGCAGCGGGCGCGGTCTTCGGCTTCAAGGGGGTGGCGGGGTCAACGCCGAGCGGTCTCGCCGAATCCCGGACGGAACCCTGGAAGCACGTGTGGAAATTCATTTTGAATCTGCTGCCGTTCTTTCTGGTGATTCTGCTGACGGTCGGCCTGGAGATCCACCTGCTCTACCCCATGGCCGTGGTCACGACGGGCATGATCCTTTTCAGCCGCATCCCGATCGACCGTCTTGTACGCCTCGCCCGGCAGCACCTCAGCGTCGAGCTCGCGTTTCTAATCTGGGGAATCATGCTCTTCAAGGAAATCCTTTTGTCGACGGAGGCGATGGGCGACATGGCCCGGGAATTGGCCGGCATGGGGATACCGACGGTGGTGCTGGTGGTGGTCCTGCCTGCCCTCATCGCGTTCATCACCGGCTACACCACGGCGTTTGTAGGGCTGAGCTTCCCGGTCCTGGTCCCTTTCATGCCGACCGACGGCCTGAACGTCTATTACGTGATGCTGGCGTTGGCCAGCGGCATCTGTGCGCACCTCCTGTCTCCGATGCACGCCTGCCTATCCATGACCATGCAGTATTATCAGGCTGAAATGGGCCGAACTTACCGTCTGTTGCTTATTCCGACGCTCCTTCTTTTCCTGACCGGGTCATCGGTTTTCGCCGTCGGGCGGTGGCTGGCAAAATGATGCCCCGCCGCGTGGCGCAGTCTTGATACGGTTCGTTTCCGGGTGCGCGGCGCCGTGTGGTCAGGTCAGTCGTCTTCGAGCGCCTGCAACGCGGTTGCCAGTTCTCTTACCCCCGCATTTTTCAACTCCAAAACCGCTTGCAGGACGGCCTCCGCCTGGGTGCGGTCCGCGCGCATACCGGCCAGTCTGTGAAATTTGGCCGTCAGGTCTTCGGCCGAAAATGCGTTTCCAGGGTCTCCCCGCGGATGAAGCACTTCCCTGGAGAAAGTTCGCTTGCGCGTGCGGACCACCAGGCGCGCCCCGGCGCGGGCCGGGAACTCTGCTTCCATCGCCGGTTCGGGATGCAGGCCGACCTTTCGCGCGAAGGCCTCAAGCTCCGGCCGGCCCAAGAGATCGGCTGACAGGGGCAATAGCGCGTGAGGACCTTTCAATGCCAGCGCCGCCAGGCAGAACGGCAGTGAAAACTGGGCCTGCTCAAGTGTGGCGGGGTCCGGCAGATTGTTGAGCTCGACGGCGCGTTGGAAGGTAAAGACATCCACCCGCTCCGTCTCTCCGGCGCAAAGCCCCTGCCCGATGAGATCCTGCCAGGCATCCAGGGCGGCATGCAGCCAGCGGCAGCAGGCATATGCCTTGAAATAGGTTTTAAAAATGGCCCAATCTTCGCCGAAGCCCTGCAAGATGGCCTGCGGATCGTAATAGTCGGCATGGTCCCAGATGTCCAATGGCCCGGCAAAGCCATCAGCGGCCAGATCAACGGCGGCCAGGCCGGTAAAGGTCCCCCAGGGGATGCCCTCCTTGGTGTGATGCCCGAATCGGCTGTAAGCCGAAGCCGATTGCAGCGGCGCATGAATCCCGCTGATCGCCATGCCATGCGCGAGCACCTCCGGACCCCGGCCCTCCAGCCAGCAGCGGATGGCGGCCGCACCGTACCCGCACCAGCGTCCGGTCGAGAACGTGTCCAGGGTGGACGGATGGCGCGCGGCGGCCGCCCGCACCGCGGTTTCGTAACCGATCACCAGAGCCGCCAGCACCTCTCGGCCGCTTGAATGGATGGATTGGGCCACGGCGATCGCCGCGGGAACGAGGGCTGCGCCCGGATGCCCGCCGGCCGCCCGGTGCCCGTCGTCCAGATCCAAGGCGCTGGCGGCAACCGCATTGCAAAAAGCCGCACCCGGCGCAGACAGGCGATCGCGAGAAAACCAAACGGTTGCAGGACCGCTCGGGAAAAACCGGCCTGCAAAACGGCGGGCCGAACGCGCGGATTTTTGTTCGCACCCCGCCATGGCCGCGCCCAGCAGATCCAATAGGCACCAAGCCGCCTGATCCAGGGCGGCATCCGGTATGTCCTCGAGCCGCCATGCACAGATTCGACGCGAAACCTGTTCGACCGTGGTGGGCTGCATCAGCGCTCCTGTAGAAAAACCCGAGTTGATTCTCCGGATCATGAACCCGCAGTGCTGGTTACTCCGGCAATTGCACGGGCACACTCTCAGCCGATGAGTGATATGACCGCATTGAACATATTTTATCGCCGGAGCAATAGGCCGTTTCACTGGCACGGGCGTTCTTCGGGCCTGTTTATTCGAGGTGGTGCTCGACCAGAATCGATCCGGGCAGGTCCTTCACTGCCAGCTCCACCAGATGCCGATGGTGGGTGAAGAAGATCACCTGGGTTCTTCCGGAGAGTTCTGCAAGAACCTGCAGGGCGGCGGTCGCGCGGGCGTTGTCGAACTTGATCAGGATGTCGTCGACGATGAACGGCATGGGTTCGTTCGCATCGAGATAGTGTTCGAGGCCGGCCAGGCGCAGGGCGAGGTAGAGCTGATCGGCCGTGCCGTCGCTCATGCCCTCGACCGCTATGGCTTCTTTGCCCTGGTTGCGAACCCCCACGAGCACCGGATGGCCGTCGGGGCCATGGTCCGCCCGCAGGCCTTCGAACGAGCCGCAGGTGATCCGATTGAAAAGCTCCGATGCCTTTCTCAGGATCGGCCCCTGGCTCTTCTCGCGGAAACGCTCCATGGCCAGCGTTAGCACGCGGCCGGCGATCCTGAGCCGTGTATAATGCTCGACGTCCCGTTCGATCCCGCCCAGGATGGACTGGATCTCCCCGGCGATCAGCGCCGCTTCGTCTCCGCCGTTCATGCGGCCGAGTTCCGTGCGTGCGCTGCCGATGGTCTGGTCGAGTAAAGACTTTTCAGCCGTGAGCCGCCCGATCTCCTCCTTCAGCCGCTCAATGTCCCCCCTAATTCCGTCGGGGTCCACCGCCGCCACCTCGTTTATAAAGGCTTCCAGTGCAGAACCGCCACAGAGAAGGATAAGACGTTTTTCGTCCTTCCCGAGCTGCTCTTCGAGTTGTCTTCGCTGGAACGAGCGCCTCTCTGCCTCAGGCAGATCTTCAGCACG
Source organism: Desulfobacterales bacterium (assembly GCA_030834695.1). Lineage (GTDB taxonomy): Bacteria > Desulfobacterota > Desulfobacteria > Desulfobacterales > SpSt-501 > SpSt-501. The sequence goes on from JAUQXK010000109.1 coordinate 37,989, forward strand.
CTTGCACCTGGCCTCGGTGCACATAACTCCCAGAAGGATTTCGATCTCAGCGCTGGCGCCGTCTGCCTTCCTGAGCCTGGCCTGCTCCTGGTCGAACTGCTTTTGCAGCGCCTGGCGCTTGGACAGCACCTCCCGGGCGGCGGTGAGCCTGCGCTGTAGTTCGGCAGTCGTCTCCTCCACCGGATGTCCGGCCAGATCCGGCGCAACCGCGCATGTCAACGCCGCCACACTGCTGCTGAACGCCCCTGCATCGCGGTCGATCCCGGCAACCCGTTGCCGCAACACCTCGACCTCCCTCAGCTTGTCGAAAAAGCTCTTGAGCTCCTCCATCACGGCGTTGGCCTCGGCCGGCCGGGTGCCGGCTCCCAGCCCCAGCGGCCGGACGGCCTCCTCCCACTGCCTCTGCCAGCGGCACTGGTCCTCTTCGAGAATTCTGAGGCGCGTTTTTGCCGAGTCGAGCTCTCCGACCAGGCGCTCCCGTTCGCCTGCAAGCCCCTCTGCCTGCCGCCGCAGGCCGTCTTCATTCTCGATGACACGGCGTGCATGTTGGACCAAGGTGCTCAAGGCCTTTTCGTCGTCAACGGGAACGGAGAGCGCCTGCAGACAAAGCCTCAGGGCCTCGCGGCAACTGTCAATCGCCTGCCTTAACTCGGCCGCCTCCGCTTCGCGCTTCAAAACGTCGCCGGCCCTGTCGACCAGGACACTGAAATCCGATAGCCACTGCCGCATCTCGCGCGGCGTGCGCGGCGCAATTGAAAGCGACTGCCATATCCCGACCCACTCAGCCGTCATCGCTTCTTTTTCAGCTCGGACCGCCGCAATTTCATCTCCGAGTTTCACGAGCCGGGCCTGCAACGCCGTCCGGTCGGATAGAAGACGTGCCTTGACGGCCACGCGCTCAGCTTCGCGCCGCAGCCGGTCCGCGGTCTCGTCCGCTCTGCGAAGGCTGGCCTCAAATGCGTCGGGCAGCGAACCCGCACCTGGGTAGGATGCACGGAACTCGTCGACCGCCACCGCTTCCAGGGCCTCGCCTTGAAGCTTTCGCCGGATCAGGCGCCACCCCCGGTTGCGTGTTTCACGGGCTGTCGCGAGATCAGCCTCGGCCGGCACTTCCTGGGCGAGCCGGGACTCGTCCAGTCGCCGCTCTGTCTCGGCAAGATCGATCTCGGTTTTGCGAACCTCTTCCGTCAACGACGCAAGCAGGCGGTCCAGGCTATCCCCGCGGTCCTCAAAGACCCTCACGGTCTCAATCGACGGCGCGGCCGATCGACTGACGTCCGACAAAGATGTCGCATTCAGCCCGAGATGCGCTTTAGATTGCGTGCAGGCTTGCAGAAGACTCCGCACCAGCGGGTGCAGGGAAGCAAGCTGTTTTTCGAGCGGCAGCACCTCCCCGGCTTCCGCCAGCCGGCGCCGGAGATCGTCGACCGGCTGCGGCCGTGGAATTGCCTCCAAGCGGGCTTCCACCGATGCAATGGCCTGCTCCTGTTCGGGGATTTTCTCCCGGATGGCGTCGATGCGCGTCACGACGCGCTCATACTCAGCCCCGAGTTCTTGGATGCGGACGGCTTCCGGCTTCTTGATCCGCAGCTTATCGGCATCCTCGATCGCCACATCCTCCCGCAAACTGCGCAGTACCTGTCGAGCCTCTGTGCGCAGTGTGTTGCGGCGGCTCTCGAGCGCGATGCGGTCCTTGGCGGCTTTACGCTGACTGCCCAGATCCTGGTAGAGGCTTTCGATCGCATCGGCATGGCGCAGCAGCACGGAAGGATCATCCAACTCGGCGAGCGACTTTTTAATTGCTGTGAGATTCTCCCCTGCCAGGCCTTGCTCGTTTTGGGCTACGCGAAGCCGCGTCAAGGCGTCGGTACGGCGCTCGCCAAACCCCACGGGCAACAACACCGCATCGGATAGGCTCTTCAACGCTGTCAGAGTCTCGCGACGATCGGCGATGACAGGGAGTGCTTCTGCAAAGCGCTGCAGGCGACTCAGAGTGCGCTGGACTTCGGCAAGTTTCGCCTCGACCCCGCCTTTGGCGTGAAGGGCTGTGCTCAGTGCCTGGTCGTGCCCCGCCCACTCCTGCCCTGAAAGCTGAGCCTCCTTGAGTTCGCTTCGGCGCTGTTTGAGTCGGCCGACGGCCTCGTTGATCTTCTGCTTCTGGCCGGCCGGCCGGAAGAGCACGTCGGCCTCGGCCTGCAGGCCTTCGAGAACCGACCCCAGATCGGCCACCCCGGAGCCGGCTGCGAAGATAAGCCGGCCCAGCTCGCCGCCGCCTCGAAGGATTTCGCGTCCGCCGGCAACGAGGTCCTCGTAGCCGATTCCGAACATCGCGGCGAAGAAGCCGGCGTCGACCCCGTTCAAAAAAGCTTCGAGCGCGGAGTCCGCGATAGCGGTCTGGTCGTCGGCAGCCCGCAGGGTTTTGGCGCGGCCTTTGCGGCGCACGATTTCCAGGACCTCTCCATTCGCGGACCGCAATCTGCCTCCGACCCGCATCTTGGAAAACGGGTGCACGAAATCGTCCGTCGAGCGCTCCGGGATGCCGTAGAGCAGCTGCCGCAATGCGCGCAAAGCCGAGCTCTTGCCGGCCTCGTTCGCACCGTAGATCATGTGCAGGCCTTCGCTTCCAGCGCTGAGATCGATAGCGGTTTCCGTGAAGGGCCCGAAAGCAATGAGATCGAGAGAGAGGATTTTCACGGGTTCCTTCGGTCCTGCAACAGCCGTCGCAACAACAGCGGTTTCGCCTCCGCAAGCAGTTTTTTGAGCCGGCATGGGTCGTCCAACCGCCAGGTTTCGGATGCCTCCTTGAATTCGCGCGGCAGCTTCTTGCTGAGATCGACCAGTTCGGCGGAAAGACTGCTCAGAAGTTCCGGGGCTGCGGAAAGCTCGTCGATCAGGTCCAGCAGCTCGCCCACGCCGCCCTCCGGCTTTTTGACGCCGGCGGGCGGCCGGATGTTAAAAACGACCTTTTCGATCCAGATCCGTTCACCGGCTTCATCCACGGCCGCCGCGCGAAGCTCATGCATCCAGCGTTCGGGATCGGACAAGATCTCGTCGTGGACGGTCGTTTCGCCCGCCACCGTCACACGCAGCACGGTGAGCAAGTCCGGAGCCCGTTCCAGACGCTTCAAAAGGTCTTCGCGGAAGCGGTCGAGCAGGTCGTAACCGCTCTCGGTCCCGGACGCGTCCACGGCCGCGGCCTCCCAGCGCACCACATCGAGGGGCTTGAAATCGAGGTTCGGCCGGCCGGCGTCATCGACCGTTACCAGAAAACAGCCCTTGGGACCGGTTTCTCGTGCATGGCGGCCCTGCGTGTTGCCGGCGAAGACCACCGGCGGATCGCCGAGCAGGACCTCGCGGCGGTGCACGTGGCCGAGGGCCCAATAGTCGTAGCCTTTCGCCTGCAGCGTCTCAAGGGTGCAGGGGGCATAGGGCTCGTGGCCCTCACGGCCGGTCGCGCACGTGTGCAGCACGCCGATGTTGAAGCAACCGGCTGCGGCCGGCGGGTAGGACTGCGCCAGGTCGGCCTTGACGGCCGGCGTGCCGAAGCTCCGGCCGTGAAGGACGACGCCGAGGCGATCCAAGCCGAACGTGTCCGGCCGGTCCGCAGGGAAGAAGTGAACATTTTCGGGCAGGCGCAGGGACCGGGTGATGGTGCTCGCGGCATCGTGGTTGCCGGCCACCACAAAGACCGGGATCCCGGCTTCACGCAGCTTGGACATCTGCGAGACCAGATACAGCCCGGTGTTGTAGTCCTTCCAATCGCCGTCGAAAAGATCACCGGCGATCACGACGAAAGCGACCGCCTCCTCGACGGCCGTTCGGACCAGGTTTTCGAACGCGCGCCGCGTGGCTCCGCGGATTTCCGCCGCCGGCGCACCCTCGTAAGCATCGAGCTTTAAAAGCGGGCTGTCCAGGTGAATGTCGGCGGCGTGGATGAACTTGAACAACGGCTTGAACCTCCGAAGACTTCATGGGATTCGGCCGTGACGTGAAACCCGCGGACGCCACGGCATTTGGGCGATGGTTGTTTGAGCAATAGCACGATATTCCTAACGCTTCAAGATCATTATGAAATAAGAATGCTCTTGCCGATGGCCGGAATGCAGATTAATATGACCAGAAATTGTCCTGAGTCCTTTTTAGCTTTTACCATAGGCTGTTCGCCGTTAAAAAAACCTTCACTTTCACAGGGAGGTCCTCCGCATGAAAAACATTTCCCCGGATCAGGCACGGCGTTACGTCAGCTCGCTGAATCTGGATGATCGGCTTCGCCGCAGGCCCAGGGCGGCCGGCACGGTCGAGCTCAACTTCGATCAGGTCAAGAACCAGGCGGCGGTGGTGGGATCGGACATCGTATCGTTTGTGAAGGGCGTGACGCCGGAGCGACGGGAAGACATCGTCAATTCTTCCCTGTTGGCCCAGCTGGCCGCGAAGAAGCAGGTCAGCGACCCAGGCCGGGTCTACGATTGGTACAACGCCTATTTCGACGTATTGACCAACATCGGTTGGTCCGTTCAGGATCGCGGCTTCGCCACATACTCCGAGACCAGCGACAATTTTCAGGCACATGAGGCCATCATGAAGGTCGCCGCCAGTCTACTCGGGCCGGCCGCTACCACGCTGGCGGTCGTCCAGGCAACCCTGGATGCCTTGAAGTCTTTGTCCGCGGACAGCTCGTGGCTGGCCATCTTCAATCGCGAAAGCCAATCCGCGCAGACCGCCCGGTTTCAAGTCACGCTCGCCGAACAGGGGGAAGACGACCAGTTCCTTGTTTCCTTGATGGCCTTCGGGATCGAGGCGAAGGCCACGCTCACGCAGGTGCTCTTCTTCAAGTTCAAATCCAGCGAGACGTCCCTGAAGCACTACTCCGGCAAAGTGACGATCAACACCCACGTGCTTGCGAATGTTCGGGATCTGATAAAAACCAAGATCGCCGCGCATGCGATCGACTACATCAAGGCACTGCCGGAGCTGGACTGACCGGAGAGGCTAATAATTAACCGCGCACCCACGATGGCGCCTATAACAAACTACCCCGGCAGCGACTTGTCACGGCCAAGCATGGTTGGCGCTGCGGTGAAGGAGAGGATCTGGAAAGCGTCTTTATTCAAGATCTTCGTATACCGCTTGCCTGAACCGCGGGGTGCAGATGGCGAGAAATATCAAATCCCTTTGGCCGATGTTGGTGATTCGCTGGCGGCATGATGGGGGTATGAGCACGATGTCGCCGGCATTCACGTCGTGCGGGGAAAGATCGCCGACCTCCATGCGACCCCTCCCGTCGAGAATAACGTAGCGCTCCGCCGTCCCGACCAGCCGATGCCAGCGTGTGGCGACGCTGGGCGCGACGCGCACGCGGGCGATCGACACTTCCGGATCATCCGGCGTATTGGATAGCTCGATGATTGAGCACCGCTCGGGCGTGTCGAATTCTGCTCCGAGGTTGATGTGCCGGATGCCTTCTTTCATATCGCACGGCGGTTGCTTGCTGGCTATTCCTTGAATAATCCCTCAACCAGCTAATCACGTCAAGCGATTGCCTCGTTATGCTAGGCCGCGAGCTGGATGGTGGCAGTGTTTTCCTCATACAGCACGCGGTCGATGTCGAGCAGGATTTTAACCCCTTCCCCGCTTTTGGCCATGCCCAGGATGTAGTCCGTGCTGAGGCTGCCCCCAAAGGCGGGCGCCTCCTCGATCTCCTCGGCCCGGATGTTCAACACTTCCGAGACCCCGTCCACCACGATGCCGATCGGCACGGTGCCCGAGGAGGCCACCTGCGCTTCCACCACGATGATGCAGGTGCGCTCGGTGTAGCCCGCCTCCTCCAGTCCGAAGCGCAGCCGCAGGTCCACCACCGGGATCACTTTGCCGCGCAGGTTGATCACCCCCTTCACATGCCCGGGGGTCTGGGGCACGAAGGTGATTGGCATCAGGCCGATGATCTCCTTGATCTTCATGATCCGGATGCCGTACTGCTCCTTTGCCAGCGCAAAGGTGAGATATTTCCCGGCGATCTTTTCACCGAACTCCGCTGATTGTGCCATCTTCTGATCTCCGTCTATTATGATTTAGCAGCGAACCAATGCCCTGCCCGGACTTGGTTCGCTGCGGTTCTGACTGGTACCTCGGCGGCCAGGTTAAAAGTTTTCCAGTTCGTCCGCGCTCGCCAACGGGTTCATCTGCTCGGGATCCGTCTGGGCCTTCTTCTTGGCAGGAGCTGCTTTCTTGAGAAGCCCCTTGGCCTTTTTCCCGAGGCCGTCGGAGAAAGGCAGATTGGTTAACGATAGGAAAATCCCACCGATGATCGCAATGGCGTTGCGGATCGCATGCGAGGCTGCCAGAAACTCATCTTCGTTCTGGGTGACCACAAGCGACCAGTCCGTCAGTTCGGCAAAAGCAAATCCCGCGATCTTGTCGACACCCTTGAAACGGTAGGTTGCAACGCCCTTTTTTGTTGACCCGATGGCCTCGAAAATATCAGCCATTTCGGGAATCTTGCCGATGTCCTCATTGTTGATGAATTCTTTCTTCGGATGGATGATGATCATGCCGGCCGCGTTCACGACATAGGGGTAGCCCGTTTGCCCCGTTTTTGCATCCGTGACGGCACCGGTGAAGAACTCAACCTTTACTAGATTCACCAGGGCGCCAACGAACTCGCCGGAATCATCTTTTAGCGAAAAGCAGAAGGGCGATCGGTTCATCCAAACAAAGAAACTGGTTGATACGATGTCTTGATAATTTATTCGGTCAGAGCGGGGAAAACTTTAGGCGGGATACACGCTGTCCAGGCGTCCGCCTGACGCGGTTTCGAATGGCTGAATGGCAGAGGGAAAGGACCGCTCCGGAATTATGTTTGATTTTGCATAGCGGAAGGTTATAGAGTTCTTAGCGTGTTCAATTGAGCTCCATCCCAAGATTACTGTAAGGGACTCCCGGAACGTTGCATGTCCAGACTGCTTGTACTCATTCTCTCGGCCCTCTTGGCCGCATGCAGCAGCCTTCCCGAGGTCGCCGATCCGAATTCGGATGCGCCGGAAGCTCGGAGAAATCAGATTTTATCCTTCCAGAATGCGGCGTCCTATCAAGAGGCACTGCAGGTGTGGCGAACTCCGGAGGACGTCAATGCCTGGATCGGCGCCAGGTTCCGTTATGATCTGCCGCGGGCGATGGCGATGTCCGAGACCCAGCGAACCGGGTCCGGCCAAGTGGCCATATACGAACCGCAGGATTTCTTCGATGATCCTTCAGGCATATGTGTCGACCTGTCGCGATTTGCCGTCGAGGCCCTCCGGCAAATCGACCCGGATTCGAAGCCGAATTACCTGATGATCGAGTTTGAGCCGGTCCAGATATCCGGCAACACGCTGCGCATGCACTGGCTGGCGTCCTTCAAGCGGGATGGGAAACATTATTTCTTCGCCGACTCAAAGCGCCCCGGCCATATCGCGGGTCCCTATGCGGATACGCAGCAATTCATCGACGCGTATACGAAGTACCGAGGCCGACAGATCGTCACTTTCCGCGAAATCGAGTCTTTCCAACGCAAGCAACGCTCGCCGGCCTTGAAGAAACAACCCTGACGCCTATATCAGGTGAACCCAAAGCAGTTCGTTCCGAGTCATAACTCCCGAGTTTCCTAACTTCCTCAAATTAGGATAACTTATTGAAATCGTTAGATCCG
>JAUQXK010000110.1 GCA_030834695.1 Desulfobacterales bacterium
GGTTTGCCAACAAACTGCACGCCCTCGTCGTTGGCAAAGGCATTGTCGTCCAGAAATGCCAGTTGGCCGACCTTGCCGGCGGTGATGCTCAACTTCTTATCGAAGAAGTGATGGGTATAATGGGCTTCCAGTAGCCGCAGCCCGGTGTCGTCATTTTCGTCGGAGTTGTCGTCGGCGATCGTATTCAGGTTGCCCAGCAGCACGTCCGCCGGCTTGATGCTCCCGCCGCCGGTGCGGTCCGCACCCGTGCCGTTGCCGGCATGGATGCGCACGTAGAACTCCCCGTCCTCGGCCACCGGCAGGGCCGGCTTCCAGGTGAGCTCGAGATCGGCCGTGAAACCGGCCCCGCTGGGGCTGTCAGCCTTCTCGCCGTTGAGCTCGTCAGTCCGGCTGTCCTGGTAGTACAGGATCGCACCCCCGTGGATCTCCAGCGTGCCGAAGCGCTCTTCCAGGGCCTCGCCGATCTTTTCCTCGATGCCCGCCTCGGTCTTGGCCGCCTGCCGCTTGGCCAGCGCCTCCTGCTCCTCGAGCTTCTCCTCGAGCTCCTCGATCCGTTCCTTGAGCGCTTGGATCTCCTTCATGATCCCCGCGTTGTCGGCCAGAGCTCGGCCGCCCGTACCGGCGATGAAGAGCAGCGCGCACAAAACTATCCAACATTTTTTCATAATCATCCTCCGTTTCCTGATGTCCGGTTTTTCTCGCTACTTCTTCATTTGCCAATCATGAAAATACACCCAGATCACTCCACCGATTTCGACCGCTTTTTCCTTGCCGTCCTTCTTCATCTTGGAATCGGCCGTGGCCAGGGCCGCAAAGCCCCACCAGCCGGCCTTGGGCGCGGCATAGGTGAACACCCCGTTGCGGTCGGACTTGACGACCTGAGTGACCATGTACTCGGTCGGGGCTTCCGCTTTTTCATCCTTGTTGTAGAACTCGACCTCTACCTCGGCATAAGGCATTTTCTTGCCGTCCAGCATGACGACCCCTTGGAAGACGTTGCCGGCATAGAGCCCGAAGGGACGGGTCAGCGGGACGATCTCGATTTTATGGCCGACTTCCTTGTCCCAGCCCTCTTCATCGCCGAAGGCGGGCACGACGACCTTGGTGTAGTGCACGATGAAGCAGTCTTCGGCCGGTTCCCAGTATGGTTCCGGCTCCATGTGGAAGATGTATACGCCGGGCTTCTTGAAGTTGAACTGCGAGGACCACGCCGCCTTGCTCATCACCTGGATCGGCTTCAGAGTGCCTAAAAGGTCCGCCTTCGAGCCGCCGGCCATTACCCCAAAGGCCTTGGGTTTGGCCATGTCCATGCCGACCATCTCCATCGGATGTGAAAACGAGATCTGGAGGTCCACCGTTTTGGGGTCGGCCTTGGATACCGTGGCCTGCGAAGGGATCAGCATTCCGAAATGAGCGAAGGCCGGCCCCGAAACCAACAAAACCGCCACCATTGCCACCAGCGTTGCATAATTCTTTTTCATCGTTTCCCCCTTTTTGATTTTTTGACGAAGTCAAAAAATGCCAAAAAAAAAGCCACGGGTTTCCGGCGTCTCCATGACGCCCAACCTTCGTGGCTGTAAGTTGTCTAATTTTTTAAGTGGTCTAAAGATACGGGCTTCGGCCCGCTGTTGAGGGGATACCTAAAACAAAACTTACAGCAAAGTCAAGATAAAAGACCTGAAAACCGCCGCCCCGCTCCGCCAAACCGTCTTGACTTGGTTCAGGAAAGCTTCTAATGATTAATGACCACATCAGCGCTAAGAGCATCCGTGCATGGCCAAACCATCTGATAAAGATCCGGACAAAAAACCCTTCATCGCACTCTCCCGCAAGGCTGTCGCCGGGTGGGTGGTCGTGGTTTTCATCATCTCAGGCTGGATGTTCGGGGTGGGTGTGATGGTCGGCCGGGGCACGGCACCCGTAGGGTTTGATCTCGACCAACTCAAGCGGACGCTGGAGTCTCTGCAAAAATCGGCGCAGCCGGCCCCCAAAAGCGGCCCTCGACCCCAGCCTTCCGAAATGAAGAACAAAACCGATCTCGGCTTCTACGAATCCCTCCCAAAGAACAGGGAAGACGCCGAGTTGCCGACCCTTCCGCCGCCGCCCGCCGCCCGGCCCGAACTCTCGGCAACGAAGCCTGCGGGAGCGACGGCAGCCGCAAAGGCGGAAAAACCGGCTGCGCCGCCGACGCCTGCACCTCCCCCGACGCCCGCTCCGTCTATCGCGCCGCCGACAGCCGGCAAGCCTTTAACGGTTCAGGTCGCGGCGGTAAAAAGCGAAGAAGAGGCTCGGCAGCTTGCGGAAAAGCTGCGCCAGCGGGGATATGCCGCCTACCTCGAACCCATCGCCATCCCGGACAAGGGCACATGGTACCGGGTGCGCATGGGGGAATTCCCCTCCAAAGAATTTGCCCGCAGCACGATGGAGCGGCTCCAAAAGGACGGATTTACGCCGAATGTCGTACCGAAATAGTCTCACCCCGCTATCCCGGGGTCGTTTTAAGTTTCAGGTTTTAAGTGTTAAGCAGGGGACTCCTTCTTTATCAAATCAAACAGGTCATTATCCTTCACTTAAAACTTGACACTTAAAACTTAAAACTGCCATCTAAGTCTCATCAGGTCAAACTCTAAAAGCGGATGGTCTCGTTCTATTATGAAAATAACAAAAGAAGAAGTCTTACACGTCGCCCACCTGGCCCGCCTGGAGATCGGCGAGTCGGCCGTCGAAAGGTTCGCGGGCCAGATCGGGGACATCCTGGCATACGTGGATCAGCTCAAGCAGGTTGACACGGCAGGGGTCCGGCCGACGTCGCATGCACTGGCACTGACCAACGCGTTTCGCGATGATGTTGAGAATCAGCACCTGCCGCGGGAGGAATCGCTCGCCAACGCTCCCCAGCAGGAGGACGGGAATTTTTTAGTGCCGAAGGTGGTGGGTTGAGCCGACGCCTACAGCGTCGGCTATAAGTTGAAAGCTTTAAAATCGAAAAAGGATTTCATCGCCGTGACGTTGTATGACCTTAGCATCGAGGAAGCCCACCGGCTTCTTAAAAACAAGGAAATCACCTCCCGCGAGTTGACCCAAGCGGTGCTGGATCGGATTGCGGCGGCGGAGGGCCGGATCGACGCTTTCCTCACCGTTACCGCCGAGGAGGCCCTTGCGCAGGCGGCCGCTGCCGACCGTTCGATTGCCGCCGGCCAATGCGGCCCTCTGAACGGCATTCCGGTTGCACTCAAGGATGTCATCTGCACCCGGGGAGTCCGGACCACCTGCGGCTCGAAAATCTTAAGCTCGTTCATTCCCCCCTACGACGCCACGGTTGTCTCCCGACTCAAACGCGCAGGAGCGGTGATCGTCGGCAAACTCAACATGGACGAGTTCGCCATGGGGTCTTCCACGGAAAACTCGGGGTTCAAAATTACGCGCAACCCCTGGGACCTCACCCGTATACCCGGAGGGTCCAGCGGCGGTTCGGCGGCCGCGGTGGCGGCGGGCATGTGTCTGGGCGCACTGGGCTCGGACACCGGCGGCTCGATCCGGCAGCCGGCTTCGCACTGCGGCGTGGTCGGAATCAAGCCGACCTACGGACGCGTTTCGCGCTACGGCCTCGTGGCCTACGCCTCATCGCTCGATCAGATCGGACCGCTCACCCGCAGCGTGGCCGACGCCGCGCTGGTGTTGAAGGGAATCGCCGGCCACGATCCGGCCGATTCCACGTCGGTGCCGCTCGCGGTGCCGGATTACACGGCCGCGCTCGGGGTGGGCATCAAAGGCGCCCGGATCGGGATTCCTCGTGAATACGCCGCTTCGGAAGGCCTCGACCCGGAAGTGCTCGCAGCGGTGGAGGGCGCCGTGCGCACCCTGAAATCCCTGGGGGCCGAGTGCGTGGATATCTCGCTGCCGCATACGAAATATGCCGTGGCCGTCTACTACGTGATCGCTCCCTGCGAGGCGAGCTCCAACCTCGCCCGTTATGACGGCGTGAAATACGGCTTCAGGGCCGACGATGGCGCAGACCTCATTCACATGTACCGCCGGACGCGCTCACAGGGGTTCGGTGCCGAGGTCCAGCGCCGGATTATCATCGGTACGTATTGTCTGTCGGCCGGATATTACGACGCCTATTACGGCAAGGCGTCGCAGGTGCGCACCCTCATCGTCGAGGACTTCAAGAAAGCCTTCGAAGTCTGCGATGTCATCGCCTGCCCGACGGCCCCTACTCCCGCCTTCCGGATCGGCGAAAAGATCGACGATCCGCTTACCATGTATCTTTCGGACATCTTCACCATTTCGGCCAATCTGGCTGGAATCCCCGCCTTGTCGGTCCCTTGCGGCTTCTCCGCCGCCGGGCTTCCCATCGGGCTGCAGCTGCTGGGGACGCATTTCGGCGAGGAGTCGATTTTAAGGGTGGCGCATCATTTCGAACAGGCTAAGGGTCTTTTTAAAAAAAGACCCGTTTTAAGTTTTACGTGTTAAGTTTTAAGGGAAGGAAATGGGCTATTCTTCATTTGAAGACTTGGAGGTTTGGCAAAGAGCGTGCCGGCTTGCAGTCCGTGTTTATGAGGTATTAAGGAATTGCCGGGATTTCGGGCTGAAGGATCAAATGACCCGGGCTGCAGTCTCGATTGCCTCCAACATAGCCGAAGGCGCCGAAAGGGATTCGGCCGTCGAATTCATGCGCTTTCTGCATATCGCCAAGGGATCGGCGGCTGAGCTTCGCACGCAAGTGTATATCGCCTGCAAGACCGATGTGGTTCAGGAACAGATCCAAAAAGAACTGTCCACCGAATTAAAGAGCATATCCTCGATGATCCACGGGCTCATCAAATCCCTAAAACTTAAAATGTAAAACTTAACACTGGAGTCTTTATCATGCCGACCATCATGCCTCAAGGCGAAGATTTGAGAAAAGCGGTCAAATGGATCTCGGAGGAGCGGCAGAGCAACCCCCAGGGAAAACTGACGAAGCTGGTCGAGGAAGCCAGCGTCAAGTTCGACCTTTCGCCGGCGGACGGGGAGTTCCTGTTCAAGTTTTTCAGGGAGCAGAAGACTTGATCTCGGCAAGATGCCGCAATCAGAGAATCGCGGCTGGAAAGCCGATCCCACAAAGGAATAAGAAGGTTAACGATGGGAGCGTCCGTCAACTGGAATAATCATTTTAACGCCATGATTCAAAAAGTTCGCCACTAAAGGCTTCCACTCGAATTTTTTTATTTTTTGTGGGAGCGGCTTTCCAGCCGCGATGCGAGGGATATCATGACAGGGGCTTCGCACTGTCTTAGAAAAGGCCGGACATCGATCGGAAATCAACCATATTTTATTTCCACGGCGGTCCGGGGTCGTACCTCGCTCTTGACCGATCCGGAAGCTGCCAACATTGTTCTTTCCGCCCTCAAGTGGCTCGAAAAATCCAACAGAATGCGTCTTGACGCTGCCGTCGTGATGCCGGATCATCTGCATTTCATAGCGACGCTGAAAAACGTAGAACTGTCTCGGCTGATACAGAGCTTGAAAGGGTATACCGCCAGACAGATCAACACCTTGCTCAACAAGAAAGGCGCCTTTTGGCAAGATCAATATCACGAGCACGCCATTCGCAAAGACGAAGACCTGAAGGGGGTAGTTCTCTACATGCTTCACAACCCGGTCAGAGCCTGTTTAGCCGAAGATTTTCACGATTACCCATTCTGGTATTGCCGCTGGGTGGTGTAAAAGGAATCGCGGCTGGAAAGCCGCTCCCGCAAAAAAATGATTTTTGACTAGAATGTGGGAGCGGCTTTCCAG
>JAUQXK010000111.1 GCA_030834695.1 Desulfobacterales bacterium
GGATACCGGCTGCCATATATCTCTTGAATCTCTTCCCGGCTGAATTCGTAGGGTGTGTTGCAGTTGTGACAACGCATCTGGATGGGAAAAGGTCCGTTGTCCCGCAGGTCCTTCAAGTCCTGGATCGGCAGCAAGGTGAGCAGGCGGTGAAGGCGCTCGTGGCTGCAGTGGCACATGAACTCCACCCGGTGGTCGGATAGGATTTGCGGCGCGTAGTCGGCGAATGCTTCCAGCACCAGGGCTTCGGGTGTTTGTTCGCCGGAGAACACCGCCCCCAGCGACGGAAAGTTCAGGACGCGTGTTTCCAGCTCGGCGGCCAACCCGTCTCCGGCGCCCGGCAGCGCCTGCAGGAAGAGAGCGCCCGCCCCGGTGGCTTCTCCCGCCCGGTCGAATTTGATGCTCAAATTGAATGCGGTGGGGATTTGCTCCGACGCCAGGTAGTAATGCGTCAGGTCCTGAGCGATGTTGCCGTGGCGCAGTTCGACCTGGCCGGTGAACGGCTGTTTGGCGCTTTGGAGATGTTTCGTCACCGAAAGGACCCCGGCGCCGAAGAACCGCGAGAGATCGAAATCTTCCATCGGCTTATCGACGGGGATCGGGACCTGCTTCAGGTAGCCCCGGACCTCACCGAAAGCGTTCGCCTCCACGCTGAGTCCCTTGATCGGCCCGGAGCAGTTGATCTGCATGGCCACGCGATCGTCGCCTTTCAGGCCGGCGGCCATCAGCGCGATCCCTAGATACGCGCGGCCCAGCACCAATGTTTCCAGGATCCCCAACTCGTGGTTGGCGCGCATCTCGTTGATCATGCGCGTACCGTTAAGCACGGCCCCGCGCATGGCGCCGTCGGCCAGCAGGAAGGCCGTGATCCGATCCCGCGCGCTGGCGCGGTACTGCTCTTTCAACGTATTCCCGTACGGCTTCGTTTTTTTCATTGGCTGTTCGCTCCGACATCCTTATGCGCCTGCAAAATTGGTTGCGGCGCGCTGCGGCCGAAAACCCGCCCCGCCGATGAGCGACATGGCCGCTTTGAACATACTTTGTTGCCGGAGAATAATAAGTCGTCAGAACTCCAGATGCTTGGGGGTGCGCGGAAACGGGATGACGTCGCGGATGTTGGTCACGCCGGTCGCCATCATGAGAAACCGCTCGAAGCCCAGCCCGAAGCCGGCATGCGGCACCGAACCGAACCGGCGGATGTCGAGATACCACCAGTAGCTTTCGAGCTTCATGCCGTTCTCGAGGATCCGTCGTTCGAGCACGTCGTAACGCTCCTCACGCTGGCTGCCGCCCACGAGTTCACCCACCCGGGGAACCAGGAGATCCATGGCGGCGACGGTCCGATCGTCATCGTTCAGGCGCATGTAGAACGCCTTGATCTCCCGGGGATAGTTGTAGACGATGACCGGTTTCTTGAAGTGCTCTTCACAGAGGAAGCGTTCGTGCTCGGTTTGCAGGTCGGCGCCGAAATCGACCGGGAACTCGAAGGCGCGCCCCGACGTCTTCAGAATGTCGACGGCGTCGGCATAGGGCAGGCGCTCATAGGGTTGGGCGGCAATGGTTTCCAGACTCGCCATTAATTGCTTGTCAACGAATTTGGCGAACAGATCGAGGTCTTCGCGGCAGTTCTCCAACACATGGACGGTCAGGGCCTTCACCAAGTCCTCGGCGAGGTCCATGTTGTCGCTGAGATCGGCAAACGCCATCTCGGGTTCGATCATCCAGAACTCGGCGGCGTGCCGCGGGGTGTTGGAGTTTTCGGCGCGGAAGGTCGGGCCGAAGGTGTACACGCTACCCAGGGCGCTGGCGAACAACTCGGCTTCGAGCTGGCCGGATACGGTGAGGCTGGCTTCCTTGCCGAAGAAATCGTCGGCAAACGGGCCATCCCCTTCGGGCGACGCGGGTGGATGGAGCGGCAGGGTCGTCACGCGAAACATCTCACCGGCGCCTTCGCAGTCGGACCCCGTGAGGATCGGACTGTGGAGGTAATGAAAACCGCGTTCCCTGAAAAAGCGATGAACGGCGAAGGCGGCCTCGGAGCGGATGCGGAACATGGCGCCGTATTTATTGGTCCGTGGCCGCAGGTGGGCGATCGTGCGCAGGAATTCGTCGGTATGCCGCTTCTTCTGAAGCGGGAAGGTTTCCGGGTCCGCGCCGCCCAGCAGCCGCAATCCGATGGCCCTGACCTCCCATTTTTGACCCGCACCGGGCGATTCCACCAGCGCCCCGTCGATCTCCACAGCGGCGCCGGTCGTCACGGCTGCGAGCTGGCCGAAGGCCGGACCGGTTTCCTCCACGATCACCTGCAGGTTTTTGAGGCAGGAGCCGTCGTTCACTTCCAAGAAGGAGAACCCCTTGGAGTCGCGACGGGTGCGCACCCAGCCGCTGACCCGGACGCGGTTGAGCGCCGCAGCGCTGTTCAGCAGGTTTTTGATCAGCGTTCGTTTCATGGTTTCTTCCCGTTAGCAGTTTCTCCTGAAAATTTGCCTGATCCTCGCAATGCTTCGGGTGGCCCCCAGCGCCGTCATCAGCAGGATGCGGGCCTTGGGACCCGAGAGCCGGCCGCCTAAAATGACTCCCTTTTTGACCAGGTCGGCGCCGCCCCCGGCATAGGCATACATCGGCCAGACGCCGCCCTCGGGGCAGCGGGTGGTCAGAACCACCGGGGTTCCTCGGGCGATCGCCCGCTCCACGGCGGGAACCACTCCCGGCGGCACGTTGCCGGCCCCGAAACCCTCGAGCACCAATCCGGCCATCTCCTGGCGCAGGAGGTGGTCGATCAGGGTCCCGTCCATGCCCGTGTAGCATGAGATCATGGCCACCTTCGACTCGATCCGTTTGGTCCGTATCAGCGGGCGCTCGATGTCCGCCGCCGGAGACGAGCCCCGGGTCAGCCGGACGTCTTCGCCGGCTACGTAGGCGACAGGTCCGCTCTCGGGGGCTTCGAAGGCGTCGATGTTGAGCGAGTTGATTTTGATCACTTCCCGGGCGCTGAAAATTCGGTCCGTCATCAGCAGCACCACGCCGGTATCCGGCGGAAGCGGCAGCACGCAGGCCCGAACCCCGTTCAGCAGGTTGCGGATCCCGTCAAACCCCGTTTCGCTGTAATAGCGCATGGAGCCCGTGTAGACCACCGGTTTGCAGGAACGCAGCGTCAGGTCGGCCATGTAAGCGGACTCGACCAGTACGTCGGTGCCGTGAATGACCACCGCACCGATCACCGACGGCACGGCCAGAGCCTTGTCCACGTCCCGGGCAAGCCGGAACATGTGTTCCGGGGTCATGTGCGGGCTCGGCAGGTTGGACCAGAGCACCGGCCTGAATTGCACCTGGTGCAGGTGCGGTGCCAGTTCGGCGAACAAACGGTCGACCTCGTCGCTGGGGACCACCCCGCGCTGGCCGGCCTGGGGCCGCATCGTGATGGTGCCGCCCGTGAAAAAAACGGCAACCGTAGATGCCGGTTCACCTGGACGAGTTTTCATGCCGGGACGCCCCCCATCTGGCCATGATGCATTGCCTGTGCTACTATCTATCACAAAACCCTCCATTTTACACGCAGAGCCGAACGCTCGCAAAACCCTTGTGGGCGCCATCGGCCGCTTTGACCTCATGATCGAGGAGCCCCGTACCATGTTGATACGGCATTTCATGTCCGAAGAGGTCGCCACGTTGACCCCCGACACCACTTGCCGGGAGGCGTATCGGAGGTTCAGGGAGGCCGGCGTCCGGCGTGCACCGGTCCTGATGGGCGACCGGTTGGTCGGGATCGTGAGCGAGCGCGATCTGCTGCGGATTCTGCCGGGAACGCTCGGTCAGATTTCCACCCTGGCCGGAGAAGAAGGCCTGCAGATCCCGGTAGAGACGGTCATGGCCCGCGAGGTCGTGACCGTCCATCCGAGCGATCATCTGGAGGCCGCGGTTCAGCTGATGCTCAAGCACAAAATCGGAGGGATTCCGGTGGTCGAGGCAGGTCGATTGAGGGGCATCATCACCGAATCCGACATATTCAAGGCCGTCTGGGGAATGCTTTCCTCCGCTCGCGGCAGTCGCATTATTTTCGAAGCACCGCAGGAGCTGAAGGAAGGGGAAATCGACTATGTCGGGCTGAGCATCGCACACGGGTGCAAGGTGCGGGCGCTGCTGCGCTACCCGCGCGAGCCGGGGGCCATGTATTTCATGCGCGTGGAGGGCCGAGACGTCGACGCCTTCGTCCAGGCCCTCTGGCAGCACGCGGCCAAGGTTATCGCCGTGGAGAGAGGCAAAGGCGATGCGTGAAATAGCGAGACTGGAGCAAGGCTGTCTACGCGACGATGGAAGTTGCTGCAACGCGCCTCGGCTGGAGGCAAACCGGTTGACGTGCCGGAGGGATAATGATGCCGAAGATTAAGCTCGATCACTGCGTGATCCATGTATCGGACTGGGACCGTTCCCATGCCTTCTACCGCGGCGTTCTGGGGGCGGAAATCCTGCCCAACGGGGCCGGGTGGGTCTACCGCTTCGGAGCTGAACAGCTGAACCTGCATGGGCCAGGCGTTCGGCCGGCGCCCCTGGCTCAACTCCCCGTCCAACCGGGCGGTAGCGACCTGTGCTTCGAATGGCAGGGTCCCATCCGGGAGGCGCAAGCCCATTTGGAAGCACACGGTGTGCCCGTCGAGCTCGGTCCGGTTCCCCGCTTCGGCGCCCGCGGCCAGGGCACCAGCATCTACTTCCGCGACCCGGACGGATCGCTGCTGGAGTTCATATCGTATTCACCGGCGTGAGCCGCTGGGTCGATTCGTGGTGAACGTGCATGGGGTCACTCAACGCGATCAACACGTTGACATCCAGCAGAAAACCCGTCACGTCGTTTCGTCCCGTAGCTGGTTGACGAATTCCATTGTCACGATGCCGGCCTTGGGCTGAACCGGAAAAAGCGGCAGACCGTTACGGGTGCGGCTCGGCGCGGGTTGTGTCAGAGCTCGATTTCGGCGATCCGCCACTGGCTTCATTTCGGAGATCACGCAGTGGCTCTATAGCACCGATCATCAACAGGCCTGTCGCGCCAGGTCCGAAAGAACCTTGCCGAGCGTCGAGCCCTTCTGCCGAGCGATTTCCTTGGCGGCGATCAGGACGTCTCCTTCAATATCCAAAGTGGTACGCATGGCTTCTTCCGGAAAAACTCCACAGCTAATGCTTGACGTTACAGCATCAACCATCAGATCTCAAGATGAGATGCTCAAACGCTCAGCCGATTCTGACCCTTTTACCACGCAATCAGGCTCCGCCAAGGCGACTCTACTCGTCGGACACGCCTTCCCACGTCAGGCGTTCCACCAACTTGCCAACTTTGGCCGTCCCCGATATAATTCAATCCTAACTACCCCGCCCCAGGAGAGTGAATCATGCGCCTCCCGGTCCTCCTCTTGCTCGTCACCGCCCTTAGCGGCTGCGCCACCCCGCTGTACCGCGAAACGCCTCAAGGAAATTTTACCGGTGCTCTGGACGTGCGCTGGGTCAAGAACGACTACTTCTTATTCCTGCCGGACAAGGACGACCCATTTACCTTTAAGCGTTCCAACGGCACGGCCATCCGCCCCGGTCCGATGTACACGGATGGAGGATCTATCCCGATGTTTCCGGCACCCCCCGGAAAGGATAAAAGAACACCCCTTTAATTTTGCATCAAAATGCAATGAGCTCCCGCCAGGATGATTCCACACGCTCGAAAACCCCTGTCCACGTCAGCGGGTTGAGTCGGCCGTGCGTGTCGGCCGGTCGGCCACATTCGAGGCTGCGGGTGAGCTGGCGGTTCAGGGATTCCGCCAGCCGTTCGACGAAGGCCGGCAGATCTTCCGCCTGGGGCGTGTCCGGGCCGATGAGCCGCGGCAGGGGCACGCGTTCCACCAGGCCCTCCGAATACAGCTCCTCCGGCATCCAGGAATCGATACCCGGCAGGTCGGTCACCACCACCCGGCAGCCGCAGGCCAGCGACTCGATCACGACCAGCGGCAGCCCCTCGTAAAAAGACGGCAGGACGAAAACGTCGGCAGCCTGAAGCACGCCAGCCAGTTGCTCCTGCGGCAGCGCCCCCAAAAAGACGACGTTGTCCAGGTCAGCGGCCTGTTGCCGGATGACATCGGCACCGGCGTCGCCGGCCGAGCCGGCCAGCAGCAGCTTGACGCGCTTGCCTCGGGGCGGCCGCACGTTTCGCATCGCCTCCACCAGCCAGGGCACGCCCTTGGGTGCGCTGATTTTTCCGGCATAGGCGATGACCAGCTCGTCGCGGTCGGCTGCTGGCGCGCAAGCCGGATCGCAGGTGAAGAGGTCCTCGCGGAAGCCGGCGCCGACCACGCGGATGCGCGTCTCGGGAATCCCGTATGCCGTTGCGATTCTATTCCGGTTGTCCGCATGCAGGGCGAACGCGCCATCCACCGCGGAGCAGGCTGGCATGACGAAGGGCGCGAGCTGGGCGGCGTTCGTCAGCTGGCGCAGCTCGGTGCCGTGGCTGTAGGCGCACAGGAGCGTGTCCGGGAAGAGGATCCGCGCCAACGCGGTCAGCAGCCAGAGGTGGTTGGACTGGATAATGTCCGGATGGAAATCAGCGGTGGCGCTATCCAGCGCAGCCGCGAAGGCCTGAAGATAGCCTTCCAGCATTTCGACAGTGAAAGTGGAGAAGCGGGTGGAAGGGTAGGGCATGATGTCGCTCATGCCGGGAATCGGGTAAGGAACCGGCGGGCGGTCGAAACGAACAGGAAACACATCGGCCGGCGCCAGTGGCGGCAAGTCCGGCAGGGGTTCGGAATCGGGCAGACCGATGACCGCCCGCTGGCGATAACCCGCCGACGTCCCACAGCGCACCATGGCCATCAAGGCCACACCGCTTCCGGTCTTGCCGGGCTGCTGGGACAGGAGGTGCAGGATTTTTTGCGGTTTTTCGGACCGACGCTCGCACCCCCGGCCAGACGGCTGGAATTCAAGCAGCCGCCGCGCCAGACCCCCGCAGGCGTCCATGGCGTTCACCAGGCGGCCACCTTTATCGGTCGAGCGGTATGCATCCATCAGTCCAATCGGAGCGAAAGCGGCGCCCGTGGCTCCCGTTCATGCGAAGTTGAGAATCATACTGTCCTGCGCCCGGTAGGGTTTACAGGGCAGGCCTGACCTCTGCGCGATATAGCCCGGAACCACCACGCCGCTGTCGAATTGGGCGTAGTTGACGAAGGTGCGGCCGTCGATGCGGACCTTCATCCCCTCCGCCGGCCGCTTCAACGGCACGATGGCATAGACGTCTTGAAATTGCTGTTTCAGGTCAGAATACCCGAGGTGTTCCGCCTTCCGGCCGATGCTGACTTCGCAGTAGTGCCGCGAATCTTCCGATATGGCCTGGCGAAAGTCTTCGCCGATCTGTTCCAGGGTTTTCTTCAGGTGATCGTTCATCGGTAGCTGCTCCATCCTATTCCATTTTCAGATCAAGCTCTTTTTTCATGCGGTAGGCGCGTTCGAAAAACGCCTTCAGCTTCTGCTGCACGGCCCCGAACACCGTTCCCGGCGGGAAACGGTCGTCCGCATCCGCCTTCCCGGCGGGAATTCCGGTCAGGACCTCGATGCCCTCGGCCACCGTCGCAATCCGGTAGACGTGAAACTGCTTCTTCTTGACGGCATCGATCACATCCCGGCGCAGCATCAGGTGCTGCACGTTGGAGCAGGGAACGATCACGCCCTGCTCGCCCGTCAAGCCCTTCTCCCGGCAGACCTCGTAGAACCCCTCGATCTTCTGGTTGACGCCGCCGATCGCCTGGATCTGCCCTTTCTGGTTGACCGAGCCGGTGGCGGCGATGCCCTGGCGGATCGGGATGCCGGAGAGGCTCGAGAGGATGGCGTAAAGCTCGCTGGCCGAGGCGCTGTCCCCGTCGATGTCGTCGTAGCTCTGCTCGAAGGTGATGCTGGTGGTGAGGCTGAGCGGATGATGCTGGGCGAACACGCGCCCGAGGTAGCCTGAAAGGATCAATACGCCCTTGTCATGGGTGCGGCCGCTCAGATCGGCCTCGCGCTCGATGTTGATGACGCCCGGCTTGCCCATGAAGGTCTCGGCCGTGATGCGCACCGGCCGGCCGAAGGAGTATTCGCCGATCTGGTAGACCGCCAGGCCGTTGATCTGTCCGACCACGGCACCTTCGACGTCGATCATGATGGTGCCGTCACGGTAGGACTCGTGCACTTTCTGTTCATAGAGGCTGTAGCGGAAGCGATGCTCCTGAAACGCCCGGACGACGTGCCGTTCGGATATCACCCGGGCTTTCTGGCTGCGCGCCCAGTAATCCGCCTCCTTCAGCACCCCCAACAGCGGACCGAAACGGATGGACAGCTTGTTCTGGTCGGAGACGTATTTTTCGCCGAACTCGACAATGGCCGCCACGCCCCGCGGGTTGAACGGCAACAGATTCTCCTCGCGGCAGACCCGCGCGATGAAGCGGGCGTAGAGCTGCACCGTTTCCGGGGTGCGCGCCACTTCCTGGTCGAAGTCGGCCCGGACCTTGAAGATTTTGTTGAACTTGGCGTCGAAGTTTTGAAGCCACTCGAACGCCTCATAGCTGCCGAGCAGCAGGACCTTGGCCTCGAGCGGGATCGGCGCCGGGCGCAGCGAGGTGGTGCCGAAGGCCGATTCCTCGGGAACGTCTTCGATGGACAGGCTTTGGGTCTGCAGGGCGCGCTTGAGGGCCTCCCAGACGTAGGGGTGCATGAGCAGCGATTCGATCTCCATGATCAGGTAGCCGCCGTTGGCGTTCAGCATGGCGCCGGCCTGCACCAGGGTAAAGTCCGTGTTGACCGTGCCCATGTAAGCGCGTTTCTCGATGCGGCCGAACACGTTGAAATAGGTGGGGTTGCTTTCGAAGATGACGGGCGCCCCCTTCATCGGCTCACGGTGCACCAGCACGTTGATCTGGTAGTTCTGAAAGAGCGCTTTCGGAGGCTGCTGCGGGCACTCGCCGGCGGCCGGCGGCTCGCCCTTCTCGGCCGGCATGAACAAGTTGAAATTTTCGACGATGTCCGCCTGCAGGTTGTCCAGATAGGCCAGCACCGGCCTGCGGTCCCTGAAATCGAGGCGGAGCGGTCCGAGGCGTTTCTTTACGAGCGCGATCACGGCCTCGTTCATGACGTGTTCGATGTCGGCGTGAAGCTGCTGGGTGAGTTTCTCGATCTTGCGGCCGGATGCTTCGATCTCCGCCTGCATCTGCCCGACCCTGGCATCGATGTCGGCCCGCATCGCGTCCGGGAGCTTCTGATAGTCCTCCGCCGCCAGGATCTTGCCGTCTACGATCGGCACGACGGGGTAGTCCTTCTGGGAGGAATCGATGTGCAGGCTGCGCTCCGCGGCGAAGCGTTCGATCTTCTGGAAGATCGCCTGCTGCCGCGAGCTGAACCGCGCTTTGATTTCGGCCACTTTTTTCAGGTGGGATTCGGTATCGAAGGCCTTGGGGATCTCCTTCTTGAGATCGTTGACAATCCGCTGGATTCTCTTGGCGAAGGAGGTCCCCCGGCCGGGCGGCAGCGCGATGGCAAGCGGCCGGAATTCGTCCTGGAAGTTGTTGACGAGGCACCAGTCGTCCGGCGCCGCCTGGGTCCTGGCGTAGCGGGTGGCCAGGTCCCGGACGATGGTGGATTTGCCGGTGCCCTCCGAACCGGTGACGAAAATATTGTAGCCGGGGCTGCGCATGTTCAAGCCGAACTCGATCGCCTGAACCGCCCGCTCCTGGCCGATCACCACGTCCAGAGGGGCCAGCTCCGAGGTGTCCTTGAATTTGAAGGCGACCGCTTCACAAACCCGGCGCAACTCGTTCGGCTTGAGTTCCAGGCGGTTGGGCATGTCACGCTCTTTCTTTGAAATGAGAGAGATACTGCTTCAGACTCCGGGCCGTATGGGAGATCCGGGCGCATTTCAACAACTCCTTCGGCGAGCCGCACGCGACGAGATGCCCGCCGTCCGCCCCGCCCTCCGGGCCCAGGTCGATGACGACGTCGGCCTCCTTGACGATTTCGAGGTTGTGCTCGATCACGGCCACCGTGTGGCCGGCGTCCACCAGGGCCTGGAGCACGTCGATCAGACGCCGGACATCGGCCAGATGCAGGCCCGTGGTGGGTTCGTCGAGAATGTAAAACGTGCGCCCGTTCGACGGCTTGGCCAGTTGCTCGGCCAGCTTGATGCGCTGGGCTTCGCCGCCGGAGAGCGTCGGGCTCGGCTGTCCCAGTGTCAAGTAGCCCAGCCCCACGTCGCACACGAACTGGACCGCCCGTCGAATGAGCGGAACCGCGCTGAAAAAGACCACCGCTTCGGCAAAGGTCATGGCTAGCACATCGGCGATGGTCTTGCCCTTGTACGGCACCTCCAGGGTCTCGAGGTTGAAGCGGCCGCCGCCGCAGACCTCGCAGGGCACGTAGACGTCCGGCAGGAAGCTCATCTCCACCTTGGGCCGGCCCTGGCCGCTGCAGGCTTCGCAGCGTCCGCCGGATACGTTGAACGAAAACCGTCCCGGGCCGTAGCCCCGGGCGCGTGCGGCCGGCGTCATGGCAAACAGCCGGCGGATATCGTCCAGAAAGCCGATGTACGAGGCGGGCACCGATCGCGGTGTGCGGCCGATGGGGCTGTGGTCGACCTCCAGCACGCGCGTGACCGCCTTCCACCCGCTGATGTCGCGGCAGGCCCCGGCCGTGTCCTGCCGGTCGAGCAGGCGGTTGCGCAGGCCCTTGAACAGGGTCTCCTTGAGCAGGGAAGACTTGCCCGAGCCGGAGACCCCGGTGACCGCAATCAGCCGGGCCAGGGGGAAGTCCACGTCGATCCCCTTCAGGTTGTTGGCGGCGGCGCCCCTCAGGCCGATCGTCGGAACGCCCCGCGCCGCGCGCAGCCGGGAGGTGATGCGACGTTCGTGGCCGTCGATCAGGGCCCCGGTCACCGACAGCGGTTCGCGCCGGATTTCGGCCAGGGTGCCGGCGGCCACCACCTTTCCGCCGTCGCGGCCGGCGCCGGGGCCGAGGTCGATGATGGTGTCGGCCGCCCGGATGGTCTCTTCGTCGTGCTCGACGACCAGGATGGTGTTCCCGCGATCGCGCAGAGCCTTGAGGGCGTCCACCAGCACGTGGTTGTCCCGGGGGTGCAGGCCGATGGTGGGTTCGTCCAGGATGTAGCACACCCCGGTGAGGTTGGATCCCAGCTGGGCGGCCAGGCGCACGCGCTGGGCTTCGCCGCCGGACAGGGTGTTGCCGCTGCGGCCCAGGGAGAGGTAGGATAGCCCCAGCTGATTCAGAAGGGCCAGGCGGGACAGGATCTCCGAGACGACGGGCTCGGCCACGGGCTTCTGGTGAGCGGGGAATTTCAAGCTGCGGATGAGCTGCTGCGCTTCGCCGGCGGGCCGCTGCACCAGGTCCCAGATGGAACGGCCGCCGATCCGGACCGCCAGCGCCTGGGGCTTGAGGCGGCTTCCGCCGCACGAACGGCACACCGGGGCATCTGCGACCGTTTCATCCGCTTCGTCGGCGATGGTCATGCCGAGTCCGTTGCAGGCCGGGCAGGCGCCCTGCCGGCTGTTGAAGGAAAACAAGCGCGGGTCGAGCGGCTCCAGCCCGATGCCGCAGGCCGGGCAGACGCCGTGCAGGCTGAAGATTTCCTCGCGGCCGCGGACGTCGATGAGGCTGATGTGGCCTTTACCCTCCTCCAGGCCGCGGGCGATCAGCGCCTCCGCGGCGCGCGATGGAAGGCTTCCGATCACCAGTTCGATGGTGTGTTCGTGGTAGCGGGGGAGGGCCATCCCGGCGGTCAGCGGGGTAAACCGGCCGTCGATCCGCGCCTCGCCGAACCCGTTTTTCACGGCGCGATCGAGCACCTCCTTGTGAAAACCCTTGCGGCCCATTACCTTGAGCGCCAGCAGTTTGGCCGAACGCCGGCCGTATCGGCGGCGGATCTGCTCGGCAATGACCGCCTGGGTTTGGGCGGCCAGCGGCCGGCCGCAGCCCGGGCAATGCGGCGTGCCGAGCTTGCTGTAGAGCAGCCGCAGGAAATGGTAGGTTTCGGTCAGGGTGGCCACGGTGGAACGCCGGCTGGCATGGCTGATGCGTTGCTCAATAGCGACCGTCGGCGCCAGTCCGGTGACGAGATCGACGTCCGGGCGTTCCAGGATTTTCATGTACTGGCGCACATAGGGCGCCAGGCTCTCGAGATAGCGGCGCTGTCCCTCGGCGAAAAGGATGTCAAAGGCCAGGGTGGATTTCCCCGACCCGGAAACCCCGGTCAGGACGACCAGCTGCCGGTGGGGCAACGTCAGGCTGATATTCTGCAGGTTGTGCTCGCGGGCGCCTCTCAGCTCGATCACGCCCGCTGCCGGACGGGCGTGATACCCGCCGGCCGCCTCGGCGATGCGCGGCTCGGCGGACGGGGTCGCTTTTTTCAGCCGGCCCCGGCCGGTGAGATAAGCCTTCAGGAACCGGCCGGTATGCGAGCGTTCGACGGCGGCGATGGCCTCCGGCGGTCCGGCCGCTATGACCTCGCCGCCGGCATCTCCGCCTTCCGGGCCCAGGTCGATCACCCAATCGGCCGTCTTGATCACGTCCATGTTGTGCTCGATCACGAGCACCGTGTGGCCGGCCTCGACCAGACGCCGCAGGCAGGCCAGGAGGGTTTTGATGTCCTCGAAGTGCAGGCCGGTAGTGGGTTCGTCGAAGATGAACAGCTTGCGCGCCGCGCCGCCCTCGTCGGCTCGCAGGTAACGCGAAAGTTTGAGGCGCTGGGCTTCTCCGCCGGACATCGTGCTGAGCGACTGCCCGAGCCGCATGTAGCCCAGGCCGACTTCCGCCAGCGGCCGGAGGGCCGCGATCACCGCCTTGTCCTCCGCGAAGAACGCTAAGGCCTGGTCCACGGTCAGATCGAGGATGTCGGCAACGGTCCGGCCGCGGTAGGCTACCTCCAGCACCTCCGGCCGGAACCGCCGGCCGTTGCAATCCGGGCAGGGCAGATAGACGTCCGAGAGGAACTGCATCTCAACCTTTTCGAACCCCTCGCCCCGGCAGGTCTCGCAGCGGCCGCCGGCGACGTTGAAGGAGAAATGGCTCGGGCCGAAATTGCGTCGTCGGGCATCGTCGGTCTCCGCCAGCCGTTTGCGGATGGGGTCGAAGGCCTTGGTATAGGTGAGCGGATTGGCCCGGGGCGTGCGGCCGACGGCGCGTTGATCCACCAGCACCACTTCGTCGATGTGCTCAAGACCCTCCAGGGTCCGGTGCCGGCCGGGGCGGCCTTCGGGATCCCCCAGGGCGCGTTTGGCCGCCCGGTAGAGAACGTCTTCCGCAAAGGTCGACTTGCCCGATCCGGAGACGCCGGTCAGGCAGACCAGCAGACCGAGCGGGATGCCCACATCGATGTCTTTCAGATTGTTCTCGGCCGCGCCGCGGATGGTGAGCCAGTTACCGTTGGGAGCCCGCCGCTGCCCGGGTACGGGGATCCGGCGCAGGCCGCGCAGGTACTGGCCGGTCAGGGAGCCGTTCACCTCGGCCGTCGGCCCGAAGTACATCAAGCGGCCCCCGTCCTCGCCGGCCTGTGGCCCGAGGTCCAGAATGAAGTCGCTTTCACGGATGATCTCGGGATCGTGTTCCACCACGACGACGGTGTTGGCGAGGTCCCGCAAGCCTTTGAGGATGCGGACGAGGCGGTGGTTGTCGCGCGGGTGCAGCCCGATGCTGGGCTCGTCCAGGACGTAAAGGGAGTTGACCAGGGACGAACCCAGCGCCGAAGTCAGGGCGACCCGTTGGACTTCGCCGCCCGAAAGGGTGCGGGACTGCCGGTCCAGGGTCAGGTAACCCAGCCCCACGTCGCGCAGGTACGTGAGCCGGCGGCGGACCTCATCGCGGACCATGCGGCCGGCCTCATCGGCTTCGGGCACGACCAGGCGGTCGAAGAAGACCAGGGCCTGATCCACGTTCAGCGCATAGACCTCGGCGATGGTCAACCCGTCCAGACGGTAGAGCCGGGGCTCGTCCTTGAAGCGGGTTCCCTGGCAGCGCGTACAGACATCGTAGCTGCGGTAGCGCGACAAGAAGACTCGCACATGCATTTTGTACGTGCGGTTTTCGAGCCAGCGGAAGTAGCCCTCGATCCCGTAGTAGGACGGCGTGCCCGCGATGATCGCTTTCTGCTGGCCGGGCGTGAGGTCGCGGAAAGGCTGGTCCAGCGGGATTTTCTGCTTGCGGCAGAACGCCGCCAGGTCGTCGAACTCCATGCGGCCGTCCGATCTCCGGCCGAACGGCTTGATGGCTCCGTCCGCCAGGGACAGCGACCGGTCGGGGATGATCAGATCCAGGTCGATCCCGATGGTGCGGCCGAACCCGCGGCAGGCGTCGCAGGCGCCGATGGGGCTGTTGAACGAGAAGAGATTGGGCAGCGGCGTGCTGTAGTTGATCCGGCAGGCGGCACATTCCAGCCGACGGCTGAAGACCGCGTGGCCGGCCGGCGGCATCCACACATCGAGCCGCCCGCCGCCGAAACGGAAGGCGAGCTCGACCGAATCCAAGGCGCGCTTCTTTTCATCGGACCGGAAAAGCCACCGGTCGGCCACAACGGCTATTTCGGTTTCGTCCGGCGCCGGATTCCACTCCTCGATGGACGTGATGCGGCCGTCGCGATACAAGCGGTCGAAGCCGAGCGGCATCAGCGTCCCGCGCAGTTCGTCGACACCGGCTCCGTTCAAAGGATAGGGAAACGTGATGATCACCGCTGCGCCGTCCGGCAGGCCTTGCAGCCGGCGCCAGACGTGCTCCGGCGTCTCGGGCTCCACCGGCCGGCCGCAGGAGCGGCAGTGCAGCCGTCCGAGGCGGGCATAGAGCAGTTTCACGTAGTCCGTGATCTCGGTCATGGTGCCGACCGTGGAGCGCGAGGTCCGCACCGGGTCCTTGCGGTCGATGGCGATGGCCGGCGGGATGCCGTCGATGCGGTCCACCTGGGGTCGGTTCATGCGGTCCATGAACTGGCGGGCGTAGGGCGAGAACGTTTCGATATAGCGCCGCTGCCCCTCGGCGTACAGGGTGTCGAACGCCAGCGATGATTTCCCGGAGCCGCTCACGCCCGTTACGACGGTGATCCGGTTCAAGGGAATTTCCAGGTCCAGGTTCTTGAGGTTGTGCTGGCGGGCGCCTATGATCTGGATGCAGTCTCGTTTCGTCATCAGCCGGAAATCCGATCCCGTTTGGAAAACCGTTTTCAAATCGTGCGAGGTAAGGTAATCTCAAAAAGATGGATTTGCAAACCGGGCCGAACCGCTTGCATGCCGCCTGCCGAATGCCTATCTATTCCACAGGTATGGATTCACACCATCGTCGTCATCATGCGGAGAGAACGAACGGCGCGGCGGGTCCGGCCCGCAGGGGGAAGAACGTTATGAATAGACGGTTCAATCATTTTCACGTGCTCGCGGTGCTGGTCGCGTGGCTGGCCATCTTTCCGGGTATCTTACCGGCTGCGGACGAGGCGCCCTTTCCGCCCGAGGTCGTTGCGGGAGCTGAGCATCTGCTGAGCCTGGTCGGCTCCGGCAACCAGGAAACCTTCCAGCCGGAGCAGATTGCAGGGTTCATGGAGTTCGTCACCCGTTCCAAGAAGAGCGGGATGCGCTATGCCGCCGAATCCGGCAACGGATTCTCCTCCAGCTACAATGAAGTGGACGTGCGCACCCGCCTGACCGATGTGCTGCAATATGCCTTCAACCCGGCGATCCCCTGGTTTACCACGAGCCCGTCCTCGCTGCGCAGCACCTCCTGGAAGCAGACCGAGAAGCCCTGGACGAATCTGCCCCGGTTGTGGGAACTGCTCGGAAAAGACGACGCTCCGGTGGTGATTCGGGGACTGGAGACGGTTGAAAACACGCCGGACATATTTTCGGGGGGATATTACCGCTATGACCTTCACCGGACGCTGATCGTATTCAACAGCGGGACGCGGCGGTCCGTGATTTCCATTTCCAAGCAAGCGGATGTGTCCGACGTCGGTCGCAAGGGCTATATTGTCGGAAACGACGAGGACTGGAACTATTTTTATTCCGGCGAGCCGGGCCTGAACGTCACCGGCCTTGGCTGGGTCAAGTCTTACATGTACGACTCGGCCGGGATTTCCGTTTACACCGAGGCCGGCCAGGACCAGGCGGTCGTGCGCGCAGCCAGCTTCAAATGGTTGCGGGCCGGCTGGTCCAACATCAACATGGTGCAGAACGATCACATTTACCAGGGCATGATGCGATTCGCGCGGGCGTTCAAGGAGGTTCTGGAATCTCCGCGTTTGCCTGCCGTGAAGGCCTTTGAAATCGACTGCCAGAAGATTGCGGGGTTTTCGGATTCCGCGATGCGGGACCAAATGACATCCCACCGCCAACAGCTGGCCCTGCGCGCGGAAAAGCTCGACGGCGGGGCCCGCCGCCATCTGCCGGAGGCTTTTCATTCCGAAGGCTACTGGCAGGGTCTGAGGCGCGAGGAAATGCAATCCACGCTGGTGCTGGAAACCCTCAAGCGCTACCTGGGAAAGTCCCCCGCAGACGGGCGTGCGCTAAGCTTTTTGCCAGTCTCTCAGTCCCCACACCAGGGCGGCTAATGCCAGAGCCGTAACGACGGCCGACGTTACGCCCGTTCCCACGATGCCGAGCGCCAGCCAGATCGGCCCGCCCAGGAGCGCTCCGCCCACGCGCCCGAGCCCCGCCGCCGCATAATAGGCCGCAACCATGGTCGCACGCGCCTGCGGGAGCAGTTCCGTCGCCAGCGACAGAATGGTGACGATGGTCATTTCGAAAATGCAGAAGTGCACGAACAACATCGCCAGGGCGAGATGAACGGTGGTGGCCGCAAACGGCAGGACCGCATAGGTCAGGACGCACACCGCGACCCCGCCGATGGCGGCGCGTTTCAACCCGACCCGGTCGGCGAGTCCGGCCGTGAGAAACTCGCCGGCCAGTTCCGCCGCGCCGATGACGCTCGTGCCCACTCCGACCGCCAGCAGGCTCAACTGAAACGCCTCTTCCAGCCACACGCCGTAAACGACGAACAGGTTATCCATGGCGAGATTGAAAAGAAACGCATAGCAGGCCAGGCCCCGCGCGGCCCGGTTTCCAAGGACCTCCCGCCAAATTCTTCCGAGATCGAACGCGGCAGGCGCCCCTGCCGAAGCGCGCCGTTCGACCGGGATCACTACCGTCACCATCAGCACGCCCGCCAGGCCGCAAACGCCGAGCGCCATGAAGGCCGCACGCCATCCGGCGCGATCGATCAGAAACGCCATGACGGGGATGCCGACCAGCGTGCTGGCGGCCCAGGCCGTCTCCAGAACGCCGACGACCAGCCCCCGCCGGCGGTAAGGAACGCGGGAGCCGACATAAGCCTGCAGGGCCGGGTCGAACAGGCTTTTGCCGAAGCCGCATAAAAACTGCGACAGGATGAGGACGCCGAAAAGGGGGAAGAGCCCGCCGGCCAGCATCCCCGCTGCGAGCGCCGCCATTCCGATGAGCATCATCCCGCGGTAGCCGAAACGGTCGGCGACGGGGCCGGCCACGACCCCGAGCAGATTGGTGGCCCAGTTCACCGCAATCAGAGCCGTGACGGCGGTGAGGGGGACGTTCAGGGTACGGCTGAGGTCCGGGGCAAACGGGTAGATAAACCGCCGGGCCGTGTTCAGCGCCGTACGGCAAACGATGCTGGCAGCGATCGTCATGGCGAGCCTGCCGGCTGATTCATCCGGGTTTTGCGGAAGCTGAGGCCGAGACATGAGCAACCTTCGCGGCAACCGAGAAGTTCCCCGCATAACGGCCCTACCATAAACCGGTCGGCCGTTCAATTTGGAAACGACCTCTGCAGGGCTGTTTTAAATTCCGGGTTGACGCCGTGGCGGCGATGGTTAGAATAGCTGAAAAAATTCCGCCCCGGGCGGAACCCCTCAGGAGGACGTTCATGAAGATCGTTGCGACCCTGTTGACTCTGGCCGTTTTAGGTTTTGCTGCGAATGCCGATTCGGCCTCTCCGCCTAACCAGGAAACATACAACATCACCAACGCCGAAAGCTACAACGCGCATTTCGGCAACATGGATCCCAATAAGGACGGCAAGGTCAACTGGCAGGAATTCAAGGACCATTTCCCGAAAGCGGATGAAAAAGCGTTTTCCGCGATCGACTGGAACAAGGACGGGGCCATCGACCACGACGAGTGGCACGACTTCAAGGCGGCCTACGACTTGAAGCACAAAGACTAAATTATCCGTCAGGGTCATCCCGATGCGCTACGATCCCATCGATCCGCAGCTCTTCATCGAAAATCGGCGACGGCTGGCCGCCCGGCTTCCGCCGAATTCCATCGCCGTGCTCAACTCCAACGACGTCATGCCCACCAGCGCGGACGGCGTGCATCCCTTTGTCCAGCAGACCGATTTGTTCTATCTCTCGGGCATCGACCAGGAGGAGAGCACCCTCGTCCTCTTCCCGGATGCACGCGAGGAGAAGCATCGGCAGGTGTTGTTCCTGAGAGAGACCAGCGACCAGATCGCCCTCTGGGAAGGGTGGAAATACACCCCCGAAGAGGGGACGGCCGTTTCCGGCGTGAAGACCGTATTCTGGAATTCGGAGTTCCAATCCGTATTCCGGGGCTTGGCCGCCCAGGCCGAGCGGATTTTTCTCAATTCCAACGAGCATCCGCGGGCGGGTGCCGTCGTGGAGACGCGCGACGCGCGCTTCGGCAAATGGTGCCGCGAGGCGTTTCCGCTGCACCACTACGGTCGGCTGGCGCCGATCCTGCATGATCTGCGTGCCGTCAAATCGCCCGTTGAGATCGAACGAATTCGGCAGGCGGTTGATATCACCGGACAGGCGTTTAGGCGGCTGCTGGGCTTCATCCGCCCGGGGGTCTGGGAATACGAGATCGAGGCCGAGATCTGGCATGAATTCCTGCGCCGGCGCTCGCGCGGCCCCGCCTTTCAGACCATCGTGGCCTCCGGCCCCGAGACCTGCACCCTGCACTACGTGAAAAACGACAAGCAGTGCCGGGAGGGGGACCTGGTGCTGATCGATTTCGGCGCCGAATATTCGAACTACGCCGGCGACCTCACCCGCACGGTGCCGGTTGGCGGGCGTTTCAGCCCCCGGCAACGCGCGGTGTACGACGCCGTGCTGCGTGTCCAGAAGGCCGCCATTCAGATGCTGCGCCCCGGCAGCACCCTGGAGACCGTCAACGAGGCGGTGGGCCGGATCGTGGAAGCCGAGCTCATCGGTTTGGGCCTGCTCGATCCCGCGGCCGTCCAAGCTCAACCTAAAGATAAACCGCTTTACAAGAAATACTTCCCCCATGGCCTATCCCACCATCTGGGCCTGGACGTCCACGATTACGGCGACAGGTTCCGGCCGTTCGAGGCGGGGATGGTGTTCACCTGTGAGCCGGGCATCTACATCCGTGAGGAAGGCATCGGCGTGCGCATCGAAAACGACATCCTGATCACCGATCAGGGCCCGGTCGATCTCGCGGCGGACGTCCCGTGCGAGGCCGACGAGATCGAAGCGCTGATGCGCCGGCCTCAGGCCTGAGAGGCTTCCGGCAGCACTCCGCCCGGGGTGCGCACATGGACATCGCGCTGGGGGAAGGGAATTTCGATTCCCGTCTTCTTGAACTCCTCGAAGATCGCGAAGTAAAGACTGCTTTTGACGGCCCGCTCCGCGTAGGCTCGAACGTCGATGCAGACGACGAGATCGAAATTGAGCGAACTTTCGGCCAACTCCCCGAAAATGACGATCGGCTTTTCGTGCGGGTAAACCATGGGTTCCCTGGCGGCCACCTCCAGCAGGATGCGTTTGACTTGTTGGGGGTCCGAGCTATAGGCGACCCCCACGGGCAGCGCAATCCACACCAGCGGGGACGACAGCGAGTAATTGACGATGGTGTTGGACACCAGGTTGGAGTTGGGTATGAGGTACTCGAGATTGCCGCGGGTGCGCACGCGGGTCGAGACCAGATGGATGTCCGTGATGACGCCGATGCCGTTGTCGACCTGGATCCAGTCTCCCTTGCGGACCTTCCCGCCGAAGATGATGATGAAGCCCGCGATCAGATTGGCCGCCATGCTCTGAAGACCCAATCCGATGCCCACGCCGATGGCGCCGGCGAAGACCAGAAAAAAACCCAAATCGACCCCTACGGTATTCAGGGCGATGAGCAGACCGACGGCGAAAAATGCCAGCCGGATGATGGTGTTGATGGCATATCCCGGCCCCGTGTCCACTCCCAGGGCCGGGTAGATCCGATAGTCCAGATAGGCCTGCAGCATGCGTGACATGAAAATGAAGAAGAGCAGGATCAGCAGGGCCTTGACGATGATCCAGAAACTCAAAGGGCTTTGGCCGAGCTTAACGACCGGAAACGAGAAAACGCGTTCGACCGGATCCAGGAGGCCGAGCATGTTCAGCAGCAGGGCTGCCGTCCCGACCGCCGCGGCATAGCCCAGAAACGCCTTGGCGGACTCGACCAGGAACTGGCCCCTTTCGTCATCCGCCGGCACCTTGGACGACCAGCGCTCCAGCCCGACCCGCAGGGCGTGGTAAAACAGGGCCAGAACGAGCAAGGCGCCCACGGTCAACCAGATGTTCACCAGCAGCACCCGGCCGAACTGCCGAAACCCGAAACACCATAGCAGGGCGAGCACAAACGAAAGCCCGATCAGCGGGAGATAGAATCTTCTTAGAATCCCGATGTAGTTCCGGTAGCTGTGGTACGGAAGGTCGGGCAGGAACGACAGAATGGCGCGCTTGTTGAGCATCAGCAGGAGAAAAAGACAGACCACCGAGACCGTTATGGCGTACTGCAGAAAGGCCAGAACGTCTTTCCTGAAATAAAACGATTCCGCCCCCATGAACAGGGCGATACAGGCCGCGCCGTAAAGCAACAGGAGCCGGACGAGGGCGAAGACCTTCCGCCCGTTGGCTTTCGTTACCTGAAAGAGCCCGGCCGTCAGCAGTTCTCGAAAAAACCCGATCCCCAGGGCGGCTAAGGACCAGAGAACCAGCAGCCGCCCCAGGAGCACGAACCAGGCGGCCTGGTAGCTGATCAACGAATTGATCAACGCGTAGATTCCATAGAGGAACAAGGGAATGGCGGCCGCCACGACCACCCGCAGGATGGCCAGGAAAAAGGGATAGACGGCATCGGGAATGCGGTGGCGCACGGGCCCGAGGGCGGTTTCAATCCGGCGCATCACGCGAGCGCGGCCCATGAGGCTGTAGAGCACCGCCGCTACGAACGTGAGCACCACGAGCGACCCGGCCAGCCCCAACACCCGGCTCTGCGCCATCACCTGTTCGATCAGTTCCGGCGCCCTCAGGGGCAGCTCGAGCAGCCACGTGTAGAGATAGTCGATGGTCTGGAAATCCCACCCCAGGTTCGATCGCAGAAAAAGAGTGCGGGCCTGCTTTTGAATCTCGTCCCTGACCTCGGCGGCCTCCTTGACGATGGCCTTGCCCATGTCCTCGGATATGGATATGGAAGGCGGCTCCTTATCGACGGCGGCGTCTTTGGTTTCAGCGGCGAAAAGGCCGGCCGGCCAGCCGGCGGATAGAAGCCACACCAGGCAATAGAAGATCAAACGGTTGGTTTGGGTCGGACGGTTTGGCAAAGTCAAATTCGCTCCCCATATAAGCCATATCAACTGTATCCATGCATGCTAAGAGATCACCCCGACTCATGTCAAGTTTTTCCGCCGAGGCGATTTTTTTGCGCTTTTTTCTTTAGCGGTTCCGCGAACGGCCGATATTAGCAACAGTATGCGGTAGGCTGCTGGGTTGCTTTCCCCCTCGGAAGCGACTTTTTCTCTATGGATCCTGTCCATCTTCTCGCAGCAGACCCCGTCAACTCAACGATCCGTTTGGGAATTTCCATAGCGGGGATCCGATACCAATTCGGACAGGAATGGTGAAGGACCCGAATCGCTTCAACTGCAAGAAGGAGGTTGGCATGAGCAAATCGATGGTTTTCGGAGCCTTTTTGGCTGCAGCCGCATTTTTTTTCCTATGCCAGGCATCACCGTGTCTCGCCGAAGAGGTAAAGATCGGAGCCGGTGCGGCGCCGACGGAAAACGTTTTCAAGAAAATCATGGGCCCGATGGAAAAATCCATCGGCGTGAAGGTCGTTCTGATTTCCAACGGTCCCTCCGATGCCCTGAAGGACCTCGACAAGGGCGCCGTGGATGCCGCTTCGGGCGGCGTCACCTTTCCGGACTGGATGGCCATGATGGACAAAGAGGGCTACCAGATCCCGGACAAGAGCGTCTACAAGCATCGCGTCATCGGCAAGGACCTGGTGAAGGTCCTGACGAACAAAGACGCGACGGTGAAACAGCTCTCGAAAGAACAGCTTAAGGGTATTTTCACCGGCGCGGTCAAAAACTGGAAAGAAGTGGGCGGGCCCGACAAGCCGTTGGTTCTTTTCTTGGGCACCAAGATTCCGGGCACCCAGAGCGTGTTCCAGAAGCAGGCAATGGACGGCGCGGATTACGCCAAGGACGCCAAAGAAGGAACTACGGCCGATGACCTCAAGGCCAAAGTCGCGGCGACTCCGGGTGCGGTATGTTTGGGTCCGATATCGATTGTCGACGGATCCATCAATGCCCCCGAAATCCCTGAAATCGGCCGTCCGATCACCCTGATCACCAAGGGCGAACCCTCGCCCGGGATCGTAAAAATGCTGGAATATATCCGCGGCGACGGAAAGAAATATATTGACGGCTAACTTCGAACCGGGGGGCGCACCGATTCCGAGGAGATGCTTATGAAACGGTTCAAACTGAAAACGTTGCGGTCCAAGATCCTGCTGTCCGCCGTCCTGATCACGACCCTTTCGCTGCTGGGCCTGGGAACCTTCATGGCCTTGCAGACGAAGGCGACCATGTCGACCGTCCTGACATCTAAAGCAGAGTCCATGGCCACTTTTTTGGAAAAGGTGGGCATCCCCTACATTCTCAATTTCGACTACCCTTCTCTGGACGGAATCGTGGCGCAGGCGGTCAAGGACTCCGAAGTGGAGTTCGTGGTCTATTACGATGCAAAGGGCAAGGTCCTCACCCAAAACAGCCAGGAGAAGCCCGTTACCGATGATCTCCTGCTGTGGGAACGCGAACTCAAAGACCCGGACAGCAAAGCCATCGTCGGCCGCATGAAGTTTGCCTTCAGCCTGCGAGGGCTTTCGAAGCAGCTGCGACAGGACATTATGGCCATTGCGACCGCCTTGGGGGGCGGAGGGCTGATGGTCGTCCTGTCCCTGTTCTGGATCATCCGGCGGAGCATTAAGCCCCTGGACGGCGCCATCGACGAGATCACCGAAAGCTCGAAACAAGTTGCGTCGGCATCGAGTCAAGTATCATCCGCCAGCCAGCAGCTGGCCGACGGGGCCTCGCAGCAGGCGGCATCCATCCAGGAAACCTCTGCTTCATTGGAGGAAATGTCTTCCATCACGAATCGGAATGCCGAAAACACCGGGCGGGTGGATGCCCTGATCCAGCATGCCAGCCAAGTCGCAACCCAGGCGAACGCCGCCATGGTTGAATTAAACCGATCGATGCAGGATATCTCTGCGGCGAGCCAGGAGACCTCCAAAATCATCAAGACCATCGACGAGATCGCCTTTCAAACGAACCTGCTGGCGCTCAATGCCGCGGTCGAAGCCGCGCGGGCCGGAGAAGCCGGCGCCGGCTTTGCGGTCGTGGCCGATGAAGTCCGCAATCTCGCCATGCGGGCCGCCGATGCGGCGCGGAACACCGCCGGCCTGATCGAAAGCACGGTCAGCAAGGTCAAAGACGGCTCCGGAATGGTGGGCAAGACCAATACCGCCTTTTCCCAGGTGGCGGACGGCGTGCAGCAGGCGTCTGCGGTGATCGGCGAAATTGCGGCGGCCTCGCGCGAGCAGGCCCAGGGCATCGCTCAGATCAGCACCGCCGTGGCGTCCATGGACAAGGTGGTGCAACAGGCGGCGGCAAGCGCAGAGGAATCCGCCGCCTTGAGCGTCGAGATGAGCACGCAGGCGGACAAACTTCAAAACGTCGTCGATCGATTGGGCGCACTGGTCGGAAGCCGACGGCGAGGAAAAAACACGGGTGCGCCGGAGACGCTGCGTGATGACGGGCCGGCAACGTCTGTTTCCAAAGTCCGGAGCGCCCGATTCGGAAAAGCGGCCGGCCGGAAGACGGCTGCTCCCCGATCCCCATCGCCTCCCCCGCAGGAGGTCATCCCTCTGGACGAAGCGGACTTCGAGGAGTTTTAGCGGTTCGGCGAATCGTACGGAACGGCCCTGAGGGGACAGCCTTCGGGAGCTTAATCGACCCCAGCGGCAGGATCTCGCGATCCTGCCGCTGTCGTTTTGAGAAATATCCGAGAGGCGCTGCAGACCCGGTCGACGGGAAGGAGCCATGGCCGGAACCGGTCAAACCAAACGCTCAGGCCCTCGCCCGATAAAACACAATCATCCCGCTGACGATGAACCCCATCCCGCCGATGTGAAACCATCGGATCGACTCATCCAGGAGCCAGACCGAGAGCAGCGCGGCGAAAGCCGGGATCAGGTTGACGAACAGGCCGGCGCGTTTGGGGCCCACCAGATCCACCCCCTTGTTCCAGCAGGAATATGCGACGATGGACGGAAAGAGCGCCACATAAAAAAGGCTGAAAACCGCGCCCCGGTCGAGTGCAAACGGGCCGATGATCGCAAGCTCCGCCAGGTAAACGGGTAACAGGCCGGCGGCGCCAAGGGCAAACGTGGCCGTCAGAAAGCTCAGCGCATGGATGACGGGACGTTGCCGCAGCAGGGTCGAGTAAAGGCCGTAAAGCAGCACGGCGACGACCATGAGCAGGTCACCCTGCACGAAGGACAGGGCCAGCAGGGATCTCAGATCGCCCCTCAACACGATCAGGCCCGCCCCGAGAAGGCATAGAAACACGCCTTTCATCTGCCGGCCGGTCACGCTTTCCCGGTACATCAACCGGCTCAGCAGGACGATGACGGCCGGCATGCTGGTCTGGATCAGGGCGCCATTGATGGCCGTGGTGGTGTGAACGGCGGTGTAGAGCAGGGTGTTGAAGCCGGAGATCCCCAGGACCGCCAGCAGAAGCAACCGTTTCCAGCGTCGGGAGATCTCCTCCCAGTCCAGGGCGACCTGGCGCAGCGTAAAGGGCAGGATGAGCACGAGGGCCAGCGTCCAACGCCAGAAGGCGAACGCGACCGGCGGGATCGTGTCCGCCATCCCCCGCGCCAGAACAATGTTGCCCGCCCAGCACAGAGGGGCGACGCTGAGAATGAGATAGGGAGCGAACGTCTTGACCCGCATGGGAGCGGATCGCCGGTTGGGCGGGTGGCCGTGTGGCGAGCCCGTTTCCCTCTCACGGGGCGTCATCAGCGGGCCAGCATGATGCGCGCGTCGGCGACCACGCAGCGTTCCGACGAGCAGAACACCGGATTCAGGTCGATGGAATCGATCCGGTCGCCGAGCGCCATGACCAGGTCCGAGAATCTCAGTACGGTTTCGGTCAGCTGAGAGAGATTGACGGCGGCCGCGCCGCGATGGCCGGTGAGCAACCGGCGGCCGCGCAGGCAGCCCAACATCGACTGAACGTCGGAGGCCTTGAGCGGCGCCATGCGGGTGGCCGTGTCCTGGTAGACTTCAACGGCCGTGCCGCCGATTCCCAAGAGAATCACCGGGCCGAACTGGAAGTCGTGCTTCGCGCCGACGATGAGTTCGCGCCCCGACAGCATTTCCGCAACGATGACTCCTTCGAAGCCCGGCAACCGGCTGAAGCGTTCATAGGCATCCGTGAGGCCTCCGCTGTCCGCAATCCCCGGCTGGACTCCTTGGACATCGGATTTGTGCAGAATCTGCGGAGAGACCACCTTCGCCACGACGGGGTAACCGATGCCGGCGGCGGCTTCGACCGTCTCCGCCGGAGACCTGGCCCAGGCGAATCGCGGGACCGGCACTCCGGACATTTCCAGCAGACGCAGAGCCTCCGGCTCCAGGACCCAGCCCTGCGGCCGGGCCGCTTCCATGATTCCAACCCCATCGGCGCTCAACATGGCCTGCACCTCCGCATGGCTTCCATCATAAAAGCCGCCCCGTCGATGGATGAGGCCACCGGCACATTGTTCAGTTCGAACCCCTCGATCAGGATTCGGTATTTCTCCACGTGCGGCACGTAGGCCACCAGCGGTTTGCCGTTCTGCTGGTGGACGTAGCTCAACCGGGCGCCCAGGTCGGAGCTGATCCCCGGGGAGTAGGGCAACAGCAGGAGCAACACCGAATCCACCTCACGGGCCTGGCTGAGCACGCTGAGCGCCGCCACGAAATCCTCGTCGACGGCGCTGCCCGTGAGGTCGACCGGGTTTCCCAGGGAAGCGATGTCGCGGATGTTGTCGGAGAGACCGGCGCGGAGCTCGCGTTGGACCGCTTCCGACAGGCGCGGTACCCTCAGCCCCAGGCCGGCACAGACGTCGGAAGCGAGGGCCCCGTGGCCGCCGCTCACCGTGATGATGCCGACGTTGCCGTCGATGCCGCGCGGATAATGACTGAGGGATTCGCAGAAGCAGGTGAGCTCGAACTCGCTGCGGGCTTCGACGATGCCGTGCTGGGCCAGGACGTCCGAGAACACCCGGTAATCACCGGCCAGGGAAGCGGTGTGGCTGCTCACGGCGCGGCTGC
This sequence comes from Desulfobacterales bacterium, assembly GCA_030834695.1. Classification (GTDB taxonomy): domain Bacteria; phylum Desulfobacterota; class Desulfobacteria; order Desulfobacterales; family SpSt-501; genus SpSt-501. Next base: position 26,695 of record JAUQXK010000111.1, read on the forward strand.
CCTCGGTCGTCTTGCCGGCCTTGAGGATGACGACGGGTTTAGGGATCCCCGCGGCCAGTTCCACGAAGGCGCGACCCTCGTTGCGGCCGAACCCTTCCACGTAAAACGCGATCACCCGGGTTTCCGGGTCGGAGGCGAGGTGCCGCAGCAGATCGATTTCGCGGATCAGGGCCTTGTTCCCGATGCTGACCGCCAGCGACAGGCCCAGGCCCTGCTCGGTGAACTTCACCATTTGGTCCACCAGGACGCCGCCGCTTTGGCTCACGAAGCCGACGGGGCCGGGAGTGGGCCGCACCAGACGCTCGCCGGGCAGGAAAAAGGTATCGAAATGCCCCGGCGCATAGATGCCGAGGCAGTTGGGCCCGATGAACGGGAAATTTGCCTCGCGGGCCATGGCCGTGATTTGCTCCTGGAGGTCGACGCGGCCGATTTCGGCAAACCCGCCGGAGACGATCACCGCGCCGCCCACGTTCCGGCGGATGCATTGGGCCAGAATCTCCGGCACGTGGTCGGCGCGCACCGCGATGACGGCCAGGTCGATCGGGCCGGAGATCTCGTCCATCGAGCGGTAGACGCGGTCGCGCTTGAAGGTTCCGCCTTTGGGGTTCACCGGGTAGACCTTGACGGGGTAGCGCAGGTGGGTCTTGTTGTAGATGACGTTGGCGGGATGGCGCTCGTTGGAAAGCGACACCCCGGCCACCGCAATGGTCTTGGGTTTGAAAAGCGGCGTGAAGTTCACCGATGGGCTCCGCATCAAAGGTTTTTGGATGAGCGACTCTCCGTTTATCACAAAGTCCGTTGGCGCTGCAATGAGATTGGCTTGAGGCAGCCGGTGTGCTATTCTCCGACCATTCGACCTGAAAATTCGAGAGGGACGTGGATCTCGTGGATCTCGGGGTGTACCATCATTTAAAAACCCTCCGCACGGAACTGCCCCGGCTGGCGGATTTGCTGAAGCTGGAGGGCGGACCGGAGCTTGCCTCCTGGTGCAAGATCGTGGACCTGCGGCTGCTGACCCGGTTCGATCCCCGGTTCCCGCCGGTCGCCGCGATTTGCGGGGGCGGTTCGGCGGGCAAGTCCACGCTTTTCAATTCACTGCTCGAAGGCCGATTTGCACCCACCGGCGGGCGGGCCGGCATGAATCGGCGGGTCTTGTTCTCCGTCCCGGAGCGCCTGACGGAGCAAACCCGGCTCATCGCCGCCCTGCTGGAGCCTTTTGCGGCCGATCCCGAGCCGCTCGAAAACCCGGAAGACCTGCTGCAGCCCGGCGGGCCGCTTTACCTCAAGACCCGGCCGGGGCGCTTCGACCTCATCCTCATGGACACCCCGGACTTCGATACCGGTGCGGGCGGCCGTTATGCCAATCGCCCGAGCGCCCAGGGCGCCCTCGAGGCCGCCGATCTGCTGATCTACGTTTTCACCAATTCCAATTACAACAACCGCGACAACACCGATTTCATCGCCCGCATGCTCACCGGCATCGGCCGGCGCAAGTGTTTCCTGGTGTACCGCTGCTACCCGAGTTTCACGGCCGACGAGGTGACCGAGCATGCCAGGACCGTGGCGCGCAACATTTACGGCGCCGACGCCGAACGTTATGTGCTGGGGATCTTTCGCGCCGATGAGGACAACCGCATCGCCACCGGTGAACGCTTTATCGCTCTGCGGCCGGTGGACCCGCAGGGGCGCTCCTTTGCAGAGACCCTGAACGGGCTCGACGTCCAGCAGCTGCGCAGCGAGCTGCACGCCGACGTCTTGAGGGATGCCCTGCGCGACGCCCGCGATATGCTGGCCCGCGCACGGAGTTCACAGGCGGAGCTGCGCCGGTATGCCGACGGACTGCACGCGCTGCAGAACGGCTGTCTCCGGGAAGCGCTGCGCTACTTCCCCATGGATCGGGTGATGCGGCGGTTCGCCAAAATCTGGGCGGCCAGCGACCCGCCGGCGGTCAGGCTCATGCGGCGGACCGGCAGTTTGATCGAGTTTCCGCTCAAGGCCGTGATCGGCGCGGCCGGATGGGCCCGGGAGAAGCTCTCGGGCGAACCGCCGCCGGAGAAGCCTTCCGAATCGTTTGCCCGCAAACTGGAGGAGAACCTCGTCAGCGCGGCCACCACCTTGCACCAGCAGCTGCTGAGCCCGCGGGTATCGGGGTCGGCGGCCGATCGCGAACGGAAGCCTGCCGCCGGGGATGCGTTCGACACGGTGAAGGCGCATCCGGCGGCGGGGCCGGCCCAGGACTGGCTCCGGAAAAAGGAGTTCCATCCCATGCTGCAGGCCGTGCTCGCGCGCCAGGCGGAGATCGGCGATGTCGGCGGCGATATGGAGCGCGAGCTGCGCGGTCTGGCCGATCATTTCCGCAGCCGGATGGGGCTGTGGGACAAGGTCGGGCAAACTTTTTGGGCCTTCCTGAACGTCCTGCCGGCCGCCGCCGCCGTGACCTACGTGCTGTCCACCGGGGACCCGGTCGGCGGCGCTGCCGTCAAGGTCAAGTTGGCCGGCCTTTTCGGTCTGAAGGACTTTTACGCCCTGGTGGCCATCCCCGTCACCCGCGGCATGAAGAAAGCCGATCAGAGACAGCTCCAGGCCATGCTCGGCCCCATCGCGCAGACCTGGTTCGACTGCAAGCTGAAAAATGTCCAGATGATTTTCGAGCAGGAGATCTCCGGCGACTTGCTGCAGACGGTGGCGCGGACCGGGGCCGAGGCCGAGCGGAGCATCGCCGCCGTGGAAGCGGCCCTCGCATCCGCTGCGAAAGGAGCCATGCGGTGAAGCCGCTGGAACATCAGAAGGCGGCGCTCAGGGCCGTCGGGCGCATCGAGGGCCTCAGCGCCGAGATCGAGCTGCTGAAAGACCGGCTGGCGGCGGTGCCGCTCTGGCGCCCCGCCGCCGGCCTTGCCCGGCAGTGCGACGAAGCACTCAAGATGATCCGCGGAATCCGCATGCGGCTGGAACGCAACCTCGTGGTCACCGTCATCGGGCCGTCCGGGTCCGGGAAATCCACGCTGGTCAATGCCTTGGCCGGAGGGGATGACGTGTCGCCGGCCGGCCGCCAGCGGCCGACCACGGGCAGGCTGATCGTGCTGGGCGCCGGGGGCGAGGATGCCGCGGAGCTGGCGCACGACCTGGGCGGGGATTCCGTCGAGATCAAAGCGGTCCCCGCTCGAAGTTTTCCGCCGGGGCTGTGCCTGATCGACACCCCGGACACGGACAGCACGGCCTTCCCCGAGCATATCCCGGCGCTTGAACGCGTCATCGCCCAGTCGGACGTGCTCGTCTGCGTATTCGACGCCGAAAACCCCAAGCGGCGGGATCACGCCGATTTTCTGGCGCCGTTTGTCCGGCGGTTCGACGGTGAATCGCTGCTGGCGGTGCTGAACAAATGCGACCGGTTGGATGCGGATGAACTCCGCTCCCGGATTCTGCCCGATTTCCGGGAGTACATCCGGTCGGCCTGGAAGGGGGCGGTGGATCAGGCGCTGTGCCTCAGCGCCCGGCGTCATGTCCGGGAGCCGGACTGGGACCCGTCGGCGCCGCCGCGTCATGACGTCGATCAGTTTGAAGAGCTGCGCGATCGGGTGTTCGGGCCGGCGGGCCGCGGCCGCCTCGTGATCGACCGCCGCGTGGAGAACGCGCGGCAGCTGCACGCCGTCGTCCTGGGCGAAGCCGGCCGGGAGCTCGCAGCGGATCGCGAAACGCTCACCGCCGCACGCCAAACCCTTGGGCGGGTTCTGATGGATGCCATGACGGCGGCCGCCGCTGCGGTGCGGGATCAGGGCTCGGTGAGCGGGGGCAGTCTGGGCGCTGCGGTTTACCAGCGGCTTTGCATGCGCTGGATCGGTCCGGTGGGATGGATGCTGGCCGTGTGGACGCGCCTGGTGGCCATCGGAAGCAGCATCGCCGCAATGCTTCGCCTCGGCCGCTCGTCCGACGGATCGTTTTCGAGCCGGCGGTCAAATCGATCGGCGTCCGCCGGCGCGATCGCAGCGGCGCTGCGGCGGTACCGCCTCGCAATGGTCGGTGGCTGGCCGGAGGTGGCCGAGCAACTGGTCCGCGGGCGTTTCGATGCGACCGTGCGCAACCTCGACACGGCGGCGACATCGGCCGCTCGGTTCGAAGAGCAGCTGGCAAGCCTTTGGGACCGAGCCATCGACCAGGAGGTCGATGCCATGGCCCGGCGCCTGGGGGGGGTGTGGCTGCAGTCCCTGATCAACACCCCGGTCCTCGGCATACTGGGCTACATCGGGTGGGTCACGGTGCAGACTTTTTTCAGCGCGGATTACCTCAGCGGAGATTATTTCCTGCATGCGTTCTGGGTCATCGCCATTGCGCTGCTGCTGAGCTTTTTTGCGCTCCAGGCGATCGTCCGGATGACGGCGAGCCCTGAACGCATTATGAAGCGCGCTTTCGATCGACTGCAAAAGGAGGTTGCGGATCTGGACGGGCTGGCAGGGCACCCCCTGCAGACGCAACTGGAGGCCGTTCTGCACTTGGCCGCGGCCGCTTCCGGCGGGCAGGCCTCCGCTTAAGCCGGTTTCAGCTTGCCTTTGCGGTCCGCCTCCATCTGTTGGATCATCGCCACCCGTGCGAGCACTTCTTGGGTCGCCATGGGGCGCTCCTCGAATTTGCCGCACCAGTTCCGGTCCGCCGTGACGGGCCAAACCGCATAACGAATCGTTACCGTAGAGGCCGCATCGATCAATTCGGGATGCGGCGCGTTGCGATGGCATTCCCCGACCAGACCGCTGTCGGTGCCGCCGGTTTCCATCCAGTACTTGCATTTCTCGCAGATCTGATTCTCTTCCATACCGGTTCATTTCCTAAATCTGAATGTCGTAACCAACACGGGTTTTCAATCCGCTGTCCTGGCACGTATTTCGGTCGCTTCGGCGGAAATCTTTAGGCATAATTCAGCGGCGGCGGAGATAGCTGTTGTACTCCGCGGCGCTACGCTCCCAGGCGAAGTTCCTTTGAATGTGGGCAATGCCCTTGACCAGCATCGTGAAATAAGGCTGGGCCCCGCTCGCATCGACGGGCCGGCGATAGATCTCAATGGCGTCGGTCAGCGCCCGCTCCAGCGAACGGGCCATTTCCATAAAAAGTCCGTAAGCCCTGCGCTCGGCGACCCGGTCCCCGTCCGGCCGGGAGAGATAGCCGGCGGCATTGAAGGCTCTCCAGTCGCCGACGATGTCCGTGATGTCGTCCGGCTCGCGATACAGCAATCCGGTTGCCGCGGCGGACATGGGGTGCCAGCGGTCGGCGCGGCGCTCGACACTGGGGGTGAACGACGGGATCGATCGCAGCGGCACGATCTGCTGGAGCAATCCGCCGGTTGCCCGGCCGATGCCGACCGCGCCGTTCAGGTAGAATTCATTCGCCATGCCGAACGGTTCATAAAAGGAGGGCATGACGCCGAACGCGGCACCCTGGAGCGCGGCCAGATACCCTTCCTGGAAGATGAACGGCAACACCAGAATGTTGGCCGGATAGGCGCTTGCGAGGGAACGCAGGAAGGCCAGCCCCTCGCGCCCCTCGTCCCCCGGTATCGGGAAAAAGAGGAACTGCGCCCGGGCATCGTTGCCGGGCTTCTGCAGAAAGGCGCGAATCGCCTCAGCCGCAACGTCGTAACCTTTCTGCCGTGGATCGTCCCGGCCGGCCAGCACGAACCAGGGCAGGTTACCCGGATTCCTCGCCATCTCGACGAAACGGGCGATGTTACCCCAGACCGGTCGTCTCTCTTCGTCGGGGGCGAATCGCTCAAGGGCCGTCAAACAGGCTGCTTTCTGCTTGGATTTCCACCCGCGCAAGCCTGCGTCATCCAGCTGCCGCACGTCCGCCGACACGGCTTCCTCCGGAACGGATAAGGCCGTGAAAGGGCCGTTGTCCACGCCGATCAAACGCGGCGGCGTGAGCTCGCCCTGCAGGTGGTCGGCCATGATGCGCGACTGAAAAAGGTCCTCGGTCAAATCCCGTGCGAACTGCTTCGAGACGGTGAAGAGCGGCCTTTCGAGCAAGGGGATGGCTCGGCCCAGCATCGTGGCCCGATTCGCCGCGGCCGGCACGTCGTCCGGATTGATGCCGAACGCCCGCAAATCCTCCGGCGTGACGGGCCCGTTGTCGTAGCTGTTGTGCAGCGTGAGAAAAAGCCGCAGGCCGCCCGGCCGGTTCGGACCCGTGAGCGCCAGCGCGGCGCTGGCCGCCTGCCAATCCTGGAGAATCAGCGTCCATTCGGCGGCAGCTCCCAGTTCGCGCAGCGCGCGCGCGACGGCGGCCCCGAAAAAAAGCGAGTCCCGACGCAGTATCGCGCCCTGTTCGGTTGAATGGCTGCCGACGTCGTAGGGGTGTTTCCGGCCGCCGAAGAACCGCTCGTCCGCGCGCGAGGTGCGCCGGCCCTCCGGCAGGCGGTAGGCGGACGCGTCGAGAAAAAACCAGGGCCAGCGGTCGTCATGGCGGCGGATCCTCACCGTGACGGAATCTTCAAAGAACGGCACCGTAATGTCGCCGACCGGCCGCACCGGGAGGCTGCGGGTTTCAGGGATTCGGTAATGAAACGGGGTTATGACGGAGGTCGCTAGGCCGGAAGCCCTGCACAGATAGGCCGGCAAATGGTTCATCACGGCCGTGATGCCGCCGCAGCGGGCGTAGCGTGTCTCGTAGCTTACCAGAAGCAGCTCCCTCATCCCTATCCCTCCTTCCGCCAAGCTTGATCAGGAACGACGCATGTTTTTCCTCAACGCATCGGTGAAACTGGCCGATACCATCATTGAGCTAACGCCAACCGGTTAATTGTTCCAGATGAATCGACGCTTGCGGTTCCCATTGCCGACGAACCATCGCATTTACATGAGCCGCTCAGGTTTTACGCTGATCGAGCTCATTGCCGTTCTGGCCATCCTCGCGGTACTGGCGTCGCTCTCCATTCCCCGTTTTATCGAAGTCGACACCAATGCCGGCCGGCAGGCGCTCGCGTCGTCGGTTGCTGAGCTCAACAGCCGGGAAAGCCTGACCTGGTCTCAGGTCAAACTCTCCTCAACCGGTTGGATCGACGATGCCGGAGTGTTTTCACAGATGGGCACCGATCTTGGTGCGGACTTCCGCTGGACCCCCTCGCCGGCCATCGACGGCGGCAATCTGCATTTCAAAGAACAGATTCTAAGGCTGGAACGGGAAGCATCGCTCTCCACGCGTGCAGGCAAATGGAAAGAAAAGAAGTGACGATCGCAGCGAACCTAAATGGACCGGAATCCTTTGTAAGTTCTCTGAAAGCTTGATTTGCGGTTGCGGATGAAATCGGCAAAATCCCAATCCGACCGGTCGAGCCGATCCATGAACTCCGGTTGCACCACATACACTCCTGCCGGCAGCAGCGCCCCGTCGGCCAGCTCGACCTGAACGAGCCGACGGGCATACATCGCGCCCTCGAATCGGTCCAGCCGGTCCCATGCCGGCGGCGGCACATCCCGGTAGACCACACCCTCGACCCGGCCCTCTGGGTCGGGAATCAGGCCGGGATAAGGCTCCCCTTTGACAGCCCGTCGACTGTAGCCTTTCAGGGCCCCTGGCATCGAAAAAAGGCTCAACCCCGATACGGCCTGCATGATGTCGTTGCACATCAGCGTCCCGTAGGCAAATAGGTTCTTCATAATCGCACCCAGACCGAACCGATGGCCTTCACTCGATCCTCGCGCCTTTCTGAACCAGGAGTTCGCGCAGCACCGAGCGATGGCAGTGGGCTTCGTCGGCGCAGTAGCACCCCACCGATAAATTGGTGTGGCGGGAAAGCGCCGCCAACAGATCGAGTGCATGGTTTGCCGCGGGCGCCGCCATTTCGCTCCGGTATTTCCGGACGAAGGCGGACCATTGCGCCGGCGTAGCGGCCCCCTGCCCTATTTTCATGGTTTCCACGCTTGGCGCAAGGTTCGGAAACCATACATCGTACCAATTTTGGGAAGAGAACTCGGATTTGGGAACGCCTCGGGGCGGGCGGCGAACCGTTCCGATGCGTATGCCTTCGTCTGCAAGCCTCGGACTGCCAAGTCTCACAATACGGATGGTCATCGGGCCTCCTAACTGCCCATGGATGGAAGATCTGGGTGCGGACGAGCACCAATGATTTGCAGGGTGCGTACCGCAGCGTCGGGCGACACGACCCTCACGTAGTCGCGGATATCTTCGAGGTGCGCCCGGACCGCCGCAGCCGATATCCCGGCCGGAGCATATACGGCAAACAGGACATTGCGCGTCTCGGCACGGATCTGCGTGCGCCGGTCCGGGCCGTAGACGATGCTGGAGATCACGCCGGATCGATCCGCCATGAGCATATCGTTGGCTTTCAACACCTGTTCCTGTCCGCGCAGGAGCGTATAGCGCTCACTGCCGCCGGCGACGCTCAGCGTCACCGGCGGATCCAACCGGTCGAAATCATGCCCGGCGGTCAGGAGCAGATTCTTGACTTCGGCCATGAACATGGCTTCCACCAAAGCGGCGACGTTGGGGATTGACTTGCCCTTGAAGACGATCGATTCGAGCTGGGCCTGGACGTGATAGGTCTTCTTGAACTGCTTGTAGTAGGCCGTGTAAGCCGGGATGGCCGAGAACGTTTCGAGAACCTTGCGGTCTTTTCCGGCAAACTGAGCCTGTAATCGGCTTTCCAGGCCTTGTTTCAGGCGTCCCAATTCAGGATGGGTGTCGGGGTTGTCGACGAATTGCATCACCAGGATGCCGGCATGGGCATCCGGATAGGCCGCCTTCCAAGCTTCCGTGACGTTGAACATGGCTGATGCTTTCTTGGAAAATCGCGTGGTTGTTGGATCTGGGCGAGACTATAGCGGGAGTGCTCACGCATGGCAAGATTTGAACGATAAACGGATGTGCGAACCAACACGTTGACGGCGCACAACCGCGACAGAATGCTGGAGACCATTATGGCGGTATTCAGCTCACTCATGCCCCATACTGAATTCTACGCCTCAACTCCCGACCACTATCTCTCCGATTGAAAGATCCGCTCGAACCATTGAATGGTCGCCTCGTCGGCGATGCCCAGGCGGCGGGCGACGGCTGGGGAGAAGACCTTGAAGTTGGCGGTGGCGCGGGCGCAGGCGTCGCCGCGCGGGTCATAAATCACGCCCTCGGTGATGGCGTCATTTTTCCCGTCCACCTCCCGCACACGGGCCTCGGCCCGCAACGCACGACCCACCGGCACCGGCTTAACGAACTCCACCGTCAGCGTGCGGGTCAGGGCGATGCGCTTCAGCAGGTGGATGGCCGACCAGCTCATGGTCTCGTCCAGAATGGTGGTGAGCACGCCGCCGTGGACGATGTTGCTCCAGCCGCAGAGATGCTCGGGCACCTCCAACTGCGAATAAACCGCCGCGCCGTCCGTGAGAAACTTCATCTGCAGGCCGGAAGGGTTCGTCGGGCTGCAGCCGAAGCAGTTATGGTTGCGGCTGCTTGGAAGTTCTCTTAGTTTTTTGGGTGGGTTCATCGTTCGGATAGATCCGGTTGAAAAGGTTGTCGGCCAGCTCCGAATCGAGCTTTTTTAAAATCTTGAACTGGTCCAGTGCGTCGGTTTTATCGCCCTTCTTCAGCATGGCGGCCCCGATGGCGTAGTGCGCCGGCGCGAACTCCGGGTCCACCCGGATCGCCTCCCGGTAAGCCTGAATTCCCTCTGCGTTGCGCCCGAGCCGGTCGAAAGCCTCTCCCATGGCATAGTAGGCCGGCGCAAAATCCGGGTCCAGCCGAATGGCGGTTTTCTGAGCGCCGAGGGCGGCCTCGAATCGTCCGAGCTGGCTGTAGGCGAGGCCGGCGTTGTAATGGGCCGGTGCAGCCTCGGGGTTGAGCCGGACCACGCTTTCGAACGCCCGGCGTCCTTCCTCGTAGCGACCCTGGCGTGAAAACACCAGGCCCAGATTGAAATAGGCCGCTTCGAACTGCGGGTTGATGGCGATGGCCTCCTGATAAGCGGCCACCGCTTCCGGTAACCGGCCCAGCTGGCTGAGATAGTTGCCGAGAAAAAAGTGCGCGGCCTCATCCCGAGGAGCGGCGGCGATCGCCTGTTTGAATGCGGTAACGGCGTCCTCCGGGTGGTTCAGGCCTGCGTAGCAGGATCCCAGCCCGCTCCAGGCATCCGCGTCCGACGGGTCGGTCTCGGTGGCTTTCCTGAAGTACTCCAGCGCCTTGCGGTTCTCGCCATTGACTGAAAAGCTGAAACCGCTCTGGCACAGAGCCTCAGCGGCTTTCGGTTTGTTTCTGAGGTGACGGAAGGTCCACTCCGAAACCGACAGGGCGGCGTCCAGTTTCCGCAGGGCCCGGATCTGCCGGGCGGTGACGGCGAAATTCAGGTTCTGGCCCTGGATGAACTGAAAGGTCGCGATCCCGACCACCCGGCCCCTGGTGTTGACCACGGGGCTGCCGCTGGACCCGGGCGAGATGGGAGCGGACATCTGAAAGACGGTACCGACCGGCGGAATCTCCCGCACGGACGAAACGATGCCCTCGCTGACGGTCTGCTCCAGACCCATGGGACTGCCCACGACCACGACGCGTTCGCCGATTTCGGGCACCTCTTCATCCAATGGGATCCAGGCTGCTTCCGCCGGCGGGATATCCACCTCCAGCCTCAGCAGGTCCGCCGCCCGGTTGTCAGCGACAACCGCCTTGACCGGATAAGACCGGCCGGTGGCGGTCCGCACATCGGCCGCGTACCGTCCGGCGAGCACATGAAAGTTGGTGATCAGATGCCCCTGTGGGTTGATGAAAAACCCGGTCCCGATGTTTGAGATGTTGTGCTCAAGGTCGTAGGCAACGACCGTCGCCACCGCTGGCTGGATCTTCTTCACCAGCCGGACAAGGGGGGTCTGGGCCGCCTCCGCGCGCCCGCCGCCGACGGCCAGGAAGACCAGGAATACCATTGATATGAAGAAACGCAGGTGCATGGCAACCTTTAGGGGTGCGGCTCGAGCCGAGCGCCGGCCGGACCTGAATACGAAATCCAAAGCCCCTGCCCGAGCGCAGCCGCTTGGGCGAAGGCAGGCGAAATCAGAAACAAATTCAAATGGCCCAAAAGTCATCACCCCTAAAGTATAAGCAACCCGCGTGAGACAATAAAGGGTGGTTCGAAGCGAATGGGCGAATCATTTACCGGGGCTCCGCGGAGCGTTTTCAGCAGGCCTGCTCCAGGATCATCTCGAGCTCCTGCGTCGTCAGATCGATCGGGTTGCCGCGCATGCTGCTGGAGCGGATGGATTTGGCAATGAGATCCTGTGAATGCTCCAAAGCAAACCCATAGGTCGAAAGCCGCGGGACGCCCAGCCGGTCGCAAAGGCTCCGGAGCCAGGCGACGCCCTCGTCTGCGCCGGCGCTCGATTTCGCAGTGAGAATCCGGGCCAGCTCTTCGAAACGGGCGGCGGCCGGCGAACCGGATGCCCGCCGGCGAATGGCGGCGAGGTTGGCGGCGGCCACGAAAGGCAGAAGCCTGCCGCAGACGGCCCCATGGGGAGCCTTGAATGCGCCGCCGAAGGGGCCGGCGATGCCGTGGACGGCACCGAGTTTGGCATTGGCCAGCGCCAGTCCGCCGCAAAGACTGGCCAGACACATATCCTCGCGGGCGGCGGGGTCAGCTCCGTTGCAGAAGGCCGGCAACAGGGACCGGGCCGCGCGCGCCAGGCCCTCGCGGCAGATCGCGTCCGTCAGGGGATTGGCGTTGCGGCTGAGAAACGCCTCCAGGAGCTGGGTCAGCGCGTCGAGACCGGTGGCGGCGGTCAGGTCGGCTGGCATGGAAAAGGTCAGCTCCGGGTCGACCACCGCCAGCCGCGGCAGCATGAAAGGGCTGCGCATGCTCACCTTGACCCCGTGGACGTTGGATTCGAGAACGGCGTTGCGGGTGACTTCGGCGCCGGTTCCGGCCGTCGTGGGAACGGCGATGAAAGCCGCCGACATGCGTTTAAGCGTCCGGCCGGATCCGATCACCTCCAAATAATCCATGGGATCGCCGCCGTTGGTGAGCAGGGCGGCGACCACTTTGCCGGCGTCGACGACGCTTCCGCCGCCCACGCCGATCACCAGATCGCAGTCGCCGGCGACGGCCTGGCGCACCGCAGCGAGGACGAGTTCGGTGGTCGGTTCCTGAGCGACCCGAAACAGGGTGTGCCGGACGTGATGGTTTTCGAGCTGCTGCAGCAAGGGGATGGACCGCTCCGGCCGGGAGCCGGTCAGTACGAACGCATGCCGGCCCAACGCAGCGGCTTCCGCTCCGATGCAGGCCGCTGCCCCGCGTCCGAACACGATGCGGGCGGCGCTGGCAAATTCGAAGTTCATAATGTTTCCTCGCAGCGGATAGGCTAGCCTTCCCGAACGTGTCACTGGTTCCATCGAGGCGGAAGAGAGCCTGCCGACCTGACCGATACCATTGCTGGCAGGCGGATTCAACGCCGATAGTTGCGGATTGACATTTTTGGGCCGGAAAATTGACGAAATTCGGCATTCGGGCCCTCTTTGATTTTTCGGCCTCCCGGGCAACGGCATGACCATTGATGAGCTTGTAAAAATTCGTACGGGGCAAATCTGTCATTTCGACCACAGGGAGAAACTCAATTTTTTTAACGCATTGCAGCTCAAATATTTCTCGCTGCGCTCGAAATGACATCTTGACGGGGCTTTTTGCAGACCCGTCCAGGTTGGTTAAAGACAATTCCTACGGTATCTGGCACTAAATTTGAATATTTTATCAGGCAACTTCTCGGATGCGCGTGCATCTTCCGCGACGGGCTCTCTCGATTAAAAAAATTGGAGGACTGCACCGTCAGGAAAAACGGCATCATGGGAAGTTTTTCATTTTACCGTTCTTAAAGGAGGCCGCCGTGATACAGCCGCTCAATGCCACTCTGTCGGCCCTACAGGCCTTCGGCCAAAAAATGGGCATTACCGCAGGCAACATCGCCAACGTCAACACCGACGGCTACAAGAAATCGCAAGCCATACTGGAAGAGGGCCGTCAAGGCGAAGTCGAAGTCCGGGAGCAGCGCATCGACACCCCGGGGCTGCCGCTGGGCCCGCCCGAAACCGGCGAGCCCGCGGCCCGCGAGGGTTCCAACGTGGCCCTTGAAGAGGAAATCCCCGAATTCATCACGGCCGTATATGGGTTCAAGGCCAACCTGAAAACCGTGCAAGCCCAGGATGAAATGCTGGGCCATTTGTTGAATATCGTTGCCTGACGTTCGGCTGCCGCCGGACCGGGCGACAGAGGCCATCCAACCCCCTTCTTATCCTGTTGCGCGGGCCGCACGGGCTCTGCTAAGTTCTATGCAGCAAAGAGCATGGATTCCCGTTGCCAAGGCCCCCCAGGAAAGGAAGGAAGGAATGACGGTTCGACTTCCGAAAACACGTATTTTTCGATCTGCCCACGAGGACGCCCGCATTGCCGGCAAACCGGTCGATGCCGTGCACTGCCAGTCTCCCAGCTTCCGGCTGGCTTTCCAGGATCCGGACTTTCTACTCAAAGACGAACTGCGGCCGGTGCGGCTGCAGCTTGAACTGCTCAAGCCCGAACTCACTCTTCAGGAGCATCATATCGAGTCGACGATCGTGGTTTTCGGCAGCGCACGGATCCCGGAGCCGCAGGCCGCCCGGGAGGCCCTGCGCCAGGTTGAAGGCGAACTGAATCGCGACCCCGAAAACCACCTTCTTCAGCAGAAACTTCGCCTGGCCGAGCGCCAGGCAGACAACAGCCGGTACTATGACGAGGCGCGCCGGCTGGGGCGCCTCATCGCCTCGCACGGCGACGATCACCGCTTCGTGGTGATGACCGGCGGCGGACCGGGCATCATGGAAGCCGCCAATCGCGGCGCCCACGACGCCGGCGCCGCGAGCATCGGCATGAACATCGTTCTGCCTCACGAGCAGCTCCCGAACCCCTACATTACGCCGGATCTGAATTTTCGCTTTCATTACTTCGCCATCCGCAAGATGCACCTGATCATGCGAGCCAAATGTCTGATCGCATTTCCCGGGGGCTTCGGAACCCTGGATGAGCTCTTCGAGACCCTGACCCTGATCCAGACCGGCAAGGTCCGCAAGATCCCGGTCCTGCTCTTCGGGAAAGCATTCTGGGCTCGGGTCATCAATTTTCAGGCCCTGGTGGACGAAGGCACCATTTCGGAGCAGGACTTGAGTCTTTTCACCTATGTGGATACGGCGGAAGAGGCCTGGGGGATCATCGCGCGATGCGAAGTCGGGCCGGGGTGTTGACGCTGTAAACCGGTCTGGCTCCGGCTGCGTCCAAACGAATATATGCGGCCGAATCCTTACCGGCCCGGGCCCGATTGGAAGCTGGTTATATCGACTTCTTCGGAAGCTTGAAACTCGAAACCGATTCAAATGGTTTTCAGGTGGGCACAGGATGGTTTTCATGAAACGACAAATGATCTTGGCCGGCCTGATCCTAGCGATCATGATCTGCGCTCCGGCCTGGGCCGATATCTACCGCTGGAAGGACGCCAGCGGTGTGACCCACTTCAGCAACGAACCGCCTCCGCCGGGGGCGACCGTCCTCGAAACCATCGAGGAAGCGCCCTACGATGCCGCGGCCGACCGCCAGCGCATCGAGGACGAGCGACGGCTGAGGCTGGAACGCCAGAGCCTGGAGCTTGAGGAGCGCAAAGCCGGCCTGGCCGCCCGGGAACGCGAGGCACAGATACGGCTGGATGAGGCTGAGCGCCGGATGAACGAAACCCGGTCGGTTCAGCCGAAGTCGTCGGAATCCGTCGAAGATGACGACTGCGACCAGGATTACTACCTTCGCTACGGCAGCTGCGGCTATCCGGCTTACGGCCCCCGTTATTACCAGGGACGACCCGGGAGCCCGAATCCCTATCGCGGATATTACCGCGAAAACAACAACCTCTACTACAAGGACTCTCATCGTCCCGGGCCTCCGCCGGGACCTCCACCTCCTCCCCGGCCGGGTGTGAAACCCGCTCCGAAAACTGACAGCGCTCAAAATGCCGCCAAGGGGAAAAGACCGCCCGCCGCCGCAGAAGATGCTCCGCTGAAGGGAACCCCCTCCCCACAGGTCCCGGCAGCCCCGAAGTGATAGGGATTATTTGCCGCGCTTCCCGGACTGGGGTGGAAATTGATCCCTATGGGTATCGTGGTGCGCTCAGCGGCGCAGAGCGAGACACAACCCATCTCTTTCCGGGGAATGGCCGGGTAAGAAGGCGAAAAGAGACACGGGCTGCCAGCCGGTATCGCTGAAAACGGCGCGGTTGAATTCATCCGCGTCGGGGAAAGCGACGTTGTCCGCTACGAGCAACCCGCTCGGCCGCAGCAGCCGATGGCAGTCCCCCAGCGCGCGTGCGTAATCGATCTTGTCGATATCCATGAAAATCAGGTCAAAAGGCCCTTTCATCTCGGACATCCGCGGCAGCGCCTCGCCGCCGATGACGGTCGCGTGAGGTGCGAGGCCGGCGCGTTCGAGGTTTTTCCGAGCACGAGCAGCGAAGCCCGGATCGATTTCGAGGGTTGTCAGCCGACCGGCGTTCACGGCGCAGGCCCGAGCCAGACAAATGGCCGAATAGCCCGTGGCCGTTCCCAGCTCCAGGATGGCTTGGGCGCGCATCGTGACGGAAAGGATGAAAAGCAGTTCCCCGACCACCGGTCCGACAATCGGAATTTTTTCGATCTGGGCTTCGTGCTCCAATTCCCGAAGCAGCGGGTCGTCCCGGCGGACGAGCCGGCTGAAGTAACTTTCCGGTTGGTCGACAATGCGTGACATGGCGTCTCCCTAAAACAGCTGGGTCTGATCGCGCGACAGCGCGTCGAGGTGGGTGATGAAATAATCGACCTGGCGTTTCAATGTATCGATTCGTTCCAGGTTGGCCAGCTTCCAGCGGTATAGCTCGTTCTGCAGCCGATGTCCGTCCCCGGCGAGGGCATCAATCATCTGATCGCGTGCCGGTTCCCAGAGCAGGAAGGCTTCCTCCGGGTTCAGGCCGATCCGGCGGAAATTCCATCGGCAGTAGCGCTGCCACCACGGAGAAGGATGCTCGGCATTGGTGCCGGCCCCTTCAAAATAATAATAGCACCATTCCAGCTGGGGCAGCTGCATGTGAAGGTCGCGTGCGACGTCGCTCAGCGCGCGTTTGCCTTCGTTCGTATGGCGGTCGAAGACCACCCAATAGGGGAAAGCGGAGGTTGGGGATGCGGCCGGTTGGGGGCAGGGAAACGCCCCGCCCAGGGCCAAGTAGGCGGCAGCCTTGACTACCGCGCCGTCGTGCGGCCGGCCGCCGTCCCGGTAGCGGCGGGCGTTGGCGATCAGCGCCGCCCGCGGAGGGTCGGCGGCCTGGCTGGAGATCCATTCCCAAAAATCGTCCGGCTGTCGGACGGCTTTGGCGATCAGCCTGACGATCCGGTCCTCTGGGCTCTGGTCCAGTACGGTCTCGTCTCCATGTGCCAGCGCGTATCCCAAGAACCCGAGGCCGGTGGCATCCCGATATTTCGTCGCCTGGGCCACCCGGATCAGCGCGGCGACCTTGCTGTGAAATTTCCGGGTGAATGCCAGTTCCGCGCCGAGCGGCCAGCAGTCCCCGAACACGATGAATGCCGTGCGTTTTTCGAACCACGCTTCCGTGTGAATGGCCAGATTTTCGATGAGTGCGCTGGCCGCGTAAACCCACTCGGCATGGCCGCGGCGAACGGCCTTCTGCAAAAGCGAACGATAACGGTCATCAAAGGGAGAGCGCGCTTTCATGGAGATGCCGATGACCGCCCGGAATTCCTCGAGAGCGACGAGACGTTGCAGGAAGCCGACGGCCGGTCGGCCAGAGGCGGGTTGAAGTTACCATATATCGGATGCAACTCGGACCACCCCACAAGATTTTGTAACGTTTCATCTACGGGCGGTATCTATACGTTCGGTTTAAAAGAAATGACCGCTTATCACCGAAGCGGTTATTTTCCTGGGCAGCCCATTTTACACCTCCTTTTAGGACTGCCCAGGACTTTTAAACCAAAACTCGGTGAAATATCTCTCTCCTCCTTGAACGGGATGGCTCTGCTTGGCAACCATCCCGTTCTCTTTTCCGGCAGGCGGCACGCACTCAGGATGGGGTGGCACAGATTTCCGGCCGGGCGTCCTTGCCGCTTTTCAGCAGGTCCGCAAACGTGATCTGATTCAGCCGCGCGAACAAGGCGTTGGAAGCCTCCATCCACAGATAGCGAGTGGGGCATTGATCCGCCCGGCTGCATTCCTCTGGGTTTTTGGAGCAATGGGTCAGGATCGAGCCGCCTTCCAGCAGGGCCACGACTTCCCCTACGGTGATTTGTTCGGGGGGCTTGTTCAACATATGGCCGCCCTTTGACCCGCGGAAGCTCTTGATATAGTGGGCCCTTTTGAGCGGCCGGATGATCTGTTCCAGATATTTCAGAGAGATGTTCTGCCGTCTGGCGATCTCCCCCAGCTGGATGGGCGTCTTGCCATGGTGCTGGGCCATATCCAGTATCAACCTTGTTCCGTACCTGCTGCGCGTGGATAGCTTCATAGACGTTCGGTCTCCCCGTTCATGCCGTGATGGACTGAATTGGTTTTTTTATGCAGCGTATAGAATTCGTTCAATGCCGTCAAGAAAGACCTGACTTGGGTGGCTTTCCGCATAACGCGGAACCCGGCTGGCCGGCTTCAGGATTATTGCTCCGGCAATAAACAAGCACACCTCCAGCCGAGGTCCTGCGGAGCGGGGTTGCAGCGCGCGCCGGCCGAAACCCCTGCCCACCGATGCGCTGCATATTAAGGGTTTCATAATTGTCTTTACGTCGTCATTCCGGCATGCTTTTAGCCGGAATCCGGTGAATTCAGCCCGTCCTGGATGCCAGATCACGTCCGGCATGACAGTACTATTTCGAGACGATTAATAACCGAATGAGACATATTTTGTGCAGGAATAAAGTAATAAGGAAATATTCGGCTTAGGCGTTCGGCGTGAAAAACCTGGAAAAAACTTGCTTCAGCCGTTGAAGAAAAGGCCGGTGCAGGCGAACTTCCAGGAACAGGTCGCCGGGGTCCCCGCCGGCCTTGCCCGCTTGGCCCATTCCCGCAAGCCGGATGCGTTGCCCTTCGCGCACGCCGGGTGGGATTTGGACGATCAGTTTCTTGGCATGTTCCCGAAGGTAATAAGCGTAAGCGCCGCCGGCGGCGGCGAAGGACCGGTCCAGGTAGACGCGGTCCTGAATGTGAGCCCCGGATTCGGGCAGTTCGATGCCGCTCAGCCTGTGCACTGCCGATCGGACGATGCGGTTGAGCAGGCCGGGCGTAAAGGATCGCTTGAGTACAAAGCCGCGGACGGAGGCTCGCGGCCGCCTGAATTCGAAGCGCTGGTATTCTTGTCCGTAGAAATCCCGGAAAATGTCTTCAAAACCCCGGAAGCCGAAGGCCCGGGCCATCTCCTCGAACACCGCATTGATGTCCGAGCCGCTGAAAATATCCTGTTGGCTGTGGGCGTTGCGGTACCGGCTGTGGCCCGAAGATCCGAACTGCTGCCTCAGGGCATCGTATTCACGCCGTTTGACGGGATTGGAAAGAACCGCATAGGCCTCGTTGAGCTGCTTCATGATTTCGGCCTCGGCCGGATGGTCGCGGTTGCGATCCGGGTGGTGTTCCAAAGCCAGGCGCCGATAGGCCGCTTTGATCTGCCGCGTGGAGGCCTGCGGCCCCACGCCCAGTCGGGTGTAGTAATCGTCTGTAGGCATAGGATTCTCAGTCACCATATCGCTCCGGATAAGTCAACTCGGCTGGACAGGCATGCCTTTCGGGATTAAATTCTCGGAGCACTGCGAAGACCACGGAATGCTCGAAAGCTTGAAAGGAGAATGCACGCCATGGCGAAAGACAACGCCGAAAACGTATGCCCGGGTATCGAGATGGTATGCCCCGGTTGTCAGCGGCCTTTGAAAATTCCCAGGATCCAAACCGACCCGGACAAGCCGCTGGTTTGCGGCGGATGCGGCCAGCGTTTCGATTGCAGTGATTTATCGGCGCCGGGAACCCCCCGCGACGCTTAGCGCAGCAAACAAATTTCGGTTAGCCCTCAGATAGCGCCCGCAGCGGCGAAGGCCGACAGCACCAGCCATGCTTTGGCATCGAATTTAAGCGCAGAGTCGCTGCACAGGCGCCCGGCTTCCTCCGGTGACAGGAGCAGCACCTCGATGATTTCCGCTGCGTCGTTGCCGGCGGCGGACGGTTCGCCCTCGCATTCCGCATACACCATGACCACGGACTCATCCGTCATTCCAGCGGAGGAATAGAGGCATGGGCTCGCCCGCATCACCCGTGTCGCCTTCAGCCCGGTTTCCTCGAACAGCTCGCGGCGGGCAGCGGCTTCGACGGACTCGCCCGCCTCAACGAGTCCGGCCGGAAAACCGTATTCGTAATCCGCCAGGGCGACCCGGTATTCGCGGGTGACGACCATTCGGGAGGCCGCCCGATGGTACGCCACGATAACGACGGCGTCGGGCGCTTCGAACCGGCCGCTGATGCAGCGCGGACGTTCGTTGCGAGTGGCTATCACCCAAGAACGGTTGACGCCGTCTGCGAAACGGTAATCCACCCTGAAAAGGCGCAGCCAGCGGGCATCCGCCAGAGGCTCTGCCGCGATGATTCCTGCCATTGGCTCGGCCATAGCCGAAATGATCCTCCCCTCTTTACGGTGGCCCACTCTAAGGCCAAGTGCGGGCAATGGTCAAGAAGAGACATTTGGCTTCAAGTATTGCCTTGCACCGGCCGATATGGTTAGAAGTGATTTCACACCCCCGTCTGACGCCCGCGGACCCCGCCAGGGGCGGGATTGCAGGCCTCTCGGAATGCTCACAGCCCATCGGGGTTGCTCCGCTTTCGAATCAGCGCCGGGGAAGGAAGGAATCGGTCCCATTGACTGAAGGCATCGATACTCAAGCAGTCGAAAAAAGCCGAAGCGGCCCGGACAACGAGCTGCGTTGCGGTGGCGACCGGCGTCGGAAAATGTTGCCGCCGCTGCGCTATCTCATCGCCGGCGGGCGCCGGCGAGCGGTTCGCCGATTGGAAGACAGCCATCGCATCGTTCTTTTAGACCGATACAGTCCCAAGCTGTTTGCCGCTATTCTCGGCATCCTCTGCCTCAGCCTTCTCGACGCGGTCCTGACCCTCTACCTGGTCGAACACGGGTCCAACGAGCTCAACCCGATTATGGATTATTTTCTGCGTAAGGGCCCGCTCATCTTCACCGTGGCCAAGTACGTTCTGACCAGCATCGCCGTGATCATTTTCCTGGTTCTGGCGAACAGCGTCGTGCCGCGATCCAACTTTCGAGCCAAGAAACTCTTCCCTTACGCCCTGCTGGCCTTCGGGGTTGTCATCGTCTGGGAGCTCATCCTGATCTTTTTCCTGGTCACCCGGGTTTAGGAGAAATCCCCCGCTCCGCCGCACGCATGCATTCAATCAGGATTCGACAATGCCATCGGTGGTCTTGTCACAGCTTCCCCTCCCCCGTCAGAACTTCGGCCGTCGGACCGGCAATATCCCGCTGGGTGCGGCCTGTCTGAAACAGGCCGCTCAGGACCTTCCCGGCGCGGAGGTCCGGATCCTGCCCCAAGACCTGGCGGCTTATCTCGGTGACGCGGCCCTGACCGAACATCTCATTGGCTTCAAATCGGGTATCTACGGGTTCACGGTTTTCAGCTGGAACCTGCAGCGCAGTCTGTACGTTGCGGAAAAGCTGAAAACCGCCTGCGACTGCCGGATTATCTTCGGCGGCCCGGAAATCACCCCCGACAACGATCTGGCGCATTCGGAATTTGTGGATTTCTATGCTTATGGCGAGGGGGAGGCTGTTTTCCGCCGGTTGCTGCAGGATGCAGATGCCTGGTCGGCCGGCAGCGGAGCGGAAAGTTCCGCGGAATGGTTTCGGACCGCCGAGAGTCCCTATCTCAGCGGAATGATCGATCCCGCGATCGAGAATCTGATGCTGCTCGAGACCCAACGCGGCTGTCCATACCGCTGCGGGTTTTGCTTCTATAACAAATCGCGGCAAGGGCTTGTCTTCGCGGAAGCGAACAACCTGCTGCGTGCGTTGGCCTGGGCCGCTGAACACCGGATTGCGGAAGTCTACCTCCTGGACCCTTCTTTGAACGCCCGACCGCGCCTCGGGGAGCTGCTGGCAGAGATCGCCCGACGGAATACCGGCGGAGGCATCCGGCTGTTCAGCGAAATTCGGGCGGAGGCGGTCGATGACGAGCTGGCGGACCGGTTGGCGGCGGCCGGATTTTACTGGTTCGAAATCGGCCTGCAGAGCACCAACCCCAAGGCACTTAAATTGATGAACCGGCCGACTCACCTGCGGTGCTTTGTCGAGGGGGCGCAACGGCTCAAGGCGCGCGGGGTTACGCCGAGCATCGACCTCATCATCGGCCTGCCCGGCGACGACCTGCAGGGCTTCCGGCGCAGTGTCGATTTCGTGGTCGATCACGGGCTTCAGGACGACGTGCAGATTTTTCCGCTGTCGATCCTGCCGGGCACCGACTTCCGGCGGCGCCATCGTGAATTGGGACTGCTTTTCGAAAACCATCCGCCCTATGCGGTAACCTCCAGTCGGGGGTTCAGCCCCGAGGATTTTCTCCAGGCATATGATTACGCCGAGAGCCGCCTGGATACGGTGTTCTTTCCGTTGCCCGACCTGGATGTGTCCTGGCGCGTGGATGCGGCCGGCGAGGTCGACGAAGCGGACGACCTTCGCGTAGCGATCGGAGGCCGCCGCTATGTGGCCAAACTGTTGCTGAACCGGGAGCGACCGCTCGACCAAATCCGGCGACTGGCCGGGCAGCTCACCCAGCCTTACCAACTGCTGGTGGGAGCCGGGGTCGGCGCCGCTTATTTGAAAAGCGTCCTGGCGATCGTCACCGCCGAAAACCCGTTTACACCCCTGGAAATCGTTTTTTTCGAGCCTTCCGCACCGCCCCGGACGCGCGAGCTTCTCGCGGCCGTCCATCTGCAGCGGCCGCACTACCTGGACGGCGACCTGCGCTTCCTGTTTGCCAAGCCCGGCAACCGCGCGGCTCTGTTCACGCTGGTTTCGGTCGAGCCGGCCGGCCGGTTTCAGGGCGATATGGAGCGGCAGGTCTTTTGGTGGCGCCGGCCGTCGCTGCCGGAGATCGAAGATCTGCGGAAGTTCGAGGATCTGGACGGGATCCTGATCGACGCACCCGTCCCGACTGCGCAGATCCTCGCCTGGCAGAATCGCCTCGGCCGGCAGGCGGCTGAAAGACATCACATCAGCTTCGCCGATGCGCGCCTGCAACGACGCTGGCTGGTGCTTGCCAGCCCGGATGAATATGTGGAGACCGTGATGCGCTGGGAAGCTTGACCTTCGCGGCCACGGCCTTCGGAATAGGGACGTGGTGGAAGCACTTAACGCGGAAGGTGCGATGGAGACGGGTAAACCCCATCCACTGGGTTGACTTGTCTTGATTTGAAGTTAAAATAAGGCCGATTTTTTCAGGAAGGAGAACGCTATGCCCATCTACGAGTATCAGTGCAATGCCTGCTGCCACTGCTTCGAGGAGCTGGTCTTTTCGTCCAACGCCCCGATTCCCCGGTGCCCCAAGTGCGACTGCGCGGATGTTAAAAAACTCATGTCGGCCGGCTGCGTGCGCGCCGAGGGGATCCCCACGGGATCGGGCGGCTTCAAGGCACCCGCCTGCCGTCCTTCCGGCTGACGGATCTAGTTCTGCCCCTCGGTTCGAGGGGCTAAGCGATTCTTAATCTTTTCGAACTCTGATCAAATTGGAAATTGGGCGGCCAGCACACCGGCAGGCCGCCCAATTTCTACACGTCAATCGTCTCTCCCGGTTTCATCACCGCTACCTTGGCGGCTGTTTCCTTTTCAACGCGCGCGGCCCAGGCGTTGGGATCCTGCTTGATCACGTCGAAGGTGTTGTAGTGGATCGGCACCACCCGTTTGGGCTGGATCAACTTGACGGCCCGCAGGGCGTCGTCCGGCCCCATGGTGAAGTTGTCGCCGATGGGCAGGATGGCCAGGTCGATGCCCTCCTCGCCGATCAACTGCATGTCGCCGAAGAGCCCGGTGTCGCAGGCATGGTAGATTTTCTTGCCGTCCAGGTAAAACAGAAAGCCGCAGGGATTGCCGCCGTAGGAGCCGTCCGGCAGGGCCGAGCCGTGCAGGGCGAGCGTCAGCTTGACCCGGCCCCAGGGATAGTTGAACCCCCCGCCGATGTGCTGGGGGTGGACGTTTTTGACTCCCTGGGCCACCATCCAGTTCTGGATTTCGAAGTTGGAGATGACGGTCGCACCGGTGCGCTTGGCAATGGCCACCGTGTCGCCCACGTGGTCCCCGTGGCCGTGAGAGACCAGGATGTAGTCGGCCGAAACCTTCTCGGCCTTGACCGGTGCCAGCGGATTGCCGGTGATGAAGGGATCGATCAGCAGTTTGGCCTTGCTGCCTTCGATCAAAAAACAGGCGTGGCTGTACCAGGTGGCTTTGACGGTCATGGCACCCTCCTTTCGGGTTGAGGTTCTTTCACGAGGCAAATCCCGGGCAGGCTGGCCAGCGCCACCAGCCCTTTCAGGATCAAGTTGGCGGAAAAGATCGATCAGACGACCGCCGCGGGCAGGGCGCCGCCGAAGGCCCCCCAGCAGAAGATGAGGCTGTTGCTGGCCAGCACCCGCATCCGCTGGAAGCGAGCGGCCACCCGGCTTTGCGGCTACTGAATCATTAGAAAGCCATAGCGGTTTTGTTCATCCGTGACCTGCCGGCGCACCTCGATCGGGTACCCGAAGCGCCGAACCGTGGAGTAAACATCGATGGCCATTGCTTCCGGCGTCGGTCGTGCCGAAGCGGGCAGAACGCAGGTTTCACGCTGCCCAGAACACTTGGCGCAAAGCACGCAGCCGGCGGGGGACAGCAGGAATACCCGCTCGTAGCCGGATACGAAAACCTCCCGCTCCAGCTGCGACAGCCGGGCATTGGTCCGCCGGTTCCAGGCGACACGGTCTTCCGCCTTTTTGAACTGCACCACGATCCGGAAAAGGACGGCATCCCGATACTCTTTTAAAAACCGCTCGCATTCGGCAACCGTGGGAGTGTTCGGCGGGCAGCAGGCCTTGCGGCCGTAGCTGGAGCACCCGTACATGCACTTCATCCGCACCCATTGAGCCGTAATGATGCGTCGGGGGTCGATCCAGGTGAAATCATCAACGCCGTGAGCGGTCAGCAGGGAACCGACCTTTTTGCGGTCACTTTTAGATTGGGTTATAGCGGGCATACCGTGCCTCCCTCCAGAAACCCTCGTATAGTACAGGGACTCCTGGGTGTCAAAATAGGCCGCACGAAAACCAGCAGCATACAAAAATGTCAGAAAACGAAGCCTTATTTTACATCCATGTCATATCTATTCGACGGCCCACCACCGTTCGCAAAGGGGGCGCTTTCAATTCAACCATCAGAAATTAAATAGAAATAATAAATTTTCGAGGCGGCGGGAAAGGAGTGGCATGGATGTTGTTTATATTATCGAGAGTGCATCAGGTGTCTTTGAAGGAGAATGGAGCATGAAAGCAGAAACTGTCGACAAAAAAGATGCGAAAATGGCAGAGGTTACGTGTAGCTGTTGCGACCGGGTTCTGACGAACCCGAAAGAAGCTGTGCGCAGCCGCAAGCGAGTCATGTGCGTGTCCTGCTACGAAAGCCTGTTGAACCCGTTTGAGAAGTGCTGCTGCAACGGTGCGGTGGTATAGACGACGGACGGCAGACGGTATCGAGTGATGAAGAAACCGCTATCCCCGGCGCCGTGACCTCCTGGTTTTTCCGGGTGACGCCCTCCTGCGAGGCGTGGCGGCATTCCGCCGCAGATTCGCCTTGCGCTTGAAATCGCCGTATTTTCCAAACCGGCCCGCCACGTGATCTCTCCCTCCCGATTGGCAGCATAAATGAACGGCCGCCCGGATGGTCAGTCGTTTATTTCGGCTCGCCTCATTGCGTTGGGGTTTTTTTACCGTTTTAGAAAACCCGCTTCGCCTCCATCTCGGCCGAACCGTATTTTAACGCAAGTCTCATACCGAGCAAATGGTGCCGCCGCAGAATGGAGGCGAATACAGAAGAATCATAAACCCAATCCCGGAGCCTGTTCCAGTGTCCACCAAATTTTTCCGCAACGATCACACCCTTTGCATGTTCGATCCTGAAACGTTTCAGATTCATCTTTATCAGCACGGGTGCTGGGTTGAGTCGGATGACCCCACGCTGCGTGAAGACATCCGCTTCCGCTCAGTTGAGGTCAGTCGCGACCAAGCCCTGCTATTGAGTCGGGCATGAGACCGCCGGCTGTCCGCCGAAGGGCTTCTCCGGTTGGCGGGACGGGCTCCTATGCCACCGTGACGCATCGCCCCTGACGCCATTCCCCCTCCGCGCGTTCAATCCGCCCGCCCGCAGTACCCCGGCAATGGCCGTCCGCTGAATGCAGCGGGCGTGGGCCAACGCTTCCGGCTGCGCCAACGAACGCCTTCGCACCGGTTTTCTCGGGGCGGTGGCTGGCTAAAAAATCCTGTTCGAGTCGAGTTTTTTTTCGTATAGTTATCCCCGAGCGGCGACGTCCGGTCACGTTTTTTTCGATGTTATTCGGGGGGAGAGCATGAATATATGCCATCAGGTCAAAATGCGGGTACCCTTCCACGATCTGGACCCGCTGCAGATCGTCTGGCACGGGAACTATTTCAAGTATTTCGACATTGCTCGATTCGGACTCTTCAAGCAAGCCGGTATCGATCTCTATCAGTATCTGATTCGACAGCAGATCGTATTTCCGGTGACCCGTTTTTCCACAAAGCATATCGTGCCCCTCCGGTTCGACGACGAGTTCATCTGCACGGCGACCGTGGTTGAAGCGGTCTATAAGATCGCCATCGCTTTTGAAATCCGACTGGCGGAAAACGGCACGGTCTGCGCTCGCGGCAAGAGCGAGCAGCTGTGTGTCAAAGTGCCTGAAATGGAAATGCAGTTCGAAATTCCGGGCGACATCAGCCGGGCGTTGGGGTTCGCGTGATGGACCGGCAGCTGCAACGTGCTTTCGCCGCCGGTTACGAAAGACTTTCCGCCTGGGCGGACCTCCTCGATCTGATCAACGTGTTTCCGGTTGCCGACGCGGACACGGGCAGCAACCTGAGGATCAGCCTCGCGCCCCTGCATCGGCTCGACGGCGGCACGGATGTCACCGTCAAACGGCTTCTGGCATCCGCCTCGGGCAACTCGGGGAACATCGCCTGCGGCTTTTTTACGGCGTTTATCGCCGAGAACCCGTCGAAGGACTTTTTCCGGGCCGCCAAGGCGGGCCGGGACAGGGCCTGGCAGGCGCTGGCCGACCCGAAGCCCGGAACCATGTTGACGGTTTTCGACGAACTGTCGGCTCACTTCGCGAACGCGACCGGCGATCCATGGGATGCGACCTATTCCGCTCTCATGGAAAAGCTCGAGCAGGCCGTCCATACCACCGCCCAAATCCTTCCGGAGCTGGAGGCGGCGGGTGTCATCGATGCCGGGGCGTTGGGAATCTACCTTTTCATGGAGGGTTTTTTCGCTCGCCTGGCCGACCGGGTTGATGAGTTCCGTCCCGTTACCGAGACGTTCCAGCGGAGGCTGCAGCTGCCGGCCGATTTCCACCCGGAACGCCAGAAGGGGTTTTGTGTCGATACGGTTCTGAAGGTCGCAGAGGGCTTCGATTCCTCGACGGGAGCGCTGGCCCAATACGGTGAAAGCCTCGTCGTCCTTCGGGAGGACGACCGCGTCAAGATCCACCTTCACACCGAGCGCCCGGACGATGTCCGGCGGCAGCTCGGCAATCTCGGCGGCATCGTGCAATGGAGCGAGCAGGACATGACGCGGCCGGCCGGCTCGCGGACGGATCCCCTCAAGCAGGCCGCGGTGCATATCGTGAGCGACGCCGCGGGTTCCATCACCCGCCAGGATGCCGCTCGATGGGGGATGACCCTGCTCGACAGCTACATTGTCGTCGGCGACCGATCGTTGCCGGAAACCCTGTTCTCACCGGCCGAATTCTATGCCTTGATGCGTCAGGGCGTCAAGGTGAGCACGGCCCAGGCTTCCATTTTCGAGCGTCACCAACGCTACCAGAGCATTCTGAGCCGCTTCGGTTCTGCGCTCTATCTGTGTGTCGGCTCGGTGTACACCGGCAATTTTCAGGCGGTATCAGCCTGGAAAAAACGGAGCGACCCGGACGGCCGGATGACGGTCATTGACACCGGTCTGGCCTCCGGCCGTCTCGGTCTCGCCGTCCTGGCCACGGCCCGCCATGCCAGCGACAGCGATCATCCCGAAAGGGTGGTTCGATTCGCCGAGGCAGCCATCCGGCAGTGCGAGGAATTCATTTTCCTCGACCGGCTCCAGTATCTCGTGGCCGGCGGCCGTTTGTCCAAGACCAAGGGTTTTTTAGGCGACCTGCTGCACCTGAAGCCGATTATCAGCCCGACCGCCCAGGGGGCGGTGAAGGCCGGGACCGCGCGAGACCGTGACGAACAGGTCGCCTTCGCGATGCAGAAGCTCGCCGAACGCCTGACGCCGGGCGCCGGCGGGCTCGTCATGCTCGAGTATTCCGACAACCGGCAGTGGGTGGAAGAAGACGTGCAGAGACTGATCCAGAGCCGCTTCCCAGACAGCGAGACCATTCTCCAACCCCTGTCGCTGACGTCCGGCGCCCACATGGGGCCGGGGACCTGGGGAGTGGCTTTCTTGCCGAAGCCGCTTTTCTTGATGGAGTAATCTCATGCTGGCCCGGAGCCCGGAGAATGATTGAACCACCCCAGCCCCCGCGCGGCGGCGTTTGCCAGAACCGGTTTGCGCTGGTGATTCCGGTATTCAACCACGAACAGACGGTGGCCGACGTGGTGCATCGGGCGATGGCCCTTGAAGTTCCGGTGGTAGTGGTGGACGACGGCTCCACCGATACGACGTTCGAACGGATCAAGGGCATTCCGGGGATCCGGATCCTGCGCCATCCATTCAACCGCGGCAAGGGCGCGGCTCTCATGACCGGAATTGCGCACGCGGCCAAGCTGGCTGACTGGGTGATCACGCTGGATGCGGACGGTCAGCACGACCCGGATGATGCCAAATCCCTGATGCGTGCTGTCCCCTCGGGGCCGCGGCCCATCCTGATCGGCCGGCGGACGGGCATGCAGGGGGCGGAGGTGCCTTGGACCAGCCGGTTTGGCCGTGGTTTCTCCAACTTCTGGGTGCGGGTGGCCGGCGGGCCGGCGGTAAAGGACTCTCAAAGCGGGTTCAGGGTCTATCCCCTGCCGGAATGCCTGCACTTGGATGTCAAGGCTCGACGGTTTCAATTCGAAGTCGAAATCCTGGTCAAAGCCGGGTGGAAGGGGATTCCGGTGATGGAGTCGCCCGTCCGCGTGTCCTATCGGCCCGGGACTCCGAGAATTTCGCATTTCCACCCGTTTTTCGACTTTCTGAGAAACTTCGGCACGTTCAGCCGGTTGATCACCTACCGGGTGCTGAAGCTGAAGTTCCTAATGGAATGATATTGCCCGCAACGCTTATGCTATCCCTGTTTTACCGCTGCATGGCGCTCACCTCCCGGATTTTCGGACCGTGGCTGTTCAGCTGCGTTGCCAAAGGCATCGCCGCCGGATATTTCCTGTCTTTTCCGCGACGGGTGGGGATCAGCAAGCGGTTTTATCAAGCGCTTTTTCCCCAACTCAGCGGAGCCTTCCATCTGCGGTGCGTCTGGAAGCAGTTCCTGAATTTTACGTCGGTATACCTCGATCGGCTCCTGCTCAGCGAGGACGGCAAGATCACCTGCACGCATGCCGGGTGGGAACACGTGGAAGCCGCTCTCGACCGGAACACGGGCGGGATTATCCTGATGTCGCACCTGGGCAATTGGGAGATCGCCGCCCATTTCATGCGACAACGCAGAGAGCACCTGCGACTCATCCTGTTCATGGGGATGCGCGCCAAGGCCGAAATCGAGCGTCTTCAGAAAGAGGAACTGCGACGTAAGGGGATTCGTATCCTGGCGGTCGAAAAGGATTCCGGCGCCCCGTTCGACCTTATCGAGGGGCTACAGTTCATCCAGTCGGGCGGACTGATTTCGATGACCGGCGACAAGCTATGGCATTCGAGCCAGCGGTCCGTTCCGGTCGCCTTTCTCGGGCATGAAGTCCGTCTGCCGGAGACGCCGCATCTGCTGGCCATGCTGTCCGGCGTGCCGCTGTTCATCTTTTTTTCGCGCCGCACCGGCCGCCGGCGCTACCATCTGAGCATTGCGGAGCCGATCTACGTCGCCAAGGTCGGCCGCCGTGAACGAGCCGAGGCCATCCGGCGGTCGGCGCAAGCGTATGCCGACCTGCTGGCGCAGAACCTCGGCGAGAACCCGCTGGAATGGTACCATTTCGAAACGTTTCTCGGCCCGCGGCTGACAGGAGCCGAAACCCCGCAGCCGAATAGGTTTTGAATTTGACCGCGCAGTGGTGTATGGTAATCGGATCATTCCAGCAAAGGTGCAGAGAAGGTTCAATGGAACGCAATGCCATCATTGTCGCTATTCTCAGGATTTTCACCGAGCGGTTTGAAATCGAGAACCCCGGTCTCGACGATAACCTGAGGGACGCCTACGAATTCGACAGCATCGATGCGGTCGAGCTGCTGCACGAGATTGAGGTGCTCCTCGGTACCCGGCTCACCCGCGCCGAAAAGAAAAACGCCATGGACATCCGTACCATCCGCCAGATCGCCGACTACATCGAAGCTCTGGCGGCCGCGCGCGCGGCGGAGGGAGCCGGCGGCGCTGCCGAGCGCCTGACCTCCCAGGAGTCTTGATGGCGCGGCGAGTGGTCATCACGGGCGCCAGTGCCATCACGCCGATCGGCCGGAGCCGGGACGAGATCGTGCGCCACCTGGTGGAAGGCATCTCCGGGGTCAAAAAGCTGCGCAATGACGGGCTGCTGACCGAACACATCCAATCCGGCGTTTACGGCACCGTCGACTACCCGATCGAATACGACTTCAAACGCAGCCACGCCAAGACTATGGGGCCGGTTTCCTTCTATGCCTGCCAGGTTTCCAGGGAAGCCCTCCAGGCAGCGGGGCTCGACCCGGCGTTCATCACCTCGGGGCGTCTCGGGGTCGCCTTCGGCTCCACCCACGGCAGTCCGTCGGCCCAACGCAACATTTACAAGACGTTTTTTACCGAACGCGAACGCGGGGTGGCGGCGATCGGCGCAGTGGACTATCTAAAGTCCATGGTCCACACCACGGCGGTGAACATCACCAAGATGTTCGGCATCACCGGCCGCGTGATCTCCTCCTCCACGGCATGCACGACGAGCAGCCAGTCGATCGGGTTCGGCTACGAAGCGGTCAAGTACGGCATGCAGGACGCCATGCTGTGCGGCGGCGCCGATGAATACGACACGACGACGGTGGCGGTGTTCGACAACCTGCTGGCGTGTTCGACGGAGTTCAACGCCACGCCCCACCTGACGCCACGGCCCTTCGACGCCGCCCGCGACGGGCTCGTCGTCGGGGAGGGGGCCGGGGCCGTCCTGCTCGAGGACTACGAGCACGCCAGGAAGCGCGGGGCCCCCATTCTCGGGGAGGTCATCGGCTTCTCCTGTACCAACAACGGCGGCGACTTGATTCTGCCGAACGTCCAGGGCATTACCCGTACGCTCAAGCTCGCCCTAGAGCAAGCGGCCATCGGCCCCGGCGCGGTGGACTTCGTCAGTGCCCATGCGACGGCAACCAAGATGGGCGACGTGGTCGAGGCCCAGGCCATCGGGGGCATTTACGGAGACGGGCCGGTGGTGGCCGGCCTGAAGAGTTACATGGGGCACACGATGGGCTCGTGCGGGGCGATCGAGGCGATCCTAACGCTCTACATGATGCAGGCCGGGTTTATCCCGCGGACCCTGAACCTGGACCACGTGGACGAACGTTGCGCGATGATTCGTCACGCGCTGCAATTGATCGAGCGACCGGTGCGCATCGCCGCGGTTCAGAACTTTGCGTTCGGCGGGGTCAACACCTGTGTCATGCTGAAGAGATTCGACGGGTGATGACTTCACAAGAAGCCTAATTTCGGCGTTGCGCTTCGTCCCACGCTCGCCGTCATCCAATTCCAGGCGTGAAACAATGGAACGCAATAGCCCCGCTGCCGGACGCCGGAGGCTTCAGACCTTTTTCGATATGGCCATCACACTCGCGCTGTGGGCGTATTTCACGGCGGGATTCGTTTTGCTCTTTGCACCTTTCTATCTCCTGGCCGGCATCTTTGCAAGGAATCGCGAGCAGGCCTTTCAGCAGCTTAACAGTCGGTTCTATCGGGGCTTTTTTGCCCTGGCGCGCCGATTGATGCCCGGGCACCGCTGGCAGATCCAGCCCGAGGTGAGGGCGATCCGCTCATCGGTCGTGGTCTGCAACCACCAGTCCTACTTGGACTCGATCCTGCTGATATCGCTGTATGGCCGGCACAACACCATCGTCAAGAGCCGGCTCTTCGATATCCCGCTTTTCGGAAACATGCTGCAATGGTCCGGCTATATTCCTTCCTCGGCCGAAGGGCGGTTCGCCGAGATGATGATCCGGCGGATCGAGAGCATGGATGCGTTTCTCGCGGCGGGCGGCAATCTGATCGTGTTTCCCGAGGGCACCCGCAGCCGGGACGGACGCATCGGGCCGCTGAACCCGGGGGCCTTCAAGATCGCGCGGCGCTGCCGGACGCCGATCAAGGTCCTTTACGTCACCCACACCGATCGCATGTTCCGGCGTGGCAGGTTTGCGTTCGACACCCGGGGGCCGAACACCATCCGTCTCGAGCTGCTCGGCGAGGTCGATGCGGCCGGCGCCGACGGAAAACGGGGCCTGGTGCGAGCGATGGACCGGGTGCGGGAAATGCTCGAATCGCGGCAGATGGCAGGCTGAAGGTTGAAGGCGTTTCAAGACCATCCGAGGATGCCCTAAGTGGCAGATTCGTATCGCGCGAGAGGTGCTATGCCTTCAGCCTTCGGTTTTCAGCCTAATCACTTTAACCGCAAAGAACTCCGAAGCACGGGTTGGTAAGCGTCATGAAGATCGTTTTGATGTCCATGCCCGACGTGGCCGCGGTGATCATGCACGAGAGCGCTTTTCACATGCCGAACAACGGCATCGCCAGCATCGGCGCCAACATCGATCCCGGACACGAGGTGTTTATCATCGATCTGATCCGCAAGCGGCGCCGGGTCCGGCGCTACGTGACGGAAACGCTGCTGAGAATCCGGCCGGATGTGGTCGGGCTCTCGGCCATGGCCTGGCAGTACCGAACCTGCACGCAGCTCGTGCGGCTGATCAAGCGGCTGCTGCCGAACGTCAAAATCGTTCTGGGCGGCTATCACGCCACGCTGATGCATGAAGAGATCGCGGTTTCGGAGGAGGCGCCCCTGATCGACTTCATCGTACGCGGCGAAGGGGAGGAGGTCTTCCGACGACTGATCAACGCCTTGAACGGCCAGGACCGGTTTGAGGAAATCCCGTCGCTCTCCTATCACCGCGGCAACGGATTCGTCCATAACCCTCGGGGCGCGCTTCTCGATCTATCCCAGCTCAAGTTGCCCATCCGGGACCGGCGGCGGCTGACCTGGGGCTATCACATCATGAACGACAAGGTCGAAGTGATCGAGACCTCCCGGGGATGTACCCGCACCTGCAATTTCTGCAGCATGAATCATATGTACGGCCGCACCTTCCGGTCCTTTCCGATGGAGCGGATCCTGGCCGACATCGATGACATCTACATCAACCGCCGCACCCGCTGGATCTTCGTGGCCGACGACAACCTGGTCCTGGAGCCGGACCGGGTCCTGGCGCTTTGCGACGCCATTATCGCCCGCAGGTACCGTGGCCTGAATTTTGTCGTGCAGGCCGACTGCATCACCATGTCGCGCCACGAGGAGATGGTGCGCCGCATGGCCCAGGCCGGTTTCAAGACCATTTTTCTCGGCATCGAAAACGTGTCCAAGAAGAACCTCAAGGTGGCGGGCAAAGGCAATATCGTCGCAGCCTCCCGCCAGGCGGTGGCTAATTGCCACAAATACGGCATCATGGTGGTGGCCGGAATGATCTTCGGTTTTCCGGACGACGACGAAGAGGACATCATCGAAAACTACCGCTTCCTCAAAGCGATCGAAGCGGACACCTCCTACTGCCAGATTCTGACGCCCTACCCGAAGACCGGCATGCGCCAGTACCTGCTGGACGAGGGTTTGGTGACCAACGCCGACGACTTCACCCGCTACAACGGCATGTGGGCCAATGTCCGGACCCGCCACCTGAGCGCGGAGGAGCTGCAATACCTGGTCTGGTACCACCAGCAGAAGGTGATGGGATGGTGGGAGCCGTCGGAGCGGGTTCGCCGGCGGGGACCGCTCTGGACCGGGATATGGATATACGCCTTCCGGCCCGTTCTGAAAATCATCCTGGGACGCCAGCTCCGGAAATACGGCTGGCGGGGACGCTACGAGCGACATTTCCGGCGGATTCCGGAGGTGAACCGCTTCCGCGATCTGGATCTTGCTTGAGCGGCTCCAAGACCAGCGTTGCGAGGTCCCATCATCCCCGCACAGCTCACTCGGCAACGGGTGGAAGAATTCCGCTTTTGCTTAAAAACGCACGGATGTCCGTTGCGAGGGGAATACGGTCCGGCAGCCAGCATCGATGCCCGCACTCGTAAAGGCGAAGCGTGCCTCTGGCAGCCGTCATCGCCAGCTTCTGACCCTCCTGCCAGGGGATGACCTCGTCGGTTACGCCGTGCAAAACGAGCACCGGTCCTGGAAAGCGGCGCAGCACGCTGGCGTTGTCAAACGGGTCTCGAATCAGGAATTCCGGCATGAAGTAACGATGGGCGAAGATGCGCAGGCTCGTGAAGGTCGATTGAAGGATCAAGGCGGCCAGATGCCGCTCGCGGGCCAGCGCGCATATCGCGCCGCCGCCGAGAGAAAAACCGTAGCCGACCATCCGGTCTTGATCCACGTCCTGCCGGCCGATAATGGCATCGTAGGCGTTGACGAGCGCAGCTTGAATGGCCGGCTCGGATGGCGAACCGTCTGATCGCCCGTAGCCGGGATACTCGACTAGAAGCACCCCCAGACCCCAACGCCGAAACTCGTCGAACTCGCCCAGCCATTGATCGATGAGCTCACCGTTTCCATGACTGAAGATCAACACCGGATGCCGGTCGGCCGAACGAATCGGCGGGAGGAACCAGGCATCGACGGTCCCCGAAGCAGTGGCCACGCGATAGGCCGTTGCATCGGGCACCCGGGAAATCGGGCTTTCTGCCGCCGGTTCGTGCTGTCGGGGGAAGGTGAAGTCGCGCTGCATCAAGTAGAAAAAGGCGGCGGCGGCGATATAGCCGAGGGTCAACAGCATCGCTGCGGATTTAACGCGTCGTTTCGCCGCTTTCAAGGTGGCATGGTCCAGGAAGGGGTTCGATTCTCGATACCAGGTATGCCATTTGGCAGACAGCGTCAAGGTCGGAGAGCCTTCCGTGCCCGTATTGACGCGCCGAAGATCGTTGACAAAAATCGAGGGACCGGGGTAGCTTGGGCGCCCTATGCGGGAAGTCTTTATCGTCAAGCATGCGGTTGCCACCGTCCTCGGAGATAGCCTCCAGCGGACCTGGACTCGGCTGCTGGCCGGGCAGAGCGCTTTCGGCGGCGGTGCACCGGCGGTCCGCTCGGCCGGGCTGGCGCCGGCTCGCGGCGAAAACCGCGTCTGCGCCGTGGCTCGCAAGGTTTTGGAGGCCGTGGCGCCCGTGCCGGCCGAGGCCGGTCTGATATGGACCGGCATCAAGGGCAACGCCGAGTTCATCGAAGCCGGCCAGGCCGCCGACATGCCCTGGCTGGCCGAGCACTACCGGCAATGGGCGGTGACGATGCTTGGCACCGGTCGCGGCGGCTTCGAGATCAACGCGGCCTGCGCTTCTTCCACCGTGGGAATCGCCATCGCATCGCAGAAGATCGCCCGGGGCGAATACGGCTGCGCCGTCGTTTGCGGCGGGGACGTGGTGACCGATTTCGTGGTCCGGGGGTTTTCCGTTCTGAAGGCGCTGACCCCTGCGCGGTGCCGGCCCTTCGACGTCGCTCGGAACGGGATGTGCATCGGCGACGGCGCCGTGGCGCTGCTCCTGGCGGACGCCCGGACCGCGCGTGCCCATCGCCTCCAGCCGCTTGCGAAAGTCGCCGGGTGGGGGATCGCGAACGACGCGAACCACATCACCGGCCCGTCGCCGGACGGGGCCGGCCTCGTCCGGGCGATCGCAGCTGCGCTGGAGATGGCCGGGGTGCGGCCGGATGAGGTGCAGGCCTTCTGCGCCCACGGAACCGGCACGGCTTACAATGACGGCATGGAACTTGCGGCGATCCAGGCGGTGTTCGGCGCACGCTGCCTGCCGGTGTTTTCGATCAAGGGGGCCATCGGCCACACGCTGGGGGCAGCCGGCGGCATCGAGGCGGCCGTATGCGTCCACGCCCTCGCCGAACGGCGGATCCCACCCACCGCGGGGCTGGAAATCCCCGAGCCCCGGGCGGCCGGCCGGGTGTCGCAGCGGGTGCAGGACTTCGGCGGCCGGAACATTCTGACAGCCAACTCCGGTTTCGGCGGGATCAATGCCGCGCTGCTGTTATGCGTGCCGCCGGATCGATCTTAAATTTCTATGCAAGAAGACGGCAATTCGGCCTGCGAAGTCGGCTCCAGCTTGTCCGGATCCGGATGGTCCAGAAGAGAAACCCATGCGAATCCATGTCATCGGCGGCGGCTGGGTCACGGCCGCGGGGTGCGGACGCATCGGCGGCGGCACCCGGCTGCAACTGACACCGGGGACTCCCGCAGTCCCGCCACCGGCTGAAATCTACGCGCATCCGCCGCAGCGCTACCGGCGGTTCGACGGCTATTGCCGGATCGGGTGCGCAGCCATCGCCCTGGCTTTGCGGGATGCCGGAATGGACGGTGCTCAGGCCGCACGTCCCGTCGGGGTCATCGCCTCCACCCGCTACGGGTGCTTCGATACGGACCTCGCATTCCAGGCGACCGCCCTGCAAGACAACAGCATCTATGCGAGCCCGGGACTCTTCGCCTACACGCTGCCCGGCATCGTGCTCGCCGAGGCGGCCATCCTGTTCCGGCTGACCGGCCCGACCTTCACGGTCGGCGACCCCGCCGCGCAGCGAGGCCGACGCGCCATTCAGGTCGGGGTCGACCTGCTGGTATCGGGGGCCTGTCCGGTCGTTCTTGCCGGCTGGATCGACGCCGACAGCCGGCGCCTGCGACGCCGGGCGGAGGATGACGACGGGCTGCGCGGCGCGGTATTCGTCGTGCTTTCCGCCGGGGATACGCCGAAAATGATCCGCGAGATCACGCTGCAGGGCACGGAGCTGATCCTGGAGTCCGGGGAACGGGTCCGGTCGATTTTCGATGTGGCAGGCTGAGCGGTCCCTTTTCAAGCCTCATTGGAATCAACCGGTCTTCCGAACGCGGCCCGGGCCAACTCGCGGTTGCGCGGTCGAAAGGTGCCGTCGGCCATCTCCTTCTGGACCACCTGCTGGAAGAGCTTGAACATCTTGATGGCCTGGGTCTCGTCCGTATAGAAGGCGGTCCAGGCGTAATCCAGAAGCTCCTGCAGCCGTTCGGGCGCCATGCGGCGCGGCGTGTAGACGACCTTGTCAGCCGAATAGTCGTTCCAGTCATAGGAGAAAATCCGGCCGGCGCGATTCAAGTCCTCCCAGGCCTGGGTATGTGGGAAGGGGGTCAGGACGGTGAACTCCGCGAGGTCGAGCTCGATCTCAAGCAGGAAATCGACCAGCCGGCGGATGGAGTCTTCCGTGTGCTCGTCCAGGCCGAGCAGGATGGTGCCCTCCACGCCGATTCCGTGGTCGTGGTAGCGCTTGATCCGTTCCCGGATGTAATCCGAGGTATCGAATACGGCCTGGTAGACGTACCAGGCGCCGGCGCGGGCCGCGAGATCCAGGACCTCGGGCTTGTCCTCGATGGGGTGGCTGATCCATTTCTTCTTCAGCGGGATCATCTCGCGGAAGAGATCCAGCTCCCACTGGGTGTCCTGCGCGAGGGAGTTGTCCACGATGAAAAGGCGGTTGTTCTCGATTCCGGCCATTTCGGCGATCGCCCGGTCGATCGGCCGGGGGCGGAATTTTCTACCCCCCAGGTAGGCCACGGCACAGGGGTAGCAGTTGTACCGGCAGCCCCGGGAGGCATGCACCAGGTCGACCATCTGGATGCCGCGATAGTTGTAGAGGCTCCGCGCGAGAAGGTCGCGGCGGGCCGGTCCGACGCTTTCGATCGGCGGAAGGGCCTCAAGGTGATGGTAGACCTTCTTGAGCGTCCCCCGGCGAAAATCGTCGATGACCGCTTGCATGCGCCCTTCGGCTTCGCCGAGAAAAACCGCATCGGCGTGAGCGGCGGTTTCCTCGGCGTGCAGCATGGTGGCGATGCCGCCGCAGATGACTTTGATCCCGCGCCGGCGGTAGGCGTCGGCGATCTCCCAGGCCCGCTTGATCTGCAGGGTCAGCATCACCGAAAGGCCGACCAGATCCGTGGGGGCGTCGAAATCGATCGACTGCACGTTTTCATCGATAAAGGTCACTTCGATCTCGTCGGGCAGGGCGGCGGCGAACACAACCGGGCCGTGGGGCGGCAGATGAAATTCCGTCTGACGGCTGAGACGGGGCCATTTAGGGTATATCAGCGTAAATTTCATGCGGGTACCTTCTTTGGTCCACTTGACGAGCGGGCAGGGCCTAAGGGGCGATGGCCACTGCTTCGACCAGGGTCATGACCAGTTTGTAATTTCGACTCCCATGGGCCTCGAGTTCGATCGTCGCGGGAAACCCGGCACCGGTCCCCGTCGGTTGCCCGGCAGTGACCGTGCGGGTCAGCCGCTGCGCGGAGTCATAGCGCCGTACGGCCCAGGTCCAGTCTGCCCGGCGCTCAACGTCGACGAATCCGCCATCGAGCTCAACATAACGACATGCGGGCGTTCCGTTTTCGAAACGCCCGGCAATGGCCAGCAGGCCCTCCGGTTCGAAGAAGACCAGCCGGATGTCATCCATGAGCCCGCCGGCGAAATGCGGCGAGTCGAACGGCGGCAGCGCGCGGTGCACGGTGAGCCGGCGGTCGTATTCGCCGTCGAACACGACCAAACCCTCGATCGTCAGGATCACGCTGCGGCTGGTACGGTTGCGGGAGGACAGCACCGTGAGCCCCAACGACGTGAAACTTCCCCCGTCCGGCAGTTCGGCTTTGATAGAATGCAGAAACTGCCACTCCCCTTCCGGAAAGACCCTGCAGGGAGCTCGACCCGGATCGGGCGGGAACCCGCCGGTCACCGGCGTGATCGCCGGAAGTCGAGCGCAAGCCGCGTACAGCACCATCAGCACGGGGATCAGGATTCGGCCGATCACGGGACCTGCCTGAAAAGAGCCTGGTCGATCGGCGAGTTGAGGGTCACGTTGTTGAACACGAGCCGCGTGAAAGAGGCTTCGCCTTCGTAGATGGTGACGGTATCGATGACTCCGGGCCGCTTGGAAAGCCGGACTTCGATGCGCTGGATCATTTTGGCGAATGCCGGCTCCCGCGGCGCCATGACGATCACCTGGTCCGGATCAAGTCTCGCCGAGAACATGGGGTTTTCGTCAAACCGGCCGTCGAGCCATTGCGAGATCTGCTCCAGCACCATCTGCATGGCCTGGAGATTCACGCCGGATTCCTTGACGAGGCGGCCGGCCGTCTCCACCCAGCGCTCCGTGCGCTCCGCATCCATCAGCAGAACATTGCGCAGCGGCGATCGATATTCCCAACGGAGAGACGCCGGCGCCTGATAATAGAAAACTCCCGAGGAAATGAGAGGGCGCGCCAGGATCTTCATGTGTTTTTCCTGGACGAACTCGGCACGAACCGACGTCACCCCT
This sequence comes from Desulfobacterales bacterium, assembly GCA_030834695.1. Classification (GTDB taxonomy): domain Bacteria; phylum Desulfobacterota; class Desulfobacteria; order Desulfobacterales; family SpSt-501; genus SpSt-501. The sequence goes on from JAUQXK010000111.1 coordinate 65,714, forward strand.
CCCGCGGCCGACTTCAACTCCTCCCAGCTGCCTCCCCAGCCGATCGAAAGCCAGGCGGACACGAGCAGCAGTACGGCTCGGGCGGCGCCTCCGATTCCTGAACCCTGCATTCCAATTCCCTCTTCGGAAAAAAAGAAAAAAGCCGGCGACGGCGTTTGCCATCGCCGGCTTTTTAGCACATGCCGCCGTTGACGGTGACGACCTGCCCGGTGATGTAGGAAGCGTCCTCCGAACAGAGAAACCGGACGACTTTGGCGACTTCATCCGCGCGCCCGACCCTCGCCATCGGAATCAGGGACTTAATATTCGGCAGGGGCAGGTTCCGGATCATGTCCGTTTCAATGAGGCCCGGCGCCACGACGTTGACGCGTACGCCCAGGCGGGCAACCTCCGTTGCCAGTGCCCGGCTGGCGCCGATCAAGCCGGCCTTGGCGGCGGCGTAGTTGGCCTGCCCCCGATTCGGCATAAAGGCGGAAACCGATGCAATCGAAACCACGGCGCCTTTTTTTTCCACGACCATTTTTTCGATGATCGGGCGGGTGATGTTGTAGAATCCATGGAGGCTCGTGTCGATCACCGCATGCCAGTTCTTGCGTGACATCAGCACGAAAAGCTCGTCGGCCGTGATGCCGGCGTTGTTCACCAGCACATCGATGGAGGCATGGCGTTCGATGATGCGCTCCACCGCAGACTGGGTGGCGTCCGCATCCGCCACGTCGAATTGCATGATCTCTCCGCCCGGGCCCTCGGCCTCGACCCGGCGCAACGTTTCTGCCGCTCCGGCCTGATCCGAACGGTAGTTGATGATGCAAAAATAACCACACCGGGCCAGCTCCGCGCATACGGCCCGGCCGATGCCCCTGCTCGCACCGGTGACGATGGCCAATTTTTTTGCTGGTTCACGCATGCAATGACTCCTCGGATTTTGAGACCGGCTGCCGGTTGTCAGGTCCGGTGATCCGCCCGCAGCAGCTGCAAAGCGATTTCCGCCACCATTCGCCCTTCGATTGCGACCCGGCCGCAGATGTCGCGAAATCCCTCGAATTCCATCTGGTTTTCAGTCCGGGTGACGAGCCGGGTGCCCACGGGCAATGCGTCCACCCAAAAGCGGGCCTGGCGGATTCCGACGATCCACCCTCGCGTGCCTGCGGCGGCTCCCTCTTTCTTCTCCCGGATGAACCCGTTGTGAATTCCGGACGTCTGGGCGGCCAGCTCGATCAGGACGATGGGGTTTGCATTCCGGCCGTCGCACAGCGGCCATTTCCCTGTGACTACGGACCGCGTGACCGCACAGCTGTCGTCCAGTGTCAGGATCTCGTCGATCAGCAGCATGGACTCCCGGTGCGGGAGGAGGCTGTCGGGGCGCACGTCCGTCGGATTCACGCGCCCTCGCATGCAAATAAAAACAATTGAAAAAAAGCTCGAAATTCAATATAAATCATCTTTTACGACCACCGGTGACATGCGTATTGGTTGGGGATGAATCAATGCAAGTTGGATCGCCTTCCAGAGAATCACCTTTGCATCTGAGCCACCCATAAACCTCCGGCCATGCCTCGCGGGGCATCTGACCAGCGACGGCAGAAACGATACAATAGTTTCCCGGGAGTGTAAAGAAACCATGGGCGTGCGTCTCCGCGGCTTTCTACGGCTCCGGGGCCGCAGGATGACGGAACACGATTCATGAAAGCGCCTGGCGGTCATACCCTTTCATCGCGGACAATGGAATGGAACAGCTGATCGAAGAACTCAAGACGAAAATAGTCAGCATTCTGGATCTGGCCAGCCTCCCGTCGACTCACTTGGATGTCGACGGGCCTCTCATCGGCGGCAGCCTCGGACTGGATTCCATCGACGTGCTCGAGATGGTCATCATGATCGAAAAGGATTATGGGCTCCGGATCGACAATCGCGAGCTCGGCGAAAAGGTTTTTGCGAGCCTGTCGACCCTGGCGGCATATATTTCCGAGAACTCCCCTAGGCTCAATGCATGATAGACGAGCGAGCAGCGGCTGGCGGTACGGTTCGATGGTCGGTCAGGGGCTTCCCGGTCTGGGGTTGCGGTAAAAAGTCGGTCACGGCCATGGAGGTCGGACGGTCATGAGGGTGTTGCTGGTTTCCGGCAATACGCACACACAGCCTTATCCTGTCTACCCGCTGGGGCTTGACTATGTGGCCGGTGCGCTGGCGGAGCGTCATCCGGTGTGCCTGGTAGATATGAATGACCAGCCGGACGGGAACGCCCTGGCAAAGGCCATTGAGGGGTTTGGGCCTGATGTGGTCGGGCTTTCCATCCGCAACATCGACACGACCGACTGCACCCGCCCGGACGGGTTTTTCACGCAATACCGGGAACTGGTCGCAGCCATCCGCTCCCGCACCGATGCGCCGCTGGTTCTGGGCGGGAGCGGGTTTACCATCTTCCCGGAGCTGATGATGCGTGAGCTGGGCGCCGATTACGGGATCATCGGCGAAGGCGAACGCTTGTCGCTGCTGCTGGACGCGTTGGAGCGCCGCGCGGATGCCCCGACGGGTGCCGGCATCGCCACGCCGCATGGCCCGGTGGCGGTGCCTCCGCCGTGGGCGCATGAGATCGTCCGGCGGTTCGATCCGTCAATGCCGCATGTGGCGTTTTACCTGAAACGCGGAGGGATGCTGAACCTTCAGACCAAGCGGGGGTGCAGCTTCAATTGCATTTACTGCACCTATCCCTCCATTGAAGGGAGGGCCTTGCGCCTGTTCGACCCGGAGGCGGTGGGTCAAATGGCACGACGGCTGCAGGAAGCGGGTGCCCGGTATCTGTTCGTAACGGACGCCGCCTTTAACTCCAGCCCGGCCCACAGCCTAGCGGTGGCCCGGGCCTTTAAACAGGCCGGTGTGTCTGTTCCCTGGGGAGGGTTTTTCGCACCGACGGAGGCGGATCCGGGCTATTTCCGGACGTTGGCCGATGCCGGGTTGACCCATGTCGAGTTCGGCACGGAATCCTTATCGGATTCGGTGTTGAAGGTCTATCGCAAGCCGTTTCGCTCCGCGAATGTATTCGACGCGCATGCCGCGGCGCTCGAAGCCGGCGTGCATGTCGCCCACTACTTTCTGCTGGGAGGCCCGGGCGAAAACGACGAGACCGTGGCCGAGACCCTGGATCGTGTCGAACGGTTGCAGCGCTCCGTCCTGTTTTTTTTCTGCGGAATGCGCATCTATCCGCGGACCGAATTATACGAGATGGCCTGCCGGGCGGGGCAATTGCCGGGGAACCGGAACCTGTTGGATCCGGTTTTTTTCAAGTCGGACGGGATCGACGGCGGGCAGATCCTGGACCGGGTCCGGGAGCGGGCCGGCGGCCGGCCGAATTGGGTGGTCGGGGACGGCGGGGATAAAACCGCCGCAATCCTCTCCCGGCTATACGCCCGCGGGCATTCCGGCCCGCTGTGGGAGTACCTCGTGCGGTGATACGCCGTACGGTGTCTTGACGGAGCATCGGAGCGTTTCCGTTCGGCGGAACCCGGTGGCCGACCGGCCTAAAAGTTGAATTTTTCTGTATTCAGGATAGAATTCTATGTGGCACGTTCTCGCCGCGATGGCCATCTCCACGACGGGCGAAATCTCCTGCGACGTGCAGGTGCCGGCGGATTCCGGCTGGTTCTCGGGCCACTTCCCCGGCGATCCCGTCCTGCCTGGAATCGCTCAATTGGGGATTGTCTATGACGCCGTATGCCGGAGCCGCGGAGAGCAACCCGGTATTGCCGGGTTCAGCCGGGTCAAATTCAAGAAAATCATTCGGCCCCAAGACGGCCTGAAAGTTACAATCGTCCCCAAGCAGGAGGCCGATGGATCGTACGCCTTTCGCATCGTTACCGGGGATGAGGTCGCCTGCAGCGGCAACCTGGCGTTGAGGAAACCGGACGATATCATTAAGAAAAGGGAGCTTTGAACATGACGAGGAGCAGTGGTATCGATGACATCCTTTTGCACGTCGCCGAAATTTTAGTCCGGGAGCTGAAGCTCGAAGACGTGACCGCCGAGACCTTCGATCCCGAGATAGACCTGGTGGACGAAGTGGGCATTGACAGCATGGACCTGGCCACCGTGGCACTGGTGATCCGTGACGAGTATGCGATCCGCATCGATGAGGACGATTATCCGAAATTGACTACCGTGCGGCTGATCTCCGAGTACATCGCACGAAAATTGAAAGAGAAGGCGGCCGAAGGCGCGCCGGCTTAGGACGTGTCGTGGAACCGGGCAAACAGGGTCGGGGAAACAGCAGGGAGAGCAGCGGATGCCTGAAACCCAAATGAAATTCGCGGAGATTCTGGCCGATACCGGCATTGCGGAGCGCTGGCAGAAGGTCAAGAAATGGTTTTTCCTGCGCGAATCGACCTACGACATGACCAACCGGTGCAATATCCGCTGCAACGGGTGCTATTACTACGAAGGGGACAAGCAGTTTGCGCTGGAGAACCGCGACCCTGACGCCTGGCGTGCGCTGATGCGGTCGGAAAAGGCGCGCGGAATCACTTACGTCGTGCTGGCCGGTGCCGAGCCGTCGCTGGTTTCCGAGCTTTGTGCGGTCTGCTATCAGGAAATGCCGCTGGGGGCGATCGCCACCAACGGCTTGGTGCGCATGCCGGAGGCGATCCGTTACAAGATCCACATTTCCGTCTGGGGGTCGGATGAGACCAGCCTGGAGATCCGCGGGGCCAAAAACATGCTGCGGCGCCAGATCGAGAACTACCGCGGGGACCCCCGGGCCGTTTTTGTTTACACCTTCACGCGCGAAAACCTGGACCAGGCCGAACCGGTCGTCAGGGCCCTGGCGTCCGAGGGCAGCTGGCTGACCTTCAACATGTTCTCGGCTCCGGTGGGGTACACTGGCAGCCTGCGCCATACGGCGGCCTCGCTGAGGGCGTGCCGTAAGATCCAGCTTGATCTGCTGGCCCGATACCCGCAGACCGTGCTTTTTTCGCCTTACAGCGCCGTCGCGCACACCCATACCCTGGGGCTGCACGACCTTTACGGCTGCTCCTATCCGCGCATGAACCCGTCGACCGACATCGGCCTCGGACGATCTTTCCGCCAATACCGGGCGGATCTGTCCTGGGACCGCGGTGCCGCCTGCTGCGTGCCGGATACCGACTGTGCGGATTGCCGGCATTACGCCTCGGGCAGCGCCGTCGTCACCGCCCGGATGTTCCGGCATGCCGTCAGCCCTGAGAGCTTCAAGTCCTGGCTCGACTATGTGGACACTTACCTGGCCGTCTGGGTCATGGACTATGCAAAGGGGCCCAACCTCATGGAGGAACCGGCGGCTCCTCCCGGGCATCCGATGTTTTAAAGGAGTACCTGAATGCAGACCGTCAGTTCATTGCTGAGTCCCGAATGGCTCGAGCGGTATAAACGGATATCGAAGCTCAACATTCGTAGCTCCATCTATGATGTCACCAACCGGTGCAATCTGCGCTGCATAGGGTGCTTCTTCTTCTCTTCGGATGAGCACAAGGCGGCGCCCGAGGAAACGGACATCCGCAAGTGGGAGGCTTTCATCGACCGGGAAAAGCAGCGCGGCGTGAACCTGGCCATTCTGATCGGCGGGGAACCCACGCTGTGCCTCGATCGAATGGAGGCCTTCTACAAGCGCCTGTCCACCTTTTGCGCCACCAACGGTTTGATCAAGGTCCCCCGCGACCGGTTCCCGGACATGATGCTGGGCATCTCTCTGTGGGGCGACGAGCAGGATGAAAAGATCCTGCGCGGCCGGGATACGTTCAGCATTTCGAGCCGGAACTACGCGGGCGACCCGCACGTCTACTACCTCTACACGATCACGCCACGGCAGCTCGGCAAAACGGAGCGGATCGTCCGCAAGATCCGGGACGCGGGCCTGAAAGTCCATATGCAGCTCCTGTCGAACGACGAAGGAGTCAACGGGTTTTCATGGGAGACGGCGCAGCTCGATGCCATCCGCGCCGAGATGGACGCGATTCTGGACGCCTATCCGGAAACGGTCATCTCGTCCAAATACTACCACGAGATCATCACCACCGGCACCATGATGGGCCGGCGCTTCGGCTGGGACGAGTGCCCCTCCGTCACCCAGCCGCTGGATCGCCGCAGCCCGCCGCCCAGGCGGCTGATCGAGTTCATCCGATGGGCCTCGGACCTCCACACCATGCACCGCTGCTGCACCTCGGAAACCCGGGATTGCGGGACGTGCAAGGACGGCGCAGCCCACATGAGCTGGGTGATGGTGAACAAGCGGGCGCATATCCGCACGACCCGGGATCTGCAGAACTGGATAGAAGTCTACGAGATGTTCGCCAAGCTCTACCAGTTCATCCCCTGGTAGCTGGCGGTGTGATCGGGACGCCGGACAACAACCTCCTCGGGCCGAACTATGTCGCCGAAGAAAAACGTTATCTTGGGGTATGACGCCGTTTCGGCGCTCGGGACGGACCTCGGCGGTCAATGGGAGCGGGCCGTCAGGGGCGAGAGCGGGATCGGACCGCTGACGCGCTTCCCTACGACCCCCGACTTCCCGGTCCGAGTAGCGGGGGAGGTCGCCGAGATCGGTTCGGCCCCCTATCCCTTCCTGAGCCCCCGCAGCTTGGCGCTCTGGCCCTCGCCCCTCTTCAAATACGCCCTGCTGGTGGTGCACCGGGCGCTGGCCAAAAGCGGAATCGAAATCGACCCGGAACTCTCGCCTCGGGTGGCCGTCACGTTCAGCTCGGCGATCGGCGGCCAGGATGCCCTGCTCGCCGCCGATCGGCGGATGGTGGCGGAAGGCAAACTGCCGCCGCCCTATGCCAACCCCAATTCCTGCATCAATATGGTGGGCGGCAAGGTCGCCATGCTGACCGGCGCCACCGGCCCGATTGCGGCGACGATCACCGCCTGCGCCACCGGCGTGACTTCGATGATTATGGGCGCCCTGCTGCTGGACGCCGGGAAAGCCGATGTGGCGATCTGCGGGGCGGTTGATTTCCCCCTGGTTGCGCCGATCGTGGCCGGCTTTGCGACCATGAACGGCGCTTACCAAACCAAACCCGACCCGATCGAGGAAGACCCGCGCCGGGCGAGCCGCCCCTTCTCCCTGGATCGCAGGGGGTTTGTGATTTCCGAGGGCGCGGCCGGCATCATCCTGGCGACTGACGCTTTTGCCCGCGCGCACGGGCTGGCCCCAACGATTGAAATCGCCGGGTGGAGCATGACGTCCGACGCCCACCATTTCGTCGCACCCTACTTGAAAACGGTCGCCCGCTGCATTGCCGACAGTGTCGACAACGCCGGGATATCCTTGCATGATGTCGCCGCCGTGAACGCCCACGCGGCTTCCACGAAAATCGGCGACCAGGTGGAATACGAGGCCCTGAAGGCCGTGTTCGGGGGCCGGATCCCGCCGGTCGCAGCCAACAAGTCGATGATCGGCCATGCCATGGGGGCCTCCAGCGCGATCGAGTCGGTTTTCGCCATGGAAGGCATGCTTAGAGACACGCTCCTGCCGACCATCAATTACGCCCCGGACCCTGAGCTGGCTCTCGACTGCGTGGCCGAGGGGGCCCGTCGGGTCCGACAAGAATTCGTTTTGAAAAACTCCTTCGGCTTCGGCGGATGCAATGCCTGCATGATCTTGCGCCGGATCGGTTGATAAGGATAGATGAAAGCCCCTTTAAACAGACGTGTGTTTGTCATCGGCTACGGTGCGGCGACCCCGTTGGGCCGGACGTTCGAGACGACCTGGCAACGCGCGATCGCCGGCCAGGCGGGTTTCCGGCGCCTGACCCGGTTCCGGATGGAATCGAGTTCCGCGATCGTCGGCGAAATCCCGGATTGGGACCCGATGCAGCTTGACTTCGTGGCGCCCCGCGAGGCTTATAACTGGAACGCCGCCTATGTCTTCCTGACCATGGCCGTCTGCCGCGAGGCTCTGCAGCGCGCGGGGCTGGAGATCGACGCGCACACCGGCCCCCGGACCGCCTGCCTGATCGGCTCCGCCCTGAACGGCACGGATGCCTTCCGGGTCGCGATGGACAACTACATGAACCGGGGCCCGCTGAAGGTCAGCCCCTATCTCCTGCCCAACCTTTGCGCCAACCTGCCTTCCGGAAAGGCCGGGATGCTGATGGGGTTCACCGGGCCGATCTTCTCCCCGCAGGGGGCCTGCGCATCGGGCAATCACGCCATCGGCATCGGCGCGCGGATGATCCGGGACGGCGACTGCGACTTCGTCCTGGCCGGCGGCGTGGACACCTGCCTCGTGCCGGAAATCATGCAGGGGTTCGCGAACATGCTCGCCACGGCCTACATCACCCCCCCGGACCGCGCCTACAACGATCCGGCACAGGCATCGCGGCCCTTCAGCATCGACCGGAAAGGCATGATCCTATCGGAAGGCGGGGCGGTGCTGGTGCTGGCGGCCGAAGAGGCGCTGGCGGCGTTCGGATTGACCCCGAAGGCCGAAGTTCTGGGGATCGGCTGGACATCGGACGCCCACCACTTCACGCTGCCCAACGGCCGGACCATCGTCCGGGCGATCCGGGAGGCCATCGACGATGCCGGCCTGGCGCCGGAGGATATCGCCTACGTCAACGCCCACGGCACGTCAACCCCCAAGGGCGACAAGGTGGAGATCGAATGCTTGAGAGAGGTCTTCGGACAAAAACTGGCCGGCATCCCCGTTTCCTCGAACAAGTCCCAGATCGGGCACACGCTCGGTGCGGCCGCGGCGATCGAAGCCGCTCTGGGGATCGAGGCGATGCAGCAGGGGGTCATCCTGCCGACGATCAACCACATTCCCGACCCGGAGCTGGCGGACGTGGACGTCGTGCCCCACACGGCGCGCCGGCAGCGCTACGAGTTCTTTCTGTCCAATGCCTTCGGCTTCGGCGGCACCAATTGCTGCGTCGTGTTTCGAGGAGTGTGATTTGAGGCCGAAGCCTTTCATCCCCCGGCCGCTCGACGGACTTCCAGACTATGTCCGGGATCAAACCGGCGGGTGCGCGTGGCATTGCAGCCGCCTGCGGCCGCTTTACGCGGACACCGACCGCTCGCGGGTCGTCTACCACGCCAATTTCCTGCGCTACTTCGAGTTCGGGCGGGCGTCCCTGATGCGCGCGGCCGCCTATCCTTACAAGGAGATCGAAGACGGCGGCACGATTTATCCGATCATCCAGATCGGCATCGATTATTACAGCCCGGTGTACTATGACGACCCCATGTGCGTTTACACGCGGCCCTCGGTTCTCGAACGGGTGCGGTTGCGCTTCGACTACGTCGTCACCCACGAGCAGACCCAGGCGATTGCCTGCACGGGGTTCACGCGGCATTGTGCGGTCAACGCCAGGGGAACCCCCGTGGAAGTGGATGCAAAAACGGCCCACCTATGGACGGTTTTCCCCCAGTAATCGAATCCGCGCAGGTGCCGATCGAGATCCCCATTCGACCTTACCTGATGGATCATTGCTTCAACGGCCAGGCCGTATTCCCCGGGGTTGAGGCCATGGCAGCACTGGCGCAGGCGGTCAGGCGTTTCCGCCCGGCGGCCGACGTGACGTCCATGAGCGGGATCAGGTTCGACAAATTCTTGTACCTGGATCCCGGCGCCGGGTACGTGGCGGCGTTCGGCGACATTTCGGTTCATGCCAACGGCGATGTCCAGGCCGTGCTGACCACGAAATCCAGAACGAAACACACCGCCATGACGCGGGTCAAGCATCACGCCGCGCTGGTGGTGCCTCGCCACGCCGACCCGCCGCCGGAACTGCCGTTGGATCTCGCCTGTGCACCGGCAGGCGTCGGCTTTCCCGTCGGCAATCAGAACATCTACCCGGACCTGGTGGCCTTCGGGCCTTTCTATCGCAACGTGGTCGGATTGCACCTGACGCCGGGGGGGGCTGCTGCCGAAATCCGGACACCGGCGGCCGACGATGCCGGCCCGCCGGCGGCCGGCCTGCTAGGCTCCCCGTTTGCCCTCGATGCTGCCTTTCATGTCGCCTGCGTGTGGGGGCAGCGATTCGCGGGGATCGTCGCCTTCCCGGTGGCCGTCGACCGGCGGCGGATATATGCCCCCACCTTGCCGGCTGAGACCTATTTCGTTCATCTCGTGCCGGTTCAAACCGATTCGGCCCTGCTCGTCTTCGACCTGCGGATCTATGATTGCGAAGGATCCTTGCGCGAAGCATGCTTCGGGGTGCGGATGCGCGATGTCAGCGGGGGCCGGATGATTCCTCCGAAGTGGATTAGAACGGGTGCGCAGGCCACGGCGGTGGACCGGATTGCTGGGGCGTGCCAGGCGGCGGCCGTGATCGAACTGGCCGCGCTGGCGCCCTTTGCCGAAAGAGCGCTCTCGGAGCCCGAACGCCTCCGGCTGGCGGGCATGGGCAGCCGGCGGAAGAAGAGCTATTTGGCGGCCCGCGTGGCGTGCAAGCGGGTCGCACGGCAGCTTTCGGACAATGACGCTCGAACCGCCGCCAGCGACATCACCACCGTCTGTCCCGACCGGCCGGAGCGCCCCCGCTGCCCTGCGAGCAATGGGCGCTGCATTTTCTCCTGCTCGGTCTCGCACGACGACCGTTTCGCCGTGGCGGTGGCTGCCGACCGGCGGGTGGGCGTCGACGTGGAGCAGGCCTCCGAGAGGCTGTTGAAATCGAGGTCCCTTTACATGAGCGAACCAGAGCAGGCCCTGGCGCGGGAATCGCAGCTGGGCGAAATCGAGGCGACTGTTAGGATATGGTCTATCAAAGAGGCGGTGGCCAAGGCGCTGGACATCTCTTTGGCCGCTGCCTGGAATCGGGTCGAGGTCTGCACGGTCGATTCTTTTGAGAGCCTTTTTACGGTGGACGGGCAAGATGCGTGGTCGGCGGTTCATGAAATGGTGGAGGAGCATGTTTTTACACTCGTTGACCGACCGAACGCTTCGATGTTCTGAAAAACGACCAGCAACCTGTTAGGGTCATGAGGCTGAAACACATGATGCATTTGCGGCGAGTGCTCTTTCCCCTGCCGATTCTGATATTCCTTGCCTTCGGATGCACGGCCAGCCTGCCGAAAGGGCAGGTGACCGGACCGAAGACGTATAAAAACCGTGTCGATGCGCAGACCGACGGGTTTTCCCGCACGTATCTGGTCCACGTCCCGCCCGGCTATGCCCCTGAAACACCGCTCCCCCTGGTGGTCGTCATCCACGGGGCGTTCGACACAGCGGAAGGAATGGAAAGAATTTCAGGATTCAGTCGACTCGCGGATCAGGAAGGTTTTATCGTTCTTTATCCCAACGGCATAGGCCTTTTGGGGTTCCTACAGCATTGGAACGCCGGGCACTGCTGCGGCAAAGCCGCAGAGGACCTTGTCGACGATGTGGGGTTCGTCGCCGCAACCATCGAAGATGTATGCACCCGGCTCAGTGTTGATCGCGACCGCATTTACATGGTGGGGTTCTCCAATGGAGGCATGTTGGCACATCGCTTTGCCGCGGAACGGGGAGACCTCTTGGCGGCGGTTGCCCCCATGGCGGCGTCCATCGGCGGCAAAGCCGCAGAAGACCGTTCCGAATGGCGCATTCCCGAACCCGTGCAGCCGCTTCCCATAATCATCGTGCATGGCTTGTCGGACGATGACGTCCCTTACGAGGGAGGAATCAGCCGTTATCGGGGAGGGACCCGCACCTACTGGTCGGTCGAGCAATCGGCTGATTTTTGGGTGACCCGAAATGGCTGCAGATCAACCGCCGTGACCCAGACCTTCCGTGAAGCGAGGGTTATATTGAAAACATGGACAGATTGCTCGAAGCACACCGAGGTGGTTCTCTGTCTGATCAGGGACTGGGGGCACCTCTGGCCGGGCGGCTCTTTTACGGCGGCCTTGGATGAAGACGATCCTCTGCGGAATTATGACATAGCTGAAACCCTGTGGGGTTTCTTCAAGTCGCATCGGAGGCGTTGAGACCTAAGGGGTGCGCAGGGGCGGCTTTTCAGTTGGCGGCATGTTTTCCTCCCATTTTTTCAACGAGCATCCGGGTGGCCCAGCGCAGAAAAATAGCTGAATATTTCGCCCCGGCCAGATACATCCCCGCCATGAAAACCAGATGTGATAAACCGTAGACCAGGGGGCCGCCGATCACGGCCACGAGAGGCTCCCGGAAATAGACGGCCAGGCCGGCCAGGGCGCTGACGGCTGGCCATCCGATGACGTAGCTGAGGCCGATCAGAAACACGCCCAGCAGGATTCGCACAGTCGGCTTTTCCCTGAAAGCGGCCAAGTCGGCCTTCTCCTCGACCGCGCTGCGTGCATAAGGTGTTTGGGCGATTCGTCTGACGATCCTGGACATCATATGAATATGCAATTTCAGAGGCCGGTTTTCAAAGGTGAATAATATGTTATACTGCAAATCCAGCGTCAAGAAAACGCGTTTTCCGTCGCCCGGTGCAGGCAGCGATTCGGGAATTCTTCCCGGACCATCCAGTCGAATTTCACCGCTGCCGGCCGGTTGCTAAAACTGAACAGGGTTGGTTCGCCGTGGGACATGCAGCGGATGCGTCTTCACCGTCCGCCCTTTGGGGCTACTTCGACCGCATCTACTGCATCTCGCTGGACGAGCGAGAAGACCGCCGGCAGGAAGCTGAAAGGCAGTTTCGTGCCGTCGGTTTGAGCGGCGGGGTCGAATTCGTCATCGTGAAGAAGCACCCGGTTGACAACGAGCGGGGGATTTACGAGTCGCACCTGGAATGCTTCCGCAGGGGGATCGCAGCCGACGCCCGGAATATGCTCGTCTTCGAGGACGACATCGTTTTCGAACGCTTCAGCACCCGGGTGCTTTCGGACTGCGTGCGTTTCATGTCCAGCCATGACGACTGGAAGCTTTTCTTTTTCGGGTGTCTGACGTCCGGCAGCCGGAAAACCCCCAACGCCTCGGTGCTGAGCGTGCGTTACCGCAGCCTCACCCACGCCTATGCGGTTCAACGCCGCTTTGCCGAGAGCCTGCTTCGGCGGCCCTGGCGCCAACGGCCTTACGATGCGGTGCTGAGTTCTTTGAGCGACGAGTATTTTGCGGCCTACCCGTCGTTCGCGTTCCAGAGCAATGCCCGCACGGACAATATGCGGCTCGACAAGCTGGACCGATGGCGGCGGCGCTGCGGCGGGCTTGCGAGAATCCAGAAACTGGACGAGTTCTATCACCGCAACCGGCGGATGGTCATCGGGGTGCACGTGTTCCTGATCATGGTCTTGCTGGCGCTGATGGCCGGCACTTGAAGCGCATATGAAACGGTTGCCCTTGAACTGGCGATTCCTGATCCTGGCCCTTTTGGCCACGGCCGGTCTGTTCGGCTGGGGACTGCACCGGCTTGAAATCGATACCGACATCATCGGTGCGCTTCCGCAGACGGACCCCGTCGTCGCCGATGCCGCCTACCTGCTGTTGAACCATCCCATGCAGAATCAGGTGGCGATCGACGTTTCCCTGAAGACCGCCGACCCGGACATCCTGATCGCCTGCGGCAAGCTGGTCGAGGACCGCTTGCGGGAGAGCGGGCTGTTCAAGAGCGTCGGCATGGAGGACCTCCAGGCGCTCATGCCGGACATGCTCGACCACCTGTCGACCCACCTGCCGGTTCTTTTTTCGGCCGAGGACCTGGACCGTCAGGTTCGGCCGCTGCTGGCGCCGGAAGCCCTGCAGCAGCGCTTGGAGGAGATCCACGCGGGCTTGCAAGGGCTGGAGAGCATCGGCCAGCAGGCATGGATTGCCCGGGATCCGCTGAATCTCAGCGGGCTGGTATGGAAGCGGCTGTCGCACCTGCTTCCGTCGACCGGCGCCCGCATCTACCGGGGAAATCTTCTGTCGGCCGACGGCCGGCATCTGCTGGTGGTTGCCAGCCCGGCGGCGTCGAGCACGGCCACCGATTTCGCCGCCTTGATCATGGAGCGGATGAACCGGATCGCGACCGAGGTCCGGCAGACATTCGGGCCGGGGGTCGCGCTGACTCCGGTTGGGGCCTACCGGGCCGCCCTGGACAATCAGCAGATCATCAAGAAAGACATCGGCTTCGCCGTGGTGCTGTCCACCGTCGGCATCGCGGTGCTGCTCTTTTTTTCATTCTGCCGACCGGTGGTCGGCCTTTTTTCGCTTTTACCGGCGCTGGCCGGCACCATGCTCGCCTACTTCATCTTCTCGCTTTTTCACCGGTCCATATCGATTCTGGTGCTCGGGTTCGGAGGCGCGATCATATCCTTCAGCGTCGATCAGGGGATCGTTTATCTGCTCTTTCTCGACCGGCCCCACCGCACCTCCGGGAAGGAGGTGTCCGACGAGGTGCGCGGCATGGGGCTCCTGGCGGTGCTGACCACCGTGGCCGCCTTCGGGACCCTGTGTTTCAGCGGCTTTCCGGTATTCATCCAGCTGGGGCAGTTTACGATGCTGGGCCTGGGATTGTGCTTTCTCATCGTGCATATGATTTTCCCCAGGATTTTCCCGGTGCTGCCGTCGGGAGGCCAGCGTTCGCTGCACCTGCAAAAGGTCGCGGACGCGCTGGCCGGCACGGGCGGCAAAGGGTTCTGGGTCGCGGTGATCTTCATGGCCGTCATGGCCGCTTTTGCCAGGCCCGATTTTCACGTGAGCCTGCAGGCCATGAACACCGTGGGCGCCGAAACCCTGGCGGCCGAAAAGCGGCTCACCGACGTGTGGGGCGGCATCTTCGACAAGGTGTACGTGCTGGCGGAGGGGTCGTCGATCGAGGACCTCCAGCATCAGGGCGATGCCCTGCTCGACAAGGTCACCGCGGATCTGCGCGCGGGGGTTTTGTCATCCGGCTTCGTATCCTCCATGATCGCTCCGGGCGCGGACTTGTGCCAGAAGAATTTCGACGCTTGGAGAGCATTCTGGGGCCCCGGACGGGGCGACGCCTTGAAGCGCGCCATCGTCGGCCTGTCCGTTCCGATGGGGTTCGCGGAGGATGCCTTCACCGGCTTTTACAAAATACTGAGCGCGCCATCCGCTCCCGCCGCAGACGCTCAGCTGCTGAGCCGGTTCCCCGGCTTCCTGGGGGTTTCCAGAAGCCCGGATGGGTCCAAGTGGATCCAGGTGTCCACCCTGACCACCGGGCCGGCTTATGACGCCCGGCTGTTCTACGAAGCCTACCGCGGCTCGGTCAAGCTGTTCGACCCCCTGTTTTTTTCGAAGCGCATCGGTGATCTTCTGTTCAGCACCGCGACCACCTTTTTCCTGATCAATGTGATCTGCGGCGTCGCCCTGGTCGCCGTTTGTCTCTTAAGCTGGTCTCTCACGGCGGCGTGTATGCTGCCCCTGGCTTTCGCCATGATCGGCACGCTGGGCACATTATATGTCTTGGGCCGGCCGCTGGACATCCCGGGGATGATGCTGTCGATCATCGTTTTCGGCCTCGGTATCGATTATTCGATTTTTTTCGTCCGATCCTTTCAGCGATACGGCACACTGGATCATCCGGCGTTCGCGCGCATTCGAATGGCCGTCTTGCTTTCGGCCGCCACCACCCTCCTGGGCTTCGGGGCCATGTGGGCCGCCGATCATTCGATGCTTAAGAGCACCGGCGTCACGGCGTTTCTGGGCATCGGGTACTCGGCGATCGGTGCATTCTTAATCCTGCCCCCCGTGCTGGGTCACCTTGAAAGGCGCCGGCAGGCCCGGAACGCGGCCGGCGGCACTCTCCAGGAGCGGGTCTACCGCCGCTACCGCGACATGGAAGCCTATCCCAGACTCTTCGCGCGGTTCAAGATGCGCCTGGATCCGATGTTCCCCGAGCTGGAGCGGATGTTGCGAAACACCGACGGCATCCAGACGATTCTGGACATCGGCACCGGCTATGGCGTGCCCGCGAGCTGGCTCCTGGAGCGGTTCACAGGGGCGCGGCTGCGCGGGATCGAGCCGTCGCCGGAGCGCGTGCGAGTCGCCGCCATAGCGCTGGGCGACCGGGGGGTGGTTTCACAGGGGCGCGCTCCGGAAATTCCCGACGTCCACAGCCCCGTCGACCTGTCCACCATGATCGACATGGTTCACTTCCTGACGGACGGCGGATTCGCCGACACGCTGGAGCGTCTGCGGGAGCGAATCCGCCACGACGGGAAGCTGATCATCCGCGCCTCGCTTCCGCCGAAGCGGCGACGGCCCTGGGCGTGGTGGCTCCAGAACCTGATCCTGAGATGGTCCCGGATTCCCGCTTTCTATCGGACCGCACCCCAGCTGGAGCGCATGGTCGTGGAATCGGGGTTCCGGATGGAACATACGCTCACATCCGGCCGCGATGAAGAACTCGTCTGGCTGGTCGCCCGGAAAGCTTGATGCGTCCCATTAAAAACGTTTTCGCCAACTGGCTGCCGCAGTCGCCGATGGGGCGCATCGGATGGGCCGCCTTTCTGTCGGCCGTGCTGCTGGCATGGGCGGACCTCCGGCTGGCCGTGATCCCCCTGGGAGGGTTCGCCCTGCTGTGCGCGGCGGCGGCGTCCGTCCCTTCTTCCAGCTTCTTCCTGCCGGTGATCAGCCGCGGGACCAGCGGCCGGAAGGCTGTCGCCCTCACCTTCGACGACGGCCCCGATCCGCTGACCACGCCCGCACTGCTGCGGCTCTTGAAGGAGCATCGAGTCAGCGGGACGTTTTTCGTGACCGGCCACCGGGTCGTCCGGTACCCCGAGCTGGCCCGAGACATCGTGGCGCAGGGTCACAGCCTGGGCAACCATTCGTTCCGCCACGACATGCTGGGCGCCTTCCGGAGCACGACGACGCTGCGGCAGGAAATCCGGGCTGCCCAACGCGCGCTGAAAGACCTCGGCATCGTCGCCCTGGCGTATCGCCCCCCCATGGGCATCACCTCCCCGCGCCTGCAGCGGGTCATTTGCGAGGAAGGCATGTTCGTCGTCAATTTCAGCTGCCGAGCCTGGGACGGCGGCAATCGACGGTTGAGAAATCTGTCTGGCCGAATCCTGAAACGGGTGCGCGACGGCGACATCCTGCTCCTGCACGAAAACCTTCCGCGACCGTCTCTGCTGCCCGGCTGGGTCGGGGAAGTGGATCGCATTTTACAGGGAATCCGTGAGAAAGGCCTGGAGGTTCTGCCGCTCGCGGACATGATCGGAAGGCCGGTGATGGCCGCGGCCGCGGAGCGGGACGGCCGCAGCGGCGGTGGAAACGGCGAGCCTTCCGCGCGGATCGGGCCCGGCGCGTACGCGCCGCGTTCGACCCACCCCGATGAGCCATAGCCGGCCATGGAGATCATTATATTCTGCTTGCTTTCCCTGCCGCTTGCCGGCCTGTCGTGGCGGTCGCTGTTCAGCTTAAAAAACCACGGCATCTATCGATGGGCGGTCTGGGAATGCATTTTGTGGCTGGCGATTCGGAATCGCCGTCATCTGATCGTTGAAACGTTCGACCTGCAGCAGCTGATCTCCTCGGTCCTCATGATCGCATCCCTGGTGTTCGTGCTCGCGGCGCTGTGGATGATGCGGAAAATGGGCCGTATGAACCGGCAGCGACACGATGCCACCCTGTTCGTCTTCGAAAAAACAACGGCATTGGTGGAAGCCGGAATTTTCGGTCACATCCGGCATCCCATGTACAGCTCGCTGATGTTCCTGGCCTGGGGGATATGCCTGCGGCGCGTCGAAGCCGGGCTACTGGCGGTCACGCTCGTCGCGACAGGCGCATGCATTCTGGCCGCATGGGTGGAAGAAAAAGAGAACACGGCCTACTTCGGCGAAGACTACCGGCGCTACATGCGTCGGACCAAACGGTTCATCCCTTATCTGGTCTGACGAGCGGACTACTCGATTTTCCGCTCGACCCATGGCGGAACCGGCCCCCGGCCGCTCAGGATGCTTTGAACCACCTGCGCGACCGCGGGGCTGGAGAGGATGCCGCCGTGGTCCTCGTTGAATCCGAACGTCCGACGGGCGGCCGCCTGGGCCCGCGGATCGAGCATGCTCGCCAGGCTGACGGCGCCGTCGTTGTTGCGGTTGATCATCAGGCTGAAATCCCCGCTGTATCCGAAGAGCAGGTAGTACGCGGTTTTTTCCGGCAACGGATTCTCCCAGATTTTTTTCAAGAACGCGCTGCTGGTAGCCATGTCCCTCCACGCCGGAACGACGGCGGGGGACTGGGCGACGCCCTTTTCGGCGCCGGCATGGCCCTGCCAGGGCGTGGACAGAGTGATGAAGGTCGCAAATTCAAAGGGGGCCGAGCGTCTGACCGCTTCGGAGACGGCTCCCCGGGCGACGAGCCCACCCATGCTGTGGGCCAGCATGCACAACTGCCGGAATTCGAACCGGTTCTGCAGAGCGGCGATGATTCGGTACAACAGCTCGCCTTGCCGCTCCAGGCGCATGCCGGTCGGGTAGAAGTAAGCCCAGGGCTGGTAGCGGGAGCGGTCGAGGTTTTCGATCAGGTAGCGGAAGTCGGTCGGGTTGCCGCCGGAGCCGTGCACGAACAGCATCGGGATTTTGTCGCGGCTGTATTCCTGGAGAAAATACAGGCCGGCCCCCGTGTCCGGCAGGAACTCGAGCGGCACCCAGAGGCCCCAGCGGACGTTGGCCGCCGAGAAACGGGGATCGTCCAGGCTAACGACCTGACCCATTTGATAGCGGCGCAGATCTTCGGCGATATCCGCGGAGGCACTCGAGCGTGCGTCGACTTTGAAGGGAACATTTACGGCACCGGGGGCCTGCACGCGTACGAACAGGTTCGCGATCGTTTCGCCCGGACGGGCGACGATGGGGGAAGGGCTTTCACAGACGCCCGCGGGCTCCTCCGGCTGAAAGGACAGGTCGCCGTTCAGGTCTTCGTAGGCTAAGATGCGGTAATTTCCCGGGGCCTTGACGGAAAAGCGGAACTCGCCCCCGTTCCGGGTGACGCCGGAGCCCAGAACGCCGCGTTGCGGCTCGTCCGCATCGTAGTAAAACACGACGATCGTCGTCGTCGGATCCGCCGAGGAGCTCTGGACCGTCCCCTGGATCGTGGCGGACGTCGGGTTGATGACGTCCAGGTACTTGCGCCAATCGGGGAATGCGCTCCATGCCGCCGGGGCCGCGACGGCGGCCAGCAGGGCCAACCCTACGAGAACCGGTGCTTGCATGCGCGACGCTGCTGAATGCCTCACGCCTGACCTCCCTACCAAAGAAACCGGCCGATGACCAAAACGATGGAGTTGACGCCGCGGTTTTCGTTGTCCAGGCCGCCGTTGGAAATATGATGCCATCTCAAGGAAGCGAAATACGTGGCGCCGTCTTCGAAGGAGAACTCGGAGCCGAAGCCGATCTGGGGGTTGAAGTTGAGGTGCAGACCCTGGTCTTTCACCCGATGTTCCGTAAAGATCACCCCGATCCCTCCCTCGATGTAGGGCTTGAAGCTCCGGGTCGATAGCGGCTCCAGATAGAACAGGGCCAGCATCTCCGCCGACGCCATCAGGTCGCAGCTCGGTCGGAACGATCCGCCCAGGCTCGCTTCCACCTTGAACCGCAGGTCGCGGGGGGCCGGGTGGCGCCACACCTTTTCATAGTCGAAAAGCGCGGAGCCGGTCACCATCAGAAAATCGATGTCGCCCACCGGGTCGACGGTATGCCCGATCGTCAGCCCCAAACCGTAGCGATCCGGGATGTCCTTCTCCGCGTCCTCCTGGGCCAGAGCCGCCGCGGACGAAGCCCACAGCAGCACGGATAGGATGACGGCGCGCCACCGGAAGCGGGGGACGGAAGGCTGGAGGATGGCGCCTGCTTGCATGTCATTTCTCCTATTCCATCCAAGTCACTCGGGCATCCCGCTGAGCGGACCGGCGGCCCGCTTTGCATGGGCGCCGACGCCGGAATAATAGCTTGGCGGGCGGCGAAACACAATCTCCGATCCCCGGATTTGGAACTCGGCTCCGGCCGGCACCAGTTGGGTTTTGGCCGAAACCTGGTATAATAAACTCATCCTTCTTGGATCGGGCCGTCGTGCGGAGGCCAACAACACAAACGGGAGAGGAAATCATGAATTCGAGAAAAACTTGGAAGCGGAATTGCATCTGCATGCTGTCGTTGATGCTGCTGATTCTGATGGCGTCCTGCGCCGGGAAGGAGGTCAAGTCGGAGCCGCAGGCCGGAAGCGCGGCCAAACCGGACGCGACAGCAGCCAAGGACCAGGATCTCCCCCTCGCCAAGCCGTACCGGATGATTGTGGTGGCTGAATATGAGGCTACGGCCGACATCGCCAAGGATTATCCGACGGCCGCCCGGGAGTGCCAGGCCAATACGGTTTGGGCGCTGCAGGAAAAGAAGGCCTACCAGGCGGTCGACAGCGGCAAAGCCGCTACGACCCGTCGTGACGGAACCTTGCTGGTGAGCGCCAAGGTCACCGACATGCGCATCGTGTCCGGTGCGGCTCGAATATGGGGAGGGGCTTTCGCCGGCAGCTCATTCATGGAAATCGACATTACGCTGGCCGACGCGGCCACCAATGCGACGGTTCGTCAGAAAAAGCTGTCCAGCGCCAACAATCCCTGGGCCGCCGCCTGGATGGGCGGATCCACCGACCACAGCCTGCCGGCGGATATGGGTAGAATCGTGGCCGAATATGTGCATTCGGTCATTCCGAAGTAGCGGCTGCCCGGGTTACATTTCCCCCCGGCGATCGATACGGCCGAAGCGGGCCCAGGCCATGGTCGTGGCCGCCGCGAAAAACGCGGCCAGGCAGAGCAGTTCGTGCCGGACGGACCCCAGCGACCCCTCGCGCACGACAATTTCCACCAGGGCATTGAGGCTCCAGGCCAAAGGGGAGAACTGGCTGATCGCCTGCATGGCCGGCGGCATGGCGTAGACCGGGACCATGATGCCGCCTATCGCCGCCGCGCAGACCACCGCGACCGCTCCGAACATGGTCGCCTGCTCCAGGGTGCGGGCGAACGTGCCGATCACCAGGCCGCCGCCGCAGGCGGCCAGGGCGATCAGCGTGACCGTGGCGAACAGGGCGGGGCTGTCGCTGCCGAGGCTGAGAACGGGCAGGCCCAGCAGCGGCAGGGCTATTTTGCCCACCAGCACGATGAACAGGAACTGCACCCAGCAGACGGCGACGCAGGCGGCCAGTTTTCCCAATAGAAGGGTCAGGTAGGAAACCGGCAGCGTCCTCAGGCGCGCGAGGGTGCCGTCCCGGCGTTCCCGGATGATAGCGCCCCCCAGCGGGAGCACGATGAAAAAGATGCCGAACACCGACCATGCCGCAACGTTCTGCTGGACAGATGTCGGCAGTTTTTGCAAACGGCTTTTTTCGGCGACGACATCCATCAACCTCCGCGCCCCCCAGCTCGGGTCCATTTTAACCGGCGGGACGTCTGCCGGGCCCAGCGGCATCGGGCCGAGATAGGCGCCCGGGGTCCGCTGCAGCCGGCTCGACAAGGCCTCGGCCAGGGCAGCGGCCTTGATCTCCATCTCCAGGGCGAGGAGCATCTGCTTCACGGCATTCAGCAGGGAAGATCGAAACGCGCCCTGAACCAGAGGATCGAAATAAACCGACACGTGGGGCAGGGGCGGAGCGTTTTCCGCGGATTTGCCGGAGAATGCCTCCGAAATCTGTTCGGTCGCCCGGGCGCGCACCGTTTCCGTGATGCCTGCCGGGATGACCATGCATGCCTGGTAGCGTCCCCCGTCGACCAGCCTCCGGGCCTGGTCGACGTCGATCGCCCGCCCGTCCAACGACGTCACCAGCGTCACGCCTTCGACCCCATCCAACTGTTCCCGGATGATCCTACCGAAAGTCTGTCGATCCTGGTCGATGAAGAGGATGTCCATGCGGGCCGCACCGGTTGCCTTCAGCACATTCTCCTGGACCAGCGCCACCACCACGACCAGCACGGCGGGCATGACGAATAGCACGAGCAGACCGGACCGGTCGCGATAGAGCAGGCGCAATTCCTTGAATAGGGTGGATAGCAGCGGCGGCATGGTCAATCCCGCAGGGCTTTCCCGGTCAACTGGAGAAACAGCTGGCCGAGGTCGCTGCAGCCCGGATGTGCGTGTGCCAGTTCCAGGGGGGCGCCCTGAGCGATCGTGCGCCCCTCGTCGATGACGGCGATGCGGGAGCAGATTTTCTCGGCCTCCTCGATATAGTGCGTGGTATAGAGCATGCCGACGCCGGAGCGGCTCAGCTCCGCCAGCCGGTCCAGGATCATGTTACGCGACTGGGGGTCTACGCCCGCCGTGGGTTCGTCTAGGAAGAGCAGCCGGGGCCGGTGCATCAGGGCGACGGCCAGATTGGCGCGCCGCTGCATCCCTCCGGAAAAAGCATCGATGCGGCCATGCGCGCTGTGCGCGAGACCCACCGTTTCCAGGCAGGCATTGACGCGCGCCTTCAATTCACGCCCGCTGATTCGATACATGCTGCCGAAGTACGAAAGGTTTTCAGCGGCGGTCAGGCTGGGGTAGAGGGCGATGCGCTGCGGAACCAGCCCGATCCATTTCCGGGCCTTCCGGGGGTGTTTGAAGAGATCGGTGCCGCAGATGTGCACGCTGCCGGAATCCGGCGCCAGCAGCCCGGCCAGCAGGGAGATGGCCGTTGTTTTTCCGGCGCCGTTCGGGCCCAGAAGCCCCACGATTTCCCCGGGGCCGACCGACAGGCTGAAGGATGACAGAGCGGGCGTGCGAGCCTGCGGATAGGTTTTGGCGAGCCCCTCGGCCCGCAGGAGATCGGCGAGGGAAGGCGGCTCCGGATGTATCATGGCCGCCGCACGCAGCCGCCGGGCTTTTTGCGGCCACCCCGGGCGGGGCGGTCGTGCGGGGCGCTTTTAATCAAATTCACTTTGCAATATCCAGCCGCTGCCAATATAATCGTCCCTTTGCGAAGGACAGGCCGATAATCGAATCTGAATATCTAACCTTAAAGGTTTTGGGAGTCAACCTCGATGACGGTTTGAAGCGGCGGATTCCGGCGTTGCACTGCAACTCATCGGCCGGCGGTGAGCGGCAGCCGCTTCGCGCTTTACGGGATTTGCAGATCGGTCTTTTTTTGCAGGCCGTCGGGATGGATATCGAAATGCGAACAAGGGCAGCGGTATGAAGATTCTGCTGGTGAATCCGCCCAACTGCGGGAGAAGCATCCCGGAAGAGGAATACGGGATCGAAACGATCAAAATGATCTTCAGGGGCGAGCCTCTGGCGCTCGAGGTCGTCGCCGGGAATTTGGACGGGCACGATGTCGCCATCGCCGACTTGAAGGCGGCTCCGAACGCCCTGGAAGACGCCCTCGACGGGTTCGAGCCCGACCTGGTAGGCTTCACCGGCGTTGCCTGTGAAGCCAACACCGTTCTGCGATTGGCGGGGAAGGTCAAGCGCCGCAGCGGGGCGCTGGTCGTGGTGGGCGGCCACCATGCCTCGTGCGACCCCGACTTTTTCAATCACGAGGCCGTCGATTACGTGGTCGTGGGCCTGGGCAAGCTCAGCTTCAGGGAATTGGTCGAGGCGCTCGCCAGCCGGACGGTGGACGCCGGGGTCGCGGGTGTCGCCAAGACCCATCCGGGCGGCGGCCTGAAACACGTCCCACGGGCCTATTCGCAGGCGGACCTCGTCGACGATCGGCCCCCTCGCTACGATCTGGTGGCGGCGCACCGCGACCGGTACGTCATGAGCGGCGTGGGCGGAAAGGTCGGCTTCGTCGCTTCGGCCTACGGCTGCACGCACCGGTGCACCTTCTGCTCCATCCCCAATATGACCGGAGGGCGTTACCTCATCCACCGGCCGGCGTCGGTTCTGCGCGACATGCGGCTGCTGGGCGACGTCCCAGTCGTGCGCTTGGTGGACGCCAACACGTTCGGCGACCCGGAGAATGCGCTCAGCCTTGGGCAGACGATTATTGACGCCGGGCTGAAGAAAGCCATCGTCGCCGACGTGCGGGCGGAGACGGTGACCCGGCATCCCGAACTATTCCGGTTGTGGAAGCAGGCCGGGCTGGCGGTGGCGGTCATCGGCTTCGAGGAGATCACCGACGCCGGGCTGGAGCGGCTGAACAAGAGAAGCTCGGTCGCCGCCAACATCGAGGCCCTGGCGATCCTCAAGGATCTGGGCATCCGCGTCGTCGGCGATTTCATCGTGTCGCCGGACTACACCGAAGCGGATTTCGAGGCCCTGGAGCGCTTCGTGGCGGCTCACGCCGTCGACCTGCCGCTGCCCTCGATCCTGACGCCCCTGCCCGGCACGCCGCAGCATCGGGACATGCAGCCCCGCATCACCATCCACGATCTGGACTACTACACGTTCACCAACGCGGTCTGCCGCACCCGCATGGAGCCCCGGCTTTTTTACCAGACCTACGCCGCGATGCTCCAGCGCTTCCTGAAGCACATATCCCACGCCTGAAAGAGGAGATTCATGGACGTATTCATCAACGATGTGTCGGCATTTCTTCCCAACCGGCCGGTGACCAACGACGCCATCGAGGACGTGCTCGGGAAAGTGCGGGGCATCGCCTCCAAAGCCAAACGGCTGGTGCTCAAGAGCAATCAAATCACCCACCGCTACTACGCGCTGGACCCTGAATCGGGGCGGCTGACCCACACCAACGCCCAGCTGACGGCGGAGGCGGTTCGCCGGCTGCGGCCTTATGAGGGCTTCGCCCCGGGCGATATTCAATGTCTGGCCTGCGGCACCACGAGCCCGGATCTGCTGTTTCCCGGCCACGCCCTGATGGTCCAGGGGGAGCTGGGGATTCCCGCCTGCGAGGCGGTGACCACCTCCGGCATCTGCCTCTCCGGGATCACGGCCTTTAAATATGCGTGCATGAACATCGCCGCCGGCCAGGCGGCGAATGCGGTGGCCGCCGGCTCCGAACTGGCTTCTTCCTACATGCGGGCGCAGTTTCTGACGCCCTTCTACAGCGGCCTCGCCGACCTGGAGACGCGGCCGGTACGCGCGCTGGACGCCGATTTCCTGAGGTGGATGCTCTCGGATGGGGCCGGGGCGGTGTTCTTGTCCAACCGCAAACGGACAGACGGGCTTTCTCTCAAGGTGGCCTGGGTGGACGTGATCTCTTACGCCGGCGCTCTGGAGACCTGCATGTACGGCGGCGGGATGAAGCGGACGGACGGCAGCATGGTCGGCTGGCGGCAGGCCGAAGCGTTCGAACCGGAAGCGCTGCCGCATCGGTTTTCGGTCCGGCAGGATATCGAGCTGCTCGACGTCGAAATCGTGCGGACGATGGGGAAGGCGCTGGCGCAGGTCGTCCGGCAACACCGCCTGCTCCCCGATCAGGTGGACTGGTTCCTGCCGCACTACTCATCGGCCTATTTCCGCCCGAAATTCTACGCAGAAATGAAACGGATCGGATTCGAAGTGCCCGACGGCAAGTGGTTTTCGAATCTTGCGAATAAAGGGAACACCGGCAGCGCCGCCATCTTCATCATCCTGGAGGAGTTGTTCCACTCCGGCCGTCTCCGGCCCGGTCAAAACCTGCTGTGCTTCATCCCCGAAAGCGGCCGGTTTTCGCACGGGTTCGCCTGGCTCACGGTCGAGGAATAGAGACAGTCCGTTAAGCAAAATAAAATGCATGATCGCAGGGGCGTGGCCTCTTTTACTGACTTCTGAAGTTACTCATCATAGCACTTGCATGGCGGCGCGAGTTTATGGGCGAGGTCTGGGGGCGCGTCTCGACTGATTTTTTGTTCCACCTTCTACCGGCCATCCCGGCCGATGACGATCATGCCCCAGTCGCCGGTCTCTCCCTGCTTCAGGCAGCCGATCCGGGGATTTTCGGGAATCGCGGATCCGCCATCGGACCGCGGCAGGCACATGCTCAGAAGCTGTTCCGTCCTCAGCAGGGCCAGAGCCGCGGCGACGTCCATGCCCATACTGGTGGGGAAGGTTCCGTAGAGATGTGTTAAGTCCACGTGCGCGGAAGCATGATCCAGGAGGTCCGTTTTCCGGCTGTTGTGAAGCATCAGGGTGTTCGGAACGGGGGGGGCATCCGGCCGCATGGCAGCTCCCATGTGGACGTCGTGGACAAAGGGGTACTGAGCGCCGGCCGCATCGGATCGCGTTAGAATAAAAAAGGCGCTGCCCTCGCCGACCGGGGCCGGCGTCCGGCCGCCGCTTCCGTTCTTTGTCTCCCGGCGGCTCAGGGAAGCATCGTGGAGGGCTTTGGAGAAGCAGTCGACGCCGCCGACCAGGACCGTTGACGTGCGGCCTTCTTCGAGCCAGTCGATGGCAGTTTGGAAGGCGAGCGGCACCGACATCTCGTACTGGTTGATGGAAAGGCAGGGCCCGCGGATCTTCAGCAGCATCGAAATGTAGGCTGCGGCGGCATTCTGCACCGAGTTGGAGAACAGGATGGGCGAAAGCGCAAGGTCGGCGGCGGCCACGTCCGCGGGCTGCAGGTCCAGGGTGTTGGCCGTCGGCCCCATGCCGGTGGCGACGATAAGGCCGGTGTTTTCAGGCAGCCCGTCGTCCATGCCCGCATCCTCGAGGGCGAGGCGGCTCGCCAGAAGGGCCATGCGGGCATAATGGTCCACCCGGCGCAAGGTCCGGGGCGGAACGAACCGGTCGAGCAGGTCGGTCTGGGCCGTCAGCGCAGGGACGGCGGGCGCCTCCGGAGCGGAGCGGTTGCGGATGGCGGCTTCAAGGGCGGCCCGCCCGCAGCCGAATCCTCCGACGACACCGGCTCCCAGGATGCACGCCTTCATGCGCTGGGTTCCGCGCTGAAAATCAAAATACTGTTGTTGCCCCCGAACGCCAGGGTCTGGGAGAGCGCCATCGTGCCGCTGATGGCAGTGGGCATCCGCGACGGATGGGCCGGCAACTCGGGGTCGGGGACCTCGAACCCCGCTGTGGCCGGAATCTTCCGAAGTTCGAGCGCGGCGATGGTGAACGCCGCTTCGATGGCGCCCGCGGCGCCGAGCGTGTGGCCGGTAAAGCCCTTGGTCGATCCGAACGGTACCCCCGGAAACAGATCATGAAAGAAAAGGGATTCGACGCGGTCGTTCTCGCGGGTGCCGGTGCCGTGGGCATTGATGAAAGCGATGTCCGCCCGAGAGGCGCCGGCCGCAGCCAGGGCGTCCCGCAACGCCACGCGCAGGCCACCGCCCTCGGGATGCGGCGCCGTGAGGTGGTAGGCGTCGGCCGCCGTTCCGTAGCCCGAAAGAAACGCGCGGGGTTTGACGCCCCGGCTTGCCCGCACGGCCTCCGATTCGAGCACCAGCATTGCGGCGCCCTCGCCCAGGTTCAGGCCGTTGCGGCGGGCATCGAAAGGCTTGCAGGCCTCGGTGTCGCTGTTCAAAAGGGCGATGAAGCCGTAGTACGTCACTTCGTAGAACGCGTCGGTTCCGCCGGCGATGACCACGTCGCACCGCCCCGAGCGGATCCAGGTCCCGGCCAGGCCGATGGCATCGCCGCCGGCCGAGCAGGCGTTGACGATGGTCACGTGGGGTCCGGAGAGCCCGAAATGCCGCGCAAGCCATTGGGCCGGATTGACCGTCAGGAAGCGCTCGGCCGGCGACATGCCGCTGCAATCGATGCCCCCCAGCTCGCGCTGGAGGGCGCGGTTGCTCACGCCGCTGGCGACATTGGTGCCGATCACGACCCCGACCCGCTTTTGCCTCAGCGCCGCCGCGGTCAGCCCCGCGTCCGCCAGGGCCTCGTTCGCCGCCGTGAGAGCCAGACGGACCGCCCGGACCATGGGTGGATGCTGGGAGCCGATAGTCGGCAGGAAACGATCGGGGACCTCGAAGACCGGATGCTGCGCTCCAAGAAGAGCGCGCGGCGGGGCCGGGGCCGGGGGCCGGGTGAAAAGAGCCTCCGTGCAGCCGGGCAGGTTCCCGCCGGCCGCGCAGATGCAGCCCAGGCCGCTGATGGCCACCGGCGGTTGGCGGTTCATGCCTCCTGCCTTTTTTCGATGAACGCCGCGATGGTGTTGACGCTCTGAAGGATCGAACGGCCCTCGCTCTGGTTCTTGATGACGACCCCGAAGTGCTTCTTGAGCTGGAAGACCAGTTCGACGGCGTCGATGGAGTCCAGCCCGAAGCGATCGCCGAACAACGGGTCGTCGTCACCGATCTCTTCGGGAAGGACATGCACCAGGTTCAGGTCCTCCACGATGATTTGCTTGAGCTGGTCTTTCAGGGTCATGGTATCCGTGGAAATCCGGAAACTGGCTGCCGGGCGTGCTTTGTCACTGCACGTGTTCCAGCAGGTCCCGGTACAGGCGGGTTTCCCGGTCCGCACACTCCCGCAGGATCGCCGCCAAGGCGGCATAGGTCTCGGTTTCACCGGCGCGCTGCTTGCAGATCCGGGACCCGATGAGCGCAAACTCGCGCCACAGGTCGCCCGCCTCGGTCATGCGGTCGGAGAACCCCTCCAACCGGTCGTCGTACAGCAGCCCGGCCGCTTCTTGCAGAAAGGCTGCGTAGATGAAGCGAAACCCGCCGCCGCCCGTACCGATTTCCTCCTGCATTCGGATGACCTGCCCCAGACGCAGCGCGGCCTCGCGCGCCTCCATTTTCTGCGGCCAAGCCTCGACGTTTTTCGCCAGGTAGCGGATGCCCTTCACACCCAGAAACGGACCGGGCGCCCTCAGCATGGTGCGGCAGACCTCCCGCATCCCCTGACGCGCCGCTCCGGCGAGATCGGGTTGCTGGGGCACCTGCTTCACGTAATACATGCGGCCCTTAGGGGGCATCGGTCCGCGGGCGAACCGGGCCTTCATCAGGTCGTCGTGCGGGCAGAGCACGGGGTCGGGGAACACCGGGTCGCTGATGCGATAGCTGCCGTTCTGTTTGCCGAAGACCACCAGGTTGTGCATGTTGAAGTGGAAGCGGTAGCGCCTGGGGAAGTAGCTCAGCCAATAGGCGCCGGTGCGGCATCCGACCGGGATCGCGTCCACGAGCTTGCGGTCCAGGGCCGCCATCGCCTTTTCGGGGCTTCTGAATTTTTCGAGGGCGAGCTCAACCCCCAAACGCTTGACGGCCCGTTGCATGATCCTTCCGGTGCGGGCCCTGAACGCCGTTAGGGGCAGGCGGTTGAGGCGAATGAACGGAAAGTAGCCGAAAAAGAGACCGGAGCCGATGCCGAAGACCATCGACTCGCTGACGTTCAGCCCGTAGTGAGCAAGCAAGTTCGATAGAACGCCGGTTTCGCAATGAGCCGATTGGCGGTGGTTGAAAGGGATTTGCATGTCAGAGTTGTTCATCGCCCAACATATTGACGTCGGCTAAGGGGATCTGCTTGAGCTCTACGAGGGAAAGGCCGAGCAGATCCGCGTAGCGCTGCAGAATTTCCGGTTTGAGCCGGTTGAAAACCGAGGGCTTGAGGTGGCGCTTGACCCGCCAGCGGGGCAGGCGGACATAGCTGGCGGCCAGGCCTGCCGTCATGAGATTCCGGGCCAGATGATAGGCCAGAGGGCTGAGCTCACCTTCCAGAACCCGGCGGGCCTGGGTGCGGATATCTTCGGAAATCACTTCCCAGGCCTGGGCGTTGGCAATGTTCTTGGGTTCCCATCCCAGGCTCGGAACGACGACATAGCGGCCGTTTTCAGCGACGGCGTAAGTGATTTCCTTCAGCCCCTGGTTCAGCCCTCCGTCCTGGGGCACGTCTATTTCCCGCATGCATCAATCTCCAAGAACGTCTGTTCCCGGTGCGGCGCCTTCAATGGAAGCCGTTTAATGATCCCCTCACCCTCCCCGTTGGCAGCGGGGGGAGGCAGGAGGAACAGAGCCTCACGGCAACGTTTGCGACCGGGCGGCGCGTGCGGTTTCTTGCTAAACATCAGCCGCTCCTCTTGCAAGAAGCGGCTGGATTACGAACCGGGCCCCTATTGTCCAACCACCCACGCGAGCGCTTCAGGCCGCTTGGAAACGAGGCCCGCCCCATGGTGGGTGTAAGTAAATTATCACACAATCAGCTATTTTTGAACCCCGCCCTGAGAATTTTATCCCGGACGCTTATCATAGGATCAAAGTTCGTCGCCGAAATCGGCCTGGAATGCTCCCACGACGACCTGCCCCCAATCCCCCCCGACCGGCTCCAGCTTTCCGAAGAAGAAACGCATCACCGGCGGCTCCTCTACGAAGCGGAGTCCGTTGATAAGGTCCCGGTGGCGGTAAAGCCAGGAAACGCGTTCCGCTACATATTCGATGTGGCCGATGGTGAAGGCGCGGCGGGGTATGGCCAGGCGCACCAGCTCCATTCTGGCGGTGATCTCATTGCCGCTGCGGTCCCGATCTTCCGACATGGTCCCCCGTTCAACCCCGCGGGCTCCCGAAGTCAGGTACAATGCCGCGTTGAGGGCCTGCGCAGGATAATGCAAGGGTGCGACGTGGGGTAGAAAGCTCCGCGCGTCGACGTGACAGGCCAGACCGCCAGGAGGAGTCACGACCGGAACCCCGAATTTCTGCAACCGTTCGACAAAATACTGAATAAACTCGGGGCTGCTTCCGGCCACCTCCATTTGCGTCATTTCTTCGAGACCGACCGCCATGGCCTCGATTTCCTTGGTGGACATGCCGCCGTACGTCGAGAAACCCTCGTACACCGGTAGCCACGTCATCAATTGATCGAAGTAATGCTTGTGGTTGGTAGCGATAAGGCCGCCGCGCGCCCCGCCGCTCTTGCGCCCCGACATGTAAAAAACGTCCACCAGGTCCATCATCTCGATCAGGATAGCCTGAATCGACTTGTCGGCATATCCGGCCTCGCGCTGCTTGATGAAATAGGCATTTTCGCCGATCAGGCTGCCGTCGAGGACCATCAGCAGGCCGTTCTTCCGGGCGACTTCGTTTACCTCCCGGAGGTTCTGCATGGAGAAAGGCTGGCCGCCGATCAGGTTGGTCGTGGCCTCCATGCGCACAAAGGCGACGTTTTCAGGTCCCACCTCTTCAATGGCCTTCCGGAGCTTCGCGATATCGATATTTCCTTTAAAGGGGTTGCTGCCTTCCGGTATCAGGGCCTCGTCACCCACCAGATCTCTGATCTGGGAACCGACGATTTCCACATGCACGCGGGTCGACGGAAAGTGGTAGTTGGTCAGGACGACTTGAGGCGGCTTCAGGAGGACCTTGACCAGAAGATGTTCGGCGGCCCGCCCCTGATGAACCGGCAGCGTATGCTCAAAACCGAAGACCTTTTTTACGACCCTGGCCAATTTGAAGAAACTCTCCGAACCGGCGTAGGCGTCATCGGCGACCATCATGGCGGCGAGCTGGTTGTCGCTCATGGCATTCGTGCCGCTGTCCGTCAACATGTCGAGAAAAACCTCCCGCGATGGAAGCAGGAAGGTATTGTAACCGACGGACCGCAGGCTGTTCAGGCGCTCCATCGCCGGAAGCAGATTGATCTTCTGAACGGTCTTGACCCTATGCATCTCTACGGGGACCTGCCGTCCGTCAGCCAATTGGATAATCATCGGGTTCGCTCCTGTTCTAAGGTTGGTGGGTGGAATCGTTTCTGCATCCGTCGGTCAGGGGACGTCGGCGCGAACCCCACCCGCGTCGATCGCTTGCGTCAGCTCCCGTAAATCATGATCCAACCGACGGTCGGCCGCCAGGATAGGAGAATGAGAGCGCACCCGGTCGAGGAGTCGTCGGGCACCGGTGGAAAACAGCGCTGCGTCACGCAATGCTGCAGCGTTGGATAGCCCCACGAGCAAAGCGGCCAGCACCTGCTGGAGCAGCGTGATCACCTCGGCGGCATTGAGCGCGGCGTTGAGCCCCATGCTCACCTTGTCCTGGTTGCTGGCTTCGGTGGGCCGCGAGAGCACCGTGTCGGAGGCCGACCGCTGCACGGCCAGAGCGGTCAGGGCGCTGCAGGTGATCTGCAGGGCCTTCACGCCGCAGCCCTCATAGGCCACCAACGTCTCGGGCAGTCCGACATTGAGCCGTGAATCCAGCAGCAGCGCGAATTGCCGGTCCGCCAAATCGGCGACGGAGGCGGCCGCGATCTTGACCAGGTCCATGGCCAGCGCCACATGGCCACCATAAAAATTGCCGGCGAAAACGGTTGCCCCGCTCTCCGGGTCGACGATGGGATTGTCGTTGACGCTGTTGAGCTCCCGGTGCAGGACGTCCGAGGTCCAGGCCAGGCCGTCGCGGGCCGCGCCGATCACATGGGGTGCGCAGCGGATGGAATACGGGTCCTGGATGATGCGCCCTTCTTCCCTGCGGCTGTCGAGCATGCGGCTGCCGGCCAGGGCGGAACGGATGGCGCCGGCCGCCGCGATTTGGCCGGGATGGTGCTTGAGCCGGTGGGCGATGGGGGCAAAGGCCTGGGAGCGTCCGAACATCACTTCGGCCGCCAGGGCCGTAGCGGCTTCGCTGGCCGCCAGCGCCCGTTCCATGCGCACGGCGTTCAGGACGCCGATGGCGGTCATCACGGCCGTGCCGTTCATGATCGCCAGGGACTCCTTGGGAACGAAGCGGTGCACCACCAGACCGGCGCGCCGCAGGGCCTCGGCGGCCGGCAGGATGCCGCCGTCGTAATACGCCTCGCGCTCTCCGGCTAGCACCGACGCCAGATAGGAGAGCGGCGTCAGGTCGCCCGACGCGCCCACCGAGCCCAGCATGGGGATCACCGGGGTCACCCCCCGGTTGAGCAGGCCGCACAAGGCCTCCAGCAACTCCAGCCGCACCGCTGAATAGCCCTTGGCCAGACTCACCAGGCGGGCGAACACGACGGCCCGGCCCTGCGCGACGGAGAACATCTCCCCCAGCCCGCAGCCGTGCTGGCGGATGATCTGGTAGGCGAACTCCTGGATGTGCGTGGAATCGACGACGTGTTTCGAGCTGTAGCCCACGCCGGTGGAGACGCCATAGACGCGGTGCCCGGCGCTGAGGGAGCGTTCCAGGGCGTCCCGACTTTTCTGCAGTTTGTCCGTCCAGGCCGGGTCGGTCGCGAGCCGCACCGGGCGCGCCCCCAGGGCGACATCCACCAGCGCTTCTATCGGCACATCGCCGTCGGCGATGACGATCTCGGGATGCGGCGCTGCGGAATCCGGGTCTTTAGCTGTGTCCATTCTCTCCTCGTCGGCCCGCCGGTCAGGAGCGGAACCGTTGTTTCAGTTCGTTCTTGTGAATTTTGCCGCTGCCGGTCTTGGGCAGGGCCTCGACAAACACGACTTTCTTGGGAATCTTGTAGGGCGCCAGTCGGCCCCTCAGGGCGGCTGTCAATTCCTCCGCCGTCAGCGCACCGGCCTCTTTCAACACGACAAATGCCGCCGCCACCTCGCCCCGCGTGGCATCCGGCAGGCCCACGACGGCTACTTCCGCAACCACTGCGATGGCTTCGATGGCGCGCTCCACTTCGGCAGCATAAATATTTTCGCCGGAACAGATGATCATATCGCTTTTGCGGCC
This sequence comes from Desulfobacterales bacterium, assembly GCA_030834695.1. GTDB lineage: Bacteria > Desulfobacterota > Desulfobacteria > Desulfobacterales > SpSt-501 > SpSt-501. The sequence goes on from JAUQXK010000111.1 coordinate 99,022, forward strand.
CACGATGTAGATGAACCCCTCGGCATCGCGCTGGCCCAAATCGCCGGTATGGAACCACCCGTCGCGGATGGCTTCCGCCGTGGCTTCAGGGTTGTTCCAGTACCTGGAGAACACCGTGGGGCCCTTGACGACAATCTCGCCGGCGGTCTCCGGCGGCACCTCGCGGCCCGCATCGTCCACGATGCGCACCCAGGTGTGGAAGAGCTCCTTGCCGATGGAGCCGACCTTGCGGCGGGCGTCTTCGAGATCCAGGGCCGTGATGCGCAGGGTCTCGGTCATGCCGTAGCCCTGAACGAAGCGGACGCCCTTCTCCTCCTGGTATTGGCGGATCAGGGGAACCGGCATGGGCGCGCCGCCGGCGATAAAGAAATGCACATGCGAGAAATCGGCGTCGGCCCATCCCGGAGCCTTGCTCATCATCTTGTACATCACCGGCACGGCGAACATGTAGTTGATTTGTTCCTGACCGATGAGCTGGAGGATCTCGGAGGGGTTTTCGAAGTCTTTGATCACCAGGGTGCCGCCGGCGTAGATCACCGGGGTCGCGGATGCAACCAGGGCGCCGATGTGAAACAGGGGGGCCACCACCAGCGATTTGTAGGTCGCATCGACGCCGTAGCTGTGCAGGTTGTGAATGGCGCCGAACAGGAAGTTTTCATGGGAGAGCACGGCGCCCTTGAGCGTGCCGGTCGTCCCGGAAGTGAACATGATCAGCAGGGGATCGCAGAGCGCCACTTCCCCGGGGACCGCCGGTTCCGCCGCCGAGTCAGGGTCGGCCGGGTCGTCGAATCCCGAGGCCGCCGCGAGCGCTTCCCCTGCATGCGAGAGATAGCATTCCACCGGTGCGCCGCCATGGTGCAGCTCTTCCATGGCCGCCGCAATCCCGGGCGAGTGGATCAACACCCGCGGACTGCAGTCGGCGACGATGCGCGCCAGTTCGGGCACCGCCAGGTGGTGGTTGACGGGTACGATGACGGCGCCGATCTTGGCACAGGCGAAAAAAACCTCCAGAAAGGCGCTGCAATTGACCATCAGGACGGCCACGCGGTCGCCTTTTGTAACGCCCCGCGCCAGCAAGACGTTGGCCATGCGGTTGGCGCGCTCGTTGAACTCGCGGTTGGTGCAGCTATGATCGCCCTGCCTCAGGAACAGGCGCTCGGGCCACAAGCGCGCCCGCTTCCAACTCCATTCACCGACGTTCATGGCCAAGACTCCTGTATTTACTCGATCCGTTTCATGACGACCGCCGCAAAGGTGCCGCCGGAGGACATGCCGTTGACCAGGCCGTAACGGATGGAAACCCGGCTTTCGGCCCTCACGATGAAGTTCAGCGGCGCGAGCGGCTGGAAAAGCCCGAGGGTGGGGGGCAAGGCTTGATTGCGGAGAGATATCGCCATGGCGGCCGCCCGGATTCCGCCGGACGAGAAGCCTTCTCCCAGGGCACCCTTGAGCGAGCCGACGAGGGGCCGGCGGCCGGAATCCGCGAAAACCCCGGCCAGGGCCTCTGCCTCGAGCTGGTCCGGCCGCAAGCCGCCGTTGGCCGCCGCGCAGACGTAATCGATTCCGCCGGGTTCGACAGCGGCGGCGGCCAGGGCCCGGGTCATGGCGAGGGACGGTCCGCTTGGGTCGGCCGGCCAGTCGTTGAGGCCGGCCGGCGCGGCACTCAGCCCCCAGCCGACGATTTCGCAGTAAGGGATGGCTCCGCGGGCCTCGGCGCTGTCCAGCGACTCAAGGCAGACGATGCCGGCGCCTTCACCGACAACGGTTCCGTTGCGTCGGGCGTCGAAAGGCCGGATTCCCTCTGCCCCGCCGTCCTGGGGAGAAAGGGTGCGGAAGCGTGTCAGCACGTTGAAGCAAAATTCCGAGATGATGTCGCCGCCGCCCGTAAGCACCAGATCGGCGCGTCCCCGCGCGATTTCGGCCGCGGCAAAGGCCAGGGCCGCCTCCGCCGACACCTCGCGGTGATTGACGGTGGAATTGACGCCGCGGACGCCCAGCTCGATGGCCGCGTGCCCGGCCGGCGCGTTCATCACGGTGTTCGGCACGAGGATGGGGTTGGCCCTTCTCGGACTGTCGGTGAAGAGCACCTTGCCGAATTGGGACGCGACATCCGTAGCGCCGAAGCAGGTTCCCAGCACGATGCCCACCCGGTCCCGGTTGTGTGGTCCGATTTGAAAACCGGCATCGTCGACGGCCATGCGCGCTGCCGCCGTGGCTAATTTCGACAGCCGGTCCATGCGCCGCAGGGTTCCAGGGCGGATGAAATCCTGCGGGGTGAACCCGTGGACCTGAGCCCCCAGCTTGGCATCGAAGCGGGCCGTGTCGAACAGCGTGATGGGCTGAATGCCTGAAACGCCGTCGAGGAGCTGACGCATGAAAGCGTCCTTGCCCACGCCGAGCGGTGTAACCAGGCCGACGCCGGTTACCACAATCCGCCTATGCATGCGGCCCCCCTGAATCGGTGAACTTGCCGAACACCACGGCGGTGTTGTTGCCGCCGAAGGCAAAGGAGTTGGAGAGCACAATGTTCAGGTCGGCCGGCCGGGCGCCTTCGGTGACGAAATCGAGGTCGCACTGAGGGTCGGGCGTCCGGTGGTGAATCGTCGGCGGGATGAAGCGGTGCTGGATTGCCAACACCGAAGCCACTCCCTCGATGGCGCCGGCGGCTCCCAGGGTATGGCCGATCATGGACTTGGTCGAACTGACCGGGATCCGATAGGCCCGCCGGCCGAAAACGGCTTTGATCCCCCTGGTTTCCATGGAGTCGTTGGCCGGCGTGGCCGTGCCGTGGGCATTGATGTAATCGACCGCCTCCGGCGACACCCCGGCATCGTCCAGGGCGCGCCGCATCGCCAGCGCGGCCCCACCCCCCTCGGGGTCTGGAGCGGTCATGTGGTGGGCGTCGCAGCTAACACCGTAGCCCAGGACCTCGCCGTAAATGCGGGCGCCCCGTTGCCGCGCGTGCGACAGCGCCTCCAGGATCAGGACGCCAGCGCCTTCGCCCAGGGAAAGCCCCTGTCGGTTCTTGTCGAACGGCTTGCAATGCTCCGGGTCGACGGCTTGCAGGGCATTGAAGGCCGCATAGGTGAGCCGGCACAACGGTTCGGTGCCGCCGCAGACGACGACCGGTGCCATGTTCATCTGGATCAGGTCCCGCGCATAGCCGATGGCCATGGCTCCGGATGAGCAGGCGGTCATGAAGGTGGTCTTGGGACCCATGAGCCCCAGCCGGGAGGCGATCCGGTCGGCCGAGGAGGCGCAGCAGAAGGAGGCGAACCGGGAATAGGCCGAGCCCCGACCAACGCCCAGGAGATAGTCCCGGTAAACCGCTTCGCATTCGAGCATGCCGCCGGCCCCGCCGCCGATCACTACACCCATCTCGCTGCGCAGCCTGTCCGGCACCTCGAAAAGATCGGCATCGCTCAGCGCCTCGATGGCCGCCGCCATGGCCATGCCGTCCGCGCGCGACATGCGCTTGAGCGAAAAACGGCGTGGAATCATTTCGCGCGCCGCGAACCGAGCAACCTCGCCGCCGGTATGGGTCCGGTGGTCGGAGGTATCGAAAACGGTGACCGGACCGATCCCGCAGCGGCCGGCCTGCAGGGCGCGGAAAAACTCGGGTGCACTCCGCGCGATGGAATTCACGGTTCCCAGTCCGGTAATGACGACGCGGTTCTGCTCCATGATAAATCCGTTTTGAGGTCAGGTGGCGCGTTGCGCAATAAAAGCGAAACGTAGTTTCATTAATCAGATGTCCCTGAGACTGTCAAGGTTGCATCCTCCGGGCGGCTGATTCAATTCCTGGAGGCCGGCAAGGCAGATCCGTGAGGGAAGGGCCTGCTCTCTATGACGCGCTTTTTGGGGCAAGAAAGGCGGATATAGACTCAAATAAAACCTATCTTTGGCGCCTTATACATGAATCATCAGCTACATGCCTTGGCCCGACCCCAGGGCAATTCATCGGGCCGCCGGAAACAGGGATTTGAGCTTTAGCAGCAGCGCAAGATCCCCTTCTGCCGAGTACTTGCCGGCCATGAAGGCCTGCTGACCGTCGAGTTTGCCCTGGGCGATGGCCGTCCACACCTCGCTGGGGGTGCGGATTACAATGCCGGGAGCGGCGGCGGGCCCCTCGTGATAGCTGCAGGTGTCGTCGCTGATCCTCAGGTGGGACTGAAAGGTTTCCTTACCCGACACGTCGAATTGATACGTGGTATCGAGACCCCGGGCGGCCACGGGATCGAAGGCGGCCGGCATCATCTGCAAAAGCTCCCGGCACGTGGTTGCCTGCGCGGGCGCGCCGGCAGGTGGAGAAATTTTCAGGCTTCTCGTTTTCTTGCTCTCGCGTCTATCTTTGTTCCGGGCGATCATTTCCTGGATCCAGGCTTTACGGACCTCGGGGTCAAAGGATGTTTTTTCTCTGCGTTGCTGGACATAGTTTTCAAAATTCCCGAGAAAGCCATGCTTTTCCCAGTGAGCGTAATCGTTGCCCATGATGGAATCCTTGTGGCGCTGCACGAGGTTTTCCATGAACAAGAAGAACCTCAGGTCCACATCGGTGACCGGATAGCGCCGCTTTTCCCGGATCGCCTGGGCCAGGTCCCCGGCCAAATGGCTGGCATGGGCCTCCAAAGCCTCCCGGCCCAGGAACTCTCCCGGCGAGGTGGCCATCGCCGTTAAGCGTCCCACCGGAAACGCGCCATACACGCGCAGAAGCCTCGCCAGATACTCCGCCGTTTCCGTCTCCCCCTGACCGGCTGAGACGCTGACCGTCAGGCCCGGCTTCCAAGAGGGCTGAGGTTTGTGGCCCCATGCGAGGCTTCGGTCGAGAAAGGCTTTCATCTGAGCAGTGACATGGTAGAAATAGACCGGCGAGGCCAGGATGACTCCATCCGCGGCCAGCAGGCGCTCCACGATAGCGTGATGGTCGTCCGGAATCCAGCATTTGCCTTTTTCCATGCAGAACGCGCAGCCGGTGCAATATTCGATCTCGTGTTCGCAAAGCGCCACCACCTCAAGGGCGCATCCCTGCGCAGCCAGGGGCTGCCTCAGCATCTCGAGCATCAGGGCGGTGTTGCCGATTCCGGAGTGGGGCGATCCATTAACGGCGACGATGGTGA
>JAUQXK010000010.1 GCA_030834695.1 Desulfobacterales bacterium
ACTATCCGATCCGGGGAGCGCTCGAGCTCGCGGTTCTGCGCAGCGGCCTCCCGCATGCGCGCATTGTCTCCATCGATGCATCGGTGGCCGAAAAAATGCCGGGGGTGGCCGGCGTGCTGACGGCGGCGGACATCAAGGGCAATAACATTCTAAAGTGGACTGCCGTTGCGGATCGTCCCGTGCTCTGCACGGACAAGGTTCGGTATATCGGCGACCCCATTCTGGCGGTGGCGGCCGACACCCGGGAGAATGCGGAGAAGGCCTTGGCGAAGGTGCAGGTGAAACTCGAACCGCTGCCGACTTTAAGCAGTCCGGAATCCGCGATGGCTGCTGTGGCGGTCCAACTCCACGAAGAGCTTCCCAACCTGTGTTGTGAGCGTTCGCAGATCAAGGGGGATGCCGAGGCGGCACTCCAGCATTCGGCAGCTGTGATCGAGGCCCGGTTCAAGACCCAAATCAACCACCAGGCACCGCTGGAATCCGAAGCCACGATCGCCTACTGGGAAAAAGATGAAACGGGCGACGACCAGCTGGTGATCATCGGACGCAGCATCAACATCCATGCCCATTTGGATAACCTGCAGACCGCCCTCGGATGGGAGAACATGCGCTACATCGAAGCCTTCTCCGGCGGGCAGTTCGGAATCAAAGTGGAAGTGATCTCCGAGGGTATCGCCGGTGCGGCCGCCATCCATTTCCAACGACCGGTACGCTACATCCCCAGCTTGGCCGAGAGCATGCTGATGACATCCAAGCGATTTGCCTACGACATGAAAGTCAAACTGGCGGCGGATGCCCGAGGCAATCTCACGGCCTACTGCAATGACTTTGTGATCGACAATGGGGCCTATTTTTCCACGGGTCACTACGCCATCAACCGCCCCTTGATGACCCTTTCGAGTTCCTACAACATCCCCAACGTCAACGCCCGGGCTCGGCTGGTTTACACCAACAACCCGTGGGGCAGCGCCGCCCGGGGTGCCGGGCAGCCGGAGATCAACTTTCCCCTGGAAGTGGCCATCGACATGCTGGCTGAAAAGCTCGGTATGGATCCGTTCGACTTCCGGCTGCGCAACTCCTTGAAGCCCGAGGAAAGCATGTCCTGCGGACAAGTCGTCGAGGAATGGCCTTTCCCGGGAGTAATGGAAGCCATGCGGCCGCACTATCAACGCGCCGTCAAGGAGGCGGCCGCCCTCCGCTCGGGGAAGGTGAAGCGTGGAGTTGGCCTGGGTACCGGGGTGCACGGAATCGCGGGCCCGGGAGACTCTTCCATCGTAGCGGTGGAACTGGACGACGACGGCGGCATCAGTGTGTATGCCGCGACCGCCGACCCGGGCGAGGGCAACGACTCCATGTTGACCCAGCTCACGGCCGAGTTCATGGGCATCCCCTTGGACCGGGTGCGACTGCACACCCGCGACACCGGAAACACGGCCGCCAACGGACCGGCAGCCGGAAGCCGGATCACCTACATGGTCGGTGGAGCGTTGCTCAACGCTCTGGAAGGCCTGAAAGCGGCGATGAACGAAACCGGTGCCAAAATATCGACTGAGCTCGAGGCTGCCGGCAAGCCCAAGCGCTATATGGGTCGCAAGAGAGTCGAAAGCACCGGCGCCCTGGATCCTCGGACGGGCCAAGGCCCCTCCTACGAGTCTCGTGCGCATTCGGTTCAAATGGCCGAGGTCGAGGTGGATACGGAAACGGGCAGGGTCAACGTCTTGAAAATGACGGCCACAGTAGACGTCGGCACGGTTATCCACCCTCAAAATGTGATCGGCCAGATGGAAGGTGGCATGGACATGGGGATCGGTTTCGCCCTGCGGGAAAAATACGTGGCCGGCAAGACTAAAGACTGGGTGACATTCAAATTCCCGACCATCGGGGACAGTTGTCCCATGGAGGTCATCCTGGTCGAAACGCCGCGTTTGAAGGGCCCGCTGGGCGCCACGGGAGTGGGCGAAATGAGCATTATGCCGACCGCTCCAGCGGTGATCAACGCCATTAAAAATGCAATCGGGATTTGGATCTGCGACCTACCGGCGACTCCCGAAAAAATCAAGGCGGCGCTGGCGGCCACGTGACTGGTCAACCAGGCCGCGGAGTGTTATTAAGGGTCTCATAATTGTCTTTGCGTCGTCATTCCGGCATGCTTTTAGCCGGAATCCAGTGGATTCAAGCCGTTCTGGATGCCGGACAAGCCTGCCCCGGAAGTCATTGATCCGGGGTCCGGCATGACAGTACTGTTTCGAGACGATTAATAAATTCGTAAGTTGTGAGATATTGTGAGATATGATGATGTCAAATGACCGGCAGGTCGATTGTTGCTCGAAGAGCGGGAGAGAGAGGAGAGGACTGAATGAAGAAGATTCGACTGCGCGTAAACGGAACCTATCGTGAGCTGATCGTCGATGCGGAAACCGTTCTGCTGGAGGTGCTGAGGGAGGACCTGCGCTTGACCGGGGCCAAGCAGTCCTGCGACCGCAAGG
>JAUQXK010000112.1 GCA_030834695.1 Desulfobacterales bacterium
GGAGGGGGTGGAGATGGTGATGCCGGGGGACAACGTATCGATCACCGCGGAGCTGATCACCCCGATAGCGATGGAGAAGGAGCTGCGGTTTGCGGTACGGGAAGGCGGCCGCACGGTGGGCGCCGGCGTGGTCGCCGAGGTCATCGAATAGGCCTGTGAACGAATGAGCAAAGGAGACTGCCCGTGAGAGTGCTGATCACGCTTGCCTGTTCCGAATGCAAGCGCCGAAATTACACAACGACCAAGAACAAGCGTACCACGCCGGATAAGCTGGAGTTTTCCAAGTACTGCCGATTTTGCCGCAAGCATACGGCCCACAAGGAAACGAAATAGGTTCAGAAAGCAGGAGAACCCGCACAGGACAATCGCATGCAGGCCAGTAGCTCTAACGGTAGAGCATCGGACTCCAAATCCGGGTGTTGGGGGTTCGAATCCCTCCTGGCCTGCCACTTTTCTTCCTGAGAACGCCTGGACCGGCTGTGCCGACGATCGCTCGGATCGCGGCCGGCTCCGGGCGGAGACTTCTCTCTGCTGGGGAGGCGCATGGGACGCATATTACGGAAAAAACCAACCAGCCTGAAAAAAAAGAAACGATCGGATGGCGATTCGTCGGGGACCGACGCGGCCGCCGTCGTCGCCGATGCCCGAAGCGCGGATGCACTTAAATCCGGGGCTGCCGAGACCGGTCGCAAAGCAGAGGCAAAGCGTCCGGCGGCGCCCGCCGCGGCGCTGCCCGCCGGCGAGCCGGCGGACAATGTGCTCACGCGCTCCGTTCAGTTTCTGAGAGAGGTCAAAATCGAGCTGAAGAAGGTCACCTGGCCGACGCGCAAGCAGAGCATGGGGTCGACCTTGGTCGTCATCGTTTTGGTCATGATCATTTCGCTCTTTTTGGGGCTTGTGGACCTGGGCCTGTCGACCGTGGTCCGGGCCGTATTTCGGGCTTGAGGAGAAACACCGTGGCGCTCAGATGGTATGTCGTCCATGTCTACTCGGGGTTTGAGAACAAGGTCAAGGCGTCGCTCCAGGAGCGGGTGGCGGCGTTGCCTCAATCCGAAAAATTCGGAGAGATCATTGTTCCGACCGAAGAGGTCGTCGAATTGGTCAAGGGCAAGCGCAAGACCTCGTCGCGCAAATTTTACCCCGGGTACATTCTCGTGCGAATGGAACTGGATGATGAGACCTGGCACATTGTCAACAGCACCGCCAAGGTCACCGGTTTCCTGGGAGGCCGTCAACGGCCGGCTCCGTTGTCAGACGCCGATGCCGACCAGATCATCAAGCGGATGGAAGCGGGCAAACGCCAGCCGCAGCCGAAATATTTCTTCGAGGTCGGGGACGACATTCGTGTGATTGACGGCCCGTTCAACAATTTCAACGGCACGGTGGAGGAAGTCAACCACGAGAAGGGCAAAATCAAGGTGCTGGTGAGCATCTTCGGCCGTGCCACCCCGGTGGAGTTGGATTTCGTCCAAGTGCAAAAGCTATAACAGCGACGGCCCTTCAAACGGGTTGGCTCCGGTGTGAGGCCCCAGCGGGCATCCATGCTTCCGGCGCCAGCCAGACCCAACGCGTTCAGGAGAAGAAGAGACCCATGGCAAAAAAAGTGATGGCATTTGTCAAACTTCAGGTGGAGGCTGGAAAAGCCAATCCTTCGCCGCCCATCGGCCCGGCTCTCGGCCAGCACGGCGTGAACATCATGGATTTCTGCAAAGCGTTCAACGCCCGTACCGCCAACGACGCCGGCATGATTATCCCGGTGGTGATAACGATCTATCAGGATCGTTCATTTACTTTCATTACCAAAACTCCGCCCGCCGCTATTTTGATCAAGAAAGCCGCCAAGATCGCCAAGGGCGCCAAAGACCCCAAACGCGAAAAAGTCGGCAAGATCAGCCGCCAGCAGCTGGAGGATATCGCCAAGCAGAAAATGGTGGACCTGAACGCCTACGATCTTGAAGCGGCCTGCCGCATCGTGGCGGGCACGGCCCGCAGCATGGGGATTGAAATCGAGTAGGCGCGACCAACATCCGCCGTCCGGCGGCGCGGGAGCGGCTCCGGGCAGTGCGACCGTCGGGAGAATAAAGAAGGAGAGCGAAGCGAAGATGGCAAAGCGGGGTAAAAAATACGTCGAAGCCAGGAAGAAGATCACCAGCCCATCCGGTGTGGCAGTGGCCGAAGCTGTTAAAATCGCGGTGGAGTCTTCCTTTGCAAAGTTTGATGAAACCTTGGATGTCGCCGTGCGGTTGGGGGTTGACCCCCGCCACGCCGATCAGATGGTCCGGGGAAGCGTCGTGCTTCCGAACGGCATCGGGAAATCGGTGCGGGTCTTGGTGGTCACCAAGGGCGAAAAGGAAAAGGAAGCGCAGGATGCCGGTGCCGACTTCGTCGGTAGCGATGATCTCGTGGAAAAGATCAAGGGCGGCTGGTTCGATTTTGACAAAGTCGTGGCCACGCCCGACATGATGGGATCCGTGGGCAAGATCGGCAAAATATTGGGGCCCCGAGGGCTCATGCCCAACGCCAAGTCCGGGACGGTCACCTTCGACGTGACCAAGGCCGTAAAGGAGCTCAAGGCCGGCAAAATCGAATTTCGCGTGGAGAAGGCCGGGATCGTGCACGCGCCCATGGGCAAAGTGTCTTTTGGCGTGGAGAAACTGGTGCAGAACGTCACGGCTTTTCTGGAGACCATCCTGAGAATGAAGCCATCGAGCAGCAAGGGTACCTATCTGCGGGGCATCGCGGTCTCCACGACGATGGGCCCCGGCGTTAAGATCGATGCGAGTTTGGTTAAAGAAGCTACTAAATAAGAAGTAACTTATCAATCTGTCACAGACCGTAGGTACGCTAGGGCGGTTAATCGGCGCGAGCGCCGGCCTACCGAGACAGAGGGATTCTGCGGGCGAACCGGTTCGAACGCCCGACAGGACCCCGATGGGCCATAGCCATGGCCTCCGGTTTTGCAGACATTCGAAGGAGGTGAGAATCAGACGTGAAGCTTGAAGAAAAGAAACAAATTGCGGAAGACCTGCACGGCCGTTTCAAGAAATCCCAGTTGGTCATATTGACCGATTTCAAAGGGCTGGACGTTGCCTCGGTCAGCGACCTGCGTCGCAAGCTCAAGGAGGCGGGCATCGAGTACAAAGTGGTCAAAAACACTCTGATGGTGAGGGCCTCTCAGGACACGCCGATCGCGGTGTTGGCGAACCACTTCAAAGGTCCGGGCGCCGTGGCCATCAGCTACGCGGACCCGGTGGCCCCCGCCAAGATCCTGACCAAATTTGCCGACGACAGCAAAAAACTGGAAATCAAGGCGGCGGTGCTCAACGGCAAACTCATTGATGCGAGCGGGGTGAAGGCCCTGGCCGCTTTGCCATCGCGCGAGGTGCTGCTCGGACAACTGCTTGCCGTGATGGCAGCCGTTCCGACCTCCGCCGTGAGGGTTCTGGCCGGAGTGCCGCGCGCACTGGTGAATGCCCTATCGGCACTCAGAGACCAGAGGCAAGCCGCAGAGGTTCCGCCCGCTGCATAAGGGTCCCGGCGATAAGGGCATGCGGCCGGTTCAATTTTCAAACCATACCGTTCTCAATTCGAATATGCGAATCAATCGGAGGTAATTCAAAATGGCTAATGTGACCAAAGAAGATGTGATTGAATTTATTTCCAACATGTCAGTGTTGGATCTGTCGCAGCTCGTTAAAGAGCTGGAAGAAAAATTCGGCGTGTCAGCGGCCGCCCCGGTGGCGATGATGGCGGCCGGTCCGGCCGGGGGCGCCGCCGCTGCACCGGTCGAAGAGAAAACCGAATTCGACGTGATCTTGACAGCCCACGGCGAAAAGAAGATCAACGTGATCAAAGAAGTCCGTGCCATCACCGGCCTGGGGCTGAAAGAGGCCAAGGACCTGGTGGAAAGCCCGCCCAAGCCGGTCAAGGAAGGCATTCCGAAGGCCGATGCTGAAAAACTCAAGGCGCAGCTTGAAGCGGCCGGCGCCACTGTGGAGATCAAATAGCAAGTTGCCCGAAACCGTGGTCTGCTGCCCGATTGAATGGAGTTTACCCTCCCCCGGTTTCTTCCGGCCGCAGCAGGCCACGAATACCATCGTCCTGTCCAACGTCTGTCCATCATCTGACTCGGGTGTTCTAACCTCAACCAGATTGCGGAGTTGCTATGTCCGAAAGACTTATGGCAAGCAAGCGTATTCGCAAAAGCTTTGGCAAGATTGACCAGATCGTCGATATCCCCGACCTGATCGGGATGCAGCGTGACTCCTTTGCGCGCTTTCTGCAGATCGACATCCCTCATGAAAAGCGTGAGGAGACCGGTCTGCAGGCCGTATTCAAATCCGTATTCCCCATCAAGGATTTCACCGGCAGCGCCTCCCTGGAGTTCGTGTCCTATCGGTTCGGTGAGATCAAACACACCATCGAGGAATGCATTCATCGCGGGATGACGTATGAAATCCCAGTGCGCATCACGGTGCGGCTGGTGGTCTATGACGTCGATTCCGAATCCGGTGCCTCCAATATCCGCGATATCAAAGAGCAGGAAATCTATTTCGGCACCATCCCGCTGATGACGGCCAAGGGAACCTTCATCATCAACGGCACCGAGCGGGTGGTGGTCAGTCAGCTGCATCGGTCCTCGGGTGTCTTTTTCGATCACGACAAAGGCAAGACCCACTCCAGCGGCAAGATCATTTACAGCGCCCGCATCATCCCGGTCCGCGGGTCTTGGATCGACATGGAAATCGACCCCAAGGATATCGTTTATATCCGCATCGACCGGCGCCGCAAGTTCCCGGTCACGACGCTGTTCAAGGCGTTCGGGTACACCGCTGAAGACCTGCTCTCTTATTTTTACAAGACCGAGCGGGTGATCGCGGACGGCAAGCGCTATTTCAAGGCCTTTGACGAGGAGTTGCTGAAAGGTCAGCGGGCGAGCCGCGACATCAAGGACAGCGAGACCAGCGAGATTCTGGTCAAGAAAGGGCGCCAGTACAACGTGCGCATCCTCAAGCGCCTCAAAGCCCTGGGCACGGACCGCGTGCCGATTAATGTGGAGGAAATTTACACCCGTGCTTACGCTTTCACGATTCCGCATCCTCAAACCGGTGAGCCGGTCGTCCGGGCCAACGACTCGGTCGACGAGGAGAGCATCCGGCGCCTGGCCGATGCTGGCGTGGCCGAGTTTGATTTGCTGTTCATCGACGGTCTGTCCAGCAGCGACTCCGTCCGAAAGACCCTGCTGCTCGACAAGGTGGATAGCAAGGAGGAAGCGCTGATCGACATTTACCGGCGGTTGCGGCCCGGTAATCCCGCTACGCCGGAGGTGGCTCAGGAGTTCATTGACAATCTGTTCTTCAAGAGCAACTACTACGATCTTTCCGGCGTGGGTCGCTTGAAAATCAATCAGCGTTTGGGCGTCAGCAGCGCCCCGGATTTGAGCATTCTGCGCAAAGAAGATATTCTGCTGACGGCCAAGTCCTTGATCGAGCTGCGCGACACCCAAGGTGTCGTTGACGACATTGATCACTTGGGCAACCGCCGCGTGCGTGCGGTTGGTGAGTTGCTGGAGAACCAATACCGCATCGGCCTGGTCCGCATGGAGCGGGCCATCAAGGAGCGCATGAGCCTCCAGGAGGTTGACGCCCTGATGCCCCATGACCTGGTCAACCCCAAGCCGGTTTCGGCGGTTGTCAAAGAATTTTTCGGTACGAGCCAGCTTTCGCAGTTCATGGACCAGACCAACCCGCTCTCCGAAACGACCCACAAGCGCCGCCTGAGCGCTCTGGGGCCGGGCGGCCTGACGCGCGAACGGGCCGGCTTCGAAGTCCGCGACGTACACCCGTCGCACTACGGCCGCATCTGTCCCATTGAAACCCCCGAAGGGCCCAATATCGGGCTGATCGTGTCGCTAAGCACGTACGCTCGGGTGAACGACTACGGCTTTATCGAAACCCCTTACCGAGTGGTCGACGCCGGACGGGTTTCCGAAGCGGTCAAGTTCCTGGACGCCTTCGAGGAAAAGGCCCTGCCGATCGCTCAGGCCAACGCGCCGGTCAATGAAAAAAACCAGTTCATCAACCCACTGGTCACCTCGCGGGTGGCCGGTGAATTCATGATGGTCAACCGTGAAGAGATCGAGCTGATGGACATTTCGCCGAATCAGCTGGTCAGCGTTTCGGCGTCCCTGATCCCGTTCCTGGAAAACGACGACGCCAACCGGGCGCTGATGGGATCCAACATGCAGCGCCAAGCGGTGCCGCTGCTCATGAACGAAGCGCCGCTCGTCGGCACCGGCATCGAGGGCGTGGTGGCCAAAGACTCGGGGGTCACTATCGTTGCGCCGCGGGACGCCGAGGTGGTCGACGTGGATGCCGCCCGTATCGTGCTCAAACACGACCCGACTGGCGACCTCAACGAAAAGAATGTGACCATCTTCAACCTGTCCAAATTCGTGCGTTCCAACCAAAACACCTGCTTCAACCACCGACCCATCGTGTACAAGGGCCAGCGCGTCGCGGAGGGCGAAATCATCGCCGACGGGCCGGCTACCGACCAGGGCGAGCTGGCGCTCGGCAAGAACGTGATGGTGGCCTTCATGCCTTGGGGCGGGTACAACTTCGAAGATTCCATTCTGGTGAGCGAGCGTCTGGTGCGTGACGGCGTCTATACGTCGGTGCACATCGAAGAATTCGAAGTGGTGGCGCGTGACACCAAACTGGGCAAGGAGGAGATCACCCGAGACATTCCCAACGTCGGGGACGAAGCACTTAAGAATCTCGATGACAGCGGCATCATTCGCCTGGGGGCCGAAGTCAAGCCCAGCGATATTCTGGTCGGCAAGATCACGCCCAAGGGCGAAAGCCAGCTGTCGCCGGAGGAGAAACTGCTGCGGGCGATTTTCGGCGAAAAAGCCGGCGACGTCAAAGACACCTCGTTGCGGGTGCCGCCCGGAATTCAGGGCATCGTCATTGATGCCAAGGTGTTTTCGCGACGCGGCGTCGAAAAAGACGATCGGACGCGGCTGATCGAAGACGAGGAAATCGCCAGCCTCGAAAAGGATCGTGACGACGAGCTGATGGTGATTGAGGATGTGGTCCGTGCCCAGCTAGTGGACCTGATCAATGGCCAGAAGGCCCAGGCGCCGATCAAGAAGGGCAAAAAAATCTACGCGAACAGCGGGGTTAAGCTCGACGCCAACCTATTGGAAAAGATTCCGGTCGCTGCTCTAGAGGGCATCGTATTGAAAGACCCCCAGATGACCCAGGTGATTCACGAAGTCCTGGAGCGCTATCGCGACCAGCGGGAGCTGTGCCGATTGGCGTTCGAGCAGCAGGTCAGCCGCTTTGAGCGCGGCGACGAATTGCCGCCGGGCGTGATCAAGATGGTCAAAGTTTATGTGGCGATGAAGCGCAAGCTGTCCGTCGGAGACAAAATGGCCGGCCGCCATGGCAACAAAGGGGTCGTGTCGCGCATCCTGCCCATCGAGGATCTGCCTTACTTCGAGGACGGCCGGCCGGTGGATATGGTGCTCAATCCGCTGGGTGTGCCGTCGCGCATGAACGTCGGACAGATTCTGGAGATCCACCTCGGCCTGGCGGCCAAGGGGCTGGGCGATCAAATCCTGCAACTCCTTGACGAGCAGAAGATCAATAAGCTGCGGGAGAAAATGCGGCGCATCTTCTCGGCGACGCCAGAAAAGAAGGTGATCGGCGGCCTGGATGACGATCAACTGCAGCAGTTCGCTCAGTACTATCGTCGCGGGGTCCACATGGCCACCCCCGTGTTTGACGGTGCCAAAGAGGAGGAGATCAAGCAACTGCTCGCCGATGCCGGCCAGGATCGGTCCGGACAAGTGACGCTTTTCGACGGCCGGACGGGGGAACCGTTCGACGAGAAGATCACCGTTGGCACCATGTATGTCATGAAGCTTCACCATCTGGTCGACGACAAAATCCATGCCCGATCGATCGGCCCCTATTCACTGGTGACCCAGCAGCCCCTGGGCGGCAAGGCCCAATTCGGCGGCCAGCGGCTGGGTGAAATGGAAGTCTGGGCAATGGAGGCTTACGGCGCCGCCTATGCCTTGCAAGAGTTTTTGACGGTCAAATCGGACGACATGGCGGGCCGGACCCGGATGTACGAGAAGATCGTCAAGGGGCAGAACGTGTTGGAGCCCGGTATCCCCGAATCCTTCCGGGTCATGACCAAGGAACTCCAATCGTTGGGGCTGGATGTAGGGTTGCTTGAAGACGTCGACTCGCCGACGCCTTCCGAATAACCGACGGGCTGGCGGGGCGAACTTTAACCCGATATTTCTTCAGGAGTGAAAGATGGACACTCTGTATGATTTTTTTGCCAAACCCACCGATCCGCGCAAATACCGCGCGATTCGCATTGCGCTCGCGTCGCCGGAGCAGATCCGCAAATGGTCTCACGGCGAGATCAAGAAACCGGAGACCATCAACTACCGCACGTTCAAACCGGAACGCGAGGGCTTGTTCTGCGCCAAGATTTTCGGGCCGACGAAAGACTACGAATGCAACTGCGGCAAGTACAAACGAATGAAGCACCGCGGGGTGATCTGTGAAAAATGCGGGGTCGAGGTCATTCAGTCCAAGGTGCGGCGCGAGCGCATGGCGCACATCGAACTGGCGACGCCCGTGTCCCACATCTGGTTCTTGAAGAGCCTGCCGAGCAAGATCGGCAATCTGTTGGACCTGACGCTCAAGAACATGGAAAAGGTGCTCTACTTCGACAGCTATATCGTGCTGGATCCCAAGGACACTCCCCTGGTGCGCGGCCAGTTGCTCACCGACGAGAAATACATGGAAGCCGTGGAGACCTACGGGGCCAAGTTCGAAGCCGGCATCGGTGCCGAAGCCGTCCAATCCATGCTGGAAGATCTTGAGCTCGAGAAGCTCTACCACGAACTGCGGTCCGGGATCCGTGAAACCGGGTCGCTGGCCAAACGCCAGAAGCTGGCCAAGCGGTTGAAGATCGTGGACGCCTTCCGGCGTTCCGGCATCGATCCGACCTGGATGATCATGGACGTCATCCCGGTCCTGCCGCCGGATTTGCGGCCGCTGGTCCCGCTGGAAGGCGGGCGGTTCGCGACCTCCGACCTGAACGATCTGTACCGCCGGGTGATCAACCGCAACAACCGCCTGCGCCGGTTGATCGACCTAAAAGCGCCGGAGATCATCGTGCGCAACGAAAAGCGCATGTTGCAGGAGTCGGTGGACGTTCTCTTTGACAACGGCCGCCACGGACGGGTGATCACCGGGACCAACAAGCGCCCGCTCAAATCCCTGAGCGATACCCTCAAGGGCAAGCAGGGTCGATTTCGGCAGAACCTGCTGGGCAAACGGGTCGACTACTCGGGCCGAACGGTCATCACGGTCGGCCCAGATCTGCGTCTGCACCAGTGCGGCCTGCCCAAGCAGATGGCGCTCGAGCTGTTCAAGCCCTTCGTGTACTACCGCCTTGAACAGAAAGGGATGGTTTCCACCGTTAAGAGCGCCAAGAAAATGGTGGAGCGTGAAGTCCCCGAGGTCTGGGACACCTTGGATGAAGTCGTCAAGGAATACCCCGTCATGCTGAACCGGGCGCCCACGCTGCACCGGTTGGGGATCCAGGCCTTCGAGCCGATCCTGATCGAAGGCAAAGCGATTCAGCTGCATCCGCTGGTCTGTACCGCCTTCAACGCCGATTTCGACGGAGACCAAATGGCGGTTCATGTCCCCCTGTCGGTGGAAGCCCAGATCGAGGCCCGGGTGCTCATGCTCTCCTCGAACAACATTTTGTCTCCGGCCAACGGCAGCCCGATTATCGTGCCCAGCCAAGACATCGTCCTGGGCACCTACTACATGACGCGCGGCATCACCGGACGGCGCGGCGAGGGGCTGACGTTTGCTAATCCTGAAGAAGTGCGCTCGGCTTACGACGCCGGCCAGGTCGAGCTTCACAGCAAGATCCAGATGCGCATGCAGGGCAAACGGTACGACACCACGGTCGGCCGGGTGCTGCTCTGGGAGATCATCCCGAAAGTCGACATTCTGGAGTTGCGCCACCTCACGGTTGCCACCGAAGCGGAGGCCGAGCAGGCGCGCGCGCGCCTGCTTGCCGGCGCCGCCTTCACCGACCTCGTGCGCGAACTCTCGCAGAGCCCGGATCGCAGCGCCGATGGGTGGATCGGTAAGCTCACCTACAACGAATTTAAAAGCGTGTTCAACTGCGATGAAGCCGATGTCGATATGGTTTACAGCCTCAACGTCGGCGAGAACGGCCCGATCCTCTACGCCGACCACAGCTATCATCTCTTCGACGTCATCAACAAATGGCCGGCCGTGCCCTTTGACAGCGTCAACCAGGTGATCGACAAAAAAGTTTTACGGCAGTTGGTCGACCATGTGTACCGCAGCCTGGGCCCCAAAGCGACCGTGATTCTTTCCGACCGGCTGAAAGACATCGGCTACAGTTACTCGACGCGCGGAGGGCTCTCCATCTGCATCGACGACATGATCATTCCGCAGGCCAAGGAGGAGATCCTGAAAAAGGCGGAGAACCAGGTCGCCGAAATCGGACGGCAGTACGTCGAAGGTCTGATCACCCAGGGCGAAAAATACAACAAGGTCGTTGACATCTGGGCCAAGGCCACCGACGACGTCGCCAACGAGATGATGGCAGTCATGAAGCTGGCGCCGGTGGCTCAAAAGGACGGAAGCGCGTTGCGAGACGCCCAGGGGCAGCCCGTGATCGAAGAAAGCTTCAACCCCATTTATATGATGGCCGACTCCGGCGCGCGCGGCAGCAAGGATCAGATGCGTCAGCTTGCGGGCATGCGGGGGCTGATGGCCAAACCCTCCGGGGAGATCATCGAAACGCCCATCAACGCCAACTTCCGCGAGGGCTTGTCCGTTTTGCAGTACTTCATCTCCACTCACGGCGCGCGCAAAGGCCTGGCCGACACGGCGCTCAAGACCGCCAATTCCGGGTATCTGACGCGACGCCTGGCGGATGTTTCCCAGGACTGCGTCATCACCGAAGAAGACTGCGGGACCCTGTCGGGGGTGGAGCTGGAGCCTCTGGTCGAAGGCGGCGAGATCATCCAAGTGCTCGGTGAGCGCGTCCTTGGACGAACGGCGTTGGAAGACATCCTGGATCCGTTCACCGACGAGGTCATAGCCAAGGCGGGCCAGGACATCGACGAGCGGGTGGTCGAAAAAATCGAACAGGCCGGGCTGACGTCGGCCAAGATACGGTCGGTCTTGACCTGCCGCGCCAAGGAAGGCGTCTGTGCGAAATGTTACGGACGGGATCTCGCCCACGGTCGGCTGGTGGAAAACGGCCAGGCGATCGGCATTCTCGCGGCGCAGTCCATCGGCGAGCCCGGCACGCAGTTGACCATGCGCACCTTCCACATCGGTGGAACCGCCAGCCGGCGCGTCGAGCAGGCCGATATCCGGGCACGCGTGGAGGGGACCGTCAAATTCATCGACCTGAATGTCGCCAAAAACTCGGAAGGCGCCCTGGTGGCCATGAACCGCCGCGGCGGCAAGATCGTTCTGATGAGTGATTCCGGCCGCGAACTGGAAAGCTTCCCGGTGATCTACGGGGCGCACCTGAACATTCGCGACGGGCAGAAGGTCAAACCCGGCGATCAACTGGCGATCTGGGATCCGTTTACAACCCCGATCATTACCGAAGTAGACGGGACCGTCAAGTTCGGGGACATCGTCCCCGGGCGCACCATGCAGGAGAAGGTCGACCCCGTGACCGGCAAATCCAGTCAGATGATCATCGAATCCAAGAGCGCCGAGGAGCGGCCGCGCATCTCCATTAAAGACAGGGAGGGCAAAACCGCGAAGTTGCCGGTATCCTCCGGGTTTGCCCGCTACATCCTGCCGATCAACGCGATTCTGCTGGTGGAGGAGGGCGATACGGTCAAAGCCGGCGATCTGGTCGCCAAGCTGCCGCGGGCGACCACCAAGACCAAGGATATCACCGGTGGTCTGCCGCGGGTCGCGGAGCTCTTCGAGGTGCGCAAGCCCAAGGAAGTGGCGGTACTGAGCGAAATCGACGGTTATGTGTCCATTTCCAAGGGCACCAAGAAGGGCAAACAGAAGGTCACCATTTCGCCGGTGGATGTCGGCGACAAGAAGGAGTACCTCATACCGCGCGGCAAACACATCAACGTTTACGAGGGGGACTACGTGCGCGCCGGCGAAGCCCTGATCGGTGGCTCGGCGATTCCTCAGGATATCCTAAAGATCAAAGGTGAAGTGGCGCTGGCCAAATACCTGGTGGACGAAGTCCAGGAAGTTTACCGCCTGCAGGGGGTGCGCATCCATGACAAGCATATCGAGGTCATCGTCAGGCAGATGATGCGGCGGGTGAAAGTGATGGATGTCGGGGACACGGATTTCGTGCTGGAAGAGCAGGTCGATCGGCTGAAGTTCGAAGATGCCAATCAAGCCGTGGTGGCCAAGGGCGGAAAGCCGGCCGTGGGCGAGCCGCTGATCCTGGGCATTACCAAGGCCTCGCTCAGCACCGAGAGCTGGGTGTCGGCCGCCTCTTTCCAGGAAACCACCAAGGTACTGACAGATGCCAGCATTCAAGGCGCGGTGGACCGGCTGCGGGGCCTCAAGGAAAACGTCATCATGGGCCGGCTCATTCCGGCCGGTACCGGAATGCCTCAATTCGACGATATGGAAGTGGAGGTCGTACAATAGGCGGTCAGCCGATGGCCATAAAAACTATTTAGAAAAAAATCTTGACATTCAGTAATTTCCCATATACATATCACCATTTTGCAAAATTGGTTAACGGGGTTGAACGAGGAGGCCATGCCAACTATCAATCAGCTTGTCCGGAGCGCCCGGAAACGAGTTAAAAAGAAAACTAAAACGCCGGCTTTGAGGGGTGCGCCCCAAAAACGCGGTGTTTGCACCCGCGTGTACACCACCACCCCCAAGAAGCCGAATTCGGCCTTGCGTAAAGTTGCGCGCGTGCGTTTGACGACCGGGATTGAAGTCAGCGCTTATATCCCCGGTGTGGGTCATAATCTTCAGGAACATTCCGTCGTGCTGGTGCGTGGCGGTCGTGTGAAAGACCTTCCGGGTGTGCGTTATCATATCGTTCGTGGGACCTTGGACACCCTGGGAGTGGAGGACCGCAAGCAGGGGCGTTCCAAATATGGCGCCAAGAAGCCGAAATAGCCATCGTTGATAGACGGATCACGGAGCGTATATGCCAAGAAGAAGAGAAGTTAACGAGCGGGCCATTCGGCCCGATTCGAAGTTCGGCAGCCGACTGGTGGCCAAATTCATCAACTGCCTGATGCACGACGGAAAGCGCAGCACGGCCGAGGGGATCGTTTACGAATCCTTCCAGATCATGGCGGAAAAGGTCAAAGATCCGTCCGTGAAAGTGTTCGAGCAGGCGATCGAAAACGTGCGACCGATGATCGAGGTGCGTTCGCGTCGCGTGGGTGGATCCACCTACCAAGTGCCGACCGAGATTCGTTCCTCACGCCGCACGGCCTTGGGAATTCGCTGGCTGATCAGCTACGCGCGTCAGCGACCGGAGAAGGGCATGGCCAAGAAACTGGCGGCCGAGTTTATGGATGCCGCCAACAACCGCGGCGCTGCCGTGAAGAAACGGGAAGACACTCACAAGATGGCAGAGGCGAATAAGGCGTTTGCCCATTTTCGCTGGTAACGGCTGCATCCTGACAATACAGGTCTCACCGCGGAGGGCATAACCGGTGTATATGCCCTTCGCATTTTAAGGGGAGGAGTGCAACACATGGCCAAGCAGAAGTTTGAGCGGACGAAGCCGCACGTGAACGTGGGGACGATCGGTCACATTGACCATGGCAAGACGACATTGACGGCGGCGATCACCAAGCAGTTGAGTTTGAAGGGGATGGCGAATTATGTGC
>JAUQXK010000113.1 GCA_030834695.1 Desulfobacterales bacterium
GCGGTGAGATGATCCTGCAGGGCCCCATCAGCGGGTTCACCGTCGGCGGCCAGGAGTTCTGGATCGACGAGGTGTGCACGGAATAAGCGCCGCCATTTCCCATGTTCGGGCCAGCGCTTCGGCCCGGCTTCCAACCTCCACTCTATCGGGGGTGCGGTTCTCGATTGATGCGGAGAACCGCACTCCCCTCTGAAAGTAAAAGTTGTCAAATCTCGATTAGTGATCAATAAATTGTCGATCGAGATTCAGCTGCGGCCAACAAATCCGGGTTTGGAAAGAAAGTGCGGTCAGCGACCGCACTATTGGAAATTCCAGCGCAGAATGTTTCTGGCAGCCGGGCGTTCCCCGCGCACGCGGGGGCGTGGATTGAAACACCCGATCCGTGGTTTATAACGGGCACTCGTCGAGACAGTTGCGTTCACGGGTCTTGCAGATGGATGCCCCGTCTTCTTTGTCGATGCATTCGACGTATTCGTATACACAGCGGCTATCGCAACCATAGTCCGGCTTGCTGACGCCCTTGTTTTTTTTCATGACGACCTCCTGGCTCCCGGCGGTGAATTTCGAAACTGCCGGAATCAGAATGGAAAAGGTTATTGTCGATTACGATCCCTCCTCCGTGATCACACCCAGAACGTTAATCACTGCTTTGGCCGATGCCAACCTGGCTATTGAAACGAAAGCTATCAGGTGGGCGTGAATTGAAACCCACTTCGCTGGCCCGTTAATCCCGTCGCCTGGTTGGGTCGGTCTCCACGCGGAACGGGATAGGGCATTGCGGGAAGGCAATGGGTGCTCAATATTTGGTAAGTGATAGGCCTGCGGCGGTACGGCCAATCAATCCCCAACGGTCAGCTGAAGGACGGGTGCAGGCCGCCTGGCAGATCCGGGATTCGGGTGTCCGGCTGTCAACACCTGGAGGCGCGATATGGAAATTGCTCGGGAAAAAAGGACAAAGCAGTGGTGCTCCCGCGAGCATTATCTGTTGATGCGGGAGCTGGAAATATGCGACAGGCGGTCCAAGACCCCCGCTGAGCGAGGGCGGTGTTATCAGGCTGCCGCCAGAACAGTCGGTCGCCGCGCGAAAAGATGCGGCACGGTTTGATGAGGAGGGGCTGGCCAAGCAGCCACGGCCCGGTAAGTGAGGCACCGTCAGACGAAAGGGACGGAAGCAGATAGATCGAGCCTAACGTCGCTAAAACCGGCGCTCTACTCTACCGGTATCCTTGAATACCGCTGCGAGCTTGACCATTGGTCAACTCCTCTCGTGATGGGTCCAAGTTCGATTCGGGCTGCGTCAATTGCCCCGGTCACATGGAGGGTTATGCGATAGTGTTGCTTTCGCCTCTGCTGGATCGTTCTGCCGCCGGCGGCTTGCGGACCGATTGCGGCTCCGCCTCCCACAGGTTCGGATACTTCTCCACGAAGCCGACTGCGCTGACCTGAAGCAGCGCGTAGTAGTCGAAGCGTGGCGCCTCGTACCAGTAGTCTCCGGCGCCGCGCCGCTCATAGCGCTGAAGCAGCGTGTCGAGAGTGCCGGCAAATACATCGAGCCACGCGACACGCACAGCCGCGGCCCGACCGACCGGAAGTGCCACACGCCGTAGCTGGAACAGGTTCGTAGCCGGGGTGAACCCGAAATCCAGATCGACGCAGCCGTCCAGGTGGTGCGCCGTCCGGCCGTTGAACGTCCAGGTGCCGCCGGGCGTTCTGGCAATCCTGAAATCGAGCGGGCGGGCGCCCACCCAGCCGTGCACGACCCCCTTCTGCGTCCGCCACTCCGCATCCCCGCCGACCTCATATGCGAGGCACGCCGCCTCGCCTTCGTGCTGGAAGACGGCCGCACCCTCCAGTCGCCAGTCGCCACCTCTCCGCACCAGGCGGCAGGCGTCATGACCAGCGGTGTCCAGGCGACGCCAGAGAATCGTTTCCATCGAGCGCCTTCCGAATCCCGGCGATGTCGATCTTCTTCATTCGCAGCGCGGCCAGCATGGCTCTTTGGGATCTTTCAGGATCCGGATCGTTGATCGCCTCAATTAATGTCGGCCTTTCACTTTCGGCAAACACCACACGTCTTTGATTTTGCAGAGTCGCGTAAGCATCTCCGCGTACCCTTTATTAATTTCTGTTTTTTCCGTCGGGCCGAGAAGGTGGATCATGTACCCGTGGAGGCCGGGCATTATCACAAAAGGATAGGAGCCACTAACCACCATGGCATAACCTTCGAAACGTATGCCGGGTGGTTTCCCGCCGATGTCTTCATTGGACACATTGGGGGCGTAGTACATAACGTGTGGATTGTTGGAGGTGGCGACGCGGTCGCTTTCCTCCGGGTTTACGTACGTCCTCAGTATCGGCGACAGCATGTAGGAAAGGCCGGCTCGTTCCGGCGCTTTATAGATTCCATTCCTGAGACGGTCTCTCATGATCTTCTTGAGTTCGTCGGGAGCGGTCCCCTTGGCCTGCATCTCAGCGGCATCAAAGAAGATCCGCATTTGTGCCTTGGTGCCCGCTTCATCAAAGGAAATCGGATAGAGAATATCATCTCGATATTCCGTCAAGGGCCAGTCGCCCCTGAAGGTATCATCGCCGGTTCGCGCAACGAAAGCGTGGAATCGATTGGTGCCGTTGCGGGCCGCTTCAAAGCCCGTGTCTGGGTTTAAAACATATACGGTTGCATTGTCTCTTAGGTGTGGCGGCAACGCGCTGAGCGCCAGTTGAATTTCCAAATCTCGCGGCAGGGGATCGATTTTCCCCATCGCCTTTGAACCTTTTTTGTTTTCCGCATTCGCAGCAAGTGTAAACAGCAGACCGGCTAGAACTGCAATTATCTGAACCTTTCTCATCTCGACCGCCTTTTGGTTTCAACTGCCTAACGTCCAAGTTCAGCCGCGAGCAACGCGCCCTGCGAGGGATCCCTCGCAGGGCGCGAGCGCGATATTAGGGGGCAATTTCCATGTCTTCACGGCTCATCCGGAATCTCGGCCTCGACCAGTTTCGCCAGAAGCGCAAGGGACTCTTGCCAGCCGAGATAGCACCCCTCAGCCGGGATGATATCGGGAACCCCTTCCTGCGTGATGTTTACTTCAGTCCCGCAAAACACCTGCTTGAACGTGATGGTTGCATGCATCAGGCCGGGTAGATTCGGGTCGTCGAACTTGTCGGTGTAGCGGATTCGTTGGTGCGGCACCAATTCGAGATACTCCCCGCCGAAGGAATGGCTCTTGCCCGTGCTGAAGTTCGTGAACGACATCTTGTAGGAGCCGCCGGGTCGGGCGTCCATATGGCGAACCTTGCCGGTGAACCCATTTGGAGGAAGCCACTTGACCATTGCGTCCGGATCGAGGAAGGCCCGATAGACCCGTTCGGGCGCAGCCCGGAAGACACGGTGAAGCCGGATGGTGCTGGGCATGATTCGTTCTCCTTAATTGGACGAGTTTGCGGTTTTTGCTCATTTCTTTGGCATTTTTGCGTAGAACGCCCGGGCGCCTTCCTGGACCTGCTGCGGCGTGAGATCCTTGGAATGCGTGGCCAGCATCCAGCTGTAGCCGAAGGGGTCCTGCACGGAGCCGGCGCGGTCCCCCCAGAACATGTCTTCGACCGGCATCCGGCTCTCCGCACCGGCATCGAGCGCTCGTCGGAAAGCGGCGTCGGCATCCTCCACGTAAATGTAGAAGCCGACGGGAGATCCGCCGATGGTTTCCGCGCTCCGGCAGGCCTCCTGCGGATGCTCTTCGCCCATCATGATGATGGAGTCGCCTATCCGAACCTCGGCGTGCATCACGCCTTTACCGTCCGGCCCCGGCAAGACGAAGAGCGCCTCGGCGCCGAATGCCCGCTTGTAGAATTCGATGGCCTTGCGGGCGTCCTTGAACACGCACATCGGTGTGACGCTATGAAATCCTTCCGGTATCACGTTGGCCATGGCGATCCTCCTCGTCGGCGCTGCGGTCTTGCACCGACGCTTCGGGTTGCACTGATTCGGCCTTCTCCGGCCGTCGAGCCCGTCACGAGTGGGCGCGCCCCCCTTCCGGCCCAAGTCCGGAATCGTTCTCCCCCGGCTGCTCGGTCAGCGGCGCGGCAGCCGCATCAGGCGTAGTAGGTAAGTTAAGCCACGTTTCTTTTCAGGGGGATGGGGTGGATTGCGTATTTTCCAAATTTTAAGCCGGGATGCAGCGTTCCCGCCGCGGGCTCAAATGAGGTCGCGCAGATAGGCGCATTTTTCGGATAAGCTTGAATCCAGCCTGAAACACGGGCGGCGGGCCTGCAGCAGGACCGCGCCGCCGAAGCCCACTTCCTGCTTGAAACGGATGGTCCGGCCGGCGATCGCCAGCGCGGGATCGCCGATCTCTCCGATCCGGAAGACCGCGCGGGCGAGCGGCCGGGCCAGGCCTTCGACGTGGAAGGGGCCGCCGGTGTGATAGAGGTCGTCCAGGTCTTCGGGTCGGGCAGCGGGCGGCGGCAGGCCGCGGGGATCGGCAAACGTGACTTGGGTGAGGTCGAGGCGGCCGGCCCGCGCCGCGAAGACTTCGGTGACCGTCAGGTTGAAGAGGGAGTTTTTCCAGGTCAGGGCGACCGGTTCGTCGTAGTCCAGCGCGCCGGCGAAGATGGTGCGGCCGCTGCCGGCCTCGGTGAGTTCAAGCCAGGTGATCCCCCGCGGGCGCGCCGCCCGCGGGGACAGAACCAGCAAAACTGCAACACACGCCAATAAGGCTCCGGCGGCGATAGCCAGCCCGCGCCGCATTTACTTCAGCGCGCCCTTTTCCTTGAAGAACTTGACCGCGCCGGGGTGGATGAACTGGACGGCATCCGGGGTCAGCTGGCCGACGGCCAGCTCGGGCGTCAGTTTCAGCGCACCCTTCCAGACGGCGGAGATCTCCTGGAGGTTGGCGAAGATGGCGCTGACAATCTGGTAAACGCGATCCTCGGGGAAGCTCTCCATGGCGTTCAGCACGGCGGTGATGGCGATGGCGGGAACGTCGCTGTCCACGCCGGAGTACACTCCCTTGGAGAACGCCGTCTTGTGGAAGACGCCGGGGTTGGCCTTCATGATTTTTTCAGCCGCCTCGCCTTCCACCGGCAGCAGCACCATTTTCAGGCCCGGGGTGGTCGCGAGGTCGATGATGGAGGAGGTGGGGACCGCGCCGCTCCAGAACATGGCATCGATTTTGCCGTCCTTGAGGGCCGCCACGGACTCGCCCGCTCCGAGCTTCTCGCGTTTGAAATCCTTGTTCCAGTCGTATCCCAGCCCCTTGAGCACATAGTCCGCCTGCTCTTCGGTGCCGCTGTTGGGGGCGCCCACCGACACGCGCTTGCCCTTAAGGTCCATGACGGATTTGATGCCGGTGCCTTCCTTGGTCACGATGTGCAGGGGCTGCTCGTAGAAGCCCATCACCACCCGTACGGGCTGCTTCTTGGCGAGCTCGCTGATTTTGCCTTCGTTCGCCCATACGGAGTGGTAATCGTAGGCGAAGGCCATCCCCGCCTTGCCGGCGGCCAAGAGCTTGAGGTTGTCGATCGCCGCGGTGGTGACTTCGGCGGTGGCGTCGGTGTTGGGCACGTTCTTGCTGATCACACCGCCGATGGCGCCGCCCAGCGGATACCAGACGCCGCCGGTGCCGCCGGTGACGATGCTGAAAGACAGCTTCTGCCCCAACGCCGGTGCGACGGGCAATGCCAGGCACAGCAGGGCGATAACGATGGTTCCAAGGTGCTTGCGCATGAGAGACCTCCTTTTGAGTGAGTTGAACGGAACGGGTCAAGCCCGGGATGGGCCGGCGGCCGCCTGGCGGCGGAAACGCCGCACATGGAGGCCCACCACCAGCAAGCTGATCGTGACCGGTGCGATGCCCGAGACCGACAGATCCATGGGGTCGAATGTCATGATGCAGGCCGATACGATCAACAACACGCGTTCCAGGGAGTTCATCCGGCTCTTGAAGTAGCCGACGATGCCGATGGAGAGGAAGAACAGGCAGGCGGTGCTGTTGACGCAGGCCAGAAGGAATCCCGGCCAGGTGGCGTCTATGATCAACAGGTTGGCGCCCTCCTTGCTGGCTGAAAAAAGGAATGGGACGAGGAAGGCCGGCAAGGAGTACTTCCAGGCCTGCATCATGGACTTGAACGGGTTCCCGCCCGTGACGGCCGCCGCCGCGGATGGCGACAGGCCCACCGGCGGGGAGACTTCGGAGAGGACGGCGAAATAAAACGCCAGCATGTGGGCGACGTGCATCGGCAGGCCGACTTTGACCAGGGCCGGTGCCACCATGACCACCGTCATGATGTAGGTGGCGGTGATGGGCAGGCTCAGACCGACCAGAAAGGAGGCGATCATCGCCAGAAAAATGGCCAGGAGCGGATCGCCGCCGCTCAGAGACATGATCAGGCTGGATACTTTCAACCCCAGGCCGGTCAGGGAAAAGACCCCTACGATCATGCCGGCGGCGGCCAGCAGCCCGGCGACCGGCAGCATGTTGCGGGCGCCTTCCGCCGCCGCATCGAATATGCGCCGGGGGGTCAGCCATTCGTTGCGGTCGCGGCTCAGAAAACTGGTGACCACGGTGGCCAGGAGCGCCCAGATGGCCGAATCCTCGGGCGAGCGGCCCATTCCCAACAAGATGATGAGCACGACCAGCGAGATCAGGTGGTGGCCGCGGGTGCGCATGACCGCCCAGGCCGATTTTCCGGAGGTCTCGGGCGGGATGAAGCCGTATTTGCGGGCCTCGATTTCGACCATGAAGAACGTGCCGACGTAATACAACAGGGTGGGCACGGTCACCATGATCACCACGTCCCAGAATGCCACGTTCAGGAACTGCATGATGAGAAAGGCCGCCGCGCCCATGAGCGGCGGCGAGATCACGGCGCCGATGCCGCCCGCGGCGATGAGACCCGCGGCCATGTCGGCGCGGTAGCCCGCCTTCCTCAGGATGGGCCACATCACGGGCGTCACCGACATGGTGGTGGCCACGCCGCTGCCCTGAGGCCCTCCCAGCAGGGCCGTGGTGATGAGGGCGCCGCGTCCGGCGCTGGAAGGCTTGCGGCCCATTACGGCAAGCGACAGCTCGAGCCAGAAGGTGCCCGCACCGGCGGCGTCCATGAAGGTGCCGTACACCACGAAGAGCGTCACAAAGGAAACGCTCACGGAGAGCGGCACCCCGAAGATCCCCTCGAGCGTCATGTACATGTGCCCCACGATCCGGTCCAGGTCGTAGCCCTTGTGGGAGAGGGGGCCGGGAAAGTACTGGCCGAAGTACGCGTAGAGCAGAAAGCCGACCAGAACCAGGGTAAAGGTGGTGTCAACGGTCCGTCGTGAGATCTCCACCAGCAGCAGGATCGCGACGATTCCCATCACGAAGTCCGTCGGGTTCGGCACAGTGGAACGGCGGATGAACTTGTCCATGTCCCACAGGGCGTAAACGATGGTGGCGATCCCCAGCACCGCCAGTCCGATGTCGAACCATCGCGACCATGGGCCCAGTTTTTTGGAGAGCGGAAACACCAGCAGCGCCAGGGCGAAGATGAAACCCATGTGCACCATGCGGAAGAGATAGGTCTCGATCGGCGCGACCGCGCCGTACAGGGACCATGCTACGAAACCCACATAGAGGACGGACCTGACAATCGCAGGCAATCTCATGCAACCTCGCCGGGTCTGGATGGACCGAAGTCCGGCAGCGAAACGAATGCCGGATGAGCTGTTTGTCTGTAAATGTAATGGAAACGGGTGTCAAGCTATAAACGGTCCCAGAATTGAACCGAATGGATTGCTGCAAATCCCTTCGCCGCAATCAGGCCAGGGTCAGCAACGGAGAAGGGACGCTTTGGGAGGCGGCCTGGAGCCGGATGGTCGTGCCGGAAACCAGAGCTGAGATTTCGGCCAAGGCTTTTTCAGGGGTGTTGTTGGTTTCACTGAGGTGGGCCAGGACCACGTGATCGAGGCCGGGATGCAGGATGTCGGCCAGCAGGCGGCCGGTTTCGTGATTCGCGAGATGGCCCGTGCGGCCGCGGATGCGTTGCTTGAGAAACCATGGGTAGGGTCCGTCCATCAACATGCCCGGATCATGGTTGGCCTCCACAATCAGCATGCGGCATCCGCGCAGATGCTCCCGAACCAAGGCCGTGACGTGGCCGAGGTCGGTGGCGATGCCGATCCGGCTGCCGTTGGCGCCGATGGTGAAACCCGCGGGGTCGCGGGCGTCGTGCGAAATGGAGAAGGGGCGGATGGCCAGGGTGTTGATCTGGAATTCATCCCCGCAGGCAAAGCAATAAATCTCCGGAAGCTCGTGCAAGGCGGCCGCCTCCTGGCGGGTGCCGGCGGTCAGATAGACCGGAAGCCGATGGCGGCGCACGAGCCGTTCAACGCCGCGCACATGATCGGTATGCTCGTGGGTGACCAGAATGGCGTTCAGACTGGCCGGATCCAGCCCGCGCTGGCGCATCCGGCGGTCGATTTCGCGGGCGGAGAAGCCCGCGTCGATCAGGATGGCCGTGGCTCCGTCGGAGACGTAAACCGCGTTGCCGCGGCTGCCGCTGCCGAGGACGCAGACGGACAGAGCAGGGCCTTGTGCACCCCTCTGGTCTTCGGATTCACGCATCTCCTTTATCGCCCCGTATGGCCGAAGCCGCCGGTGCTGCGGTCGGTCGGTCCGAGGTGTTCGACCACTTCCAGCCGTGCTTGGTGGACCTGCTGGACGACCATCTGGGCGATACGATCTCCGCGGCGCACCGTGTAGGGGGAGTTCCCGAGGTTGATCAGCGCAATCATGACCTCGCCGCGATAATCGCTGTCGATGGTGCCGGGGGCGTTGATCATTCCGATGCCGTGTTTGACCGCCAGCCCGCTCCGCGGCCGGACTTGGGCTTCGTAACCCCTGGGAAGGGCCATGGCAAAGCCGGTGGGCAGCAGACGGATCTGTCCGGCTTCGAGGACGGTATCCTGCTGCACGGCGGCACAGATGTCCATGCCGGCGGCGTCGGGGGTCATGTAGCGCGGCAGGGGGATATCGGCGTTCTCTGCAGGCCTCAGACGCATGATTTTGATGATCGGGTCCATCGGATCCTGCTCATGCGGCCGACTTCAGGCACTCCTCGAACGCAGCCTTGTCCGTTTCGACCGGGCCTAGCAGGGTCAGCACCATCCGGTCCGATTGAAAGAGGTCGCTCGCGATCTGCAGCAGGTCTTCCCGGCTGACCGATTCAATGCGTTGGATGATCGTCTCCAGCGGGATGTCGGCCTGAAAGTGGATTTCGTTTTGGGCGATGCGCACCATCTGGTTGTCGACGCTTTCGGAAGCGAGCAACAGGCTGCCCTTGGTGTATTCGATGGCCCCCTGCAGTTCGGCCGCTTCGACCGGCATCCGGGTCAGTTTGCGGAGCTCCTGAGCCACCAGCCCAACCGCTTCCAGGGCCTGCTCCGGGCTGACGGCCAGGTAGACGCCGAACATGCCCGTATCCAGGTGGGCGGAGATGAACGAGTAGACCGCATAGGCCAGGCCGCGCTTCTCCCGCACTTCTTGAAAAAGCCGTGAACTCATGTTGCCGCCCAGGATGGTGTTGAGCAGGGAGAATCCGTAACGCCTGGGATCGACGACCGCCAGCCCCGGGGCCGCCAGGCAGATATGGACCTGCTCCAGATCGCGCGGACGGATGTCGATCAGGCTGCGGCCCTGCGGCGGCACGCGCTCGGGGAAACCGTTTCCCGGCTGGACGGACGCGAAGGCCGGCCCCACAAGATCCAGCAGCCGATCATGCTCGATGTGGCCGGCGGCGGCGATGACGATGCGCTCCGGCTGGTAGAGTCGATGGAAAAAACGGCGAATGGCCTCGGCGTTGAAATTCGAGATGTTGTCGCGGGTGCCCAGGATCGAACGCCCCAGCGGGGCGTCGCCCCAGAAGTTGTGCCCGGCGAGGTAGTGGATGTAATCGTCCGGGCTGTCTTCGACCATGCCGATCTCCTGCAGGATGACCGGCCGTTCGCGTTCCACTTCGACAGGGTCGAAGACCGAATTGAGAAATATGTCCGAAAGAATATCCACCATGGTCTCGACCTGGCGGTCGAGCACCTTGGCGTGGTAGCAGGTGTGCTCCATGGTGGTGAAGGCGTTGGTGTGGCCGCCGACGGCATCGAATTCCTTGGCGATTTGAAAGGCCGATCGTTGGCGGGTCCCCTTGAAAATCATGTGTTCGATGAAATGCGACAACCCGTTTTCCGCATGCGTTTCATCGCGGGCCCCGACATTGACCCACACGCCCATGGAAACCGAGCGGGTGTGCGGCATGGATTGGCTCACCAGCCGCACTCCGTTGGCAAGCACCGTTTTAGCGCTGGGTGCGTCCATCGTCCTCTTCGAGCAGCGCTTTGTGGCTGAGGCGGATCTTGCCGTCGCGTCCGATTTCCAGCACCTTGACCTTGAGTTTCTCGCCTTCCTTGACCACGTCGGAGACCTTCGTGACTCGGCGGTTGGCCAGCTGGGAGATGTGCACCAGGCCGTCGGTGCCCGGCATGATGTTGACAAACGCGCCGAAGTCCGTGATTTTCACCACCGTCCCTTCGTAGATGGCGCCCACTTCCGGATCGGCCACGATCTGCTGAATCAGCTTCAGGGCCTGCTCGGCCTCCTGCTTGGAAAACGCAGCGATCTTCACGACCCCGGAATCTTCGATCTCGACGGTTGTGTTGGTTTCGCTCTGGATGGCGCGGATCACCTTGCCGCCCGGGCCGATCACTTCGCGGATCTTATCCGGATGGATGCTCAGGGTGGTAATGGTCGGCGCATACGGGGAGATTTCCTTGCGCGGGGCGGGCAGCGCCTCCACCATCCGGCCGAGGATAAACACCCGGCCCTGACGCGCCTGCTCCAGGGCCCGTTCCAGGATATCCCGCGACAGCCCGTGAATCTTGATGTCCATCTGCATGGCGGTGATGCCGTCCGTCGTGCCCGCCACCTTGAAGTCCATGTCGCCGGCATGGTCCTCGTCGCCGAGGATGTCGGAAAGCACCACGGTCCGGTCGCCTTCGCTGACCAGCCCCATGGCGATTCCCGCCACCGGCGCCTTGATGGGAATCCCGCCGTCCATCAGCGCCAGGCAGCAGGAGCACACGGTGCCCATGGAAGAGGAGCCGTTGGACTCCAATACCTCGGATACCAGACGGATGGTGTAATCGAAGGATTCCTTCGCCGGCAGGATCTTCTCGATGGCCCGGGTGGACAGCCCGCCGTGGCCGATGTCCCGGCGGCTGGGTCCGGCGATGCGTTTGGCTTCTCCCACCGAATAGGGCGGGAAATTGTAATGCAGCATGAAGGGCCGCATTTCCTCGCCGGAGAGGGTCTCCACGCGCTGTTCGTCCTGGCCCGATCCCAGGGTCAGCACACCGAGCACCTGGGTCTCACCGCGCGTGAAAAGGGCGCTGCCGTGGGTGCGCGGCAGGATCCCGACGTCACAGGTGATCGGCCGGATCTCGTCGAAGCGGCGGCCGTCGACGCGCCGGTCTTCCTTCAAAATCAAGTCCCGCAGGATGCGGCGCCTCAAATCGTCCAGCAGGCCGACCACTTCCTCCCGGCGTTCGGCAAAATCCTCGCCGAGGGCCTCGAACACCGCGATTTTCACCTCCCGCACCGCGGGATAACGGCGGATCTTCTCAGGGATGAGCAGGGCGGCCCGCATCGGCGCGGCCGCCAGCGACTCCACGCGGGCGACGAGCTCGGCGTCTTTCGCCGGGAGGGCGAAGGCCCGTTTCGGCACGCCGTGCGATTCGCGCAGCTTCGCCTGCAGTTCGATGAGCGGCTGCATGGCCCGGTGACCGAAGAATATCGCTTCGGTCATGTCGGCTTCACTGACCACATTGCAGCCGCCTTCCACCATCACGACGCCGGTCTTGGAGCCGGCGACGATGATGTTGATGTCGCAGCGGTCCCAGTCCTGGAGCGGCGGGTTGATTCGGAGCTCTCCGTCGATCCGGCCGACGCGCACCGCTGCGATCGGCCCGGCAAAGGGGATGTCCGAAATGTGGATGGCGGCCGACGCGCCGACCATGGCCAGCGTGTCGGGGTCGTTTTCCTGGTCCATGGAAAGGACGGTGGCGATGACCTGGGTCTCGCAGCGATAGCCCTTCGGAAACAGCGGCCGGATGGGCCGGTCGATCAGCCGGGCCGTCAGCGTCTCTTTCTCGCTGGGGCGGCCGATTTCACGGCGAAAATAGTTGCCCGGGATGCGCCCGGCGGCGTAAACCTTCTCCTGGTATTCCACTGTCAACGGCAGAAAGTCAGACGTCCGTTCTTCATGGGTGGAAACGACCGTAACCAAAACGATCGTATCGCCATATTGAACCACGACCGATCCGGAGGCCTGTTTGGCCATCTTGCCGGTCTGGATGCTCATGATCTTGCCGCCGATTTCTTCCTTCAACATCCTATCCATATAGATCTCCTCATGCAAAGCGGTATCGCACTTCATCGCGTCGCAACATGCCGCCCCCCGTCCGGGAAGGGTTTACTCCCCGGCCGGAAGTGGCGAGGCGCCATCGCCTCGCGGCCGATGAAACGGTGCCTCACATGCAAAATGGCTACTTTTTCAGGCCCAGCGTCTCGATGATGGACCGGTAGCGGTTGATATCCTTGTACTTGACGTAGTTCAACAGACGTCGTCGCCGGCCGACCAGCATCAACAGTCCGCGGCGCGAGTGATGGTCTTTCTTGTGGATTTTTAAATGCTCCGTCAAGTATTCGATGCGGTTGGTCAGCAGGCCGACCTGAACCTCCGGGGACCCGGTATCGGACTCATGGACTTTGAACTTGGCGATCAGATTTCTCTTGTTTTCTGCTGAGAGTGTCACGTTTCCCTTTCCTCCTTGCTCAAATCGTCAAATGTCTGCGGCCGCACAGGGCCTCCTCTGCGGGACGCTTTCGGGTTGTCAGAATCGCTTAACTTCGTTCTAATTAGAGGAACACGGTGCAAAGTGCAATAATAAAAAACCATCGGCTTCAGCGCCCCGGTCCCATGAATACGCCGGCATACTTCAGGGTTTCGCTCGCGCCGCTGCGCTCGAGCACGGCGGCAAGCTCTCCGCGGGCGTCCACGACTTTGATAAACGGGGCCAGCGCCGTCGGCTCCGGCATGGCGTCGATGTCGATGTCCTGCCGGGTCAGAGGCGACCCGTGCCGGATCTTGCCGAGCAGTCCCGGGCCGGCCGTGATGCCCGGCATGCCCGTTAAGGCCTTCGCCATCGGGATGACCGCTGTGGCCTGGGCGCCGCGGTGCGCCAGCGCCTCCAATGCTTCCAGGGTGAGCGCCTGGTCCAGATTGAACCCATCGCTTTCCCGCCGGGTCAACTCGCACAGGTGGCCGCCGCATCCGAGTTCCCGGCCGATGTCCGCCGCCAGGGCGCGAACATAGGTGCCGGGCGAGCAGCAAACATCGAAGCGCACGCGCGGCAGCGCGACGGTCAAGACCCGGAGCCAGGCAATGTGAATCGGCCGGGGCGGCTTCCGAACCGGCCGGCCCTGGCGGGCCAGACGGTACAGGGGGACTCCCTGGTGCTTAAGGGCCGAATAGGCCGGCGGCGCTTGGAGGGAAGCGCCCTCGAAGCGTTGAAACACGCGCTGCACGTCCGGCCGGGTGATGTCGGTCCAATCGTGCTGCGCCACGACGGTTCCGGTGGCGTCCTGCGTGTCGGTTTCGATGCCCAGCATCAGCGTGCCTTCGTAGATCTTGCGGCAGGGCATCATAAATCGCGCCAACCGGGTGGCCTGGTTGATGCAGCATACCAGCACGCCGCTGGCAAACGGATCCAGCGTACCGGTGTGACCGGTATGGTCGGCCTGCAGCATCCGTTTGACGCGGGCGACTCCCCGGGCCGAGGAGAGGCCGGCCGGCTTATTGAGAATCAGGATGCCGTTCATCCCATCTGCTCGGACCAGGCCAGCAGCGCAGACTTGATGTCCGGCAGCGTCGCTTCAATTTGGAAGCCGGCGGCGCTGTGATGACCGCCGCCGCCGAAGCTGCCGGCCAGCGCCGCCACGTCCACGGTGCCGTCCGAGCGCAAGCTGACATGGAAACGCGTGCGCCCGTCCGGCGTGGTGCATCCGTTGGCCTGTTCCTGGATCAGGGCCGCCACGCGCACCGCTTCGATGCGCCGGGCATAATTGATCAGGCCGTCCACGTCTTCCTGCTGCGTTTGGGTTTCGGCGAGCATCTGGCGGGTCACCGTCATCAGGGAGAGTCTGCCGTTCCGCGAAATCTCGATCGAATTCAACGCCAGGTTGAGCAGCTTGATGCGGCCGAGCGAGTAGGAGCCGAATACCCGCTGAGCCACCCCGTAGGGATCCACCCCGAGTTCCGTCATTTCGCGGCTGATGGCAAACGCAGCGGTGTTGGTGTTCGAAAATCGAAACGATCCGGTGTCCGTGAGGATCCCCGTGTAGATGCAGGTGGCCATGTCCCGGTCCAGGGGGATCTCCAGCCCTCGGATCAAACGGGCAACGATTTCGGCCGTTGCACAGGCCTGTCCGTCGATCAGCTGAAGTTGCCCGAATCCCGTATTGGAAATGTGATGATCGATGTTGATGATCACCGGCACCCGGCTGATGGTCGTCCAACCGTCTCCGATGCGGGGCAGGTCTCCACAATCAAGGATCACGGCGGCATCATACGCTTCCGGTCCATCCATCCGGCGTTGGATGAGGCCCACGCCCGGCAGGAACTGATAGACGGCCGGGATGGCGCTTTCGTTATAAAGAGAGGTTTGCTTGCCGAGCCGGATGAAAGCCAGCCCCAGGGCCAGCAGCGATCCCACCGCATCCCCGTCTGGGTCCTTGTGCGAAGCCACCAGAATGCGGCTGGCGTTTTTAATGGTCTGTACGATCGGGCCCATGGTCGCTTGAGGAAATCGATTTCAACAACTGATCGATGCGTGCTCCGTGATCGAAAGATTCGTCGTAAAAGAATTCCAACTCCGGCATGTAACGCAATCCCAACCGGGGGCCCAGGTGGCGCTTGATGAAGCCGACTGCGCTGCGAAACCCCTGGGCGGTCTGTTCCGAGAGCTCCTGGCCGCCGGCGGAGGTAAAATAGATCCGGGCCCGGCGCAAGTCCTTGGTGACCTTGACCTGGGTGATGGTCGCCATCTGCAGGCGCGGGTCGCTGATGTCCTTCTGCAGCAACTCTGCCAGCAGTTGCTGAATCAGTCCGCCGACCCGATCCGCACGCGAGAAACCGGTCATATCGGTATCAGCTCCATTTCGGTATCGATGACTTCGGCCAAACCCAGCTCCTCTGCCAGATTGAACATTTTGTCGATCTTGGAGTTGATCAGACCCTGGTCGTTGCCGACGAGGGCAAAGCCGACGACTGCCCGCTGATGCACATCGTTGTCGGCCACCTCGGCCACCGAGGCGTTGAAATGGTTGCGCAGCCGGGCGATGATCGTTTTCACGATCCCGCGCTTTTCCTTGAGCGAATGGCACTCGTGCAGCCTGAATGTGATGAGCCCAACCCCGACCACCATCTAACCCTCCGAACCTCCAAGCCAGATCCGGCGCAACCAAATCCGAAATCCGAAGCACGGAATTCGAAGCAAATTCGAATTTACAATGCCGAATGTCGTTTGAAACCCAAATTGCCTTTATGTTGCAATGAATCGCACTTGCAAGCGGCTAAACAACTTCCGGCTTGATCTCCTCCAAATAGAAGAACTCGATGCGGTCGCCGACCTTGATATCGTTGAAGTTCTCGATGCCGATGCCGCACTCGTAGCCGCTCTGAACTTCCTTTGCGTCATCCTTGAAGCGCCGCAGGGACGAGTTCCTGCCTTCGTACACCACGACGCCGTCGCGGACCAGACGCAGGCTGCGCCCGCGCTCGACCTTGCCGTCGGTGACATGACAGCCGGCCACCGTCCCGATCTTGGGGATCTGGAACACTTCGCGGACTTCCGCCGAACCCAACAAGCGCTCCTCGAAACGGGAGGCCATCAGACCGGTCATGGCCGCCTTGACATCGTTGATCACGTCGTAGATCACGTTGTAGAAGCGCATGTCCACGTTTTCTTCGCCGGCCAACGCGTGCACCTTCGGGCTGGGACGTACGTTAAAGCCGATGATGATCGCCTCCGCAACGGTGGCGAGCGACACGTCCGATTCACTAATGGCGCCGGTGGCCGCATGGACCACATTGACTTTGACTTCTTCGTTGGACAGTTTGGTCAGTGCATCCGACAGCGCTTCGATCGATCCATGCACGTCGGCCTTGAGGATCAGATTGAGATCCTTCAGCTCGCCCTGCTTCATGCGTTCGAACAGGCTCTCCAAGCTGGGCCGGCTGGTTTGCGCCAGGTCCCGCGTGCGCTGCTTCTGCATGCGATGCAGGCTGATTTGCCGGGCGGCCTTCTCATCGACGACTGCCACGAACTCATCGCCGGCCATGGGCACACCGGACAACCCCAGAATTTCCACCGGGACCGATGGACCGGCGGATTCCACCGACTGGCCGCGATCGTCCAGCATGGCCCGGACTTTCCCGGAATGCACCCCGCAGACGACGGCGTCGCCGTTGTGCAGGGTGCCCTCGCTGACCAGCACCGTTGCGACCGGTCCCCGGCCCGAGTCGATTTTGGCCTCGACCACATGGCCGCGCGCCAGCTTGTCGGGATTGGCCCGGAGTTCCATGACCTCGGCCTGCAGCAGAATCATCTCAAGCAGTTGGTCGATGCCGGTGGCCTGCTTGGCGGACACATTGACGAAGATGGCGTCACCGCCCCACTCCTCGGGGGTGAGGCCCCTCTCGATGAGCGCGCGCTTGACCCGGTCCGGGTCGGCACCGGGCTTGTCGATTTTGTTGACGGCGACAATGATGGGCACGCCGGCGGCGCGGGCGTGGTTGATCGCTTCCACGGTTTGCGGCATGACGCCGTCGTCGGCGGCCACCACCAGCACCACGATGTCGGTGACCTTGGCCCCGCGGGCGCGCATGGCCGTGAACGCTTCATGGCCCGGCGTGTCCAGGAAGGCGATGGCTCCGCGTTCGGTGGCGACATGGTAGGCGCCGATGTGTTGGGTAATTCCACCGGCTTCGGTTTCCGTGATGCGGGTCTTGCGAATGACGTCCAGCAGCGAGGTTTTCCCATGGTCGACGTGCCCCATGATGGTGACCACCGGCGCGCGGTGGGCAAGTGCCTCGGGTTCGTCTACGACCGGCTTCAATATGTTGTCCTCCTCAAACGCGGCGCGCTCGACTTCGTAATCGTACTCCCCGGCGACCACTACCGCCGTGTCGAAATCCATGGTCTGGTTGACCGTGGCCATGGTTCCCATCCCCATGAGAATTTTGATGATTTCCCCGGCCTTGACCCCCAGGCGTTTGGCGAAATCGGAAAGAACAATCGTGTCGTCGACCTTGATGCGCCGTTTGATCGCCTTGGCCACGGTGAACTGAGGCTTCTGAACGGCCAGTTCTTTCTTGCCCTTGGCGCCCTTGCGCGGCTTGCGTCCGCGCTGGTCGTCATAGAGATCTTCGGCTTCGATGACGGCCTTGGTGCGGAACGAGATTTTTTTCTTGATGAATTTTTTCTCAACCTCGGGCTCCTCGGCCTTGCCCTTCTTTTTCTTGCGCTTGGCGTCCTTGGCTTCGGCTTCGGCGGAAGGCGGGGCCGTCTCCGCGGCCGGCGCCGGGCGCCCCGGCGTTCGGGCGAAGCGTTCCGAGCTGGGCGGCGTTATCTTGGCTCTTTCGGCCGGCCGCTCGGCGGGAGCCACCGGCAGCTTGATGATCTTGGCCGGCTCGTCCCGCTTGATTTTTTTGACGGTTTTCTTGAGTCGGTCGCTTGGCACTGCGGCCGGCGCAGCTTCCTCCGCCGTCACGGGGGGGGGCGTCTCGGCGGGTTCCTCGGCGGCCGGCTCGACGACCGGCTCGGCCGGCGCCGGTATTTCGGCTTCCTCTATTTCGGGTTCCTCGGCGACCGGCTCCGGTGCGGTTTCAACGGCGGGAGGCGTCGGGACCTCCTCTTCCGGTTCCGGCAGAACCTCCGGAGCGGCCTCGGCCTCGGCTACCGGTTCTTCCGGGGTGTCGGACACCTTGCGGCGCCGCCGGATGACCGTCGGCTTCACCCGCGTTTGTTCCAGACCGGTCTCTTTTTTTCCAAAAATGACGGCCTTGACGCGCTGGACCGCTTCGTCATCTAGAGAACTCATGTGGCTGCCGACGGTGATCCCGAGCCCCAGAATCTTGTCCATCAGCACCTTGTTGGTCAGATTCAACTCTCTGGCCAATTCGTAGACCCGAATTTTTGACATGACTCCCCCTCACCCTTCGCATTCGCGCCTGCCCGGCGTAAGATGCGCCGTTTAGGCTTCCTTGGCCGGTCCATCCGCTGGGTCAGCGCTGGAGGCGGCCGGGTCCGCCGCCTGACGGTCGCCCGCTTCATCGTCCGCCTGGCCCGGTTCCCCGAGCTGAGATGCCGCCCCGTCGCCTTCGGGTTCCGGCTCCGCCGCCGCGTTTTGCTCAACCGCCACTTGGGCGGCTTCAATCAGGCCCTCGGCCATGGCCTCATCCACCCCTCGGATCTGCAGAAGTTCCTCGCGGGTCGCCTTGGCAATCTCTTCAGCGGAATAGAACCCCTTTTCGTATAGAGCATCCGCCAAGCTGATGCCCACACCGGGAAGCGCCATGAGCGAATTGTAGCCGCTTTGCATGGCCTGATTGTAGGAGCTCTCGCTCTTAACGTCGAGGTGCCAGCCGCTCAGCTTGGAGGCCAGCCGGACGTTCT
Source organism: Desulfobacterales bacterium (assembly GCA_030834695.1). Taxonomy (GTDB): domain Bacteria; phylum Desulfobacterota; class Desulfobacteria; order Desulfobacterales; family SpSt-501; genus SpSt-501. The sequence continues at coordinate 18,758 of JAUQXK010000113.1, forward strand.
GCCCTTTTTTGCCGATGGCGATGGAAAGGAATTCGTCCGGGACGATGACCTCCATGGAACGGTTGTCTTCATCGATGATCACCCGTGAGATTTCCGCCGGTGCCAGCGAGCTGCAAACGAATTTGGCGGGGTCGATATGCCACGGGATAATGTCGATCTTCTCGCCGCGCAGTTCCTGGACCACGTTCTGGACCCGGCTGCCCTTCATGCCCACGCAGGCGCCGACGGGGTCGATGTCGGAATTGCTTGACGCCACGGCGATCTTGGCGCGCACCCCGGGCTCCCGCGAGGCGCCCATGATGGAGACGATCCCCTCGCTGATTTCCGGCACCTCCGTGCGGAACAGCGTAACCAGAAAACTGGGATGGGTGCGCGACAGCACGACCTGGGGTCCCCGCGACTCGTGCAGCACCTCCAGAATCAGCGCGCGAATGCGGTCTCCCCGGCGGTAGCTTTCTTTGGGAACTTGTTCGCGGATCGGCAGAACGCCTTCGGTTTGGCCCAGGTTGACGATGATGTCCCCCCGGTCGATGCGCTGGACGATGCCGTTGATGATCTCACCCCTGCGCTCGCTGTAGCTCGCGTAAACGGCATCCTTCTCCGCATCCTTGAGCTTTTGAATGATGACCTGCTTGGCGGACTGAGCGGCGATGCGCCCAAAGGTGTTGGTATCCATCTTCGTGCCGAGGCTGTCTCCGACCTCGCATTCCGGGTCGAGCCGACGGCCCTCATCGAAGCTGATTTGCAGCATGGGGTCTTCGACTATCTCGGCCACTTCTTTGAACTGAAAAACCTCCAGTTCACCGGTTTCTTCGCTGTACTGGACTTCGATATCGACTTTGGGGCCGTATTTCTTTCGGCCGGCGGATTTCAAAGCTTCTTCCAGTGCCTTGATGAGAATCTGCCGGTCAATGCCCTTGTCACGGCTGACCTGGTCGATGACCCGTTTGATTTCCGAAATCAACATGGGGCTTCTCCATCTGGTTGACGAATTAGGATGGTTTCGCAGCGGGATCTACGATTCCATCAAGTACGCTTTCGAAATGGTGTCGATCGGGATAGCGATCGTGTTGCGCCCGGTATTCATCCGAACCGTTCGGCCGGACAGACCCTCCAGTACGCCGCTGAAATTTTTCTGACCGTCGATCGCGCTGCGGGTCCGAATCTTGGCGCGCTGACCGCGGAAGCGTTCAAAATCCTCTGCGCGTGCCAACGGCCGATTCGGCCCGGGCGATGATACCTCCAAATGATACGGCCCGAGGTCGGGCAGATGCACATCCAGCAGATCCCCCAACTCGCGGCTGACCGAGGCGCAGTCTTCCAGCGTCACCCCTCCCGGCTTGTCGATGAACAGCCGCAGGATGCGTCCGCCGCGCTCACGGTGATATTGGAGCTGGATCAGCTCAACGCCTTCGGCGGCGCACAGTCCCTCGGCCAGCGGCCGGGCTTGGGCCAGGACGGACTCTTCCGCGACCGGGATGGCCCGCGGAAGGGTGGGTTCCGCTTTCTTCTTCGCAGCAACGGCGTCACGCTTGCTCACAGCTGCAACCCTCCACACTCCAGGCAAATAAAAAACGGGCTGTAAGCCCGTTTCCTCATGTTCAGGTAGAACCTCTGCGGTGGAGCTGAAGGGGTTATTCGCTCATAAAAGGATCATGGCTGCTTCCATTCCACGTCACATAACGCCCTACCTCAACCTGCCGAGCAAAACGGAAAAGGCTTGAATGGAGCGGGCAACGAGATTCGAACTCGCGACACCAAGCTTGGGAAGCTTGTACTCTACCAGCTGAGCTATGCCCGCTCATCCAAGTTAGACTACTTACGCCAAAGAAAAATTCTTGTCAATATATTTTCGCCAGCAATCTCGGTGATTTGATCCGTGCCGGCCGGCCGACGTCAGTCGAGCAGGCGACGCAGCTGGTCCAGCTCGGCCCGAATTTCATCCAGCAGTTGCCGCGGAAGGGGCGGTTCGTCTTCGGAACGCAGCCGCAGGTGCTGGCGAGCGCCGTCGATGGTGAATCGACGCTGATAGAGAAGGGTTTTGATTTCGAGGACCAGCTCCACTTCCTTGCGGGTGTATAAGCGCTGGCCGGAGTCGGTTCGCCGGGGGCTGATCCGTGGAAACTCGTTTTCCCAAAACCGCAGGACGTGCGTCGGAACGCCCGCGATCTTGCTGACTTCGCCGATTTTGAAATAAAGCTTGTCCGGGATGGCTGCAACGTTTGGAGAGGAACGTTCTTTCATGGATCGCCTTCCTTCGTTTTCCAGAAGGCCTCCCGATAGCGCTGACGCATGCGTTCAGGGAGTGGACGGGATCCGCCCAACCCGTTGGCACGCGCCCGGAGGCGCGTTCCCTCTCTGGTTATCTGCCGGGAAGCTCTGCCTGGAAGACGCCCAGAAGGCGCTCGGTCACGAGTTGGTGCAGCGCATTGACCTCGTTGTCTTCCAGCGTTTTTTCCGGCGAGCGATAGGTCAGCCGGTACGACAGGCTGCGCTTGTCCGATGGGATCGGCCCTCCCGAAAACACATCGAAAAGCTGAACGCTCTCCAGCAGATCCAGATTCATGGCAGCGACCTCGTTGATGACCGCCCGGGCCTCCAGGGACCGGTCGACGATCAGCGTGATGTCACGGGCCACCGCCGGGAACTTCACCGTCCGCATCCGGTATCGCGTTTCCGAGAGCAGCTCTTCGATCGCTCCGATCTCAATCTCGAATAAAAATGCGGTCTGCTTGAGGTCAACGGCGGCGCGAACCCTGGGGTGCAATTCGCCGATGAGCCCGATCTCGCGGCTGGCGGCCCGAATGCGTCCGGAGTAGCCCGGGCGGGTGTAAAAACATTGCGCATCCGGCACCTGGCTCACCTCGATCGCGGGGAGGTTGAGGGCGCCCAGCAATCCCTCGACCGCGCCCTTGAGGTCGTAAAAATCGCACGGGACGTCCTTGGCATGCCAGGACAACGGGTCGCGTGAGCCGCTCCACAGGCCGGCGATCATTTCCGGCTCTTCGGGCAGGTCGGCGCCGGGGCGCTGAAGGAAGACCTTGCCGATTTCGAAGAGCTTCAGACGGCGCGTCTGCTGGGCGAGATTGAACCGCAGCGTTTCCAGGAGCCCGGGGACGAGCGAGGAACGCATAACGGACTGGTCTTCCGCCAGGGGGTTGAGCACCGCCACGGTCCGCCGTCGGGGGTCGTCGGCCGGGAGCATGAGCCGGTCGCAGGACAGGCCGTGGATGAAGCTGTAGGTGATCACTTCCGTGAAGCCGAAACCGGTCAGGATCGTTTTGATGCGTTGGCGCAGCTCCAACCGAGCGGCGGGCGGCCGTTCGCCGGCCGGCAAGCGGGGGAAGGTGGTCGGAATGCTGTCGAAGCCCGACAACCGCGCCACTTCCTCGATGAGATCCTCCGGCCGCGACACGTCGACACGGAACGACGGCACCGTGATGCGCAGTTCGTTTTTCCGGGGTGCGGAGTCGGCTTGAAATCCGATTGCAGAGAGCATGCGTGCGATTTTTCGTTTGGGTACCCGGATACCGAGAACCTGGTGCGTGCGCTCGACGCTGAGTTCGATGACTTTGGGCGTCCAGGGGCGCGGGTGGGCATCGATTACGCCGCCGACCACTTGCCCGCCGCTCACTTCCGCCATCAGCGCGGCCGCCCGGTCGGCCGCCTGGACGGTGCCGGCCGGATCCACTCCCCTTTCGAAGCGGCGCGAGGCGTCCGTGCCCAACCCCAGTTTTTTGGAGGTTTTGCGGACGCTCAAGGGTTCGAAGCAGGCGCTCTCGATCAGCACCCGCCGGGTATCCGGGCGGATCTCCGAATTGAGGCCGCCCATGACGCCGGCGATCGCCACCGGTTTGGTGCCGTCGCAGATCATCAGCATTTCCGAGTCCAGCTCGCGTTCTTTTTGGTCCAGGGTGACGAATTTTTCCCCTTGCCCGGCCGTGCGCACGACGATGCGGTTTTCCGCCAGACAGTCGAGGTCGAAGGCGTGCAAGGGCTGGCCGCACTCCAGCATGACCAAATTGGTGACGTCCACAATGTTGTTGATCGGCCGGAGCCCTACCGACAGCAGTCGGTCCTGCAGCCAGAACGGAGAGGGCCCCACGACCACGCCCTCCAGCACCCGGGCGACGTAGCGCGGGCAGTGATCCGGCGCCTCAATGGTCACCGACGTCAGGCGCCGGATGTCGTCGTGCGCGCCCGAAACGCTCGCCCGTCGCGGAAGGGTCAGCCGGGTCCCTTGAATGGCGGCCGCCTCCCGGGCCACGCCGATCATGCTCAGGCAGTCGGCACGGTTCGGAGTGAGGTCGAGTTCCAGTACCGGGTCCGAGAGGACCAGGGCGGTGTTCAATGCGGCCCCGATCGGTAGATCCCCCTTCAAAACCATGATGCCGGCGGCGTCCGCGCCCAGGGTCAACTCCGCGGCGCTGCAGAGCATCCCTTCGGAGCGCTGGCCCCGAATCAGGCCGGCCTCGATCACCGTTCCATTCGGCAGGCTGGTCCCCGGCAGCGCCACGGGCGCCAGAAGATCGGGCGCGGCATTGGGCGCGCCGCAGACCACCGGAATGATGCCCCGGCCCGTGTCCACTTGGCAGACCGTGAGCCGGTCGGCGGCGGGGTGTGCGTCCACGGCCAGAATGCGGCCGACCAGAACCGTATCGAGAAAGCGGTAGCGGTCGACCACGGCATCGACGGCCAGCCCCACAAGGGTCAGGGCCTCGGCCAATTCTTCGGCGCTCCGTTTGACCGGGGTATACGCCTTCAGCCAGCTTAAGCTTACTTTCATGATCGTCGTTGGTTGGGTATTGAGATGTTCAGGTGTTTGGTTATCTGCATTAAAACTGGCTCAGGAAGCGCAGATCGTTCTCGAAGAACTTGCGCAAATCGTCGATCCCATATTTCAGCATGGCGACCCGCTCCACTCCCATTCCAAAGGCGAATCCCGTGTAGCGTCCGGTGTCGTAGCCGACATTTTCAAAAACGGCCGGATGCACCATGCCCGAACCGAGGATTTCCAGCCAGCCCGTATGCTTGCAAACCCGGCAGCCCCGGCCCCGGCAGATCACGCAGAGAATGTCCACCTCGGCGCTGGGTTCCGTAAACGGGAAGAAACTGGGGCGAAAGCGCAGGCGGGTCTGCTCATCGAACATCTGGTGAACGAAGGCAGTGAGCGTGCCCTTCAAGTCTCCGAAGGAGACATTTTCATCCACCAGCAGCCCCTCGACCTGGTGGAACATCGGCGTGTGGGTCTGGTCCGAATCGCAGCGAAACACCTTCCCCGGGGCAATGACCCTGACCGGCGGCGCCTGGCGCTCCATGGTCCGGACCTGAAGCGGAGAGGTATGGGTTCGCAGAACCACGTCTGGGGATACAAAAAAAGTGTCCTGCATGTCCCGGGCAGGATGGTTCTTGGGGATGTTCAGGGCTTCGAAGTTATAGTAATCCTTCTCGACCTCCGGCCCCTCGACGATATCGAACCCCATTTTGGAAAAAATGGCGCAGATCTCCGCGCTGATCCGGCTGATGGGGTGCAGGGCGCCAGTGGCCTCGGTTCTTCCGGGAAGCGATACGTCGATGCGGTCCTGGGTTGCGAGCCCGTCCCCTTCAAGGGCTTCAATGGCCGCGTCAAAATCCGCACTCAGCTGCTGCTTGATCGCGTTGGCTTTTTGGCCGGCGGCCGGCCGTTGTTCCGGCGGCAACCCGGCGATGGACCTCAAGAATTGGGTGAGAACGCCCTTGCGGCCGAGATAATGGACCTGCAGCGCCTGGATTTTCTGCGGATCTCCGGCGGCCGTCTCCAGTTCCCGCCGCGCTTCCGAATAAGCCTGGTCCAGATTCAGTTCCACGGTGCTCCGAACGGGATGCGCTTCCCCTTTGAACGTTCCGGCCGCCGCTGCGAAATTGGCAGCGGCGGGTCTTCCTGATTACGCTGGCCGGGTGGCCAATTTGGCGATCTGAGCGAATCCGGCAGGGTCCGAGATGGCGAGCTCGGCCAGAACTTTGCGGTCCAGCGCTACATTGGCCAGTTTCAAGCCATGCATGAACTTGCTGTAGGAAATATCGTTAATGCGTGCGGCGGCATTGATGCGGGTGATCCACAATGCACGGAAGTCACGCTTGCGCGCCTTGCGGTCCCGGTAAGCATAACGCAGGGCACGGTCCAGGGTCCCGGCCGCCGTTCGAAAAAGTTTGCTGCGCCCGCCGCGGAAGCCTCTTGCGAGTTTGAGGACTTTCTGGCGGCGCTGTCTGGCTTTGAATCCACGTTTTACACGCATGGCAGTTTACCTCTGACTGTTGCTGTTATGGTAAAGATGTTTTTTAACTTTGATCGATCCGCTGGCCTGCGCTTGCCGCCGCGTCGGCTGCGGCAAGCCCTGCATTGGAAAGCGTTAAGTGCAACCGCCGCGTCATCCGTTGGGGAGCATGAGCTTGACGGCTCTCATATTGCTCTTGTGGATCAGCGGGCTTTTTCTCAGCGTCCGTTTGCGCTTGCGCGACTTGGTGCTCAGAATATGGCTGCCAAACGATTTATGGTAAACGACTTTGCCCGTTCCGGTCTTCTTGAACCGCTTAGCGGCGGAACGGTTGGTTTTGATCTTGGGCATATGCGGATCTCCTTTGCGAATGCAATATTGTTGGCTCTTCAATAAACCAAAACAGATGGCGCGAGCAACATCACAATTGGCCCACGCCACCCGATCAACGTCAATATCGCTGGGGCTCAACGAGTTACATGTACCACCTCTCGCGGCCGCCCGAACGGTTGCGAATCATCATTTCGGCGCCAGGACCATGAAGAGGGTGCGGTTGTCGTACTTCGGGGTCTGCTCGACCGTGGAGATGTCCTGGGCCGCGGCGGCGATCTTTTCAAGCAGTTCCATGCCCATTCTTGAAAGGGCGATCTCGCGTCCCCGGAACATCACGGTTACCTTGACCTTGTCCTTCTTTCCGATGAACTCTTTGATCCGGCCAATTTTCACCTGGAGGTCGTGTTCGCCGGTCTTGGGCCGGACCTTGATTTCCTTGAGCTTAAAAGATGCCTGTTTCTTCTTGGCCTCGTGCTTTTTCTTGGTCTGCTCATAGCGGTACCGCCCGTAGTCCATGATCTTGCATACCGGCGGGTCCACGTTGGGCGATACTTCCACCAGATCCAGACCGAATTCCGCAGCGGTGGTCAAGGCCTGTTCGATAGGAATAACCCCGATTTGACTGCCCTCCGGGCCGATCACTCGGACCTGTCTGGCCCGTATTTCCTGGTTGACATTGGTACGGTCTGCTGAGCGGGTTGGCCGCATCGGTCGCGTTGTGAGTGCTATCCGTCACCTCCCAGTTCGATGGTTCGGCCGGAAGTCCGGCTACCAAATCAGCCTCATGTCCTCCGGCGGTAAAACACCTCTGCGATCATGAGGGGCTTTAATCGAGCGCTTATTCAATAATCGACAACATTAAGAAATGCAAGAGGAAAATGCAACTCAAATTTGATGGACCCGCAAAAAGTGCCTGTAGCAGGTCATTTCGAACGCAGCGAAAACTTTTTCGGTTGCAACGTTTTAAAAAAATTAGATTTCTCCCTGCGGCCGAAATGACAGATTGCTCGTTGCGCGCCTTCTTGCGGGTTCATCATTGTTTCAAAGTGTATTCCGCCAGGTGGCTGGCGCGCCAGTAGCGGTTAGCCGGATTTGAAAAAAAAGCCTTGAACAGCGCCAGGCTCTCTGCGCGTCGGATGCCGCTGCGAACCACGATGCGGCTGTCACGATAGAGTGGATTCAGCCCTTCCCGCGGGCAGGCGGTTCCTCCGCCCATCGCGTCTTCATATGCATAGACGATCGCGCCGATGCCGTGCAGCATCAGGGCGCTGAAGCACATCAGGCAGGGTTCCATGGTACAGTAGGCGGTAATGGCGGCGGCTTCCGGGGCCTGCTTCATCTTAACCAGGCGTCGGAGAGCGACCATCTCGGCATGGTCCAGCTCGTTTCCGCCGCCGTCGGTCGTGCCCTTTCGCCGCCCGCGCGCGATTACACGACCCCCGTACGCCAGGGCGCATCCTACGGGAAAATCCCCCTGAGCCAGGGCGTTGCGAGCTTCCTTTAGGGCTTCGCCCATGAAAAGGCTGTCATCCACTGCGGAAGGCGGAAGTAAGAGGGTGGAAGGCGGAGAGTGGGAGGCGGAAGGCCTGAAACGCATAGGTTTTTTAGACAATTCCACCTTCCTCACTTCCCGCTTCCGCCTTCAAGGCAGTCGGCATACGGTATCATCGCACGGGCAGGCGCCGTCGACTTCGTAGCAGTAGGCGACGCGGGCCTCCATGACGGCGCGTTGCGGCGCAATGGGTTCAAACGAGTGGGCCTGCATCGCGTCGACCAACTTCGGCCGCGACGGGATGGCATCCAGGCCGTGGCCCAAGATCTTTCCGGATCCAGCCGCCAGGATTTCAGCGTCTTCGCCGTTGGTGACGACGGCGATCGGCACCTGGTAGGCCGCCACCAGCCGGGAAACGGCCAGAGCCGGCCGCTCGCGCGAAACCAGCGAACCCGGCCCGAAACGGATGACCATGCCGACCCGGCCGGCCAACCGCACCACGAAGTCGATCTTGATTACGGCGCGACGTTGATCGGCCTGCAGCAGCAAGTCCTGACGCGGTTCGATCTCGCCAGGATGATAGGCTTTCTGCTCGACCAGCCACCGCGCGATTTTCTGGCGGTAGCGTTCGTCGAGGGTGTCGTCGAGCACTTCGCCGGTCAGAAAATCCGTAAGCTTCCCAAGAATTAAATGATGGCCGCTCATGCCGAATATTACATCATGGCCGCGCGACAGGCAACGGGGAAAGGATCGGCCGTGGCAGTGATCTTTCGCTGCGATCATCAAGGCCGAGGGATTGGCGCCCCGCCTGCCAGGTCTTCGCAGTTCGATCCTCAATGGGGCTTTACAAAATGAAACCGGCCGACTACAATTTGCATCTATCACGATACCCCAATGCCGGTCCAGCGAGAGCCATTCAAACATGGTCTTATCCATTCGGGAGGAATTCGAAAAGCGCGAACGGTCGTTCATGTCGCCCTTCGCCTGCCCCAGCTCCCAGTCCAGGGGGCGCAGCGTCACGGAAAAGCCCTGCCTGGTGCGCACCGCCTTTCAGCTCGATCGGGACCGGATCGTCTATTGCAACGCCTTCCGGCGCCTCAAGCACAAGACCCAGGTGTTCCTGGCGCCCATGATCGACGACTACCGCACGCGCCTGACCCATACCCTGGAAGTGGCCCAGATCGCGCGGGCCATCGCGCGGGCGCTCTATCTCAACGAGGACCTCACCGAGGCCATCGCTTTGGGGCACGATCTGGGCCATACGCCTTTCGGCCACAGCGGTGAAACGGTCTTGAAGGAGATCTACTCTCCGGACTTCACGCACAGCGAGCAGAGCATCCGCGTGGTCGACGTGCTTGAAAACGGCGGCCAGGGCCTCAACCTGACGCACGAGGTGCGCGACGGCATCCTCAAGCACTCCAAGGGGTACGGCCAGGTCCTGCCCGACGATCCTGAAGAGCTGGCCTGCACCTACGAGGGCCGCGTGGTCCGGATCGCCGATTTCATGGCCTATTTGAACCACGATCTGGACGACGCCGTCCGCAGCGGGGTCATACGGGAGGAACAGGTGCCGGGGTCCTGCCGCCGCCTGCTGGGAGAGACGCATTCCGAACGGGCCGCCACCATGATCAAGGACATTATATCTTCTTCCAGGGCCGAAGACGGCGTCTTCCGTCTCAGGCCCAGTGACGACGTCCGCGCCGCCATGCTCGAGCTGCGGCAGTTCATGTTCGAGAACGTCTACCGTTCCCATCGCGTCCAACAGGACTTTGAAAAGTCGAAAAAAATCCTGACCGAACTTTACGGCTATTTCCTCAAAAACGAGGACATGCTCCGCCAAGGCCTGGCTGATTTGCAGATGGGCGGCGGCAACCATGCGGAAGTTCCGCGGGAGCGGCTGGTGTGCGATTTTATTGCAAGCATGACCGACCGCTATGCCATGAACCTTTACGCCAACCTGTTTTTCCCCTCGCCTTTCACCCAAAAGGTCAATTGATGGACCCGGCTCTGCGCGCATCCTTTCTGGAGCGGCTGCGGCGGATTTTCACCGCCATGGACGCGGCCTACGGGCAGGCCGCCGCCGCTTACGGCTTCGTCTGCGACGGCTGCGAGGAGAGCTGCTGCCGTACGCGGTTTCACCACCACACCCTGCTTGAATACCTCTGCCTGCGCCAGGGCTTCGGCGAGCTGCCGGCCGAGCGGCAGGCGCAAATCCGGGAAAGGGCCGCGGCGGTCGTCGGGCAGCACGCCCGGGACCTGGCCGCCGGGACCGATACCAAGCCCATGTGCCCGCTTAACGAGGCGGGGCGCTGCGGGCTGTATGCCCACCGGCCGATGATCTGCCGGCTGCACGGGGTCCCCCACGAGCTGCAACCGCCGGGGCGTGCGCCCCAGCTCGGGCCGGGCTGCGCCGAGTTTCACCGGCGCTGCGGCCGCGCCGTCTATCATCCCTTCGACCGCACGCCGCTTTACGCCGAACTGGCGCGCCTCGAGTCGGAGCTCCAGCAGGTTCTGGGCCAACGCCGCAAAATCCGGATGACCATCGCCGAGATGCTGCTGGACGACGGGGTGCACGCGTGAAGGAGCTGGATCCGGAAGACCTCGACCGGCTGCCGGGCATCCGCATCCGCGAGGGAGAATTCTTCGGGTTCCGCTGCCATCCGGGGATCGGCTGCTTCAACCGCTGCTGCCGCAACCTGAATCTGTTTCTCTATCCCTACGATGTGATCCGCCTGAAGGAACGTCTGGGGATCACCTCCGACGAGTTCCTCGACGGCCACGTGGATGCGGTGCTGCGGCCCGGGAGCCACTTTCCGGACGTGCTGCTGCGCATGGCAGAGAACGCGGAAAAGACCTGCCCGTTCCTGGCGCCCGAAGGCTGCGGCGTTTATGCCGACCGGCCCGACACCTGCCGCACCTTCCCCCTGGAGCAGGGGCTGCGGCACAATGCCGCGACCGGCGACGACGAGCCGGTCTTCTTCTTCCGGCCGCCCGATTTCTGCCTGGGACGGCACGAGCAAAAAAAATGGACGGTTCCGGAGTGGGTGGAGGACCAGGAGGCCGAGACCTATCACCGCATGACCATCCGCTGGGCCGAGCTGCGGCGGCTGTTCCGGAACGATCCCTGGGGCGCCGAGGGGCCGGCGGGCGCGCGCGCCAAGATGACCTTCATGGCCGCCTACAACGTCGACCGCTTCCGCGAATTCGTCTTCGGCAGCAGCTTCCTCAAGCGCTTCAAGGTCAAGCCGGAGCTGCTGATGAAGATCAAGAAGGACGACACCCAGATGATGCTGCTCGGGTTCGACTGGATCCAGCTCTTCCTGTGGGGGATCAGGAGCCAGAGGCTGAAGCCCAGGGGGCGTTAGCCTCGCAACATGTGCGGCGGGCCTGTCATTTCGAGCGCAGCGAAAAATCTTCCGGCTGCAACGTGCTTAAGAAGATGGATTTCTCCCTATGGTCGAAATGACAGATTTGCTCGATTATTAGTGCGGCAAGTAAATAGGTTCAACTTTAGCCGAGGTCCGGCGGGGCGGGTTTTCGGCCGCAGCGCACCGCGACCCATTTTTCAGGCGACCCTGCCACGCCCCCAAGCCGCCGAGAGGAACCTCAGACAGGCAGATACGGCTAGCGACTGCGTGGGCATCGGTCCTCCGGGGCTGTCCGGAACCATATGAAGCGGGCTTGCTGCCGTACGCTAGTTCGTTGAACGGA
>JAUQXK010000114.1 GCA_030834695.1 Desulfobacterales bacterium
GACAACCGTTTTCTCGATCCGGCGGGTGGCGTCGCGGGGCATCTCCCGCAGCCGTCGCCGCTGCGAAGCCCGCTCGCACGCCCGGAGGATGTGGACGTCGATCAGGTGGGGGGTGAACGGCTTGGTGAGAAAACCGGCGGCCAGATGTTTGAGTTCCTCGATCAGCCAGAGCTCGTCGGCCACCACCAGGACCTCGACGTCCCGGAAGCGGCGTTTGATGCTGCGCACGAACACGTCGATATCCTGGTCCGGCAGGCGGCCCCCGGCCAGCACCACCGGGGGACAGCTCGCGGCAATGATGGCCAATGCCTCCGCAGCGTTGGCCGCGTAAAGGACCGGATAGCCGCACTCGGACACCAGGCGGCCGAGTCGCTTCAACCGGCCCTTACTTCCGCCGACGATCAGAATGGTCTTGGCCATGGACGCTTTCATTGCAGGCGGCGGCCGGCGCGGGTTGGCGCGGCAGGCGAACGCAAAATCGGGAACCCTGGCCGAGGCTTGACTCCACCACGATGTCGCCGCCGTGCTGGCGGATGATCTGGTCGGCGATAAAAAGGCCCAACCCGGTCCCCTTGATGCCCTTGGTTGAATAAAACACCGTGAACAGTCGCTTGAGTTGCTCGGATGTCATTCCCATGCCGTTGTCCTCGACCGACATTCCGATGGCATCCGGGTTGCTCTCGCATTTCAACACCACCCGATGCTCGGTCTTCTCCCTCGAGTCAGCCACACAGGCGTCGACGGCATTTTCCAGAAAGTTAACCATCGCCGCCTTGAGCAGCCCGGCATCCGCGGTAAACGTGCCCGTGCCTTTTGCATCGTCACACTCCAGCCGGATGCCGAGGCGCTCGAAACGCGGTCGCACGGTTTCGATCACGTCGCTGGCAAATCGGTGGAGGTCGATCAACGCGCAGTTCAGCTCGCGCTCCTTGGCGTAATAGAGGATGTCCAGGGTGATCTTGCGAATGCGTTCGGCCATGTGCTTGACCAGATCCAGCCCCTCATGAATCTCGTTTTCATCCCGCCGGAAGATGGCCTTGTCCAGGGTGTAGACTCCCGCATCCAGTCCCGAGAGCACGCCTTTGACACTGTGCGAAATCGAGGCGATCATCAATCCGAGAAAGGACAGGTTGCTCTTCAATGCCTGGATCTGAGAGATGTCGATGAAGATCAGGAGCACCTGGAGCAGCTTGCCCGCCGCCGAAAAAATCGGCGAGGTCCAGACCATCGTTTGATAACGACGCCCGCTGGCGGCCGGCAACGTCATTTCACCGTGATGGGGTTCGCCGTCATGGAAGGTCTTGCGCATGGGGGTGCTCTTCAATTTCTCCGGATCGATGTGAAAAACCTCCCGGAAGGCCACCCCGGTCTGATCCCCGAATTCGTCGATGAACCGGCGGTTGTTGGCCGTAAAATGCATCTCACGGTCCAGGACGGCCACATAACAGGGGACGGCATCAAACAACAGCTGATAGCGCTGCTGGGTGTTGCGCAGGTCCTCTTTCAACCGGCTGATGTCCTGCGTCCCGGCGGAGACTTCCATCACCAGCTTGACGGTCCCGTCATCGTTATAAATCGGTGCGGTGTGGACGATTACGGGCACCTTGGCGCCGCTGCGGTAGCGAACGGTTTCGCGCAGATCCAGGGCGTTTTCAGTCAGAAGGGTACGCCCCACCGGACAACGCTCCCGGCTGCAGGACTCACCGTCGTAGATTTCCCAACCGGGATCTCCGATGCGCCGCCCGAGCAGGGTGCGATAGGCGCGGTTGGCGGCCACCACCCGGCATTTCCGGTCGTGGATGGCGATAAAATAGGGAATTTCGTTGAAATAGCGGACGCCGCCTTCCACTTCGCGGGCAAGTTCGCCGATGAAGGTCGATACCTTGTCGAGTATCTGCTTGACGCTCAAGAACCGTTCGGTCTCGATGCGTTTGACGTAACGCCGCCGGATCCGGCGGGCGATATCCCGCTTTCCCTGCTGGAGCTGACGCCGGAGCTGGACACGCTCCATCACGCCCCGCAGGAGCAGTTCCGCCTCGTCGCAGTGGACCGGTCGGCCCAGGAGACCCGATGCCAGCGGTTTGAGGCGGCGCGCCTGCACGGCCAGGCTTCGCCGGGGGCACAATACGATGATTTCAAGCTCCCGCCGGGATTGCTTCAGGATGCGCAGCAACTCGCGGGTGTCCATGTCCGGCAGGTGATGGGACGCAAGCAGCACGGCCGGGCTCAGTTTGGCGCAGACCTTAAGGGCCTCGGCCGCAGAGAGGACGATGCGCGCGTCGTATCCCAGATCAGTGAGAACCGCCTGGATACGGATGGCGGATGCTTCCGAGCCGTCTGCAATGAGAAGAGGGGCTGTCATACCACGGTTTGACTCCTGCCCGATGAGCATAGCGGAACGCCGCGGCGGCGGGGCGGTTTTCGCTGCGGACGGTTTGAATTTAGAACGATAGCCGTACCGCCAGGGATGATCAAGAATTTTCTCAAGCAACCGCTCACTCGCCAGCTCGTTTCGGACGCCGCCCGGGTCGGCGAGCCGACGGGCAAGGTCTGAAGGCCGTGCCGTCGCTCTTGAACTTTTTTCCAAACTGTTTCATAAGTTGAAAAAACCTCCGCGCTGCGGGCTCGGATGGTTGCATGCTGCACGTATAGTCCCGGCCGGCCTCTCGAAGGAGTCTCCCCATGAATATCGCCATCATTGGCTCCGACACCGAATGCATCCGCATCATCAACTTTTTCAAAACGCACACGTATAACGAAATCGCTCCCACGATCGTGGGATTTACCGATCCCGGCAGCGATCCAGTTTGTCGGGAGGAAATCCATCGATCCGGCATCCCGCTGGTGGAGAAGTATGAAGATTTTTTTAAGCGCGATGACATCAATCTGATTCTGGACCTGACCGACAACCCGGAAATCTTCCGGGATATCATCACCCGCAAGAAGCCCGACGTCCGCGCCATGAACTACCAGACCAGCCGGCTCTTCCTGGACATGTACCGGATCTACGACGATCATAAAGAGAGTGACCGGGGCTTTCTGCAGGCCAATTCGATCTACAAGATCGTCATGAACGATCTGATCAACGAGGACGTCCTGGTCATCGCTCCCAATCATCAGATCATGGACGCCAACGAAGCACTGCTCAAAAAAGCCGGGCTCAGCCGGGAGGAAATCATCGGGCGAAGCTGCTACGAAGTCACTCATCGCTACGGCTGCCCGTGCAGCGAGGAAAACTGCCCGTGCCCGCTGAAAGAGACCCTCACCAGCCTGAAGCCGTTCAGCACCACCCACGTCCACCTGGACAAGGACAACACGGAGCGCCACGTCTCGATTTCCTGCTACCCGCTCACTGGACCCGACGGCATTATCGGTGCCATCGAAATATCCAAGGACATCACCAAGGACATCCTGATGCAGCGCTCTCTCATGCAGCAGGAAAAGCTGGCGTCCATCGGTCGGCTGTCGGCCGGCGTCGCGCACGAGATCAACAATCCGCTCACCACGGTCCTGACCACCGCCATGCTCCTGCAGGAAGACACCGATCCGAAAGCGCCGCTTTACGGGGAGCTTGAAACCATCATCAAGGAAACCTTGCGCTGCCGGAGCATCGTAACCGCCTTGCTCGATTTCGCCCGCCAGAAATCACCCCAGATGAAACGATGCTCCATCAACGTCATCGTAGCCGAAACCGTAATGCTCACCCGCAAGCAATCGGCATTCAAGGACATCGAATTGAAAATTGATATCGACCAAAAAGTGCCGCCCCTCTTGATGGATGCCCAACAGATCACCCAGGCCCTTATCAATCTGATTCAAAACGCCATCGAATCGACCGAGTCGGGAGGCACCATCAGCGTACGCACCGAGCTGGGCGCCGGCAAAAAAAATGTCCGGATTTACGTCACGGACACGGGCGCCGGCATCCCGGCCGGGCTGCTGGAGCAGGTGTTCGAGCCCTTTTTTACGACAAAGGAATCCGGCACCGGCCTGGGTCTGGCGATCACGCACGGCATCATCGTGCAGCACGGCGGCGGCATCGAGGTCGCCAGCCTACCCAACCGGGGCACCTCCTTCACCATCACGCTTCCGATCGGCAACGGAGCAGCATGACGTCGGCCCCTCCGTCCAAGGTCCTGGTGGTGGATGACGAAATAAACATCTGCCGCTCGGTTGAAAAGATCCTGGTCAAGGTCGGCATCCGCGTGCGCACGGCGCTGAACGGCCAGGAAGCGCTGAGCCTGCTGGCGGTCGAGACCTTTGATGCGGTGCTCACGGATTTGAAGATGAGCCGCCTCGGCGGGATGGAAGTATTGCGGCGGGTCAAGGAACTCAACCCGCGCATGCCGGTCATCGTGATGACCGGCTATGCCAGCGTGTCATCGGCCGTGGAGGTCATGAAACTCGGCGCCGTGGACTACCTGCCCAAGCCCTTTACCCCGGATGAAATCCGCGCAGTCGTCCGGCAGGCTCTCGCAATCGCGCAATCATCGAACAGCGACCAGGCCCCGACAGCGGCCCCGCCTCCGCGCGCCACAGCACACCAGCTGGTCGGAGACAGCTACAAGATCCGTCAGGTGATTGCGATGGTTGCAAAAGTGGCCCCCACCGACTCCACCGTGCTCGTCGGCGGTGAGAGCGGCACCGGCAAGGAGCTCATTGCCCGGGCCATCCATGCCAACAGCCGGCGGCGGGACGAGGTTTTTTTTGCCGTCGACTGCGCCACGCTGAGTTCCAACCTGCTGGAAAGCGAGCTCTTCGGGCATACCCGGGGCGCCTTCACCGGAGCCGAAAAGGACAAGGCCGGCATCTTTCAGCTGGCCGACCATGGAACCGTGTTCCTGGATGAAATCGGCAACATCAGCCCTGGCGTCCAGAGCAAACTGCTGCGTTTCCTGGAAACGCGCGAATTCTGGCCGGTGGGTGCCGCGGCTCCCCGCCAGGTGGATGTACGTCTCATTTTTGCCACGAATAAAAATCTGGAAAACCTGGTGACGGCCGGCGCGTTTCGGGAAGACTTCTACTACCGCATTTTCGTCTATCCCATCCTGCTGCCGCCGCTGAGGGAGCGGAAGACCGATATCCTGCCGATTGCGGAGCACTTCCTGCGCCACTACAGCCGCCGGATGAACAAGATGATTGGGGGGATAGACCCGGATGTCGTCCACCGGCTGGAGGACTATGACTGGCCCGGCAATGTTCGCCAGCTGCGCAACGTGATCGAACGGGCGGTGATTCTTTGCGAGGGGGGCCGGCTGACGGCCGAAGATCTCGACCTGCCCGAGACGACCACTTCCGATAAGGAAGTCGAGCATCCTCCACTCCGCACCAAGGATGATCTGAAACAGCTGAAAAAAGCGATTCGCCGCACATCCGTAAACGAAGTGGAGAAAAGTTTTCTGCTGCAAGCCCTTGCCCAGAATGATTGGAATGTCACGCGTGCTGCAAAGGCTACGGGCCTGCAGCGAACCAATTTTCAGAATCTGCTGAGAAAGCACGGGATCAGCGCCAAGCGCCCTCCGAACCCCACCCATTCGCAATCTGAAACGGATAAATGATCCGGGCGGGTGCGTTGCCGCCGAAAAAAAATACAGCGTATAATTTTTTTATACACCAACCTATTGCCCGTTTCGGTCCCGCCGAGGCCAATCAGGGCTAAACGAGTTTTCTTTCAATCACAGTGTTTTTAACCGGTCTTTCGCCGGTCGTAGGCCGGCCCCGGCCGGATCTCTTCTTTCGGATCTCGTGTATAAAAAAAATATACATCATCCACCACCCACCCGCCGCATTTTTCTAACTATTTAAAATTTTGATGGCTTCGTAAAAAGTCGCCAAGTATGTTTTTCTGTCATTCCGGCGAAAGCCGTAATCCATTATTTTTAAGCGGTTGCAGAATTCCTGGGCTCCGGCCTGCGCCGGAGCGACGACTTTTTACAAGTTCATCAAGATTTACCTGATTTCGGATTATAACGGCGTGGCACAGCTTCTGCTTAACGGTTTCCAACAAAACGAAAAACGCATATCAAACCCGAAAAGGAGAAGCGCATATGGCACCGGTCAAAATCCTAGTGGTCGACGATGAGGCCAACATTTGTCAGAACGTGAAAAAAATCCTCTCGAAGAAAAACTATGACGTCACGACAGCATTAAATGCTGATGAAGCCCTCGAAAAGCTGGCCAAGGATTCCTATGCCTTGCTGATCTCCGACATTATCATGCCCGGCAAGAACGGCCTGGAGCTTCTCAAAATGGTCAAGAATCAATGGCCGCTCACCAAAGCCATGATCATGACAGCCTTTGCCTCAACCGACACGGCGATGAAGTCCATCCGCCTGGGCGCTCTGGATTACATTCCCAAGCCTTTCACGCCGCAGGAGCTGCGCACAAAGGTCGGCCAGGCCCTGTCCGGAAAGCTTTCGGAAGCGCGCACGAGTGCTGCTGAAAAAGAACTGATCGACGTGATCGACCTCGACGCACCCTTCGAAGCCAAGGAGGTGGAGCAGGCGACCGATGAAAACTACGTCAAAATGCTGGGACGCTCCGACATGCCGGTGGTGGAGGTAAAGCTTCCCTCGACGCTGCCCAATTACTGCGCCGTCGGAACGATGGTCTGCGACATCTTCAAGAAGCTCGGTGCCACGTGCAAGGCCGGAACCAAAAGCGGCGAGTGCCCTCAGAAAAAGGCCAAAAAAACCGCTGCCAAGCCCGATGGAGCCGACGTGCGGCGACTGGTGGGAATCGACCAACCTTTCACTTACGATGAAGTCGTCTCGGTCACCGGGCCGGAATATGTTCATCAGCTCGGACGTGAGGGCGTCGCCTATCTGCCCTATGAAGAGCTGAAGAAGAATATGGCCGCCCGCCTTAAAGGCGATTCCGCCCGCATCGATGTGGACATCCCCTTTGACCGCCGCGAGGTGGAAAAGGCGGTGGGGACGGAGTACGCCGTCAGCCTGTCCCGGTCGGACGTGCCGGTGGTCGAGGTGAAAGTGCCCGACTCCATGCCCCATTATTGCCAGGTAGGGCAGATGGTCTGCGACATCTTCAAAAAACTGGGCGCCACATGCAAGGCCGGCACTAAAAGCGGCGAATGTCCGCAACTCAAGGCTAAAAAGGCCAAGCCTGCAGCTGCGCCGACCGCAGACCAACGCCGATGGCTCGGACCGGACCTGCCATTTGACGCGGAAGAGGTCGCCGCCGCCGCCGGGCCGGATTATGCAAAGAACCTGTATATGGAAGACCGGGTGGTGATGCCCTACGAAGAGCTCAAAAAAACCATGACGGCCCGCCTGAAGCCCCAGGCTGCCGTCCGTGAAGGCCTGCAACCCCAGGCCGACCAGCA
The DNA here is from genome assembly GCA_030834695.1 of Desulfobacterales bacterium. Lineage (GTDB taxonomy): Bacteria > Desulfobacterota > Desulfobacteria > Desulfobacterales > SpSt-501 > SpSt-501. The sequence continues at coordinate 7,343 of JAUQXK010000114.1, forward strand.
GCGCGTCTTGGTCATCGACGACGAAGTGGCCGTCAACAACAACATCCGCAAGATTCTGGCCAAAAAGGGCTTTGAAATTGAACAGGCGACCAGCAAAGCCGATGCCGAGCAAAAGCTTACGGTCGGAACTTATGGGCTGGTGATTCTCGATCTCAAGATGCCCGGCGTCAAGGGGTTGGAACTCCTGGCGGCGATTCGCGAGCGCCAGCCGTCCGCCCGGGTCGTTATCGTCACCGGATACGCCAGTATCGAAACAGCGGTTGAAGGTGCCAGAATGGGGGCGGTCGGATATGTCCCCAAACCGTTCACCCCTGCCGAATTGCGCAACGCTGCTGACAAAGCGTTCCGTCTGGCGGCCTGATAAAATACCCAAAGCCCCCCTCACTGCCCCCCGGAAGCGGCACAAGCCGCTTCCGGAATATTTTTTGATACGATCGAACCCCCGCCCTTCTCAACCTGCCCTCCATGAAACGGCTGGCATCGGCCGGCTTGACGCAGCGACGCGCCGCCTTTAACGTTTCAAAATTACGCCATATTCGTATTTTTTTGGCTATGCGGCAAAACCTCCTGCAATTAGCCGAATTGACTTGACAATCGAATTTGATGAGAGTAACCTGCTCTCTTCGTGCAATAAATCCGGATTTGCTGTGTTCCTCCCGCGCTGGGCACGCGAGTCCTAAATCAACCCGTTGACCAACGCACACGAGGAGGTTCAACGCATGAGTCAAAGCGTGATTGGATCGGTCATGGTGGTCGGAGGGGGGATCGCCGGAATGCAGGCGGCCCTGGATCTGGCCAACTCCGGCTACTACGTCTACCTACTTGAAAAATCGCCGTCCATCGGCGGGGTCATGTCTCAATTGGACAAGACCTTCCCCACCAACGACTGCGCCATGTGAATCATCTCGCCCAAACTGGTCGAGGTCGGCCGGCACATGAACATCGAGTTGATCACTTACGCAGACTTGGAATCCGTTGAGGGGTCACCGGGCAATTTCAAGGTCAAAGTCAAGAAACGCGCTCGCAGCATCATCCAGGATCGCTGCACCGGCTGCGGTGCCTGCGTCGAAAACTGCCCGGTACGATTTGAAGCCCACGCCTCTTAAATGATACGGGTTAACGCAAAAACATTGTTTTTTCACGGCTCTGGATTCCCGCAAGGGATCCCTCTCCGCCTCCATCCGACGCAACAGCCTTCATGCCTTCAAATTAAGCCTTCGCCTGTCGGCCCGGTCACTACTTTGCCAAAGGAAACGAACGCATGCGATCGAAAATAGACATCGATTGGAAGCAAATCGACGAGATCATCCTTCGTTACGAAAATGACAAAGAAGCCCTGCTGATGATCATGCAGGACATCAGCGACATCTATAATTTCGTCCCTCCTGAAATCGTCCCCGTGCTGGCGGAAAAGCTGGGGGTCCGCAAAAGCCACATTTTCAGCGTGGCTACTTTTTACAAAACCATCAGTCTGGTTCCTCGCGGTAAATTTATCGTTCATGTCTGCACCGGTACCGCCTGCCATGTGCGGGGGGCTGAAAAAGTGATGGATGCTCTCAAGGCCGACTTCAAAACCCAAGAAGGCGGGACAACAACGGATGGGCTGTTCACATTGGAAGGGGTGCGTTGCATCGGGTGCTGCGCCTCCGGGCCGGTCATGACAGTCAACAAGGAAACCCACGGCGGTTTGGACCGTTCATCCGCCCTTAAAGTCATCGAAAACTACCGGAATATTTCGTCCTAGGCGGTTCGGGCGCGGAGCACGGAGGTTACTCTCGGCCATGGCAAAACTACAGAACAGAGAAGCGCTGGAAAAACTGAGGAATTCGCTGCAGGCGAAGAGCCAAAAGAGCCAGAAGCTCATTTCGCTTTGTGCCGGATCGGGCTGCGGCGCCTATGGGACGGCCAAGGTCCACACCGTGTTGCAGGAGGAACTGGCTAAACACAACCTGCAGGAAAAGGTGCAGGTGAAGCTCACCGGGTGCCACGGCTTCTGTGAAAAGGGGCCGATCATGGTCATCCACCCGGAGGGCGTCTTCTATCCGCAGGTGACTCCGGAGAAAGTGCCCGACATCGTCAAAACGACGTTGATCGGGCAGCAACTGGTCGACAAGCTGATTTACAAAGACCCCGTCACCAAAAAGAAAATCAGCCACGAGCACGAGATCCCTTTCTACAAACTCCAGAAGCGCATCATTTTCGGCAACAACGGGCTGATCGATCCGACCAGCATCGATGACTACATTGCCGTGGGCGGCTATGCCGCACTGACCAAGGCGCTCTTTGATCTGACGCCCCAGGACATCCTCAGCGAAATAAAAAAATCCGGCCTGCGCGGACGCGGGGGCGGGGGATTCCCCACCGGCATCAAGTGGGAGTCCTGCCGGCGGCATGAAGGCCAACGCTATGTCATCTGCAATGCCGATGAGGGCGACCCCGGCGCCTACATGGACCGCAGTCTCCTCGAAGGCAACCCTCACAGCGTCATCGAAGGCATGATCATCGGAGCCATCGCCATCGGTTCCAACGACGGCTACGTCTATGTGCGGCATGAATACCCCTTGGCCGTCACGAACCTCACCATGGCTCTGCGAAGTGCCAGAAGCCTCGGGCTGCTTGGGAAAAACATCCTGGGTAGCGGATTTGACTATGACATCCGCATCAGCCGCGGCGGCGGTGCTTTCGTGTGCGGGGAATCCACTGCGCTGATGTCCTCCCTGGAGGGCAAACCCGGCCGCCCGCGTGCCAAGTACGTCCACACCGTTGAAAAAGGATTCCGGGAAGGCCCGTCCAACCTGAACAACGTTGAAACCTGGGCCAACGTTCCCGTTATCATCAACCAGGGTGCGGCGTGGTATGCCGGGATCGGAACCGAAAAAAGCAAAGGCACCAAAATTTTCTCCCTGGTCGGCAAGGTCGTGAACACCGGCTTGGTGGAAGTGCCTATGGGAACCACCCTGCGGCAGATCATTTTCGACATCGGCGGCGGGATCCCCAAGAAGAAAAAATTCAAGGCCGTCCAGACCGGAGGCCCTTCCGGCGGCTGCATTCCGGAGCAGTTCCTGGATCTCCCGGTGGACTTCGACGAACTCTCCAAGGTCGGCTCAATCATGGGCTCTGGCGGGATGATCGTCATGGACCAGGACACCTGCATGGTGGACGTCGCCCGCTATTTCGTGGACTTCCTAAAGGATGAGTCCTGCGGGCAATGCAACCCCTGCCGCGAGGGGCTTAAAAACATGCTGGACATCCTGACCGACATCTGCCAGGGCCGCGGAAAAGAGGGCGACATCGACCTACTGGAAGAGCTCGGTATGATGATGCAGAAATTTTCGCTCTGCGGCCTGGGGACGTCCGCGCCCAACCCGGTGCTGACCAATATTTTGTACTTCCGGCACGAATACGAAGCCCATATCCGCGACAAGAAATGTCCGGCAGGCATCTGCAAGCCGCTGTTTCATTACGAAATCGATGCGGAGGTTTGCACCGGATGCCATGTGTGCTTCCAGAAGTGCCCCCAGGAGGCAGTGGCCGGAGACAAGAAGAAGCCTCATAGCATCCATCAAGATAAATGCATTAAATGCGGGATCTGCTACGACGGTTGCAAGTTCGATGCAATTAAGATCTGCTGATCTCCACGAGGAAACGACATCATGATTACGTTCAAACTCAACGGTCAGACGGTCCAAGGCGAAAAAGGCCAGTACATTCTCCAGGTGGCCGAAAAATTCGGAGTCGACATTCCGACCATGTGCCATCACAAGGCGCTGGATCCCGCCGGCATGTGCCGGCTGTGCACGGTCGAGGTGTTCGACGGCCGCCGGACACGCTACGTCACCTCCTGCAACTACCCGATCTGGGAAGGAATGGAGGTCAAGACCGATACGGAGATCGTCCGCGAGGGGCGCAAGCTGATCGTCGAGATGATGCTGGCGCGCTGCCCGGAGTCCACCGCCGTTCAAGCGATCGCCAAGTCCTACGGAATCGAAAAACCGCGCTTTCAGACAGGCGACGACACGTGCATCCTGTGCGGCCTGTGCACGCGCATGTGCGAACGCATCGGCGCCAACGCCATCACGCTGACCCAGCGCGGCCTGGACATGCGGGTCGACACACCGTTCAGCATCAACACCGAGGCCTGCATCGCCTGCGGGGCCTGCGCGTTCGTATGCCCCACCGGCCATATCACCTACGACAAAGTAAAGGAAAAGGTCACCCTGCATCCGGGCCAGCCGATTCCGTCCGAATACGACATGGGTCTTAAAGGACGCAAGCCGGTCTATGTGCCTTACGCTCAGGCCGTGCCGAACACGCCGGCCATCGACCGCACCAAGTGCGTGCACTTCAAGACCGGAGGCTGCAAGGTCTGCGTGGAATTCTGCGGGGTGGATGCCATCGATCACAGCATGCAGGATGAAACCGTGGAGGTCAACGTCGGCTCGATCATCCTGGCGCCGGGATTCGAGCCTTTCGACCCTTCCAAGTTCGACACTTACAACTACGCCAAACACCCCAATGTGATCACCGCTATGGAGATGGAGCGCCTGCTTTCGGCATCCGGCCCCACGGGCGGCCACCTCGTGCGCATGTCCGATCACAAGGAGCCGAAGAAAGTGGCCTGGTTCCAGTGCGTGGGCTCCCGGGACATGAACCGCTGCGACAATTCCTACTGCTCTTCGGTGTGCTGCATGTATGCCATCAAGGAAGCGGTGATCGCCAAGGAGCACGCCGGGGCCGGGCTGGACTGCGCCGTCTTCTTCATGGACATCCGTACCCACGGCAAGGACTTCGAACGCTTCTACAACAGCGCCAAGGACAAGCACGGCGTGCGCTTCATCCGCAGCCGCGTGCATTCCATCACCCCGGTCGGGGACAGCGGCGACCTTGAGGTCCGCTATGTCACCGAAAACGGAAGCCTGGTGGTCGAGACCTTCGACATGATCGTGCTGTCGATCGGCCTGCAGATCTCCCCGGCCGTGGCGGAGATGGCTAAAAACATGGGCATCGAGCTCACCGAGGGGCGTTTCTGCAAGACGGATTCCTTCAACCCGGTGGCCACCTCCAAGCCGGGAGTCTTCGTCTGCGGCGCATTTCAGGGAGCCAAGGACATTCCGCAGTCGGTCGTCGACTCCAGCGCGGCGGCCACGGCTGCCGGTGAAATTCTCGCCTCCGCCCGCAACACCTTGACCAAAGTCAGGGAAGCCGTGCCCGAAACCGACGTGACCAACGCCCGGCCGCGCATCGGGGTGTTCGTGTGCCGCTGCGGCATCAACATCGCCGGCGTCGTCGATGTGCCGTCGGTCGCCGAGTACGCCAAGACCCTGCCCTACGTGGAATTCGCCACCGACAACCTGTATTCCTGCTCCCAGGACACCCAGGAGACGATCAGCCAGATCGTCAAGCAAAAGAACCTCAATCGGGTCGTCGTGGCGGCCTGCACGCCCAAGACCCATGAACCGCTCTTTCAGGAGACCCTCATCAACGCCGGCCTGAACAAATATCTCTTTGAGATGGCCAACATCCGCAACCACGATTCATGGGTGCACCGCAACAACCCGGAGCTGGCTACCAAAAAGGCCAAGGACCTGGTACGCATGGCGGTCTCCAAAGCAGCCCTCATCCAGCCGCTCAAAGAGGCGGAGCTGGACATCAACCCGACGGCCCTGGTAATCGGCGGCGGGCTTTCCGGCATGGCGGCGGCACGCAGCCTGGCGCGTCAGGGCTACGATACGCACATCGTTGAGAAAAGCGACCGGCTCGGCGGGCAGGCCCACAACCTTTTCCGCACTGCCAAAGGCGAGGATGTGCAGAAGAAACTGGCCGAGATGACGGCCGATATCGAAAAAGACCCGAAAATCCACGTGCACCTGAAGGCCGCTCTGACTAAGGTGGACGGGTTCGTGGGCAGTTTCAAGAGCACGCTGTCGAGCGACGGCGCGGAGCAGATCCTGGAGCACGGCGTGGCCGTCATCGCCACCGGCGGATCAGCCCACACCCCGCAGGAATATGCCTATGGCAGCGACCCGCGAGTTGTGACCAGCCTCGAACTGGACCGCAAGATCATCGCCGGGGATCCCGCGCTCAAGGCTCTGAACAGCGCCGTCTTCATCCAGTGCGTCGGCTCCCGTGAACCGCAGCGGCCCTACTGTTCGCGCGTCTGCTGCACCCACTCCGTGGACAACGCCATTCACCTCAAGGAAATGAACCCGGACATGAACGTATTTGTGCTGTACCGGGACATGCGCACCTATGGCGAACGCGAGCTTCTGTACAAAAAGGCCCGGACGCTCGGCGTCATCTTCATCCGCTACACCTTGGAGCAGAAGCCCGTCGTCAAAGTGGCCGGCGGGAAGCTGCTCGTAACGACGACCGACCCCATCATCGGTCGGCCGGTTGAAATCGAAACCGATCTGATCACCCTGGCCACGGCCGTCATCCCCAACCGGGACGAAAAACTGGCCAATTTCTTCAAGGTGCCCCTGAACGAGGACGGGTTCTTTGTTGAACGCCACGCCAAGCTGGGGCCCTCGGAGTTCGCGACCGACGGCGTCTTCCTGTGCGGACTGGCGCACTATCCGAAGCCGATCGATGAGGCCATCGCCCAGGGCCAGGCCGCGGCCTCCCGCGCCGTAACCCTGCTCGCACGCAAGAAGATCTACACCAGCGGCACGGTGGCCGAGATCGATCCGCGCATGTGCAGCCAGTGCGGTGTGTGCGTTTCGGTCTGCCCCTACTCGGCTCCGTCCTGGACCGAGAAGGGCATGTTCGCCGGCAGGGCTCAAGTCAACCCGGTGCTCTGCAAGGGCTGCGGCCTGTGCGTCGCCTCCTGCCGCTCGGGAGCCATCCACCTGAAGGGATTCGACAACGACCAGGTCTTCGCCCAGATCTTCAGTCTGAGCGAAGCGGTTTAAGGACAAGGTACTGGATGCAGGATACTCGATACGGGATACGAAGCGGACGGATGTCTTTTTTTCATCCAGCATCTTTACAAGGAGAAAACAATGAGTGATTGGGAACCGAAGATCGCTGCCTTCCTCTGCAACTGGTGCAGCTACGGCGCCGCCGACCTGGCCGGCGTCAGCCGCATGGAATACCCACCCAACATTCGGGTGATCCGCATCCCTTGCACCGGCCGCATGGACCCGAAGTTCTTCCTGGCTGCATTGCGCGAAGGGGCCGACGGTGTCTGGGTTTCCGGGTGACATCCCGGAGAATGCCATTACCTGGAAGGTAATTACTACGCCCGCCGCAAATTCGCGTTGTTCAAGAATCTCATGGAACACATGGGGATCGAACCCGGCCGTCTGCAGTTCTCCTGGATCTCGTCGGCCGAATCCACCAAGTTCGTCGAGGTAGTCACCCAGGTCACGAACGCCATCCGGGCACTGGGTCCGAATCCCGATTTCACCAAGAAACTGGCTGAGGTTGCCTGACATGCTGAGCTATGCCGAAAAAATCAGGGAAATCGCCGGGCGGCTGTTGGCGTCCGGCGCCGTAAACATGGTCATCGGGTTTCGCCAGGGTACGATCCCGATGATGAACGAGCCGCATTTCGCCAAGAACCCGGCGGAGGCCGCCAAGCTCGTTTGGGACAGCCACTGCGGCATCAACCTGGCCAACTACCTGACCGACCGCAAGGAGAAGATCGGGATCGTGGCCAAGGGCTGCGACTCGCGCAACATCGTGACCCACATCATCGAAAACAAGATCAAGCGCGAGCAACTGGTGGTGATCGGTGTCCCGTGCCAGGGCATGGTGGACAAGCGCAAGATCGCCCTGAAGTGCCCGGGGGAGATCACCGCCGTGATCGAAACCGAAACGCAGGTCACCGCCACGGGCAACGGTTTCAGCCAGAGCTTCGATAAAAAAGACGTCCTGCAGCACAACTGCTCGCTGTGCATCCACCGCAACCCGGTGATCCACGATGAACTGGTGGCCGCGCCGGTCGAGGAACAAAAGGGAATCGACCGCTATGCCGACGTGCGCGCGGTCGAGGCCATGAGCCCGGAGCAGCGCTGGAAGTACTTCGAGGACCTGCTTTCGCCCTGCGTGCGCTGCTACGCCTGCCGCAACGCCTGCCCTCTGTGCTACTGCCCAACCTGCTTTGTGGACGAGTCCCGGCCGCAGTGGGTCGGCAAGGGCCAGGACCCCAGCGACGTGCGCACCTTCCACTTCCTGCGGGCCTATCACTGCGCCGGCCGCTGCACGGACTGCGGATCCTGCGAACGCTCCTGCCCCGTGGGCATCAACATGCGCGTGTTCACCAAGAAACTCGAAAAGGACTGCCTGGACCTCTTCGGCTGGGAGGCCGGCCTGAGTCTGGACGTGCGGCCGCCGCTCGATGTTTACCGGCCGAGCGACCCGAACGATTTCATCAAGTGACCTATTCTGACGCAGAGGCATCGCCAATGAAAATCATCAAGATCGACAAAAGCCTGTGGGCGCCCGGCCTGAACCAGGCGGCCGCGGCCTACCGGTTGTTCGGCCCGGTGAAAGAAAAGGAATTTCACAGCTTCAAACCGCTGACGAACGGCGTCCAGCCGGACCTCTCCTGCCTGAACACGCGCCTTTCGCCCAAGGCCATCATCTACCCGCAGTCCGAGGTGATGTTCGACTACTCGCTCGACGAAAGCCGTGAGGATCACCACCAGATGCGGGAAGCTGCCAAGGATTACTCGCCCCGGGCCGTCATCGGCATCCGACCGTGCGACGCCAAGGCCTTCGAGCTGGTGCGCCTGAATTTCGACACCCCCGACTACCAGGACCCCTACTGGCTCAAGGCCTACGAATCGACCACCCTCATCGGCCTCGGCTGCGAATCGCCCTGCAGCGCCTGCTTCTGCACCTCGGCCGGCTGTGGGCCTTACCACGAGGAGGGCCTGGACGTACTGCTGGCCGACGCGGGCGATCACTACTTGGCCAAGGTGCTCACGGAGAAAGGCGCCAAATTCCTCGCCGCCGGCGGTTGGAAGACCGCCGCCGTTAAGGAAGCCGATCAGACCATCGCGGCCATGCGTCAGACGGCCGAAAAAAAGATCACCTCCTTCGTGCCGACCGATAACCTGAGGTCACTGCCCAATAACGATCTGTACAGCGCCACCTTCTGGGAGGATGTGTCCTTCGCCTGCATCAACTGCGGCACCTGCACGTACTCCTGCCCCACTTGCTGGTGCTTCGATATCCAGGACGAAACCCGCGGAGCATCCGGGGTACGGATGAAAAACTGGGACAGCTGCATGTTCCCGCTCTTCACGATGCACGGCACCGGCCACAACCCCCGCGGCACCAAGCTGCATCGGGTGCGCCAGCGCTTCATGCACAAGCTGAAATATTTCGTGGACAAGTACGACCGGGGGATCCAGTGCGTGGGCTGCGGTCGCTGCGTACGCCTGTGCCCGGTCAACATCGACATCCGCCGAGTGGCTGTGATGATGAACGGCTTCGCCGCGTCCGGCGAGGCCTGCGCCATAGAATGACGAGGGAGGATCAACGTGCAAAATCCCTATTTGCCATACCCCGTTCGAATCGACGACATTTCCGTCGAGACCGAGGACAAAAACCTCAAGACCTTCAAATTTGTTTTTCTCAACCCGGCGGACGAACAGAAGTTCGCATATAAGGCCGGTCAGTTCGCCGAGCTGTCGGTGACCGGCAAGGGCGAAATCCCCATCGGGATCGCCTCGTCGCCCACCGAAAAGGGGTTCGTCAAGTTCACGGTGAACAAGGTCGGACTGGTGTCATCCTTCCTGCACGCCATGAAGCCCGGCGATATCATGGGTATCCGCGGCCCTATGGGCAACTGGTACCCCTGGGAAAGGATGGAGGGCAAGAACGTGGTGATCATCGGCGGCGGGTTTGCCTTCACCACCTTGCGGTCCTCTATCGTCTACATGCTGAATCCTGAAAACCGCAAAAAATTCAAAGACATTCATGTGATTTACGGCGCGCGCAGCCCCGGCATGCTCCTGTACCGCGAGGAGTTGGCAGCGTGGGAGCGGCGCGACGATATCAACATGCACATCACGGTGGACGCCACCAGCGACCCCGGCTGGAAATACAACGTTGGTTTTGTTCCGGCCGTCACCGAGAAGAAGGCGCCGCCCGCCGGCAACGATACGTACGCCATCATCTGCGGCCCGCCGATCATGATCAAGTTCACCCAGCCGGTGCTGGACAAGCTGGGCTACCCCCACGACAAAATCATCATGTCGTTGGAAAACCGCATGAAATGCGGAATCGGCATGTGCGGCCGCTGCAATATCGGCAAGGAGTTCGTTTGCAAGGACGGACCGGTGTTCACCCTGGAGCAGCTCAATCAAACCCCTCGTGAATATTGATCAATACTCGGTCCCGCCATCCGTCCGATGGTTCAACCGGCCGGATTCCTTCGGCGAGGGACAGCCGGCCGCCGGAGGGCTATTTTTCGTATTGACATATCCGCCGGCATCCATTAGAAATTAACATTCAAAAACGCGGATGCAGGCTAACTGCCTAACCATACATCAAAACACGTAAAGGAGGATAATTCATGCCGACAGTCGAATGGATGGGAAAAAGCTTCACGGTGGACGAAGACGGTTTCATTGATTCTTACTCCAACTGGGGGCCGGAATGGGTCCAGTGGGTGAAGCATCAGGAAGGCATCGAGGAACTGAACGACGAGCATAAGAAGCTCATCGAAGTTCTCCGCGATTACTACGAGAAGAACGGCATCGCCCCCATGGTACGGGTTCTTTCCAAGGTCACCGGCTTCAAACTGAAGCACATTTACGAGCTGTTTCCTTCCGGACCGGGCAAGGGAGCATGCAAAATGGCCGGCCTTCCCAAACCAACCGGTTGCGTCTGATGCTCACGAAGTGACGTTTATGGCTGCAGAAAAAGCCCTGCCGACGCGGCAGGGCTTTTTTGTTTGACGGCCCGGGCCGATCGCCGGAGAAAGATCGTCATGGTGCTGACCGTTAAAACCCGCGATCGAACCGAATTGGTGGACATCACCGCGGAAATCGGTCGGCTGGTGGCTGAGAGCGGCGTGCGGCACGGGCTGTGCCTGGTTTACGTACCGCACACCACGGCCGGCGTCACCATCAATGAAAACGCCGATCCGAGCGTTCGAAAAGATCTCTTGATGGTGCTGAACCAGATGGTGCCCTGGAAAGCGGATTATCGTCATATAGAGGGCAATTCGCCGGCTCATGTCAAATCGACGCTGGTAGGCACCTCTCAAACCATTGCCGTTGAAAACGGCCATCTGGTCCTCGGCACCTGGCAGGGCATTTTTTTCTGTGAATTCGATGGTCCGCGCAGCCGCACGGTGCAGGTGCGCATCTTGGAGGGAGTGTTCAGAGAATAATGAGCTCGGCGATGCCTGAAAACGACAATCTGCTGGACGAAGCGGATCGGTCCATTCTGAACCGGATCCAATCCGACTTTCCGATTGACTCCCGCCCTTATCTGGCGGTCGCCCGGGAAATCGGGCTGACCGAGCAGGAGGTGATCGACCGGGTCCTGCGTTTGAAGCAATCGGGAATCATCCGGCGCATCGGAGGCAACTTTGTGCCGGGCGCACTGGGCTATGTGAGCACGCTCTGCGCCGCCAGCGTCCCGCCCGAGAAACTCGCGCAGTTCGCCGAAACCGTCAACCGCCGCCCCGGTGTTACGCACAACTACCTGCGGGAGAACACCTTCAACGTGTGGTTCACCTTCATTGCCCCGTCCATGGCGGAAATCGAGGCGAATTTGAAGGCGATCAGCGCCGAAACCGGCATCACCGAGATCCTCAACTTGCCGGCCACGAGGGTTTTTAAAATCAGGGCGCAGTTTGATGTATAAAATAGTTTTAAGTTTTAGGTGGTAAGTTTTAAGTGGTCCTGGCAGGTCTCACCATTTTCGGTGGCAGAAGATAGAGCCTTGGCTGACAGGCTTTTGCTTATCGCTTAACACATAAAACTTAAAACGGGAATCATGCAAACCGTTCGCATCGCCGCTGTCATCTTCAACTCTCCCAGGGGCCGGGTTAAAGAAAATCTCGACCGCATGGAGGGTTGGGTGGGCGCCGCGGCCGGAGAGGGCGCCGCCGTCGTCTGCTTCCCGGAAATGAATATCACGGGCTACGGCGTGGATCCAGGCATCCGCGAGTCGGCCACGTCCCTTCCCGGAACCATCGCCGACGATCTGTGCATGCTGGCCAAACGGCATCAGGTTGTCATTCTGGCGGGCGTAGCTGAAAAGGATGTGACAGGCAGCATCTTCGCGAGCCATCTGGTTGCCCGTCCGGAGGGATGGGGCGGTGTATACCGCAAACTGCACATCGCTCCGCCTGAAAAAAGCACCTTCGCTGCCGGGCGGCGCATCCCGATTTTTGAGGCCGCGGGAATCCGCTTCGGCATCCAACTCTGCTACGATGCCCACTTCCCCGAGCTGTCGACGCGCATGGCGCTGGCCGGCGCCGATGTAATCTTCATGCCGCATGCCTCCCCGCGCGGCACGCCGGCGGAAAAGCTCGACTCCTGGCTGCGGCATCTTCCGGCCCGCGCTTTCGACAACGGCGTCTTCGTCGTGGCGTGCAATCAAACCGGCGCCAACGGCGCCAGCTTGACGTTTCCGGGAGTGGCTCTGGCGATCGGCCCGGACGGCCGGCCGATCGCCACGGAGGTGAGCGGCCGTGAAGGCCTCCTGCTGGCCACATTGGACGCCGGGCTCCTCGATTCCGTCCGAGGCCACCCCATGCGCTACTTCCTGCCCCACCGCCGCCAGGACGTTTACCCCAGCGACGAATCATCCTGAGCAGCGGATCCGGGACCCCCGGCTCAGCGGAACACCAGAACCGGAATCTTGGAGTGGGTCAGCACCTTTTGAGTCTCGCTCCCGAGCAAGAGGGCGCCGACGCCCCGCCGGCCGTGAGAGGCCATCATGATCAGGTCGCAACCTTTCTGCTCGGCCACGCGAATGATGGCGTCGTAGGGCGAATCGTTGCTTTCATAAACGACGCTGCTAGCGACCCCCGCATCCTGGGCGGTCTTTTCGATCACCGCCAGATACTTGTCGGCCTGCTGCTTATATCGCTTGGCGGCCTGCTCCAGCGCTTCCATGGGAATTTCCGTTTCGTAGAAAAACGCATGCTGATGCGGCATCACGCAAAGGCCTGTCACCTTCGCGCCGATGCTCTTGGCGAAACGAACTCCCTGTTGGATCGCCGCTACGGACAATTCCGAGCCGTCCGTCGGCAACAGGATGTGCTTGAACATGTTGACCTCCTTTTGGTTCCAGACCGGTTCAGCGATGCACTCGCACTGGGCACTGGAATGCGTGAGCACCTTTTGGGTTTCGCTGCCGAGCGGAAACCCCTCTCTCCCCCTCCGGCCGTGGAGCGCCATCAGGATGAGAAGGAAGGCTTCGCCTCATGAAACGATTTCCCAATTCGCGTCAAAAGTGTTGTCGTGCAGCGAGTAGGCATAACCCAGCATCTTGCCGAATCCGGGTGGTTTGCCATCCTGAACACGCCAATAGCATAGATAGATGGCCGGCATCGTCCGGCAATCCCCGGTTTCGGGATCGTCGCTGGTGTTGAGCCAGACTTCTTTTTTCTCAATGACCCGCCACAAGGTGCGGTATTTTCTGCTGCGGACCGTGTGTCCGACCCTCGGCAGGTGTTTTTCGCGAATGACATCATCGTGGGTTTCAGGCATGCGGGCCTCCTTTCAAGCGGATCGCAGCCAGCCGCAGACTTAGGGTTCGTGATAAATCGGTTGGCCGAGTTGGCTGAGCGTGAAATTCCGGAAGACGCGATGACCGTCGTAGTCCAGAACCCGCAGGTCGTCGGTCTGGTGCAGGTCCTTCAGGATGACCTCAAAATGTTTCCCATACTTCCTTTTGACTTCATCCATCGCTACCTCATAAGCGATGAACTTGCTGATCCCCTTGGCTGCCAGTTTTTCCACAAAATTGGGGGCGGTCAGCGATGTATAAGAGGTTAAAACGACGATCGGCCCCGAACCCGTGAAAAAGATACCGGATTTCATAGCGCCTCCTCCTTTCGGTTGGATGGATGGATTGCCTCCGGCTAAACCACGAGGTACTTCAGGCCGGTGGCATAACAGACATCTCCTTCCACGAACCTGGGCAGCGACCATTTAACTTCGGCCAGTGCCAGGGATCGGAATCCTTCGTCCCTGGAGTACCCGCGCGAACTGCCGGTGGCTCTGACCACCAGGATCGTCCCCGCCTTGAAGACCGCTTTGAGTTCGGCGTGTATTCCATTGACGCAGCAGTTCCTCATCCGGCCGTCAACCGTTTCGCAGGAACCCACCGTGGCCAAATGACTGCAGACGATAGCCGTATCGATGGCATGGCGCCGGTTTGCTCTTTTTTCCATGCCTGCACCTCTCCTTGATGGGGTGGATAGCTCCCTGCCGGAACGCGAGGGAGAGAGTTCAACCACACCATCGATAGATTCTCACTGGATCTCCTCGGACCAATACATCGGCTCTCCATCCGATCTCAGACAGTATTCACGCCAAGCACATTCAGTCTGCCCGCAAGCGTGATCGGCGGTGCCGAAACAATCCGGATGACCTTCCAGCCGCTGAAGGCTCCGGATCAATCGGACCAGATCGCTGAAGTCTTCGGTCATGGACCCCCCTCGCGGCTTTGGTCATTTATTAAATAATTTTGGTGGGTTGTCCATAGAGAGCCAACCTCATTTCAATAAGGAAAAAGCTGATGGTCGGGATTTTTTCCTGCGGAGAAGGGACGTGGGCGGAATGGTCAGCGAGAAAAGCCGGGTCAGTCTTTCCAAAGGTCGAGGTCGATGATGCCGACCTTGGCCGCATACCGGATCAGTTCAAGGCTGCTGCGGACGCCGAGTTTGCGCATGATGTTGGTACGGTGGTTTTCAACGGTCTTGGGACTGATGAACAACCGTTCGCCGATGTCTTTCAGGGAATGCCCTTCGGCCAGAAGCGCAAATATTTCCTGCTCGCGGGGAGTGAGGGTATCGTAGCCCGCGTCGGTCATCGATCGGGAGTCCGCTTTGATTCCGGCCAGCCGCTGGACCACTTTTTGGGACACTGCCGAGTCCAGGAAATATTCGCCTTTGAGAACGACATCGATGGCCTGCAGCAGCCGTTCAGGGGCGGAATCCTTGGTCACAAACCCGGTGGCCCCGGCCTTGAAGGCGTTCACGATGTAGTCGACTTTGGAGTGCATCGTCACCATCATGACGGCGGTTTTGGGCTGGCTTTTCCGCAGCTGCAGCGTCACCTCGATGCCGCTCTGGTCCGGCAGCGAAATGTCCACCAGAATCAGGTCCGGCTTAAGCGTGCGGGCCATCTGCACCGCCAGATCCCCCCGCCCCGCTTCGCCGACGACTTCATAGGCCGGGTTGCGGTTGATGATGGCCTTCAAACCCTCTCGGAAAAGGGTGTGGTCGTCCACGATCAGAATGGTTTTCTTGTTCGCCATGGTCTTACCCCGTGTAGGGCAGCTTGATCAGGATTTTGGTGCCTTGCCCGGGCTTGGAGGCAACAATCATGACCCCGCCCAGCAGATCGGTGCGTTCCTGCAGACTGCGAAGCCCCATTCGCTTCTCGGAGTCGATCTCGCGCGCCCGCTTTTCGACGTCGAAGCCTTTCCCGTTGTCCTCGATGCGCAGGATGATATGGGGATAAGCGGCGGTCAGCTTGACGACCGCCCGGGTCGCATCCGCGTGTTTGTGGATGTTGCTCAACCCTTCCTGAATCATCCGGTAGAGATTGATCCGCGTATTGAAGTCCAGCTTCATTTTCTCGATGCCCACCGAATGATAATCGGTACGGATGAGCGTCTTCTCGGCAAAATCGTCGCAGAACATGGACAGAGCCTGTACGAGGCCCATCTCGTCAAGGCCCGGCGGCCGCAGTTCATAGGCCAGGTCCCGAACGGTGAAGATGGCTCGGTCCAGGAGCTTCGCCAGCTGCGACACTTTCGCTCGGATTCCGGTTTCGCCGGAAGGATGCGGATCGAACAGCGTCTCCAGCGCCATCTTGATTCCGGACAGGTCCTGGCCCACCCGATCGTGCAGTTCGCGGGAAATCATCCGCCGTTCGTCTTCCTGGGTCTTCATCAACTTGCGGGTCAAGGTCCGAATCTGGGTTTCGGATCGCTTGCGATCTTTCAAATGATTCAGCCAGCTGTCCAGCTTGGCGGCCACCGGATGGGCGCCAAAGAAATCCTGCGGCGGCATGTAGTAGAAGTTGTCATACACCTCGCTTCCGATCACCGCCAGGGGGTGGGTCTCAAGGACTTCCAGCAGCACGCGCGGATCGAACCGTCGCCGGTCGTACTGACAGACGGCCAGGCATTGGCTTCCCGGGAAAAAGGTATTCAGCTTGGCTTCATACTCGACAATGCGGTCGGAACCGGGCAGCCCCTTCAAGGCCCAGCTCATTTCACCGGTGACCCTCAAGGCCCTGTATCGCTCCCCGACGGCCCGGTCCGTTTCCGAACGCAACAGGGCGATCATGCGCTCGGGTTCGAACCGGCCGGCATGCATGTAAGCTTTGTCGCTGCTCAGAACCGTCAGTTGGCCCCGCTGCAGGTATTGATCGACCTCCACCCCGTCTGCGCTCAGGTAAGCCAGAATCTGCCCGGCGGTATGGTCGTCGACGATGTACAGGACCTTTTCATGACGCTCCAGCCCCTGACGCATGAAGGGCGACAGCAGCGCCCGATGCTCTTCCTCGGAAGCATACAGGCAGCACAGATGGTCTCCGGACTGCAGCCGCCAAAGCCGCTGCTCCAATTCACTGCTCTGATCGCGCACGGTCGCCTCGCCCTGTTATCGATGCTGAATTTATTGATCCGCCACAAAAATATGTCAAATCCGGCTGCGACATCTATCGGCGGGACGGGTTTTCAGCTGAAGTTGCCCCCGTACGCTTGAATAATAAACATGAGCGGCAAGAAAAAATCAATCGGCTCGACTTGTACGCCGATAGGTACGCACGGAGTCGATGGAATAAATGGCCAGGGCCGTCCAGATCAGGAGAAACGTCCAAACCTGCGCCGCCGTAAAGGGCTCTTCGTAAACAAGCACCGCCAAAAGGAACATGCCGCTCGGAGCGATGTACTGCATGAGGCCGACCGTGGAGAGGTTGATCCGCCGGGCGCCGAGGTTGAAGAACAGCAGCGGGACTGCGGTGAACACGCCCGTGCCGATCAACAGCATATCCAGCGATCGACTGACGTGAAACAGGGCACCCGCCTCTTGGAATTCGAGCACGGTCAAATAGACCATGCCAGGCGCCGTCAGCAGCAGCGTCTCGATGGTGAGGCCGGCCAGGGAACTCACCGGGGCCACCTTCCGGATCAGGCCGTACAACCCGAATGTAAACCCGAGCGTTAATGCGATCCAGGGCAGCTCACCGTAGGACACCGTGCGATAGACGACGGCCGCACAGGCCAGCAGCACGGCCAATGCCTGGGGCCGCCGCAACCGCTCCTTCAGGAACACCATGCCGAGCAGCACGTTCACGAGCGGGTTGATGTAATAGCCGAGGCTGGCCTGCAGCATGAAGCCGGCGTTGACCGCCCAAATATAAAGAAGCCAGTTGCAGCTCACGAGGAGGGTGGTCAGTGCGAGGATCAGCAGCGTGCGGGGCGTTTTCAGTACGTCCTTGAATTCGCCCCAGCGGTGCTGAACCAGCGTGAGCATTACCAGGAACAGGAACGACCAAACCACGCGATGAGTGACGATCTCCAACGCCGGAACCGACCGCATGGCTTTCCAGTAGACCGGGCTCAAGCCCCAGACCAGAAAAGCGGAGCCGGCGTATAAAACGCCGGCCACGGTTTCATGGCGCGTTTTCGCCAGCGATGTATTTTCAGGGTTCATTTCAGCGAAAGACGCGGTCCGCCAACGCCGGAAACTC
Organism: Desulfobacterales bacterium; assembly: GCA_030834695.1. Classification (GTDB taxonomy): domain Bacteria; phylum Desulfobacterota; class Desulfobacteria; order Desulfobacterales; family SpSt-501; genus SpSt-501. Next base: position 25,249 of record JAUQXK010000114.1, read on the forward strand.
CGCCCGCGCCTTGGCGGCCTCCCGGATGTCGATCTCGGCCGTCACCATCTCTCCGTGCTCACCGCCTTCGGCCAGTACCCTTCCCCAGGGGTCCACGACCATGCTGTGGCCGCCGTAGCGTTTTCCGAGATTTTCGCCGGCGCAGTTGCAGGAGGCCAGAAAGGCGAGGTTTTCATGTGCCCGGGCACGGTTGAAGAGCCGCCAGGCCTCGATGCGTGCCAGCGGCCACGCGGATGGAATGAGAAAAATTTCCGCTCCGCTGTCCACCATGCGTCGGAACAGCTCGGGAAAGCGCAGGTCGTAGCAAGTGGAGAACCCGGCCCGGCCCCAAGGGGTGTCGACCACGACGATCTCCTGGCCGGGGGTCAGCAGCCGGGTCTCATCCGACTGATACCCGAACAGGTGGATCTTGCGGTAGCGGGCGATGATCTCGCCGCCGGGTCCGATGAAGACGGTCGTGTTGAAAAGGCCGTCGCCCTCGCGCTCCACCAGGCTGCCCATGACCATATGGCAGCGCCGCTCGCGGGCTTTCTGCCTGAACGCGCTCACGGTGGGCCCGTCCAGCGGCTCGCTGTCAGCCGCATAACGGTCGAAGCAGAAGAAGCCGCAGGGCCAGATCTCCGGCAGCAGGATGAGATCGACCGCGGGCACCTGGTCGAGCCTGGCCATGGCATATTCGACGTTCTCCGCTTTGGAACGATCGCTCATTTCCAACTGGATGCCGGCTACCTTCATCGACTCCCGACCTCATCAAAAAGATGGCTCACCATATCCCAGGCCCTTGGGGGGGTCAACCTCATCCCGGCAGGCGATCCGGTAATGGTTTTTCAACGCGCGCAGCTATGATAGTGTGTCGTGCAGATGAAGCCCGGAGATCGACAGAGCATCAACAGCAGGATCGACGTCAATCGCCTCTTAAGTGAAATGAAGCTGGAGGCTGCCGTGCGCGCCATGAAACGCAGCGGAGTCCGCTTTCATTCGGAGACCATCGCGGCGCTGGTCGTCGACTATGAAAATCGGAGCCGGGAATTGCTGGCGGCCGGAGAGATCGGGGAAGCCCGGCGCCTGTCGCGCCGGGCGGCTGCGCTGAACCGCCTTCTCGCCCATGGGCCGGCCCCCGCGCGGATCGTGGCCGAAGCCGAGCTGCCCGAGGGCTACCACGGCAAGATCCTGCTGGTAGTGCTCAACGGCGGCGGCTTCGCCGACATGGTCTGTCTGCGCTCAGGCGACGGCTGGCACCGCGAAATCCTGCGCAACACCCGGGCCGAAATAAAGGATCTCGGCTTCACGCACACGCGGATCGATCCCCTGGGAGGGGCCTTCGCCCGCTTCGATCCCGACGGCGGCATCGTCATTTGGGGAACCAGCGACGAATACGGCTGCTGCGACAAGCAGGAAGCGGCCCGCATGATTGCCCGGGTTCATCCCGGCCGATCGGTCCGGACTGAAGAATAGAAGCGGTTCAGAACAACCTTTCGCCTAAAGTCAAAAGCCAACCTGCTGCCGTCCTGTGAATGCCAATTTATTTTGCTTGCTCTACAAACGGCGCAAATTGCATTGACTATTTTCCCTTCCGGCTCGGCCAGGTGGATCCGGCGGTGAGAAATAGGGCTGAGGAAAGCTCATGTGTGCATCCGATTGGCAAGTCGAAGATTCCACCACGACATGAAATATTGGTCAGGCCGATCAATACGATTGCATCATTCTGCTACAGGTACCCTTACCTCGACCCAGTGTTCCTTATGGTCGTCCGCAAGCGGGACGGCCTTATCGTGTTGCTCAATGCCATCCACGCTCACGCGCATCTCGCCATTCGCCGCAGGCGCTTGCAGAACAGTGATGTGGTAGACCGTCTCCCGATAGCGGTAGTGCATCTTGAACCCCTGCCAATCCGCAGGAAGGCACGGCGTAAAATGCAGTTTATCCACTTCGAGTCTGAGCCCAAGGAGAGACTCCACGATCAGCCGGTACATCCAAGCGGCCGAGCCCGTGTACCATGTCCAGCCGCCCCGGCCGGTATGCGGTGGTATTGCATAGACGTCGGCGGCAACGACGTAGGGTTCCACGCTGTAACCGGCAGCCGCCGCGGCCGATGTCGCATGGTTCACCGGGTTGATCATGGTAAAGAGCTCCCACGCACGCCGGTTGTCCCCCATGCGGGCGAAGGCCATTGCCGCCCAGATGGCCGCATGGGTGTACTGCCCGCCGTTTTCTCTTACCCCGGGGGCGTACCCCTTGATGTAGCCGGGGTTTAGGGACGAGGTGTCGAAGGGCGGATCCAGGAGTTGGATCAGCCCATGCTCGCGGCGAACGAGGCGCTTATCGACCGCTTCCATGGCCAAACGCGAACGCTCGTGATCTCCCGCACCCGAAAGAACAGACCAGCTTTGCGCAATCGAATCGATTTGGCATTCGGGATTGCTCGACGCCCCCAGCGGTGAACCGTCGTCGAAATAGGCGCGGCGGTACCACGCGCCGTCCCAGCCGTGTTCCTCGAGGTTCCGGCGCAGCTGAGCCGCCTCCCTCTGGCAGCGTTCAACAAAGGAGATGTCCCCCCGTGTGTTGGCCACCTCAGTGAAGCGCGTGAGCACGTCATATAGAAAAAACCCGAGCCACACGCTTTCGCCTTTGCCGTGCTCGCCCACCAGGTTCATACCGTCGTTCCAGTCCCCGGAGCCGATGAGCGGCAGGCCGTGCTCACCGAAGTTGAGGCTGTTCAGAATCGCACGGACACAATGGTCGTACAGGCTCGCCGCTTCTTCGGAGCGCCCGGGCAGATCGTAATACGAGTCTTCATCCGAGTTTACCGGTCGGCCCTGGAGGAAGTGGACGAGCTCATTCAACACGCCGGTGTCCCCGGTGGCAAGGACATAGCGGCACGTCGCGAGCGGCAGCCAGAGGTAATCGTCCGAACAGTGGGTACGCACGCCCCGACCCGTTGGAGGATGCCACCAATGCTGAACATCTCCTTCTATGAATTGACGGGCGGCGCACAGGAGCAGGTGCTCGCGCACGAGATTCGGCCTGGCGTGGATGAGTGCCATCACGTCCTGCAGCTGATCGCGGAAACCGAAGGCGCCCCCCGACTGGTACGTTGCGCTGCGCGCCCACAGGCGGCACGCCAGAGTTTGGTACAGCAGCCAGCCGTTGGCCAGCACATTGAGTGACGGGTCGGGGGTTTCGACATTTACTGTGCCCAGGGTGTGCCTCCAGTGCTGGTACACCGCATCGAGGGCGCCGCGCGCAACGGTGGATCCGCGAAAGCGGCTGACCAGGTTTCTGGCATCGTCGGCGTCGCGGCCGACGCCGAGCCTGAAGACGATCTCACGCTCTTGCCCGGCGGCCAGATCGAAGCTCACCTGGATTGCAGCACAGGGATCAAAGGCGGCCCCCACGTGGCCGGAAAGACGCGCGCGCGTCATCGCGGCCGGGCGTTGCAGCGTACCGTTGCGTCCCAGGAATTCGGCCCGGTCGCCGCTTATGGTGCGAGTCGTATCGTCCACGTCGAAGAAAGCAGTCCGGTCGCGAAACTCGGTGTTGTAGGGGTTGCGCGCGAAGAGCGCACCGCACATCGGGTCGATTTCGGTGATCACGTGCATGGTCGACTTCGGCCGCAGGTCGCCCAGCACCCATTCCACATACCCGGTCGCGGAGAGCCGGCGCGGTCGGTCCGACTCGTTGCGCACTTTGAGAACCGCAAACTTGATCGCAGCGTCCAGAGCCACGTAAACGGTCAATTCGGAGCGGATGCCTCGCTCGGTGTGCTCGAAGACGCTGTAGCCGAAACCGTGCCGGGTGGCGTAAGGCGTTGTCCCGCGGCAGGGCAGGGGCGTGGGGGACCAGAAGTGGCCGCGCTCTTCATCACGGAGGTAAAAGGCCTCTCCGCTCGAATCGCTCACGGGGTCGTTTTCCCAGGGAGTGAGGCGGAACTCGTGGGCATTTTCGCTCCAGGTGTAGGCGCGGCCGCTCTCCGAGATGACGGTCCCGAAGTGCGGGTTGGCCAGCACATTCACCCACGGCGACGGCGTCAGCTGCCCGTCCGCGGTAGTAACGACATACTCGCGCCCATCCGCGGTGAATCCGCCCAGCCCGTTGTAGAACGTCAGGTCATGGCGCGGCAGCGGGGCGACCGCCGGGGGTTCGGAGCGGTGGGTTCGGGTCGGGGTCAGGAGGGGCACGGCTGATTCCATCTGGCTGCGGCCGTTGATCTGATCCGCCAGCGACCCCCGGCTGTCGGAGATGATGACGCGAGCGGCCGTTTGGATCAGGATGCGGTCCTCCTCCGCTATCCGGTCCCCCGGTCTTACGAAAATACCGCCGGGTCGCTCGGTGACGTTGGCTTCGATGCCGGCGGCAATGAGCCCCATGATTTGGTCGTGGAGCAGCTGCCGGTAACCGGCGTGATCTTCATTCCAGATCACCAGGTCCACGGCCAGCCCCTTCAGCCGCCAGTACGCGTGGGCCTGCACGAGCTGGCGCACCAGGTCGATATTGGCCGGATCTTCAATCTGCAGCAGCACAATCGGCAAATCTCCGGAGATGGCGTATCCCCACAGACCGGATTGCCCGCGCTGGTTCTTGATGAGAACGCCCGGATCGGCTCGCAGCGACGCATTGGCGTAAATGATCGAACTGGCAAGGCGCCCATAGAGTTTTGCATCGGCCGCTGAGGCATTGAACTGGCGCAGCAACACCTGGCCATGAGTCCATGCCAGATCAAAGACGCGACCCGCGAGGCGCCGATCCTGGTATTTTTCCACCAGGCTCGTGGCGGCATCGCGGGTTTCACCGATACCGGAGACAATGTTGATCGTTGCCGATTCTTCCGGATCGAGCGTAATCCGATAGCGGATGGCGACAATCGGATCGATCACGGAGCCCTCGCTGCCCGAGAGTGCCCCCGAATAAAAACCGGCTCCCCAGCTCATCGCTTGCGGATCGACGACCGTGTTTCCTCGACCGATGAACTGCATCCGGTCGGTTTCATAGGAGACTTCTCCGACATCCCCCCCGTGCACGGCCATCATGTGGAACATCCAGGGCGTTTGCTCACCCTGGGATCGGGGCCGGCGCGTGCAGAGGATGGCCCGCTGCCGCCGGATGATTTCGGTCTGCACAAAAAGATTGCTGAACGCCGGATGCAGTGCGTCCGCGGCCGGCGGTGCCAAAACCACTTCCGCGTAACTCGTCACATCGATATTCCTGCGCGTCCGAGCCCGGTTGGTGATGCGGACGCGGCGCAGTTCGATGTCATCCTCGGGCGAAACAGCGATCTCGGTATGGGTGTCATAGTCGTGATCGCGGCCGCGGAACTCGGCGCGCCCTTCCGAAAAGATCGCCTCGAAATACTTCGATCGTTTGAGCGTCGGCTGGTATGCGGTTGACCAGAACTCCCTGCTGGCCACGTCGCGGATGTAACAGAACGTGCCCCAGTTGTCGCGGGTGCTGTCTTCGCGCCACCGGGTGACCAAAAGGTCCTTCCAGCGGCTGTACCCACCGCCGGCGTTGGTGACCATCACGTGGTACCTGCCGTTCGAGAGCAGCTGCACTTCCGGGTTCGGCGTGTCGGGATTTCTGAAAACGTGAATCGGTGACTCCTGACCGCCGGAGGCCATATGGTGCTCGGAGATCTCGGTGGTGTGCGCATAGAACGCCGTCGCCTTGGGGATCCGCTCCTGGAGCAACAGCAGGGTCGCCTGGAACAAGGGATTCGACACGAATCGCTTCTGCATCGGGCGGTCCAGGAGCAGATGGGCCAAAGACAGGAGGCTCATGCCCTGGTGATGGGCCATGAAGGAACGAACCATGGCGCTCGTTTGTCCGAGCGGCAGACGCGACGGAGTGTAGTCGATCGCTTCGTAAAGCCCATATTGGGATTCCAGGCCTTCTGCGGCGAGGCGCTCGAGGTTGAGACACGCCCTCTCGGGCGAAACCATCAACGCCAGCGCCGAGGCATAGGGCGCAATCACCAGGTCCTCGGCGAGCCCGCGTTTGAGCCCCAGACCGGGTACTCCGAAGGCACGGTATTGGTAGTTGAGATGGACATCGATGGCATGATAACCGCATTCCGAAATGCCCCACGGCAACGCGAGTTTTTTCCCATACTCGATCTGCCGGGCCACAGCCGCTTTGCAGGTCTGATCGAGCAGCGTGTGTGCGTACGTCGGCATCACCAGGAGCGGCATCAGGTATTCGAACATCGAACCGCTCCAGGAAAGGAGGATCGGTTCTCCGCCGGCGGTCGTGAGCAGGCGCCCCAGGGCAAACCAGCTCTCCTGCGGCAGCTGCCCCTGCGCAATCGCGACGAAGCAGGAAAGCCTCGCTTCCGAAGCCAGGAGATCGTAGTTGCTGGAGTCCCGGCGGTTTTCACCGACATTGTAGCCAATCGCCAGCAGATTCCGCGTCTTGTCGAACAGGAAATCATATTGCATCCGGGAAAGGACGTCACATTGCAGGGCCAGCCCTTTGATCGTCGCAATTCGGGTTCGGGCGTTCTGGCTGGCGGTCGCGATGAGGCGTTGGAGATCGGCTATCCAGGCGCTTTCCGCCGACGTGGACGCAGAGCCGAGCCGATGGTCGATCTCCGGCAGGAGCTTTTCCTCCAGCGCTGCCAGTTCGCTCAGTGTGGGGATTTCGTCGAGATCGGGAAAGCCTCCGATGTTATTCTGAGACGGCAAGAGCTCTGCCCATGGAGTGAGAGACGTCAGCTCATCGAGGGCATCTCGACATTGCCCGGCGAAGGTCTGAGCCCACCACGTCAATGGGCTCTCGGGGCCGGCGTCGAGGGCTTCCACGTCGGCGGCAACTGACGTGGCGGACCTGGCCAGCTGGTCCAGGCACAGTCGCGAAGCCGTGAGCGTGTCGGGTTTAGATCGGGTCGCGGCCTCGAGATCCTGCTGAAGTTGGGCGAGCCGAGCCGGGGCGTATACGTCCGGAGCGGCGGCCGCTGTGTCCATGAAAATCCCGAGCGTATCGCTTAAGCTTTCAAAAAGACGCGCCCCCAGGATCTTCTGATCGGCCAGCCCGAGAAGACCCGGGCGCAAGGTCAGCAGGTGGCCGGCGAGATTCCCGCTGTCCACCGACGAAATGTAGAGGGGCGGCAGCGGTTTCAGAGATCGCGTGTCGTACCAGTTGTAGAAGTGGCCCTGGTGTCGTTCCAGACCTTGCATGGTGTGGAGTGCCTTGGCCGTACGCTCGATGAGTTTTCCGGCTGAAATGGTGCCGAAGTCGTACGCGGACAAATTCGCCAGCAGCGCAAAGCCCATATTGGTGGGCGAAGTCCGATGCGCGATCACGGAAGCCGGGTGCTCCTGATAGTTGTCGGGCGGCAGCCAATGATCTTCCGGTCCGACGAACGTTTCGAAGAACGCCCAGGTTTTGCGGGAAAGCTTCCGCAAAAAGAGAATCTGATTCGCTGTCAGCCTGGCTTCGCGCTGGGCGAGCGGCCGACTGATCCACCAGGCGATTCCGGGGGAGGCCAACCAGAGGCCCAGTATGGGTCCGGCCACAGCCAACGCGGCCGGTTTGGACACAGCGAGCGTGATCGTTGCGGCCGCGGCAACCATGGGGCCGATCCACATGGTCCGGTACGAGCCGGCGAGGCCCGTGCGGCGGGTGCGATCCGAGTCGCCCGAAAGATTCCATTGGAGCAGTCGCTTATGCGTGATCAGTATTCGGCAGGTGGTGCGGATCACCGCATCCAGGCTGAAAAACGCTTCGTATGGCAGGCATACGAGCGAGAAGGCCGCCTGAACGAAGTGCCGGCCGGCCGAACGCAGTGCGGCAGCGAGGTGCTGCCTCAGGGTCACCTCGATCGGCTTCTGAAGCACACTCAGCGCCGAGGAGATCAAGGACGGAATCAGGATGATGCCGATCACCGCCAGGGTCCAAAACCCGGCCGCCGGCAAAACGGTCCAGCCCAAGAGCAGCAGGAGGGTCAACGCGGCGGCCGTAAGGCTGCGCCGCAGGTTGTCGAAGATCTTCCAGCGGGAGAGCGTCGAGAGCGGATTCTTCTGCCGGCGCCCATCGGGGCTGGGAATCACCGGCAACAGCCAGCGCGCAATCTGCCAGTCGCCGCGAATCCAACGATGCCGGCGGCTCACATCCGCGCTGTAGCGAGACGGGTATTCCTCGTACAACTGCACATCGCTCAGCAGCCCGGACCGGGCGTAACACCCTTCCAGAAGATCATGGCTGAGGATCCGGTTGTCGGGAAAACGCCCGCCCAGCGCGCGTTCGAATGTGTCGACCTCATAGATGCCCTTGCCGATGTAAGAGCCTTCACCGAACAGGTCCTGGTAGACATCGGAAACGGTGCGCGTATATGGATCGATGCCGAGCTCACTGGTGCACATGCGCGCATACCGCGAGCGGTTCGCGCCGGGCAGGCTCACCGCCACCCGCGGCTGAAGAATGCCGTATCCCGCAATGACACGCTGCAGCTCTTCGTCGTAACGCGCACGATTGAGTGGGTGCACCATGGCGCCCACAAATTGCCACGCCGAGTCGCGGGCCAGCTGCGTATCGGTATCCAGGGTGAGCACGTACTTCACGTCCAGCAAGACCGAGGTGTCGCCGACGAGGAGCGCAAAGCGATCCCGTGATCCGCCGCGCAGAAGCCCATTCAAGTCTGCAAGCTTGCCGCGCTTGCGCTCGTACCCCATCCAGATCCGGTCGCGCGAATGGTATCGGCGGGGGCGATGAAAGAGGAAGAAGGTGTCGCGTCCCGAACCCCGGTATTTTTCGTTCAGCTCTTCGATTCTCTGCCGGGCCAGCTGTAACAGCGGTTCGTCCTCCGGCAGGGTTTCTTCAATGGCGTCTGGAAAATCGGTGAGAAGGCCGAAGTGGAGGTGGTCGTCGCGATTGGCCAGGAAGCGGACTTCCAGTGCCTCGACGAGGTCCTCGATGGTTTGCGCGCTCGGGAGCATCGTCGGAACCACCACCAGGGTTCGACACTCCGGCGGGATCCCTTTGGAGAAGTCCATGCGCGGCAGCGGACGCGGCGTTGCCAGCATGGTGGCCAGCCAGTTCACCACGGCTACCGTCAGATGACTGGTGCACAGCAATGAGAGCAGTCCGACCAGGCCGAGTGCCCAGCCCCGCACCCCCCCGGCGTGCGCCTGCGCGGCCAAGCACCCGGCGATGACCGCCGTCATCAGCAGGATGGTGCCGCCATACAGCAGCAAAGGAAACCGGCCGCCGATTTTACGTAGAGCCTCAACCAACGATAAGCGCACCTCCGCCCTTCGCTCGAGCTGCGCCAATCCCTTGTCGATCAGGTAGAACCCGACGTGCGCTGCGCGGTCGTCGCCGCCTTTGCGTGCCGCACCCTCATGCGCCAGCTGGATCGCCTTGCGTGCCACCTCGATCTCGGAGTGCGGGCAGCGCTTCGCCGTCTTCTCCACGATGTGGCGGTAGCGATCCCGTGAGGCAAAATCCATTCTGCCGTACACGCCGCCGGGATCCTCACCCAGGGTCTGCTCGACCATGCTCATCGTCTCGACGAACTCGCGCCAGTCCATCGCGCCCAGGAAACTGAGGCTGCCGATGCTGTTGCTCATCGAGACCTGGTCGGCCGCCTGCTGCTGGGTCTCCGAGCGCACCAGCTCTTCGATGGTCAGGCCGGACTCGGACAGCCGCTGCTCGATCCACGTGAGCGGCAGGGCCAGAGCAGGACCATGGCCATGCAGGCGCCGCGCGAGTTCCGCAACAAACGACCTCGCCATCGGCGGGTTCGACCGCGCCATGTCGGCGATCGTCAGGATCAGGCTTTTGGGGTCCTTAGCGGCGACCTCCGTCATCTGGTCGGCCCAAAAGTCGGCGTGGTTACGATCGAGCCGGTCGGCGGCGATCCGGGCGGCCACCCGCCGGAGGTTCTCGATCAAGGCCAGGCGCAGCATGATGGGGATGGCCCAAAGCTCGCCCAATTTCAGGGGGGTCACCGCCTGGTAGGCGGTCACGAATCTGCTGAGGTTCTCCGGATCCACCCGGCCATCGCCGTGCGCGATCACCTCCAGAGCGATGTCGTACACCCGCGGCAGCCCGGCCGATGGGCAGTTAATCAACCGCGGCAACTCCCGACTGTACCCCTTGGGCAAGTGTCGCCTGGCCGTGCGAATCTGTTCTTCGATCACATAGAAGTTATCGAGCAGCCATTCCCCGGCCGGGGTAATCCGGCGGCCCACCTTGACGGCCTCTGTCACCAGGCTGTGGACTTCGAGCAGGAGAATTTCATTCTCGGCCAGTCGTGCCAGAAGACGGTCCCGAGGGCGGCCAGGCTTCACCTGATGCATGCTCGCGAGGATTTTCCCGTGCTGCTCCATCTGATCGGCACTGAACAGTTCATCTCGAAGGGGCAGGTCGTCGCAGGCATACTTCTGGGCCGGGTCGCTTCCGCCGAGGCGCGCCCACTTGTGGAAAAAGGCGCCCCTTACGGTCTTGCCGCTTACCCCTATTTTTATGTCCCCTTTAGACATATTTTATTCCCAAGCCATATGACCAAGATGAACCAAACCCGGGCAATAACTTGCGCCATTGGATCACGGCCGGGCACGTGCAAGGCCCGGCACCCATTCTTCGGCTATCAAAAAGAATTCGAAATGTTGAACCAGGCCGAGGAGCATAATTGGATTCGAGATACAATCCGCCCTTGGCGCATTCGTGCATGGCGGCCGGGTACCGGTACCCGGTTCGATCGTCCTTTATGGTGACAGGGGAACCTTGCTTGATTTGCGTGGCGCGCCTATTGTCCATATCAATGGTCCCTTAAGCCTCATTGGTGTCGTTCGATAAATTACTGATGAATAATTTTGTTTTCGCGGATGATCCTTCAAAATACCGCCACCTGATTCCGATTAAATTTCTCGCGTGCACGTGTGGAACTGTTGAGGAGAACCAAAACCCGATGGAGAAGTGGAGAGGACGGGGCGCCCCCCTTGGTTATAAGGGGAGCGCCGACTTCAGGGTGGAAATTTAGGCCGTCTTTACGTTCGCTGCAGACTTGCCCTTGGGCCCGTCTTGGACATCGAAGGTAACTGCTTGACCCTCTTGCAGGCTTTTGAAGCCGCTATCCTGGATAGCACTGAAATGCACGAACACATCGCTTCCGGTTTCGGCTTCGATGAAACCGAAGCCTTTGCTGTCATTGAACCATTTAACTTTTCCTTGCATCGTCGTTTTTATCCTCCTTTCGTAGATTTTCTAAGGAGGGATTATGCCGACGGAATAAAAAAACCACCACACTTTGAAGAGTGTGGTGGTTAATCCCTACACTGCAAAATGTTTCTTAATCCAACCTTGACGGCAATCGATTCCCGCAGGGGATTTTCCGATGCCGATAGTTGTTAGAATAGGCCTGTTGGGCTTATATGTCAACAGAACTATTTAAACCCGACATCCGCGATTGGTTTTGTTTGGGGCAGTCTCTTGGGCTGTGCCGTTAAAAAAAAGGAGCCCTGGCCGCCGTTGGTATTCAAAGAAAGTCGAGCAGAGCCGTTTTCAACTCTGCCCGGACCTTCTCATTGATAGAAGTTATCTCAAAGTTCAATGAAAAGCGCTGGATGCCGGGCATCCTGATCACGAGTTTCCTGTTTGCGGGGGCTTGGGGGGCTCATCGCCTTTCTTGTCCAGAAGTAACTCACAGGCATAATCGGCATCGGTCTGCATCAAAATGGGCATCGACGGTTCAGGGGGTAACCCACCGCCAAACAAATCCTCTCGGATACGTTCCCGCTCGCGGTCTATCTGCTCTGGCGTCGCCCCAAGCTGTTTAAGAATGAACTCGGTCATAACCAGCGCCACTTCACCTTCCCCTGAAAAAACAGCATCAGCTCCCGCTCGACGCAGCGCTGGTATCTCGCCCAAATATGCGGCACGGGCAATTACCCGAATAATCGGATTTAGTTCCTTGGAAAGCCGAATTGTTTCCTGACCGCCATGAATGCCGGCAGCGCTCAGGACAATAGTTACCGAACGTTCAATCCCGGCATGCTTTAGCGTGTCGCGATGAGTGGCATCGCCATAAACTGCTTGTATCCCTTCAGAGCGGAGCCTGCGGACCGTATCGAGATTCAGCTCAACGATAGTCGGCTCGATATCATTCGCGCGGAGAAGCTTGGCAACCGTCTGGCCGACCGGACCGTACCCCACCACAATCGCGCGATGCTGGCAGGTTGGAGCTTCGGCTGTTTCTTTGGTCTGCACGCCCGGTAGCCGCTCCTGAAGGCGGGCGTTTAGCCAACTCCAGAGGCGGGCATGGCGCTTGGCCTTGCCTTCCAAATAGTCCACCAGCCGATAAAGGATCGGATTGAGGCTGATGGAAACGATCGCAGCGACAATTAGGGTGTTGGTCGCTGCCTCCGTCAAGATGCCCAATTCTTTGCCAAGGGCAGCTAAAATGAAGGAAAATTCTCCGATCTGCGCGAGGGCGACCGCCACGGCTAACGCAACCCGCAAGGGATACCTGAGCAGCAGGACAATTCCAAGGGCCGCCAGCGGCTTCCCCAACAGAATGATTCCCAGTATGGAAGCCACTAATCCAGGGGATTGCCAAATGTACCGTGGATCGAAAAGCATCCCCACGGATACGAAAAACAATACCGCGAAGGCATCCCGCATCGGAAGTGCCTCGGAGGCTGCCCGCAAGCTGAACTCCGACCGGCCCACCACCATTCCTGCAAGGAAAGCACCAAGGGCCATCGAGGCGTCAAATAGCTTGGCGGCACCCACGGCAATTCCGAGAGCCACCACCAAAACCGATAGCATGAAAAGTTCCCGCGAGCGTGTCGCCGCCACTCGGCTGAGCAGCCAGGGAATGAGCCGGCTGCCGACAAAAAAGGTGAAAACCACCAGCAAAACGAGCTTTACCAGGGACCATGAAAGAGCCAGCGCGACGTTTTCGGTTCCCGTTTGGTTCGGCCCGAAGACCACAGGCAAGAGCACCAGCACCAGGACGGTGAACAGGTCCTCGACGACCAGCCAGCCTACCGCTATGTGACCTGCCGGAGTGTGCAAATCGTTGTTGTCGGCAAGCACCCTGAGTAGGACGACTGTGCTCGCAACGGATATGGCCATGCCGAAGACAAGGCCGGCTGACCAACTCCATCCAAATTCATGGGCAACGATGCATCCCAGGCCGGTCGCCACCAGGCTCTGGCATATCGCTCCGGGTATCGCTACACGTCGCACTGCCAGAAGTTCTTTAAAGTGGAACTGGAGACCAACGCCAAACATCAGCAGAATAACACCGATTTCAGAAAGCTGGTCCGCCAGTTCCTTGTTCGCGACAAAACCCGGTGTGTTTGGGCCTACAACAAACCCAGCCAGAAGATATCCAACAATGGGAGATAGTCCCAGGCGGTAAGAGCAGTAGCCCAGAATCGATGCGGCCGCCAGGCCGCCGGTCAGCGTCAAAATAAGATCGAGGTTGTGCATATCGTCACGTCAACATTCAATCATGGGTCCCATCAGAGTTCAACAAAACCAATTTGTGATGTCAAGATCGAATGAATTATTCAGATCGGTTATTATTTTCCTTGGGGCTATATTGCTTTAAACGATTGATCGCTTTGGAGCGGGTTTGGACTTCGTGCCTCTAATTCGCAACCTGTCTGATTGCATGAAAATCTTTCACCTTTGGTCAGGAAAGGTGAAAAATTTCAGAACCAGATTGGTTCAGGTTCATCGCCGATAGACGTAAAGTCGACGGGTCCCATTCTACGCGTTCTTGTATTGGAAAACCAAATCCAAAGAGAGCTCCGAGAAGAGCCACATTTTTTCCTTGACACCAAGAAGAGGAACATTGTAATTAGAGAATAATTGTTATTCAAAAATATATAATATCCTTTACTTCCGTATCTTCAAATGAAAAAGCGATCTCAACCGGTTCCAGCCATGCAGCGTTTAGACCAGATGCTCTCAAAACTTAGGGATCACAATTTTAGGATCACCCCCCAGCGGTTGGCTGTGTTGAAGGTGTTGGCTGCGAGCGATGGGCACCCTAGCGTTGAGCGGATCTACGACACGGTTAGAGCTCAGTTTCCTACTACCAGCATCGCGACCATCTACAAAACGGTCGCTCTGCTTAAACAGGAAAATGAAGTCATAGAGATCAGCTTTCCGGATGGAAGCAACCGGTATGACGGCAACAAGCCGTATCCCCACCCCCATTTGATTTGTACGCGGTGCAAAAAAATCATCGACCCGGATTTGAGCAGTCTGGAAGATCTGGCAAAGGAGGTTACCAAGGAAACCGGCTTCCAAATTCACACTCACCGGGTTGATTTTTTTGGCCTTTGCCGCGAGTGCCAATAGCAGGGCGAGAACCCCTTTTTTTACCCCATAAACGATAATAACTATCACAAAATAAATGAAATCCAAAACCGATCACCCCAGTGGATAAAACTGGACCACGACAGGAGGTAACGTTATGACTGACGAGAGAAAGTGCCCGGTAACGGGATCCACAGTCCGCGGTGGCACGTCGAACCGGGACTGGTGGCCGAAACAGTTGAACCTCAGGATTCTGCATCAGCACTCGCATCTGAGCAATCCGATGGGCTTGGCGTTCAACTACGCCGAGGAATTCAAGAAACTCGATCTGAAAGCCGTGAAGAAGGACCTCTATACGCTGATGACCGCCTCTCAGGACTGGTGGCCGGCCGACTATGGTCACTACGGCGGGCTCTTCATCCGGATGGCGTGGCACAGCGCAGGCACCTACCGCCAAGGCGACGGCCGAGGCGGCGCGGGGTCCGGCAATCAGCGCTTGGCGCCCCTCAACAGCTGGCCGGACAACGTGAACCTCGACAAGGCGCGCCGACTGCTCTGGCCGATCAAGCAGAAATATGGCAGGAGAATCTCCTGGGCCGACCTGATGGTCCTTGCCGGCAACTGCGCGATGGAGTCGATGGGCTTCAAGACCTTCGGCTTCGGCGGCGGGCGCGAGGATATCTATGAGCCGGAGGAGGACATTTATTGGGGTTCAGAAGAGGAATGGCTGGCTACGAGCGACAAGCCCAAGAGCCGCTACACCGGTGACCGGGACCTCGAAAACCCGCTTGCCGCCGTACAGATGGGCCTGATCTACGTGAACCCGGAAGGCCCGGACGGCAACCCGGACGCGGTCGCATCGGGCCGTGACGTGCGTGAGACCTTCGCCCGCATGGCGATGAACGACGAAGAGACCGTCGCGCTCGTCGCCGGCGGCCACACCTTCGGCAAATGCCACGGTGCCGGCCCTGCAACCCATGTGGGGCCTGAACCCGAAGCAGCCGGCATCGAAGAGCAAGGGCTCGGCTGGAAGAGCAGCTTCGGCAAAGGCAAGGGCGATGAAACGATCAGCAGCGGCATCGAGGGCGCGTGGACGCCGAAACCGACTCAGTGGGACATGGGCTATTTCGACATGCTGTTCGGCTATGATTGGAATTTGGTGAAAAGCCCCGCCGGCGCCTCGCAGTGGGTGCCGGTCAGTCCGGATGAAAAGGATCTCGCGCCGGCTGCCCACGATCCCTCGAAGCGGGTTACGACCATCATGACCACGGCGGACCTCTCTCTGAGGATGGATCCAATCTATAAACCGATTGCGAAGCGCTTCCACAAAAACCCGGACGCGTTTGCGGATGCGTTTGCCCGAGCCTGGTTCAAGCTGACGCACCGCGACATGGGCCCGCGCGCACGCTATCTCGGCCCGGAGGTTCCCGCCGAAGAGCTGATCTGGCAAGACCCCGTCCCCGCGGTCGATCACAAGTTGATTGATGCAAAGGACATTGCCGCCCTCAAAGGCAAGATTCTGGCCTCGGGGCTGACCGTATCCCAGCTGGTGTCGGCCGCCTGGGCGTCGGCGTCCACCTTCCGCGGCTCCGACAAGCGCGGCGGGGCGAACGGGGCGCGCATTCGCCTCGCCCCTCAGAAGGATTGGGAAGTCAACCAGCCTGCCCAACTGGCGAAGGTGCTCAAGAACCTGGAAGGCATCCAGGGTGCGTTCAACAGCGCGGCCTCCGGCGGGAAGAAGGTGTCGCTCGCCGACTTGATTGTCCTGGGCGGATGCGCGGCTGTCGAGCAGGCCGCGAAAAAGGCCGGCCACAACGTGACCGTTCCCTTCTCACCGGGACGCACAGATGCCTCTCAGGAGCAAACCGACGTGGTGTCATTCTCCGTACTTGAACCGAAGGCGGACGGGTTCCGCAACTACCAAAAAGCCAAATACGCCGTGTCGGCCGAGGAACTGCTGGTGGATCGGGCGCAACTGCTGACGCTGACCGCTCCCGAGATGACGGTTCTCGTTGGCGGCATGCGCGTCTTGAATGCCAACTTCGGCCAGTCCAAGCACGGCGTCTTCACCAAGCGGCCCGAGACGCTCACCAATGATTTCTTCGTAAACCTGCTCGACATGCGCACGACATGGAAGGCAAGTTCGGGAGACGAAGATGTGTTCGAGGCTCGTGATCGCGCAACGGGCGAACTCAAGTGGACCGGCACCCGTGTCGACCTCATCTTCGGTTCGAACTCCCAGCTCCGGGCACTGGCGGAAGTCTACGGATGTGAGGACTCCCAGGAGAAGTTCGTGCAGGACTTTGTAGCGGCGTGGAACAAGGTCATGAACCTTGACCGCTTCGACCTCGCCTGATCCCAGCACAAAGGTCTTCGAGGGCTTCCGCCTTGAAATGCAACGGCCCGAAGGCTTCGCTGCTTGCCCAGAAGGCCAGGGCGGCCAAGTGACCTTTCATCCGAACCATCTGCCGGCGGGGCCTGGCGTTCAGGCCCCGCCTTTTGATGCGGAGGAAGTGAACCATGAGCGAGAAGAAATTCAACAGGCAAGACTCGGCAAACGGCTGGCTGGGCGAATAGCCGACAATCGTTTAGCCGCTCAGGCTTTGAAATGGGTTGCAGCGGTCACGGGAATGGCCGCCCGGCGATTCATCCGATGAAATAGCGCCACCCATTTCTAATAACTCCCCCCTCTTTCGACCTCGCCGATGGTCTGATCGAGGATGTCCAACGCACGGTCCATCTCCGTCTGCGTGATCACCAGAGCCGGCCTCAGCGTCAGGACGTTGCCGTCGATGGTCTTGAACGACAGACCCCGCTCCAGGCACTTGAACATGACGATCTCGGCCTCGTCCACCGCACGCTCCTTGGTGGCCGGGTCCCTGACCAAGTCGATGCCGATGTGCAGCCCCAGGCCGGCGACGTGGCCGATCAGGGGGTGCCGGTTCTTCATCTCGTTCAAGCGCTGCAAGGTGCAGGCGCCCAGCCGGGCGCTGTGTTCGGCCAAACGCTCCCGCTCGATGACCCCGATCTCCGCCAGCGCGGCCGCCGCGCAGAGCGCATTTTTCTCGTGGGTGTAGTGGCCGATGGAGCGGTGCGGCAGGGTGTTGTACTTCTCGTGCGTGACGATCCCGGCAAACGGCAGCAGCCCGCCGCCCAGGGATTTGCCGAGCACGAGCACATCCGGCGTCACGTAGTGCTCGCAGGCAAACATCTTCCCGGTGCGGCCGAACCCCTCGATGATCTCGTCGAAAACGAGCAGCGCGCCGTAACGGTCGCATAAGGCACGCACGCCCTCCCAGTAACGCTTTGAGGGGATGACGGGGGTGGCCGAAATCGGCTCGCCGATGACGGCCGACATCTCGGGTTCGCGCGCGAGCACGTGCTCGATCTGCCGCAGGCATTCGGCATCCACATCCTCCTCCCGTGAAAATCCCCAAGGGTTGCGGTAGTAGTTGGGGAAGTCCACGTGGAAAGCACCCGGCAGCAGGGGGCCGATCCCGCCGTGGAAATGCTCCTCGCCGCCGACGCCCGCCGCAGCGAAGCCGGCCCCATGGAAGGAGTCCCAGAAAGAGATGGTCTTGAAACGACCGGTCACCTGCCGGGATAGGGTCAGGGCCATCTCGATCGCCTCCGAACCGCCGGGGCAGAACAGGCTGCGGCAAAGCCCGCCGGGAGTTATTTCGGCGAGCTTTTTGGCAAGCTGGATGGCCGGGATGTTCGTGTACCGGCGCGGGCAGAACGTAAGCCCCTCGTCCAGCTGGCGCCGGACAGCCGCGACGACTGCCGGGTGGTTGAAACCCGCGTTGTGGACGCCGTTGCCGTGCATGTCGATATAAGATCGACCCTTCTGGTCGCGGATGCAGGCGCCCTCGGCGCCCGCGATCACATTGAGCACCGGGGTGGAGAGGCTCTGGTGCAGAAAGTAGCGGCAATCCTCATCGAACCATTTGCGGGATTCGGGCGCCAGGTTGCGCTCCCAGTAGCGCTTGCGGTTGTGGGTGGTGTTGACGTCCCCCTGCTCCCGCTGCATGCGCTGGTCGTTCGGCGAAGGCGTCTTGGGCATACTGAATTCCTTTTGAGGAGGTCGATTTCAAAACCCTTCTGCCCCCTTTGCCAAGGGGGGCAGAGGAAGGAGAATTGGTGCAGTTCGACTTCAGCACTGAAAAAATGAGGCCGCCGCCCATCATTCGCGTCGCTGGAGATGCTTAAACGCGGCGGCCCGGCATCAAGCCATAGTCTATTGGGGCCGGCGCGTTCCGGCAAGCGAAAAAATGTAATCGCTGGCATGACCGCAACTTATCGAACGCATAAGAAAGTTTCTTTTGACATTCCAACAACCGCATAAATATAAAGCAGCTATGCAGGTTCGCGGCTGGCCGGTTCATGGTTCACGGTGGGAACGGATAGCCCAACCGTTGAACCGTTGAATCGCTTAACCTGATTCCGTATGGAGAACTCATCTTTATGGACAAACTGCACAAATCCGAAGGCGACATCAACATCTCCCCGCGACGCGAGCAATGGCAGGCTGCGCATCTCAATGCTGAAAGCCGCGCCCTGTTGGACGAGGACGCGCGTTATTTTCTACGGCAGTCTCTTTCGACGCCTTGCCTGAACGCCATGCGCGCCTGCGAAGGGATCTACATCGAAGATACCCAGGGCCGGCGCTACATGGACTTTCACGGCAACAACGTGCATCAGGTCGGCTTCGGCAACCCCGAGGTCATCGATGCCATCAAGCGCCAGCTCGATGAGCTGCCGTTCTGCACGCGCCGTTACACCAACCGCATGGCCGTGGATCTGGCCCGGAAACTGGCCGAAATCGCACCGGCGCCTCTGAAGAAGTCGCTGTTCTGCCCCGGCGGCGCCGAGGCGGTCGGCATCGCGCTGAAGCTGGCGCGCCTGGCCACCGGGCGCCATAAAACGATTTCGATGTGGGACGCGTTCCACGGGGCCACGCTGGACACCATATCGATCGGCGGCGAGGCGATCTTCCGCCAAGGCATGGGGCCGCTCCTGCCCGGTACCGAACACGTGCCGCCGGCCGACGAATACCGCTGCGTCTTCGGCTGCGGCGGACGCGGCGGGTGCGACCTCACTTGCGCGCGCTACGTCGAGTACATCCTGGAGAAGGAGGGTGATATCGCCGCCGTGGTCGCCGAGCCGATCCGCAGCACACCCTACATCCCCAGGCCCGAGTACTGGCAGGCCGTCCGCCGCGCCTGCGACCGCCACGGCGCCTTGCTCATCTTCGACGAGATCCCCCATGCCCTGGGCCGCACCGGACGGATGTTCACCTTCGAGAATTTCGGAGTGGTGCCGGACATGGTGGTCATCGGCAAAGGGCTGGGCGGAGGTGTTCTGCCGCTGGCCGCGGTCATCGCCCGCGAGGACCTGGATGTCGCCGCCGAGCGCGCCCTCGGGCACTACACCCATGAAAAGAACCCGGTTCTGTGCGCAGCGGCCCTGGCGACGATCGCCGCCATCGAAAAGCACGGCCTGGTGGCCCACGCCCGGGATCTTGGCCGCTACACCCTGGAACGCCTGAAGGAGATGCAGGCGCGGCATCCATTGATCGGCGATGTCCGCGGGCTGGGGCTTTTCCTGGGAATCGAGCTGGTCAGGGACCGCCGGACGCGCGAGCGCGCGAACGACGAGGCCGAAGCGGTGATGTATGCGGCGCTGTCGCGGGGGTTGAGCTTCAAGACCACCATGGGCAACATCCTGACCCTCACCCCGGCCCTTACCATCACCCGCAAGGAGATGGACCAGGCCCTGGCGATCATCGAGGACAGCATTGCCGAGGTTGAAAGAAAATAACTGCTTGTTTCACGGTTGCGGGTTCACGGTTCACGGTCCGAAGGGCATAACGACATCCAATCGTAGGCAGAACCCAACCGTTGAACCGTGAACCGTTGAACCTTATTCCCAACCCAAAACCTATGCCCTGATCTTCTCCCCCTTCGGATCCACCAGCGGCAGCTCGACCACCTGCGCCGGGATGCGTTCCCCCAGGATCTCCACCTCAAGAGAGGTCCCGGCGTTTGCCAACTCCAGCGGCAAATACACCAGCCCGATATCCCGGCCGACGGTGTGGCCGTAGCCGCCGGTGCGGATGCGATCGACCAGCCGGCCGCCGGCATAGACCGACTCCCCGCCGTAGAGGTTTCCGCCGGCTTCCATCGTCAGCGCGCACATCCGGGTGCGCAGCTCCTTCTGCCGGATGCCGATCAGGGCCTCCCGACCGATGAAACCCGGTTTCTTAAGCCGAACGCAGAAATCCAGCCCGGCTTCCAGCGGGTTGTCCTCAGGGGTGATATCCCCGCTCCAGTAAAGATAGCCCTTCTCCATGCGCAGGGAGTCCAGCGCCTTGTACCCCGCCGGCCGGATGCCGTGCTTCCGGCCGGCCGCCATCAATGCGTCGAACACGATCAGGGCGGCCGCGGGTTGGATATAAAGCTCCCAGCCCAACTCGCCCGCGTAGCTGACCCGCTGGGCCCAGACGGTTGCACCTTTGATGTCGACGGCCCGGGCGGTCATGTACGGAAAGGCTGCGTTGGAAACGTCGCTGCTGCTCACGGCCTTGAGCACCTCGCGCGCCTGGGGGCCCCAGAGCCCCAGACAGCCCAGCCGGTCGGTGACGTCCTCGATCACCACCGATCCGTCCCCCGGCTGGTGCAGCCGCATCCAACCAAGATCGCTGGCCACGAAGGAGGTCCCGGAAATGATCCGGAACTCGTTTTCGGCGACGCGCGTCACGGTCACATCGCTCTCGATCCCGCCCTTCTGGTTCAGAAACTGGGTATAGACGATGCTTCCCGCCGGCCGGTCGACGTCGTTGGCTGCCAGCCCCTGCAGGAACGCGAGCGCGCCTTTGCCGCTGACATCGATTTTCCCGAAAGAGCTCATATCGAAGAGGGCCACCCGCTCACGCGTCGCCTTGACTTCTTCGGCCACGAGCGCAAAGGAGGGCGGCCGCGTCCATCCCCACGCTTTCTGCTCGGCGCCGGCCTGCCGCCATGGCCGGCCGGGATCGTAATAATTGGCCCGCTCCCAGCCGTTCTTGTGCCCGAAGACAGCGCCGAAGTCTTTCAGGCGTTCATAAAAAGGGCTGGTGCGATAGGGCCGGCCCCATTCGTTTTCATCTCCGGGGTAGCGCATGTGGTAGTAGTACCGGTAAACCTCTCGGCAGGATTCCACGAGGTAAGGCTTATCCGACAGATGAGGTCCGAAGCGGCGGACGTCCAGTTCGTGGACGTCGATTTCGGTATCGCCTTCGAGAATCCACTCGGCCAGAGTCTTGCCCACGCCGCCGGCGCCGACGATCCCGTTGATCGACCCGCCGGCGGCCACGAAGAAGCCGCGCAGCCCCGGCACCGGACCAAGGGCGTAATGGCCGTCGGGCGTGAAGGCATCCGGTCCGTTGATGAGCTGGACGGCTTCGGCTTCGGCCAGGATCGGCATGCGGCGGATGGCGTTTTCCATGACCGGCATGAACAGGTCCCATTCCGGGCTGAGCAGTTGCTGGTTGAACTCCCAGGGGACCCCGTCCGGCGACCACTCCTTGGGGTTGGTTTCGAAGGCGCCGATCAAAAAAGCGCCCGTGTCCTCACGGCAGTAGAACAGGTTGTCGGGGTCGCGGATGACCGGCGTGGTCGGGGCAAGCTCATGGCCTGGGATGGGCTTGGTCGTCAGGTACTGATGCATCAGGGGAACCGTCGGCAGGAACACTCCGACCATTTCCGCCAGACGCGGCGCCCACTCGCCGGCGGCGTTGACGACGCACTCGGTGCGGATGGCGCCGTGGTCGGTGATTACCCGGGTGACCTCTCGGCGCGACGACAGTTCGATGCCCGTGACGCGCACGTTCGTGTGAATCTCGACACCCATGGTGCGGGCCCGGCGCGCCAGTTCGTAAGTAATGCCGTTGGGGTCGATGAACCCGTCGTCCGGAACCCATACCGATCCGTAAAGGCCCTCGTCCGATATAAAGGGACAGCGCTCGACGACCTCTTTGGCGGATATGATGTCCGCGGCGAGGCCGATGGCCTTGGCGCGGCTGACCTCGCGTTTCAGCGCTTTGAGCCGGTCCGGGCTCGAAGCCAGCCGCAGGCTGCCGACCGTGCGCCAGCCGAGCGACGGACCGCCCTCGCCCCGGGCGAGTTCATTGAAGAGCCGGATGCTGTAGTTCATCATCTTCATCAACGCCGGCGAGGTGCGGAACTGCGAAACCAGCCCGACCGAATGGAACGTGGTGCCGCTGGTGAGCTCGCCCTTGTCCACCAGCACCACGTCCTTGCAGCCCATTTTGGCCAGATGGTAGGCCACGCTGGTCCCGAACACTCCCCCGCCGATGACAACAACCCTGGCTTGGTCCTTCATGCACACCTCTCCTTTCAGCTGGTCGCGCGATCGACGAGTTCCACAATGTCCTGCACCACAACCTGGCTGCCGCAGTCGGCCAGACCGTCGCGCAGCATGGTGATGCAGAACGGGCAGGCCGCGGCCGTTATTCCGGCGCCGCTGGCCAGAAGATCGTCGATCCGCTCGGCATTGATGCGTTTGCCGATTTTCTCCTCCATGAACATCCGGCCGCCCCCCGCACCGCAGCACAACCCCTTGTCCCGGGATCGACGCATCTCCCGAGGGGCGCTCCCGCCCCCGAGGATTTGCAGAATCGCACGCGGTGCGTCGTAGAGGCCGTTCCAGCGGCCCAAGTAGCATGAATCATGAACGGCGACCGGTTCCCGGATGCCGGTTTTGACCTCGAGCCGCCCCTCTCGGAAGAGCTGCAGCAGCAGCTCGCTGGCATGCAGCACGTCGAAGCGGGCGCCGAACTGCGGGTATTCGTGCTTGAGCGTGTTGTAGCAGTGCGGGCATCCGGCCAGAATTTTCCGGGGGCGGTACTGGTTGAGAACGTTGGCGTTTTCCCGGATCATCGTCTGGGCCAGATACTCGTTTCCGGCCCGCCGGGCCATGTCCCCGTTGCAGCGCTCTTCTTCGCCGAGGATGGCGAAATCGACGCCCGCCTTCTTCAGCACCCGGACCATGGCCTGAGAGATCTGCTTGCCGCGATCGTCGAATGACCCGGCACAGCCCACGTAGAAGAGCAGCTCCGCCTCAGGGCGGTCGCACAGGCGCGGAACATCCAGCCCCTTGGCCCAATCGCCGCGCGTGTCGCTGCCGAAGCCCCATGGATTGGACTGGTTTTCGAGGCTGATAAACGTGTCCTGCATCTCCGGCGGAAAGCTTGCCTCCATCAGGACCTGATGCTTGCGGATCTCCAACAGGATGTCCAGGTGCTGGATGTTCACCGGGCAGATGTCTTCGCACGCCCGGCACGTGGTGCAGGACCAGACGACATCCCCGCTGATGGGCGAGCCGTCCCGCACCAGCGGCTGGACGGCCTCGAAGGACCGCTTCAGGACGGCATCCGACTGCTGCAGGAGATCGACCTTGGCGTCGTGGACCACGCGCTGGGGCGAAAGCGGCTTGCCGGTCAGGGCGGCCGGGCACTGCTCCTCGCAGCGGCCGCACTCGGTGCAGGCGTAAAGAT
Source organism: Desulfobacterales bacterium (assembly GCA_030834695.1). Classification (GTDB taxonomy): domain Bacteria; phylum Desulfobacterota; class Desulfobacteria; order Desulfobacterales; family SpSt-501; genus SpSt-501. The sequence continues at coordinate 49,073 of JAUQXK010000114.1, forward strand.
CCAGCACGCTCTTCCAGCTCAAGTCGGACACCTTGCCGAGACCGTAGCTCAGAGCGCCTTCGGCTTCGAGGTCGGTCGGGATCATGGGCTTCGGCCGCGCGAGCGGTTTCAGGAAGACGTTGGGCGCGGCCGCCAGCATGTGCAGGTGCTTGGATCCCGGGATATAGACCAGGAATCCGAGAATCGTCAGGATGTGGGCCCAATACGCCGCTTCGTAGACAACCCGGCCGGCCGCCGGAGAGAGATTCTGCAGCCCCAGCACCTCTCCCAGCGCTTTGGATACGGTGAAAAACCGATCGTAGTCGAAGCCGGTGCCGCCGATGGCCGGCAGCAGCAACAACGCGTTGAGAAGGTGGAACGTGACGATGATCACCGCAATGAAGGCGATGATCAGTCGGGCATCCAGCCCGTTGGTCAGATAGGCTGGACGGGCAACCAGGCGCCGGTACAGGCCATAAGCGAGGCCGAGAAGAACCAGAAAAGCCAGGATGTCGGCGATGAAAAGATACCCTCCATAAAGGCCTGGAATAAAACCGGAGACGTGAACCGCCGGGAAAACGCCGCGCAACATCAATTCCACGGAGTGGGGCTGGACCGCCAGAAAGCCGAAAAAAATCAGAGTGTGCGCGATGCCCGGCAGCGCCTTGCGGCGAACGTTGGACTGCCCGAGCACGTCGGTGAACAGGACCTTGATCCGCACGCCCAGGCGGTCCGGCGCGGCAGCGCTGCGGCCCTGGACCCTTTTCATCAAAAGCACCAGGCGTTTGGTGCGGGCAAAAAACACGCCGAAGGCACCGATGATGGCGGCGGCCATCAAAATAGACTTGATCGTGAGATAGGTCGTCATTTCGGTTGGCGCCGCTTCCGCAGCGCTTCGGTCAAAGCCGGAACCACCTCAAACATGTCGCCGAGGATGCCGTAGTCGGACTTGCCGAAGATCGGGGCGTCCTTGTCATTGTTGATGGCCACGATGACTTTGGAGGTCTTCATGCCGGCGAAGTGCTGGACGGCCCCTGAGACGCCGCAGGCAATGTAAAGCTTGGGGCTGACGGTCTTGCCGGTCTGGCCGACTTGCATGCTGTGGGGCGCGTAGCCGGCATCCACGGCGGCGCGTGAGGCTCCGACGGCCGCACCCAGCACCTCGGCGCATTCCCTCAGCATCTGGTAGTTCTCGGAGGAGCCGATGGCCCGGCCGCCGGTAAGGATGATGTTGGCCTCCGCCAGGTCCGTTGCGCCGGTGCCGCTTTTCTTGACATCCTTCACGCAGACCCGGCCGGGGTCCACCGTCTGCGCCTGGAAGTTTTCCGCCGTTGCCGCGGCCGGCGCGGGGACGGGCTCCACGCTGTTGGGCCGCAGGCTGCAGACCCAGGGGCTGCCTTTCAGACGCAGGGTCGCCGTGGTGCGGCCGGAAAAATGGGACTTGGTCACCGTGCCCTCATCCATGTCTACTTTCAGACAGTCCTGCACCAGGGGAGCATCCAGGCTGGCGGCGACCCGCGCCAGGAGATCCCGGCCCTTGGGGCTGGCCACCCCGAGCAGTCCGGTAATCTCGAAATGCGTCACCGCCGCCGCCAGCGCCGCCGCCTGCAGCTCCGGCCGCGCCTGGATATCCGGGGCCGGCGCTGTGACGCCGACGACTTTCCGGACGCCGTAGGTCTCAAGGACGGCCTTGGCGGCGGCCGCGTCCCCGTCGATAATAAAAGCGAAGAGGTTTCCGCCGGACTTCCGGCGGGCAGCGGTAATGACGCCGAAATTCGTTTCCTTGATGCCCTCTGCGCCGCTTTCGATCAGAATGCCGATGTTGGCCATGCGTTTTGTTGCTCCTGTCTCGCCGCCGAGGTGCGCCGGGTCTTGCGCCGGCAACGGCTCGGCGGTCATAGAACGTTTTCCTGTTCCAGCAGGCCGACGAGCTGTTCGACTTTTTCCCGGGCGGACCCTTCCAGCATCCGGGCCTGTCCCCTCTCAGGGGTTGCGGCCAGCTGCACGATTTCCGTACAGCCCTCATCGCCGCTCAAGCCGAGTTCGGCCATGGGGATCACCTTGATTTCTTTCTTCTTGGCCTGCATGATCTCCGGCAGTTTGGGATAGTGCGGTTCGTTGAGCCCGCGCGTGGCGCCGATGACGCACGGCAGGCCGACCTCCAGGACCTCGCGGCCGCCGCCGTCCACTTCCCGCTCGACGAGAGCGCGACGCCCCTCGACCGTGAGCTTCACGACGTCGCTGACCACCGGCATCCCCAAGGCCTGCGCCAGTCGGTAAGGGGTCTGCATGCCCTCGCTGTCAACGGACTGCTTCCCGGTCAGGATCAAGTCGGGTGCGCCGTCGCGCTCGATGGCTTTCTTCAATGCCAGGCCGGTCGTACGGCTGTCCAGGAACTGGGCATCGGTCTTGACCAGAATCCCGCGTTGCGGACCCAGGGCCAGGGCCGCGCGCAAGGAGGCGACCGCCGCCTCCTTGCCGACGGTGACGACAATCACCTCGCCGCCCCCGTCCTTCCGTGATAGCCGCGCCGCCTCCTCGACCGCATATTCATCGTAGGGATTGACGATGAACTTGCAGGTCTCCGCGAAGCCGGTTCCGCCGACCACGGTGATCCGTGCAGCGGTGTCCGGGACGTGTTTCACACACACATAAATGCGCATTTAGGAAATCCTTCCTGGGTAGTTCTATCGGCAAACGTAGTGAGTTTTCACGACCGAGTCAAAATACAAATTTTCATTCTATATAACCCCAGGTTATGCTATGTCGTAGCGTCAGCACCGTTTGAGAGCAGACGATGAATCTCAACCAACTCAAAATATTTTTCCTCGTCATCCGGCGCGGAAGCCTGACCGCGGCCGCCGCCGAGCTCAACATCACCCAGCCGGCCGTCACCAAGGCGATCCAGCGCCTCCAGGAACATTACGACGTGCGGTTGGTCGAACGTGCCGGCAAGAAATGGACGGTGACGGCGGCCGGCCGGGCGCTTTATCAGATTGCCGGCCGCATCTTCCAACTCGAGCACCAGGCCGAGGACTGCATCCGCGGGTTCCGGGAGCAGGGCGAACGGCGATTGCGGATCCATGCCAGCGAGACCTTCGGCGGTTACTACCTGCCGGAATTGATCAACCGCTATCAGCGCCGGCACCCGGGCGTCACGGTATCCGTGGACATTCTGCCGAACGAACGGGTCGTGGAAAACACGGCCGCGCTGGACAACGATGTCGGCTTCATCTCCGACCCCATCCGGCACCGGAACCTGACGGTGCGCGAGGTGCTGCGCGAACAGCTCGTTCTGATCGCCGCGCCCGGGCACTCTCTGACGCATCGCCGGACCGTTCGGCCGAAGGACCTCGACGGCCAGCCCATCATCATGCACGAGCCGGGATCGGCGCTGCAGAAAGCCATGGATGACCTGCTCGGCCGCCGGCGATCCAGTCTGTCGCACTACCTGGAGTTCTCCAACAACGAGGCGATCAAACGCGCGGTTGCGGCTGGAACCGGCATTGCGTTGATCTCCGAAAAGGTGGTCGCCGAAGAAATCCGGGAGGGCAAGCTGGCGGTCCTGCGCCTGTCGCGCCCACCGATGGTGCGCTCGTTTTACATGCTGCACCACAAGAGCAAATCGATTTCGCAGCCGATGAAAAGCCTGATGGACATGGTGGCCGCCTGGGCGCTGAAGGATGATATCGAATGAACCTCAACCAGTTGAAGATCTTCTACTTCGCCGTCAAGTCCGGCAACTTGAGCGCGGCCGCCGAAGAACTTTTCATCACCCAGCCGGCGGTCACCAAGGGCATTCAGCGCCTTCAGGAGTTCTACGAGCTGAAGTTCATCGACTATGTGGGCAAGAAGCTCGTGCTGACCGACGCCGGCGAGGTGCTGTTCAAGATCGCCGAGAAGATCTTCGACATGGAAACCCACGCCGAGGAGAGCATTCGCGATTTCCAGCAGCGCAAGCGCGGCCACATCCGGATTCTGTCGAGCGAGAGTTTCGGGGACTACTATCTGCCGGAGGTAATCATCCCCTTCTGCAAGGTCTATCCGCTGGTGCGGGTGTCCATGAACATCCTGCCGACGGAGTTGGTCGTAGAAAACACCGCCAGTTTGAGATGCGACATCGGTTTCATCTCCTACCCCGTGGATCACGAGAAACTGGTGGTTCGGGAAATCCTGGAAGACGAACTGATCATCATAACTCCCCGGCGCCATCCGCTGGCGAGCCGGCATATGCTTCGCGCGCACGATCTCGAGGGCCAGCCCCTGATCATGCACGAGGAGCAATCCGCCCCCCGCCGGGCCATCGACGACTTCGTCCAGCGCCATGGCATTTCCGTCCGGATCCCCATGGAGCTCTCCAGCAACCGTGCCATCAAGCGTGCCGTCGAACATGGCATCGGCATCGCCCTGATCTCCCGCAAGGTCGCCAAGGAAGAAATCGAGCAAAAACGGCTCGTCGCGCTGTCTCTCGGGGACCCCGCCATGAAACGCAAGTTTTTCCTCGTGCATCACCGCGACAAATACATCTCCGAATCCCTGCAGCGGCTGATGGACATGGTCTTCAAGTGGGCCTCCGAGATCCACTAGACAAACGACGCCGCAGGCCGTGATCCGTCGTTGTGCGGCTCATGGAAAGGCTCACACACCCTTGGGATAGGCTGCGCGTTCCAGAAAGCCGCACGCCGTGGCTGGCCGCCCGAGGCGCCGTTTGTCAACGCAGCTGAAACCAGGTCCGCTGCAAGGCCAGAACGGTCAGGGCATCGGTGATCTCGCCGGCGACGATCATGTCCATTAGGCGATCCAGCGGATAGATCTGTGTGCGGATGATCTCGTCCGGATCGCGTCGCGGCCGCGTCAAGGTCAGTCCGCAAGCGATGAACAGATGGATGACTTCGTCGGAGTAAGCCGGCAGGATGTGAGTCCGGCCGAGGTCGATGAACTCTGCGGCCGTATAACCGGTCTCCTCCTCGAGCTCGCGGCCGGCACAGGCCCGGGGCGATTCCCCCGGCTCAAGGGTCCCCGCCGGGATCTCCAGCAGGGTTTCCCGCACGCAGTGGCGGTACTGATGCTCCATTAAGACATTGCGGTCACCGAAGAGCGGCACGATCCCGACCGAGCCGGGGTGGCGCACCATGGCCATCTCGACCCGGCGGCCGTTCGGCAGGGTGAGATCCTCGGTCGCGAATACGAAATGCCGGCCCCGGAAGATTTCCGTGCGGCGATGGGTGTGGGACTTTGGGAATCGGGCGGCATCGGAATCCATATCGACCCAGCCGTTCCTTCCATCAGGCCTGAAGCAGTCTGAGGCCGAAGAGCTCGTCGAGCCGGGTGATCACCGGGGCGTCGGTCTTCACCTCAGGCCACGTGCGCTTCACCCCCGCATGCTGGATCCAAACCGGATGCAGGCCGGCGGCCCGGGCGCCGCAGACGTCGTTGCGCCAGTCGTCGCCGACGTATACGGCGTGTTCCGGACCGACCCCTAGAGACTGGAGGCATCGCCGGAACGGTGCGGGGTCGGGTTTCGGAGGGATCCCGTTTTCCCCCGCCACCACAATCGCCCGGAAATATTTTTCGATCTCCGGAAACTCACGAATTCGGTGGGTTCCCGAAACCGGCTGGCCCTGGGTATTCGTGATCAGTGCGACACCGAAGCGCGTAGTGAGCGCCTTGAGCACGCCCAGAGCCTCGGGGAACAGCACCGAACGCTCCTTGACCGTGTCCCAATACTCGATCTCCCAGGCACCCAGCAGGTCTTCGTCGGGAACCAGGCAGTGGAAGTGATAGACTTCGCGCCACATGGCCGGCCGCGAGAAATCCGAACGCTCGTGGAACTCCTTGCGGATCCGGCGATAGCGGTCCAGGAATTTCTCTTTGAGCGAAAGCGCCATGTGCCCGAAAATTTTTTCCTGGGCGTCCCTTTCAGCCTGCCGGAACCCGTCCGCCGAATCGACGAGGGTCTGGCCGAAATCGAAGATGACCGCTTTGATCATAACGGAATAAAATCCCCCTTGGCCCCCTTTGTCAAAAAGGAGATTTGAAAGCGCTAACGCAAACCGGAGAACCGGCAACGGCCGTCTGCCATTAACGATTCTCCGGTTTCTCGCATCACTGCTTCGAGCCGGCGGGCCGGCTTGAAATCAATCCCTGCCCCATTTCTTGAGATAATCGCCGAAGAGTTCTTCGTCTTTTGGGATGTGCTCCGGAATGGGCACGGAAACCAGCGTGTAGTTCAGGAAGTGCCTCCAGTTGACGTTCTCGCTGGTCATGTTCCCCGCCCAGGTGCCGCCGCCGAGGGTGTCGGTGAAAGGCAGGCCGGCGCCCCAGCCGCCGCTGTTGGCGGCGGTGTGGCCCATGTTGCAGACCACCCGGCCGACCTTGGCCCTCAGCGCAAGCTTCACCCGGCGTTCGTCCAGCTCGGTGTGGATCGAAACCGAATGCCCCTTGCCGGAGAAATCGAGAATTTTCTCCAATCGGTCCAGCATCTCGTCGAAGTCGCTCCACTTCCAGACCGTGAGGACCGGGGAGATCTTCTCGCCCGAGAAGCGGTCTTCGCGTCCGATCTTCTCGCCGATGACCATGAGAAACTTGGTCGTCTCGGGGACCTTGAGGCCGGCGAGATCGGCGATGAATTTGGCGTTGTGGGCCACGATGTCGCGATTCAGGGTCTTGCCGTCCGGCCACATGCACTTGCGCAGGGTTTCGCGCTCGGCGGTGCTGCAGAGATAGCCGCCCTCTTTCTTGAGACACTCGATCATCTGATCGTAGATGCTCGCGTGCAGGGCGACGGCGTTTTCCGAAGAACAGGACGCGGCGTTGTTGGCGATCTTGGAGAGCATGATCTTGCGGGCGGTGGCCTGGAGGTCGGGTACGGTCTCATCCACGAAGGAAACGACGTTCCCGGCGCTCACCGTCTGGGCCGGCTTGCCGGCCGCGTAAACGACCTTGACCAGGGCCGCGCCGCCGGTGGCTACGGCAAAGTCGCAGTGGGCCATCAGTTCCTGGGTCTTGGCCTGGCTGGTGTTCTGGATGCACTGCAGCAGGTCCACCGGCGCGCCGATCTTCTTCAACGCCTCGCGGCCGTACTCCACCGTCAGGTAGGAGCTCTTTTGGGTGCGGGGGTGCGGCGAGACGATCATGGCGTTGCGGGTCTTCAGAGTGGACAGCCCGATGCAGCAGATGGTCGATTCGGGGTTGGTGCAGGGGACCACATCGGCGATGACGCCGATCGGCTTGGCGTACCTGCGGATGCCGCGGGCCTTGTCCTCTTCGACCAGGCCGCAGGTCTTGATACCGCGCTGGTCCCAGAGCGTGCCCAGGGTCTTGGTCTTGATCTTGGCGAGCTTGTCCTCGTAGACCCCGATCCCGGACTCGTCCACGGCGGTCCGGGCCAGGACCTTGCGGACATCTTCCTTCTGCCACATCCAGCCGACGGCCTGGACCACTTCGTCGACTTTCTCCTGGGGCCAGTACTGGTATTCATCGAAGGCCTTCTTGGCTTTGGCGTACATTTCCTTGATGTCGTCTTCCATGGCTCTGTTCAAACCTCCCTTGTTGGTGAACATGTTGAATCGTTAAAAAACGTTTTCCGGTTCGACGCTTTCACGGCTCTCCGGTTTTCGATGTCAATTGCCGATCGGCAGGGTGTAGCCCATCTTCCGGAAGGCTTCCTTGGCGACCACGAAGAACGCCTCGATGTCCTGGTGGGTGATGACGCCGAGGTTGCACAACCGGAAAGTCTCCAGCCCGAACATCTTGCCCGGGTAGATGGTGAACCCGCGCTCGTAGCAGTAATCGTGGAGCCTGAAGAAATCGAACTTCCCGTCCGTGGGGGCCTTGATCGTCACGACGAGCTTGCCCTGGATGCTCTTATCGATGACGGATTCCAGACCGATCTCCGCCATGCCCTTATGAACGGCCTCCCAGCATTTGCTCAGCCGTTCGTAGCGCGGCATTTCCCCCTCCTGCCAGTATTCCTTAATGGCCTGCTGCAGGGAGTAAATGGTCTGGACCGGCGGGGTGAAGTGCATCTCGCCCACGCGTTCGAAGAAATCGTACTGCATGAAAAGGTTGCAGTAATAAGAGCGCTGGGGATACCCCTTGGACTTGACGATCTCATCGATCTTGCCCACCGTCCATGAGACGCCGGTCATGGCCGCCAGGCCTTTCTGGGCCGAGGACATGCAGAAGTCGATGTTCTCCTTCTGCATGTCGATGGGCAGCAGCCCGTAAGTCGAGATCGTGTCGGCGATGAACACGCAGCCGTGGTCATGGGCCATCTTGCCGATCTCTCGGACGGGGTTGAGGACTCCGGTCCCGGTTTCATGGTGGGTGGTGGCTACCACGGCGATGTCCTTGTCCGTGGCCAGCGCCTCCTTCACGACCTTCAGATCCGGCAGGCCGGTGGCCGAGAACTTCAGGTCCACGCAGGGGATTTGGTAGTAAGCGGCGATTTCCACCATGCGGGCCGAGTAGGCGCCGTTGTTCACGACGCAGATCTTCTTGCCTGCGGGGACCAGGGAGTTGACCAGCGCGTCCTGGATGATCGTCCCGGAGCCGGTGAAGAGCACCGCCGTGTGCTTCTTCGGGTCGCCGTGGACCACCTTGACCAGCTCGCGGCGGACTTCGTCCATGATGTCCACGAATTCCTTTTCGCGCGGGCAGATATCCGGCACCACCTGGGCATACTTCACCGTGTCGGTCGTGGTGGCCGGGCCCGGGTTCAGCAGGACATTTCGTTTAACGGGTTTGACGACTTCCATGTCTTCAACCTCCATGTTCAAAATGGCGAAAGACAAGCATCAGGCCGTCAGCCAAGGCGCGCGGCCTTTTGGGATGCGCAGCATACGGTCCAGTATGTGAGCAGTCACAAAAGAGCCGCGCAACGCCGGATCACGGCCTGATGCGCTGTCTTTCACAGTTTGCCGACCTTCTTGATCCCCGATTTCTTGCTCGGGTCCTCGATCTCCTCCACGATGGCGTACCCGCTGCCGACCAGCTTCTTGCGTTCCTCGCGGGCCTGGCTCCATTCCTCGACCGTTTTGCAGACGCCCGACCGGGCGACCTTGGCCCGGTCCTTGAGCGCCGGCACCGGCCGGTCCGCCGGGCCGTCGTAGTCCGCTTTCGGCGTCAAGGCCTCGCCCAGCCGCATATAGGGATGACGCTCGATTTCCTCGATGTAATGGGCACCGGCCGCCAGCGCGCGCGTCACCGCCAGGATGGCCCAGGTGGCCTCGGCCGAGAAACCCAGATCCATCATGACGGCGCCGGTGGCCCCCAGCATGTCGATGTCCACCGGTTCCGGACTCTGCTTCTGGGCCGCCTGGACGATCTCTTTCATGAACGCAATGTATTTTCCGGATACCCCGAGCTTTTCCGCACGCGCGATCATGCGCTTCGCCGCCGGGTCTTTCAGCATGAGGCCGGATACCCCGAGGGACTCGTATTCTTTGGCATTTTCCTGGACCAGCCGTGCGGCCGCATCCGCCAGGCTCATCTTCTGCGTATCGGCCCTCTTCAAGTACCGTTCCAGCCGGTTGCCGAAAGCCGAATAGGCGCCGTAGGCGTGGCCGAAAGCCAGAATGGACGCCGCCGCGGCCTGGGTGAGAAAGGTCTTGGTGCGGGCCACGATGCGCGACATGGCGGCCGGCGCGGACAGCCCGTCCTCGAGCGCCAGGATCATCACGTAGTTGAGCATCTGCTCTTCTTCAATCAGCGGGATCCGGGACTGGTAGTCGACGAACAGCACGTCGACGACGCCGTAGCCCTCTTCCATCAGCTCGGTCGTATCGTAGCCCCGCGATACGATGCGGTGCACGTTCTTGTAGGCCACCTCGGACACCCATTGAAACGGCGCCCGTTTGGTGTCGCGCGGCACGGTGCCGTACTCGCGCTTGAAATAATCGAACGGCATCTTCGGGCTGTCCAGGTGCCCGATGCCGCGTTTTTTCTTGGTCTCGTTCAGATCGCCCATTTCTTGTATTCTCCTTCCTCTTTCTGCTTCCGCGCGTATTCCTGGCGTTCCGCCTGTTTGGGCACCACCCGGTCTTCGGGTCCCACGTACTTGATCATGGACAGGTCGATCATCTGCACCATGGGCTCGTTGCGCGAAGCGCCCCAGGCCCGGCCCTTCTTCATGTTGAACAGGGCGTGCGCGGCGCAGCTCCAGCCGCGGCAGACGCTGCCGAGGCACCAGCCGGCCATGGGGGAGAAGCCGATCTCCATGAGGGCCGTATTGCCGGAGCCGACCACGTTGACCCCCACGCGCGAACGGCCCTCCCGTTTGCGGCGCTCGTGGAAATGCTGCTCCAGCGCCCGCTGAAACCGCAGGTAGACCCCTTCGAGTTCCAGGTCCTCCTGCTTGACATGGATCGGTTCCGCCCGGGGGTCGCTGTCGACGTGCTGAGGCTGGCCCATGCCCATCACGGGTTTTTCAGCGTCCATGTACTCGTCCACGAGGACCTTGGCCATCTCCTCGGGGGTCTTGCCGTCGCGGTGGGCACGCTCGAGGTATTTGTTGAGCATGTAACCGTGAGCGGCGCCCGGGCCGTGCACGCCGCCGAAAGTGCTCACGGCGGCCGCGATCGCGCAGGGCAGGTTCGGCCGGCCGGCGCTGACGCCGATGGCCGCCACCGCCGATGGCGACATGGAGTGTTCCAGGAAAACGCCCATCTCGTATTTCAGCATCTTCTCCTCGGCCTCGGTGGGGATGCGGCCCTGGTACAACACGAAAAGCGCATCGCAAAAGGAATAGCCTTCCTCCGCCAGTTCGCTCAGGTCGTACCCGCGCACGACGGTCTTCTCCTCGGTCTTGTAGGAGATGGCGGTTTTCCTCTTAAAAACCGGTTCTCTGTTCATTACTTTTCCTCCGCTCAAAGGTCATTATCTGCTGGTGAATGCTGCCGAACCCAGCCGAGGGGCTCCGTGCCGGATGCGGCCGTCGGGCTTAGCCGGGTTGGATCGCACAACTATAAATTGCCCCTCAATTATTAGTCAAAATAATTAAAATCATCTTTTTAATAAAAACCGGTCATAAACCCGGCCGCCGAAGATGAAACCCAACCCGCATGCTGGCATGCGTTTTCAAAAGACCTTGATCGCCACGGCACCGGCGGTGACGACGGCAATCGACACATAGCGCAGGGGACTGAATTTTTCCTTCAGAATCAAGAGGGCCGCAATTCCGGTGAATATGATCGATGTTTCTCGCAGCGCCGCCACCAGCGCGATCGGAGCGTGGGTCATGGCCCAAAGCGCCAGGCTGTAGGAGGCAAACGTACAGGCTCCGCCGACAAATCCCATTTTCCATCGATTCCGGATATGGCGAATGACCGCCCCGCGGCGCCACGCGATGGAACCCGCGAAAATAATGACACCGGTCAGCAGGAGCATCCAGCCGGTGTAACTGAAGGCATTCCCGGACACGCGCGCGCCGAAACCGTCGACCAATGTGCCGCCCGCGATCACCCCTGCATTGAGCAGCGCAAAGACCACCGGGACTAGCCGAAAACCCTTGGATGATGCGCTGTCTGCCGCCAGCAGCCAGACGCCTCCGCAGACGAGCATGATCCCCGTCCATCCCCCCCACGACGGCCGCTCGCCCAATACCGCCAGGGTCAGCAGAGCGGTAAATACCGGCGCCGTACCGCGCATGACGGGATACACCAGGCTCAACTCGCCGCCTTGATATGCCAGCACCAGCAGCCCGAAATAGGCCGGGTGGATGAGCACCGAAACGGACAAACAGCCCCAGCTGGCCGGGTGGGGCAGCGGCAGAAACATCAACACCACCGCCGTCACTCCGGCAATGCCCGTGGTGATCAAAACCGTGTCGAGAAAGGGATCGGAACCGGATTTGACCAGGGCGTTCCAGCTTGCATGGAGGGCCGCTCCGAGCAGGACCGCCAGCATGACGTCCAAAGACAATGCTCACCCGTCCACTTCTGCCCGCTGCGGGCTCTGTCGACCGCACGACGTAAAAAAAGGGGGGGAGTACTTCCGATTCGCTTTCGCCCTAATCCGTCTTCCGCTTCAACACGTGGACGTTGCGGGGAATCGTGACCTTGACCTTTTCGCTCTTGCCGTACTTCCGGGAGCCCATCGGATTGTAGTGATCAATCACCATTTCCTTCTGCCCGAACTTCACGGTGTACTTGGCGAGGTTGCCGGCGTACATCTGGCTTTGCACCGTGCCGTGGAAGCTGTTCTGGCTTTCGTCCCCGTTCCATGGCGACAGCGTGACGGTTTCGGGCCGGATGACCATTAAGACGTTATCTCCCTTGGCGATGTCTTTCTGATGGTGGTCCAATTCCACTCGGCCGAACTCCGTGGAAATCCAAACCGAATCGCATCCATTCTGGACGGAGTCCACCTGGCCCTCGAGAAAGTTGACGTAGCCGACGAAGCCCGCAATGAACTCGTTGGCCGGCCGCTCGTAGATGTCCACCGGCGAACCGATCTGCTGGATCACCCCTTGGTGCAGGACCAGCAACCGGTCGGAGATGCTCATGGCCTCGTATTGGTCATGGGTGACGAAGATGGTCGTCACCTGCAGGCGCTCCTGGATGTTGCGGATCTCCTCGCGCATGACCACGCGCAAGTTGGCGTCCAGGTTGGAGAGCGGTTCGTCCAGCAGCAGCACCTTGGGTTCGAGGGCCAGCGCCCGGGCGAGAGCCACGCGCTGCTGCTGTCCGCCGCTCAAGCGGTCGATGCTGCGGTGGCCCAGTCCTTCCAGATGGACCAGGGCGAGCAACTCCTCCACGCGGGTCTCGATTTTCTTCTGGGGCCATTTTTGAAGTTTCAGACCGAAGCCGACGTTCTTGGCGACGGTCATGTGCGGGAACAGGGCATAGCTCTGGAAGACCATCTTGGTGTTGCGCATGTTGGGCGGCAGGTTGCTGATGTCCTCGCCGTCCAGGATGACCCGACCCGATGTGGCCGAGGTGAACCCCCCCACGATCCGCAGCAGGGTGGTCTTGCCGCAGCCGCTCGGGCCCACGAAGGTGAGCAACTCCCCCTTGGCGATCTGGGCCGATATTCCTTTGAGGACGTCCACGCTGCCGAAGCTCTTGTGGATGCCCTGCAGCTCCAACATGGCCGGTTTCGATGTCTCCATCCGCTATACCCCCTGCTTTTGAACGTCCAGGCCGGTTTTCTTCGCGATGACCTTCAGCAGGGCCATGGACACCGCCACAATGGCGATCACCTTGACGGTCGTGGCCGAGGCCACGCCGAGTTCGCCCAGCTGCGCCGTCAGAAAGATGTAAACCGATGCTAGATCAAAGCCCGGCGCCACCAGGAAAATGACCGAGCTGAGCGACATCATGGTGGTCATGAACGTGTAGATGAAACCGGCCACGAAGGCCGAAAACATGATGGGCAAAATCACCTTGAAAAAAACGGTCAGAAAATCCGCCCCCAGATCCGCGGAGGCTTCTTCGATTTCGACGCTGATCTGGTGCAGCTTGCTGATGCCGGCCTCCACCCCCACGGCGAGAAAACGAAACACGCAGTTCAGGATGATGATCCAGATGGTCCCGGTCAGCAAAAACGGCGGCCGGTTGAAGGCGATGATGTAGCCGACGCCGATCACGGTCCCCGGCAGCGCGAACCCGGAAAGGGCCAGCATCTCCATGAGGTGCCGCCCGGGAAACTTGCCGCGCATGATCACGTAGGCGAGCAGGGTGCCGACCACCGCGCCGAACAGTCCGGCCCCCAGCGAGACCTTGAAGCTGTTCCAGATGGCGAGATTGGACTGGGTGTTGAGCATGTGGTCGATCACGAAGGTGTTGTCGACGCCCACGATCTTGACGAAGGAGCCGAACACGATCACCCCGAAGCTCAGCAGCACCAGGATCGTCACCGGAATGCACACGATCAGGAACGGGAGCTTGATGGCCGGATCGATCGGCCGGAGTTCGGTCGCGGTCGGCTTGCCGACGATCGTAGTGTAGCCCTTGCCGGCCAGAACGAAATTGTGCAGGATGAAAATGAGGATGCACGGCGCGATCAGGACGACCGAAAGGACGCTCGCCATGTTGAAATCCGCCTCGCCGGTGATCATCAGATAGGTGTCCGGAGCCAGGAACGGGGTCCGCCCCCCGAGGATGGCGGGGTTGCCGAACTCGGCGATGGTCATGACGAAGACCAGCAAGGCCGCCTTGAGCAGTCCCGGCGCAGCCAGCGGGATGGTGATCGAGCGCATGATCCGGAACTCCGACGCCCCCATGTCGCTCGCCGATTCCTCCAGGCTGGGGTTGACGGCGTTCAGGACGTTTTCGATCATCATGTAGGATAGCGGCAGAAAGGCGAGGACCTGGGCTGCGATGACTCCGGTCCAGCTGTAGATGTTGAAGTTCAGGTGCAGGAGATTGTTGATCATCCCGTTCTTGCCGAACAGGGTGATCAGCGAGATCGAAAAAATGTAGGGCGGTGCCGCCAGCGGCAGGAGCGCGATCATTTTCAGCGGCTTGCGGATCCAGAGCGGTCCGCGGGTCGTCAGGTAGGCGAAGCAGAACCCGACGACCAGCAGGATGATCATGGTCGCCAGCCCGAGGATGAGCGTGTTGAGGAAGGACCAGTAGTAGAACTCGTACTTGAAGAACTCGGCGTAGAAATCAAGCGTGAACCCCTGGTCGCCCCACAGGCTGAACACCAGCACCGAGGCGATCGGGTAGAGGAGAAAGACGGCCAGAAGGGCGAACAGCCCGCCCGCGAACAGGTTGATCAGGTTGGCGTTGATGAACGCCCTCAGCCGGTACCACCAGTTTTTGCGGACGATGGAGCCCATCACCAGTTCGGCCATCCTTCCCCTCCCTGAACGTTATTACTTCGGCAATTAAATATGCCAAGATTTGTCATCCCGGCGAAAGCCGGAATCCAGAGCGGGAGTGGATGCCGGATCAAGTCCGGCATGACGGTCTTTGCGTATTTCGCTGCCGGTCTAGTAACTTCCGATGAAGCCGGGGCCGGGCGGATCATCCGCCGGACTTTTCCTTCTCATCTCCTGACTTCTTGGCATCCTCGGTTTCCTTCATCATGAACTTGCTCTTCCAGTTCAGCATGATGCTCTTCTGGTTCTTGTAGGCCCAGCCGTGGTCGAGTTTGATGTACGTGGGCGGCTTTTCGCCGTAAAGCCCGCTCGCGATGCCCGGCCGCGGCGGAATGTAGCCCATGGACGCGATGAACTCGCTGCAGTCCTTGCTCCCGAGATAGTCCACCACCTTCTTGCACAGCGCCAGGTTCTGGGTGCCCTTGAGAACGACGCAGTAATTGCCTTCGTACCCGATGCCTTCGGCCGGCACTTTCCACTCGAGCGGATAGCCGTCCTTGATGCGCTTCAGGACATTTTCATCCGAGGTAATCCCCAGCAGGTATTCCCCGCGGCCCACCAGATCGGTCGGCGCGTTGCCGCTGCGGGTGTAGAAGGCCATGTTCTTGTCCAAGTCTTCCAGGTATTTCCAGCCGTCTTTTTCCCCGTAGAGCGACAGGAACGAGTAATTGATCATGAAGGCCGTTCCCGAGGTGCGCGGCGAGGGCGCCACGATCTGGCCCTTCCATTTGGGGTCGAGCAGCTCCTTCCAGCTGGTCGGCAGCGTGTAGCCCTTTTCGGCCAGCTTGGTCTTATTCCCGACCAGCAGGAACGAAAAGGTGCCCAATGCGTAATAAGTGCCTTTCGGAGATTTAAAGGCGTCCGCGATGTCGTTCCAGGCAGGCGATTGGTAATCCTCGTAGTAGCCCTTTTCCGTTCCCTCGATGGCGCCGGCGCCGCCGAAGCTCATGACCATGTCGGCGTTGAAGCGCGGGGCCTCCGATTTCAGCCGGGCCCAGATCTCGCCCCAGGACAGGGTGATGTTCTTGACCTCGATCCCGGTTTTTTCCTGAATGCGCTTGGCCAGGGCCTCGTTGACTTCGCGTGAAAATCCCATGTAGGCGCTGATCGAATCCGCTGCCTGCGCCATGCCGGCTGCAAAGACGACCAACACGGCCAAGGCCACCAACGTCAATAGTCTTCCCTTCATGATGCACCTCCTGACTCCGCAGTTAGGGTTTGCGTTATTTCGGGTACTCCTAAAAAGCCATAGACGGTGCTTGCCTGCGTTGCATGTCCGGTGATGTTTCCGCCACCTCCTTTCGGTCAGCGTCATGCGGTTCATTTCGCTCCGATTGATCGGCTTAACAAACCGATATTGGGTTGTCAAAAAAAAGATTGTTAGAAAATTATTAAATGGTGTTCATTTTCGAAAAAAACGGCGCATTCCTCTTCCCGATCGCGATGAAAACGGAGTTTTCAATAAATGCTCGATTCAGGCGGTTGGGCGTGGGACGTCCGGGTACAGGACATCAAGACCCATCCTGTATAGTATCTCGGACCAGCGGAGGCAAACGATTTTGTTTTATGGTTTGAATAACGCCCGGTCATGGTGGATCGGGTTATGATTTCCATGATAAAATTTCCCTCAAGTATGCTTGACCCGGGCCGATACGGTAGGCTATGATCGCTCAATCATACATGGATTGCGGGCAAGCTTAAGCCTGATCGTTCAGAGAGCACCCTCGCCGTTTGCGAGGGTGTTATTTTTTTTGGAATTTGGAAGAAAATAGCCCGGAAGGTAATATTTCAGACATGTTCGCGTTTTTTGTAGAATCGCTCCTGAACGTCCTGTTCAGAACGAAACGCAGCTAAGCGGCTGGGCGATAGCGCCTATCTCCTGAAATTCAGCGGGGAACATACTCCAGGTGCAACGCGAAGTAGATGCACATGGCGATGAAGCAGGCCACCGGGGGGGTCAGGAACCACCCGGTGAAGATGCCGTAAAGCGTCTTGCGTTTGATGGTTTGAGCCCCCTTGATGATGCCGATGCCCAGCACCGCCCCGATGACGGCCTGGGAAGTAGACACCGGCACTCCGAGAACGGTGTAGAAGTGTACCGTCAGTCCTTCGGCCAGCACCACCACCAGCGCCGAAAACGGATCCAGCCGCACCAGCTTGCGACCCACCGTCTCCATGACCCCCCGGCTGTAAGTCACCACGCCGAAAGCGATGCTGAGCCCGCCGATCAGCGCCGCCGCAAAAACCGTCAACGTCCCCGCTCCGACGAACACCGCCGTGACGTTGGCGACGTTGTTGGCGCCCAGGGCATAGGCGGCGTAGGACCCGGCCACCACCAGCGCCGCCCGCAGCAGCATGTCGGCTTGGAACAGGCTGATCCGCAATCGATTGTAGACCGATGCCAATGTCTTATAGAGCACCATCGCCACCAGCACCGCGCCGGTAGGGGTTCCGAACCAGCAGGCCACCACCTTGCCCAAGCCGGCGAGGTTGACTTCCTGATTGAAAAAACCGATCCCCAGAATCGCCCCCACCGCCGCCTGGGAAGTGGATACCGGCAGCCCGAAGACCGTCATGATCGTCACGGCCAGACCGGCCGCAACCGTTATCACCACCGCCTGCTCCAGATCGATGGATGTCAGGCTGCTGAGCGTTTCGATCCCCGCCTGTCCCTCCAGCAGGGCGCCAGCCAGCGCAAAGACCGCACACAGCGCCGCCGCCGTCCAATAGCGCACCATGCGCGAGGCCACCGCCGAGCCAAAGCAGTTGGCGGCGTCATTGGCGCCCAGCGACCAGCCCAGAAACACCCCACCCAGCAGTGAGAACATCACACCCGCCTCTTCAAGGTCAGGATGTTCACCCGCTTGGAGACCCGGTCGGCCTGATCCGACACTTCCCCCATGGCGATGATCAACTCTTTCAACTGCAGCTTATGCACGAGGTCCATGTCCGACTCGAACACCTTCAGCATGAGGCTGCGCTCGATGTGGTCGCAGTGGCTCTCGTTGTGGTCGATCGTGCTCACCAGCGCCCGGATCCCCTGCCGGTTCTTCAGCATCAGGTCGATCTGCTTGATCATCAGTTCGCAGCTTTCCACCGAGATCCGGATCAGATCCTTGACGTCGAGCATGATGATGTCCGGGATCTTCAACTTCTGGGTGCGGATCAGGTGCAGGATCAGCTCGAAGATGCGCGGAATCACCTCCACCTGCTCGATCAGGCTCATGATGTCCTCGCGGGACTCGGGGATCAGCGCGCGGCTGTACATCAGGTAATTGATCTCGTCGCGGATCTCATCGGCCTTGGACTCGAACTTGTGGGTCTGTTCGATCAGAAAGCCGAACTGGCCGCACAGCCCCTCGTCCAGACAGGTGTCCATCGCCTTGACGAAGTGCTCCTGGGTCCGGCTCAGGTTTTCCAGGTATTGAGAGATCAGGGACTCCAGTTGCTGCTCTTTCTTGAAGAAAAATTTCAACATGGATGACTCCGTGCAGATGAGGCGTGCCGCCGCTCCGGGGAACTCCGCCCGTCCCCTTCACCGCTGATCGTCCGGACTCCCCGGGCTTTTCAGATGCAAATTGTATGAAAAGCGGTTAATAAGTCAATCAACTATTTCTTATCACAAGAATAACTTTTTATCATGGCCGGGTTGACGATTGACAGCGGCCGGAGGGTTGTTTAGATGAAGGCGAAAAACCGACGGAGAACGAATGCATGGGGGCGAGCATGAAAATACTGATTGGGTACGACGGCTCGGAGGAATCCAAGAAGGCGCTCGACATCGTCAAACAGTACGCCAAAATTCTATCGGCGGAGGCCTATGTGCTCACGGTGGTCGAAGGCGGGCCACATGCGGTGCGGGAAGTATATCAAAAGGCGGAGGACGATCTGACGTTTGCCAAAAATTCGATTGCCGCGGAAGGCATCCTCTGCACCGCCAAACTCTCCGCCCAGGGCTTGGAGCCGGGAGAGGACCTGCTTCAGTTCGCCGAGGAAAACGCGATCGACCTGATTATCATCGGCATCCAGAAGCGCTCCAAGATGGGCAAGCTGCTGTTCGGCTCCAACGCCCAGTACGTGATCCTCAACGCCGCCTGTCCGGTGCTGACCGTGAAATGAGGCCGGGTCGGCTGTGCGTTCGGGGGCCGTCCGGTTGATGCATCGGCTTCTTGCGGGTCTGTCTCAACGTTTGGGCCCACGACGCTGCGACCTGGAGCCGGTTGTTCCATTCTGGCCAATGGGGGTTTGACGGAGTCCCCGCCATTCGCATTTGGCTGTTATACACCTTGGGGGTCCTCGTGCTCGTCCGGTCCCCCTTTTCCGTAAGGATCATCTCCATGGGGCGACAGCTCCGCCAGGAAGATGCTCTCGCCGTGCTCACCGAGCGCCCATTCTTCTTTTGCGGTCGTTTCTGGACGACACCCTCTTTGATCCCTCCGTGCAGTCCATGCAATTCATTCGGGCCCGCTACGAGGATCGGCTCGGGGCCGCCCTGCGTGGCCTCGGACCCGTAATCGCGGTTGGGAATCCCGGTGAACCACTACCGCAGACTGGAGCGGCCCGGCTCTAAGTGGAGGACCGGGATTGGCGGACCGCGATCGACTTTTTCCTTGGGATATCGATCGGACACATCAAAAAATAGTGTAGCAATTGTGATAACCTTCACCCCCTCAATTCAATTTAATGTTTTGCCATCTGACTAAGGAGGGATTCCTCGACGAACCGGGCAATGGCCTCGAGCAGCACTTCCCGAGGAAAGGCATTTCGAGTGATGAGCGTGCTGGCCAAGGCCGGGTGCTCCCGGTTGAAGGGCATAGCCACCGCCCAATGATCGGCGTTAAGGTACCCTAAGAGTACGCCGCCGGGAACGAGAGCGTCATGGAACACAACCTGGCTGTCGTTGCGCGGATCCACGAGCGCCAGCTTGTCGTAGCTGGGACGCAGGATGAGGGAAATGTCTTCACGTTCCGAAAAAGAAGCCAGAGAATAATATCGCACGGAACCGGGGAGCCTGTTTGCAGAAAGCCACATCAGGCGCTCATGACGGCTCAGGCTTTCGATGCCCTGGCCTCCGCCCGGCGGGCAATTGCCATCGAAGGCCTGATCCGCAAATTTTTTGAGCAATTCCGAGACATCATCGGCGATCGGGGTGCCGCTGACGACGCCTGCCAGAGTGACCACCGCCGCCGTGCGGTCGCTCAGTCCCGGGTAGCTGGCCATGGCCTCCAGGACATCCGTCGCGCCTTTGGAGTAGCCGATAAAGACGAGTTTCTCGCCAAGCGCCAACGACATGTCGGAAACAGCTTTCTGAATCTGGGCCGCGTTCTGGGCGCTTCCGCCCAGGCCGCTCACCATGATGAAACCGGTTTTAAACCCGAGCGACTCGACATACGGTCGGGCGTCGGAAAATGGCTGGATGAAGCCTGAAACGCATTCTTCCGAGAGGCCGGGGATGATCACAAACCGCAGGGGCAGCCGGGCCGGGCCGAGATAAACCGGCGGTCCTATCGCGCAGGGCTCGTCTGTGAGTCGGTGCAGTGCCTGTTCGCACGGACGGTCGTCCGGGAGGCGCGAGCCGTGGTCCTGTTGGATGGCGCAGAATATCTCTCTGAAGCGCGACCGTTCATCGGATATGCCGGCGTAGCCAATGGGAACCAGGGTCGTCGGCGGTGTCTGGAGGTCGTACTTGAGCATGGGTGAAGGCGCACAGCCGGCCCCGAGAAGAGAAAACCAAACCGATATTACGCTGATGGATAGCACCCGCGTAAACCAACAACGAGAAAAGCATCGGAGGGTTAGGTGAATTGGAAAGCGGTGGTGCAATAATCCTTTTGTCGATGCGCTCATCCGGGGCACCCTGTCTTGTGGAAAACAGCAAGAAGCGGATATTGCTCCTCGGTAAATGATTCCTACATTAGTTCGCCAGGCGGGGCAAGATTCCAGCGCAGCAAGAGGTTGCCCCTTCAGCAAAAATACGAATTCCGCTAAAGCTAAAAATGGCCCGTTGCACATCTGAAATACTGCTGACCACCTGCCGCATGCTCATCGTTGCGGTCTTGGTATGCGGCAAGGCGTTCGGCGCCATGATCTCTACCGAAAGATCCATGAATCCCTACCCTCGCAAGAAAGCAATACCGGCCTTCACCCTGGCCAATCTAGCCCCGCCGTACTTAGAGCATACCTATTTCGAAGGTCAGGATTTACGCCCGTTTCAGGCCCACGCGGCATCCTTCGATCTGGCCAACGCCTGGTGGCTGGCGGAAGCCTCGGCCCTGGCATATGCCGATGAGGCCTTTGCCGCAGAATGGTTCAGGAAGGCCGGATTGGATGAGGTCAGGTTTTTTGACAAGCGCTCCACGCAGTGCTTCGTAGCCAGCAACCGTGAGTTTGCGGTGGTTGCCTTTAGAGGCAGTGAGGTCTGGAGGCGCAGGAGTGGCTTTGACGCGCGTGTCGTCGCAGCAGATTTCATGACCAATGCGGATTTCTGGCTGGCGGATTGGACGGACGGCGGCAAGGTCCATCGGGGGTTCAAAAATGCACTGGAGGAGGTCTGGGTGGATTTGTTTCCGCACCTTGTGGTGCTGCAGCGTCGAGGCTGCAGGATATGGATGACGGGGCACAGCCTCGGGGCGGCTCTTGCTACGCTGGCTGCGGATCGCTTTGGCGAGGTCCAGGGTGTCTTCACGTTCGGCTCCCCCCGAGTAGGGAACCGCCGGTTCAAGGAAAATTATTCGATACGGACATACCGCTTCGTCAACGGCAATGATATGGTGACACGAGTTCCGCCGTCCGGCCTCTATGTGCACGTTGGCGAGCCCAAGTTTATCGACCACGGGGGAGCGATCCGCAACCGACCTGCCGAAACCGTCATTGACCTGTTGCCTTTGACGGGGAGAACCGACGAAAAAATAATTCCCGAAAACAGCCATCCACCGAAAACACCTCTTTTCGTCCCTAATGCCGTAATCGACCATGTTCCCTTATTGTATGCTATCCTGATCTGGAACAACCTTGTCGACGTTAGCCCAGGCGCCGAACAGGAGGCATTTACGCTTAGACCGGCATTCGGGCATTGAGATTGCGCACGGTTTCAGAGGCCGCATCCCACAATCGAACGAGCAGGGTCCAAGCCCTTTATTTTTAGGCCAGACCGTTCAATCCATGCCCACGGTCGCGTCCACGCGGAAGAAATCGCGACTGCGCCGGCGTTCCTCGGTGCTTCCCGGGCGCTTGTCCTCCGGGGTCATGTCGAAGTCGTCCTTGGCCGCGATCGCTGCGCGGCAGGTCATGTAAGCTTTGGCCCGCGGGTCCTGGATGTCGTCCCACTGCTCGCTGACCGTGTAGGCAAAAAAAGCCTTTTTGCGGTACGACTCGACGGAGGTCGCAAGGTCGGTGTGCTGCATCGTGGGGAGCGCGGCCGCACAGGCCTTAACGGAGCCTGCCACGCAGAAACCCGGGACCACGACATCTTCCAGCTCCGGCACCTGCCCGCCCAGGTCCCCGTGCGTGCTCATGATGACGTCCAGAAGGCCGTCGATGTAACGGTGGGCGTGCTCGTACAAGTTCAGACGGGCCGCATCCGAAATCCCTTCGAAACTCGAAAAGGCCCAGTCGAACAGGGTCCCGCGTGACTCTCGTTGAGCCGTAACGATGGCGTGATCACGGCGGGCGATCTTTTCGAGCGGGACCTCCACTTCGGTGCACGTCTGCTGAACCCAGGCATCGAGGATCTCCTGGTCGTTTCGCGGCGGGGATTTGAGCATGGGCATCAAGTCCGCGCTGACCTTGATCCTTTTGGCCGCGGGATCGTAAGCAAAGCCGATCCGCCGGTACGCGATCGGCCAGTCGGCGAGCGAGCTGACGTTGAGTTCGAGCAGGCTTCTATTGCGGAGCCGGTGCATCGCCCACCAGCCTTCGTGCGTATGGGCGGAAATGTAAACCAGGGGGTTGTCCACCCGTTCCATGATCGTAGCCAGCCGGTTGCGAGACTCAATGTCGAGCTGGTTCCAGCTGTGGTGGCCGGCAAATATTACGATTTCACCGGCTCGCTGCGCTTCCTGGACATAGGCGTCGATGATCCGCGCCTGGCCATCGAGAACCCGCCCCGTATCGCCCGGACTGTCGCCGGTGAGCATGTTGAGAACGCCCATCGCGACGCTGAGCTGGCTGGTGTCGATGCCCACGATGGTCACCCGCCGGAGGGCGTCAGGTTCGGCCGGCACACGGAGCTTCTGGACAATAAACGAGGTGGCGTAGTTGCGTCCGAACACAAGGTTGGCGTCGACCTTCTCGACAAAACCTTCTTGGTCCGGATTGATCCAGGCCAATTGTATATCCTTAAGGTCTTTGGTTTTTTGAGGTGACTTCAATCCGAAATGATGATGCGGCCCGGTGGCAAGGAATTCTATGTATTTCTGGATGAACATGCGTTTGTTCAAGGCAGGGCCTTTCCCATCTGAGCTGGGCGGGACATCCTCGTCTTCGGAGGTTTGACGACAGCCGCGCTGCCACTCCAGCACCTCGCCCTTGAGGTAATCGGTAAGCAGATCGTGGTTGAAAACCCCGAAGAGCAGCCCGTCGTGGTTGCCCGGCAATATCACCTTGGCCTGTTCGCCGGTGTCAAAGATTTTGCGCATCCGATGCCACTCGGACTGGCAGGACATGTCAACCACGTCGCCGAGATGCAGAAGCGGCATGTCGGGATGTTTTTGGATGGCCCATTCCAGTAACCTCCGGCCGAAAAGAGGCTGCTCGGCCGGGCGCTGGGCGACCTCGACATAGGTGTCAACCGCGCCATCCTCCTGGTGCAGCGGAAAGCCCGTGGCATTGTGTTCTTGAGTGTCGCCGACGGCAATCATCGGCCGGGTCAGAGGGATATATCGGCCTGGAAGATTTGTCGTAATCCGCCCGGGTTGGGTCGTACAGCCGACGATCGTTAGGATGAATGAACCAACGGTGACGAAGAAGCAGATTCGGGGTTTCATGTGGGGCACCTGTATCGCAGAAAGCCTCCGGCTTTTTTCAGGTCATACATGTCAATAATCAAATAGTTTTTCAATGCCTGGTTCATGTTTTGAAGAGTGACTATAACGTCGACCAAAGAAATATCAACCGGTCTGCCAAGGAATATCATACCGAATTTTATTCCGGTCGGATTTTCATGATACCCGCTTCGGATTTGTAGACAAATAGTCCCTGATGGTTATTGTGGCAAAAAAAAGTTGTAAGGCATAAATCCATGCACAGTAGCCCAATGCCAATAAGGAATAATGAATAATGCCTTCCGCAGCTGAACCATAAAATCACATGACACCAAGGAGTAGACGGATGAAAAAAGCTTTATGCGCTCTCCTTTTGTCGGCCGTCGCGGTTTCATTGGCTCAGGCACAAACCATTCAGATGAAGCTTGCGCACTATGCTACGGAGAGCCACCCGGGCAGCCTCGCTGGCAAGATGTTCGCCGAAGGCGTTGATAAACGCACGCAGGGGAAAATTAAGATCGCACTTTACCCTAACAATGCACTGGGGTCGCCACCCGCAGTCCTGGAGCAGAGCATTCGCGGCGCTGTGGATATGGCGCTGCCGTCACAGGGGCAGCTCGGCCTGCACCTGAAAAAGTTCAATTGCGTGATGCTGCCGTTTATTTTCGAAAGCTATGCGCACGCGGACCGGGTGATCGACGGCCCCTTCATCGCGTGGGCCGCCTCGGACCTTGAGAAGATCGGGCTGGTCTTTCTATCGAACTGGGAGTGGGGATTCCGCAACCTCACCAACGGCAAACGACCGGTGGACACTCCCGGCGATGTAAGGGGCTTGACGGTGCGGACCCCACCCGGGCTGCCCTACCGCGCAGCCATGGAGGCCCTGGGTGCCATCGTTGCAACGGTGGATTTCAACGATCTGCAGAAGGCGCTGAGAGAGGGTGTGATCGACGCAGAGGAAAACCCCGTCGCGGTGATTTATTCGAGCCGGATCTACGACGTCCATAAACACTTGGCGATGACCGGGCACAACTACAACTCGATGGTTCACGTGATCAACAAAAAGGTTTGGGACAAACTCACCCCCGAGCAGCAGAACATCATACGGGAAGAGAGCGTTTCGGCCGGCAAGTGGATGCGCAAGGCCGTGCGGGACGCCGAGGCCGAACAGATTGAAAAGATGAAGCAGGGTGGGGTTCAGGTGACCTATCCGGACCGGGCCAAGTTCAAGGCGCTGATGAAATCCGCCTATGATCGGATGAATGCCTCAGCCGGCGAGGAGAATATCAAAGAGTTTGTCAAAATGGTGGAAGCGGAGAAGTAAGCGGCATCGGTGGTTGCGCACAGTTGCCTGGCTGTTTTTGTTTCTTCAGCAAGGTACATGCTTAAAGGTCAGCAATGAAGAAATATCAGCGCTTATCGATCGTTTTTTCGGTGGTGGCGGTATTGCTTGGCTGTGTGCATAAAAACGTTGTGTCGCCTACTGCCCAGCAACTCGATAATAAACCCTCCATGTCGCCGCTGCAGGGCCTCAGCAAAAGCAGCCGGCCGGTCCCCGTGTTCGGCCCGTCGCAGGAATTCGCCGGAAGCCTGCCTGGCGAAGCGGGCCAAAGGAGCGTTTTCGACGTCCACGGCCCGAATTCAAATCGGATTGCTTTGCTGAAAAACGGCGACGAGTCATTTGCCGCGCGTGTGCGGATGCTTGAAGGGGCTCAAAAATCAATACGGATTCAAGCATTGATTTTTTCCGGCGACGAAGCGGGGTTGCATATCGCCGAAATCTTGAAAAAGAAAAAAGCTGGGGGCCTGGATGTCCGCGTGATCGTGGATGCCGCGGCGAATCTCGGCTGGCAGACCCAGTGGATGTATTTCGACCTGAAGCAGCATGGGATCGAGGTCCAGGGCTACGAGTCGCTTTACCTTGAGTGGATCAACGAGGTCCCGATCCCTTTTCTTTCGCCCGCCAAGGACCCCGAAGCGCCGAATCACCGCTACCATGAGAAAATGTGGATCGTTGACGGTGAAACGGAGCATGGAGAGGCTGTGGTGGGGGGGCTTAACATCGCCAACGAATATTTCAGGGTGGATGCTTCGGATCCCGGCCACTTTTGGCGGGACCAGGACGTCATCGTCAAAGGGAGCATCATTGCGGACATGGTGACGGCCTTTGACCGCAATTACGACCACTTCCTCGAAATCAAAGAAAGCCGTGGAGGACTCAACACCGATAGCTACTGGCAATCGACACGGGAATTTCTGGATAAATTCGGGAAACTGACCGTTTCCTACACGACCCGGGCCGACCTGGTTGCACGAGTAAACAGCATGGCCCGAATGAAGCCTGCTTTGAATTATGCAAATGCGCGCAGCAGGTTTTTTCACAACCGCCCGCGGTTGGGCGAGTCCTATATAGAGCAGGCTTATCGGAAGTTGATCGACCATGCCGAACGCGAGATCATCATCTGCAACGCTTACCTGATCCCGTCATCCGAGTTGATCGATGCTATAAGAGATGCCGTCCTTCGCGGCGTACGCGTGATAATTCTTACCAACAGTCCTGAAACGAACGATTTACCTGAGCTGACCATGGTCGGGCGCAGCTACTACAAAAAAATATTGGCCGTAAATGAGGATGAACCGGCAAAGAAAAGCGGCGGCGACGTCCAAATCTGGGAATGGTGCGGTTGGCGATACGACCAAGCGCATCAAACCGAAGGCACCATCCATGCCAAGTATGCCGTCTTCGACCGACGTTATTCGCTGGTCGGGTCATACAACCTGGACCCAAGAAGCGAGAAGCTCAACAGCGAGACGGCCGTGGTGTTCGAGAGCGATATCCTGTCAGCGGAGCTGGCGGTCATATTCTATGAAAATGATTTGGCGTACAGCCGCCAAGTCACCCACGAAGACGCGAAGGAGTTTAGCGAACCAACGGATGTGCTCTATCGGCTTAGAAAAGAATTCGGCGACTTATTTGAACCGCTGCTATAACCGGAGGCCCAGATGAATCCCAGAAATTTTCTTTCTGCCGTAATTTCTCTTTCTGTATTGATCATCAGTTCGCAAGTGTTCGCAAAGGACGAGATCCGCACCGAACGGGTGCAGTTTGCGAAGAACGCTACGTCGGTGGTCATCCAGGGACGGCTGAAGGGCTATTCGGAGGTGGACTATCGGGTGCGTGCAGGTGCCGGCCAGACGATCACTGTCTCGCTCAAGAGATCGAACCGGTCCAACTACTTCAATGTGCTGCCGCCCGGCAGCAAGGACGTAGCGATGTACGCCGGACAAACCGGGGAGGACTTCAAGCGTGTTCTTCCGACCGACGGTGACTACACGATACGCGTCTATCTGGTGCGCGCCGCGGCGCGCCGCTATGAGTCGAGTGACTACACACTGACCATCAATGTGACCGGTAAAGCCCTGGCGCCCGTTCCCGCGCCCAAAGACGCGGTCATTCCGGGTACGCCCTTTCATGCATCGGCGAAAATTGCCTGCGTGCCGTACATCGAGGTGTTTCGCGAAAAAAAGCCTCAGGCGTGCGAGGCCTTTGTCATCCGCCGCGGTTTCGACGGCACTGCCACCGTCGAGATCCCACAGGCGGACTCCGCCACGCGCCGCATCCTGTTCCTGAAGGGCAAGCCGGTAGCGTCGGATTCTCCTTCCCCGGTGAGCTTCTCCCGCAAGGACGATCTCACCATCGTCACATTTGACACCGATGAGCGTTACGAGATCCCCGACGCTTTCGTCTTCGGTGGCTAAGCGGGCGGCATCCGCAACCACAATACCCAGCAATTTTCAAAACTGAGGGTGGGGCAGATATCGGCGATGAATAGAATCGGTGACAGCTCTTGGGTTTTGAATGGTGTTTGTCAGCTGATCGATAGCAATCCGCTTATGCAAAAATCGCGGATATCATCCTGTCTGGGGAAAAATTCAGAAGATCATCCTGCCGGCTGGCTCAGAATCCCCAAGACAGCCTCCACGACGCGTTCGGCCGTGAACCCGAATTTCTCCATGACGGTCCCGCCGGGTGCGGAAGCGCCGAAGTCCGACATGCCGACCATCGCACCGGACGCCCCGATGTAGCGCTCCCAGCCCAATTCGACCCCGGCCTCCACCGCCACCCGCACCCGAACCTCGGGCGGCAGCACGGCGTCGCGGTAGGCCTGCGGCATTTTCTCGAAAAGCTCCCGACTCGGCATGCTCACCACGCTCGCCGCCACCCCCCTCCCGGCCAGCAGGCCCTGGGCTTTGATAGCCAGATGGACTTCGGACCCGGTGGCGATCAGGATCGCCTGCAGTGCACCCGCCGGCGCCGAGAGCACGTAAGCTCCGTGGGCAAGCTCATCCGCCGGCGGCAGTTTCTGCCGGTCGAGGACGGGCAGATTCTGGCGGCTCAGGATCAAAGCCACCGGGCCGACCATCGTCTGCAAGGCCGTCCGCCAGGCCGCGGCGGTCTCGGTGGCGTCGGCCGGCCGGATGACCGTCAGCCCCGGGATCGCCCGCAGGGCAGCCAGGTGCTCCACGGGCTGGTGGGTGGGGCCGTCTTCGCCGACGGCGATGCTGTCGTGCGTGAAGATATAAATGACGGGCAGCTTCATCAGAGCCGCCAGCCGGATCGCGGGCCGCATGTAATCGGCGAACACCAGAAACGTCCCGCCGTAGGGCCGGATCCCTTTGTGCAGGGCCAAGCCGGACAGGACCGCCCCCATGGCGTGCTCGCGCACCCCGAAGCGCAGGTAGCGCCCTTCGTAGGCGCCCTTCTGGAAGTCGCAGGCGCCCTTGATCACCGTGTTGTTGGACGGCGACAGATCCGCCGAGCCCCCCATCAAGGTCGGCACCCGCGCGGCCACGGCGTTCAGAGCATGGCCGAAGGCCGCCCGCGTGGCGATCGGCTTGCCGTCGGCAAAGGCCGGCAGATCCGCATCCCAGTCCGCCGGCAGACTCCCCTCCATGGCCCGGCGCCAGCTTTCGGCCAGCGCGGGGTGCTGGCGGGCCCACGCATCCCATTTTCGACGCCAGGCGGCCTCGGCTCGCTCGCCTTTCGCCACGCAGCGCTCGAAATGGCGCCGGACCGGCTCCTGAACGCTGAAGGTCTCGTCGGCAGGCATGCCCAGCCGCATCTTGGTCAGCCGCACCTCGTCCGGGCCCAGCGGAGCGCCGTGCGCTTCGTGGGATCCCTGCTTGTTGGGGCTGCCGTAGGCGATCTGGGTGCGGCACACGATCAGCGAGGGTCGGTCGGTTTCCGCCCGTGCCGCCCGAAAAGCCTGCTCGATGGCGGCCCGATCGTTGCCGTCCTTGACCCGCAGCACGTGCCAGCGGTAGGCGCTGAAACGGCGCGCCACGTCTTCCGTAAAGGACAGCTCGGTGCCGCCGTCGATGGTCACATGGTTGTCGTCGTAGAGACAGATCAAACGCCCCAACCCCAGGTGCCCGGCCAGCGAGGCCGCTTCGCCGCTGACGCCCTCCATCAGGTCGCCGTCGCCGCAGAAGACGTAGGTGCAATGATCGACGATCGTCCGCGCCCCGCGGTTGAAGCGCGCCGCCAGGTGGCGTTCGGCGACGGCCATGCCGACCGCGTTGGCAAATCCCTGGCCCAATGGCCCGGTGGTCGTTTCGACACCCGGCGTGTGGCCGAATTCGGGATGCCCGGGAGTCCGGCTGCCCCACTGGCGAAACCGCCGAAGTTCATCCAAGGGCAGGTCATAGCCGCACAGATGCAGCAGGCTGTACAGCAGCACCGAAGCATGGCCGCAGGAAAGCACGAAACGGTCCCGGTCCGGCCAGCTGGGGTTCCGGGGGTGGTGCTTCAGCACCCGGGTCCAGAGCACGTATCCGGCCGGCGCCAGTCCCATGGGCGCGCCGGGGTGGCCGGAGCGGGCGGCCTCGACGGCGTCCATCGCCAACGTGCGGAGGGTGTTGACGCACCGCTCATCGATTGAGGGTTTGGTCTTATCCATTCGAGCCAGCTCCTATGACGATTCAGGAAAACCGATAAAATCACCTCCGCCGCTTGGAAGCCAGCAGCTTCTCAATCGGTGTCGATTTGAAGCCGAACGCTTCGGCTACGCCGGGATAGGCCACCTTGCCGTCAATGATGTTGATCCCCTGGGCGATTTCAGGGTTTTCCTGGGCGGCCCGCCGCACCCCCTTGTCGGCGATCTCGATGGCATAGGGCAGGGTCGCGTTGGTCAGGGCAACGGTGGAGGTCATGGACACCGCCCCGGGCATGTTGGCAACGCAATAGTGGATGATGCCGTCGACCTCATAGATGGGGTCGTCGTGGGTGGTGGGGCGCGCGGTTTCGATGCAGCCCCCCTGGTCGATGGCCACGTCCACGATGACGGTTCCCTTCTTCATGAGTTTGAGCATGTCGCGGGTGATGAGCCGCGGCGCCGCGGCGCCGGGAATCAGCACCGCGCCCACGACCAGGTCCGCCTCCTGCAAGTAGCGGCGGATATTGGCGGGACTGGAATAGACCAGGAAGCAGTTCGGCGGCATGACGTCGCTCAGGTAGCGCAGCCGCTCCAGCTGGGTGTCCAACAGATAGACTTTGGCGCCCAGCCCGCAGGCGATCTTGGCGGCATTGACGCCGACCACGCCGCCGCCCAGGATGAGGACGGTGCCGCTGTCCACTCCCGGAACGCCGCCCAGCAGCTTGCCCTTGCCGCCGAAGGTTTTCTCGAGGTACTTCGCGCCTTCGTGCACGGCCATCTTGCCCGCCACCTCGCTCATGGGCGTGAGCAGCGGCAGGGAGCCGTTGGCCTTCTTGACCGTCTCGTAGGCCACCGCCGTGCAGCCGCTCTGGATGATGGCCCGGGTCAGGGTCTCGGAGGCGGCGAAATGAAAATAGGTGAACATCACCTGCCCCCTGCGGATCAGCGGATACTCCACCGGCAGGGGTTCCTTGACCTTCATGACCATTCCGCACTCGGCATAGATCGCCTTGGGCGCGGCCAGGATGGTCGCTCCGGCCTTTTGATACTGCGAATCGCTGAACCCTGAGCCTTCGCCGGCACGGGTCTCCACGCACACGGTGTGGTCCCGGGCGACCAGTTGTTCCACGCCGGCGGGCGTCATGGCAACCCGGCTCTCCTTGGTTTTGATTTCCTTGAGCACGCCGATGATCATGACTCCCCTCCCCCTCTGGTGGTTATCTTTCCTCGATCGGAACATAGTCGCGTTCCCCGGGTCCGCTGTAAACCTGCCGGGGGCGGCACAATTTCCAGGCCGGGTCGTCCATGCTTTCTTTCCACTGGGCGATCCATCCCGGCAGCCGGCCGATGGCGAACAGCACCGTGAACATGTTGGTGGGGATGCCGATCGCCCGCAACACGATGCCGCTGTAGAAATCCACATTCGGATAAAGATGGTGTTCGATGAAGTAGTCGTCCTTCAGTGCGATCGCCTCCAACTCACGGGCGACATCCAGCAGCGGGTCGGACAGCTTCAGCTTTTCGAGAAGAACATGCGCCATCTGTTTCATGATTCGGGCCCGCGGGTCGTAGGTCTTGTACACGCGGTGGCCGAATCCCATCAGCCGATAGGGATCGTTTTTGTCCTTGGCGCGAGCCACCATCGCGTCCAGGTTGCCATGGCGGGAAATCTCGGTGAGCATTTCGATCACGGCCTGGTTGGCGCCGCCGTGCAGCGGCCCCCACAGGGCCGCGATGCCGGCCGAGATGGCGGCATAAAGGTTCACCCGCGCGCTGCCCACCACCCGCACCGCGGCGGTCGAGCAGTTCTGCTCGTGGTCGGCATGCAGGATCAGGAACACGTTCAGGGCCTTGACCACATCGGGATCCAACTCGTACGGTTTGACCGGCGAGTCGAACATCATATTGAGAAAGTTGGCGCAATAGGTCAGGTCGGAACGGGGGTAGACCACCGTGTGCCCCCGCGAGATCTTGTAGGACATCGCCGCCATGGTGCGGACCTTGGAGAGCAGGCGGGTCACGGTGATGTTGATCTCCTCCTCCAGGTTCTGCAGCTCGGGATAGAAGCTGCGCAACGCATTCACCATGGCCGAAAGAATGCCCATGGGGTGGGACGAACGCGGGAAGCTTTGGTAGAAGATCTTCATGTCCTCGTGAACCAGGGAGTGGTCGTTCAGCAGGACCGAAAAGCGGGTGAGCTCCTTCTGGGTCGGCAGCGCACCGTTGATCAGCAGAAACGCGGTCTCTTTGAACGTGGAGCGTTCGGCCAGCTGCTCCACCGGAATCCCGCGGTAGCGCAGAATCCCTCGTTCCCCGTCCACGAACGTAATGGCGCTGCGGCAGCTGCCGGTGTTGGCGAAGCCCGGATCCAGGGTGATCAGACCCGTCTCCTGTCGCAGCCGGGAAATGTCGATGGCCGTCTCCCCTTCCGACCCGGCCACCAGCGGGAGTCGAAATTCGCGTCCTTGGTAGGTGAGCCTGACATCGTCGTCCATGAGCGCCCCTGGCAGTGACGAGTACGATGAACTGAAATTCGCCGCGGTGAGTTCGTCGACGGATGGGACCCCGTCGATGGAAGCAAAAATCCCGGCGGCCTGGGGTTTCGTATACACCAACTGTCTCGCCCCGGTCAACCGGCGCATCCCGCGACGTTCGGCGGGAAGGCGCCGGCACTCCTGGATTTACTTGCACAGGCAGGTGTGTTAGAGCAAACCTCAAACCAGGGGGGAGATATGGCCTTCAAGGAGAACCTGCTGCAGAAGATCCGCATCGATCAGTTGGCCGCTCAGGTCCTGGCCAGCATCGCTCCGGAGGGTGCCGAGTCCAAGCTGGACAAATCGGCCATGCGCCAACTGCTGTCGCTGAGCCCTTTCGGCCCTCGCCGCGAGCGGGACCTCGATCTTTATGTGAAGGACACCGGCGGCCGTGAGCCGGACATCCTCGTCCTCGACAACGAGCTGCCCATTTACCGCACCACCGTGGCGGATGTCGCCATGCGCAAGAGCCCGGACATCGCCGAAATGGTGAAGCCGCGCAACATCGTCAAGATCCTGCGGGACTCGGACGTCAAGATCAGCCGCAAGGCCGAATCCCTCAAAGCCGTGCAGGCCGAGTGCATCGCCCGGCTCGATCTGTCTTTCAAAGCCGAGGACATCGACGATCTGCGCCGGGACGGCATCGCCTCGCTGGAGAGCAACTACGCCGAGGGGGTGAATGAGTCGCTGGCCCTGTTCGCCGAACTGCTGGGCTACCGGCCTCCGCTGAAGCCGTTCAAAATTCCCCATTGCACCATCTACGCCGCCGTCTACCGCAGAGAAAGCGGAGAAGAACGGCTGGGGCCGGCCGTGATTTACAGCCTCATGCGGAACGACCTGCAGCTGACCGAGGAGACCTTCGGCAGCCTGGAGAAGGAAGCGATCGAGCGTTTTCACGCGCTGGCCGCCGGCAGGGAGAAAGCCGCCGTTCGGGGCGGCGCGGTGTTCGAACACCTCCAGCGGGCGGTGCTGAGCTCACGTGCCCAAGGCAACTGATGCGATTCACCCTGCGCCAGCGCGTCTTGATCATTCTCGCCGGTTTCGTCCTGATCACCGTTTTGCTGGGCTTGATCCTGGTGTGGTACACGTTCCGCATGGAGGGCCTGATGGCCTCCGTCACGGAAAGCGAATTGGTCTCCCTGATGAACGCCGAGGCGCCCAGCCATGCCCAGGCGCAGCGACTGCGGATCATTGCCATATCCGCCATTCTGGCTTCCGTGGGCCTGACCCTGCTGCTCGCCTTTGTCTTCGTCTATCAGATTCTGGAGCCCTTGCGCCGCTTGACGCGGGAGGCATACCGCCTGGATGCGCCGGCGCGTTCCGACAACGAAGTCAAAGCGCTCAGCCGCAGCGTGCGCGTCTTGCTGCACAATATGGATCAGACCCAGTCCGAGCTGAAGCGCAGCCGGGGGTCATTGGCCCAGGCCGAAAAAATGGCCCTCGTCGGCAAGCTCGCCGCCAGCATGGCCCACAGCATCCGCAACCCTTTCACCTCGGTCAAGATGCGGCTGTTTTCCCTCAGCCGGTCTCTGGATCTGGACGACGTCCAGAAAGAAGATCTCGAGGTCATTTCCGCCGAAATTCGCCACATCGACACCATCGTTCAGAACTTCCTGGAGTTTTCGCGGCCGCCCAAGCTGAAGATCACCTCCGTCAGCCCGTCCAGCGTGGTGGATGCCGCGCTCCGGCTGCTCCAGCATCGGTTGAAATCCTATGATGTCTCCATCGCCGTGAACCGCCCCATGCCGTTACCGGCAGCTCCGGTCGACGTTGAACAGCTCAAGGAAGTGGTGGTCAATCTGATCGTGAACGCCTGCGAGGCCATGGCCCGCGGGGGGTCCATCGCCATCGAGGAACGGACCGAGACCCACCCGGTTCTCGGCCCGACGGCGGTGATCATCGTGTGCGACAACGGCCCCGGCATCCCCTCCCATCTTCGTGAAAAAATTTTTCAACCGTTTTTCACCACCAAGGAGCAGGGCACCGGGCTGGGTCTGAGCATCGCCCAGCGCATCATCACCGAACTCGGCGGGCGGCTTGATTTGGAAAGCACCGAGGGCCGCGGGGCGGCCTTCATCATCATCCTGCCATGCCAGGAGCCAACCCATGAGCACGATTCTGATCATTGACGACGACGACCAGTTGCGCAGGAGTTTTCAGAAACTGCTTTCCGAGGAGGGCTATGCCACCGACAGCGCCGCCTCGGGCGAGGACGGCATTCAGAAGGTCAAAAAGCGGGCGCCCGACCTGGTCATCCTCGATATGCGCCTTCCGGGGCGAAACGGCCTGGAGACCTTTCAGGCCATCCATGCCATGGAGCCCAAGCTGCCCGTCATCATCATGACCGCCTTCGGCACCACCCACCACGCCATTGAGGCCATCAAGCTCGGCGCCTTCGACTACGTCCTCAAACCGTTCGAGATTCCCGGAATGCTGGGCATCATTCGGCAGGCCCTCGAGGCCGGCCGTTTCATGCGTTCGCCGGTCGAAATGGACGGCGCCCCCGGAACCACCACTCGCGAGGCGATTATCGGCCGCAGCCGCCCCATGCAGGATGTCTACAAGGCGATCGGCCGGGTCTCCTCCACCGATGCGACCGTAATGATCCGCGGCGAATCCGGCACGGGCAAGGAACTGGTGGCGCGCGCCTTGTACAGCCACAGCCTGAGGGCCGACAAGCCGTTTCAAGTGATCAACTGTGTGGCCATCCCGGAGAATCTGCTCGAAAGCGAGCTGTTCGGCTTCGAGAAAGGCGCCTTCACCGGAGCCGCCCACCGCCGGGTGGGAAAGATCGAACAGGCCCACGGCGGCACTGTTTTCCTGGATGAAATCGGCGACATGCCCTTCGGAATCCAGTCCAAGATTCTGCGCCTGTTGCAGGAGAAGAGCATCGAGCGGCTGGGGGGGCGGGAAACCATCCCGGTGGACGTGCGGATCATCGCCGCCACGAACCGGGATCTCGAAACGGCCCTGCAACAAGGCCGATTTCGCGAAGACCTGTACTATCGGCTGAAAGTCGTAACGATCGTCCTGCCCCCGCTGCGGGAACGGATAGACGACATCCCGCTGCTGGTGGATTATTTCCTGGCGCGCTACGCAGCCGAATTGGACATTGACAGCCCCGGCATCACCCGGGAAGCCGTGGCCATCCTGCGGAGCCATCCCTGGCCGGGCAATGTCCGCGAGTTGGCCAACGCGATTCAGAAAGCCCTTATTTTCAACCGCGGGGCGCCGATTCAGCCCCAGGATATTCTTCAGGCGGCGGGCGCCGGCATCAGAGGCCGCAGCG
Organism: Desulfobacterales bacterium; assembly: GCA_030834695.1. Classification (GTDB taxonomy): domain Bacteria; phylum Desulfobacterota; class Desulfobacteria; order Desulfobacterales; family SpSt-501; genus SpSt-501. The sequence continues at coordinate 84,619 of JAUQXK010000114.1, forward strand.
GAGCCTCGCTGCGCGAAGCGGATCAGGTGCTGAGGCAGTGGGTGCGCGAGACCATCACCACCGGTGAGGAAACGAACAAGTTCGATGCCGTCATGGATCATTTCGCGAGCATCCTCGTTGGCGAAGCGCTGAACATGACCCGCGGCAACCGATCTCAGGCCGCCCGGCTCTTGGGGCTCTCGCGGCCGACCCTGCACTCCAAAATAGAAAAATACCGGCTGCGCCTGCGAACCTCGGTCGAGGACGACCCGCCCGCCTGAACGTTCCAGGACGCCGGGAGGCCCGGCGGCCGCAGGCCTTTTACGGATTGTAAAAATAACAGACAGGTTGCCGCCGTCCCGGCCTCTGCGGATTAAATCGACAAATACTTTCGGAATCAATCGGTTACAACTGCTTCGCGGACGGCCCGGCCATGGCACATGCTTTGCTTTTTTTTCGGACATGCACCAACCCCAAAACGCCGCGGCGGACCGCCGGGCGTCTTTCCCCCGTCTAAAGCCGGGGACTCTAACGGAGGTGAAGGGATGCTGGTCAAAAATTGGATGAGCAAGGACGTGATCACCATCAATGAGGATGATTCCATGCAGGATGCCCTTAAGCTAATGAAGCAGCACAACATCCGCATGATGCCGGTTTTGAAAAACGGCCTGCTTGTCGGTGTGGTGACCGACCGGGACCTGAAGCGGGCTTCCGCCTCGGATGCCACCACGCTGGACGTTCATGAGCTTCTCTACCTGATCTCGAAGATCAAGGTGAAAAGCATCATGTCCAAAAACCCGATCTCCGTGTCCCCGGATCTGACCGTGGAGGAAACCGCCGAAGTCCTGCTCAACAACAAGATTTCCGGTGCGCCAGTGGTGGACGAAAAGGGGCAGGTCGTCGGCACGATCACCCAGACCGACCTGTTTCGGGTGCTGATCGCCCTGACTGGAGTCGGCAAGCGCGGCATTCAGTTCGCCTTTCAAACCGAAGACCGGCCCGGTTCCATCAAAGACCTGGCGGACATCATCCGCCGCTATGGCGGCCGCATGGTGAGCATTTTGAGTTCCTATGAAAATGTGCCGGCCGGCTATCGCAAGGTGTATATCCGCATGCACGGCATCCAGCGGTCCCAGTTGATGAGCCTCAAGGAGGAACTTTCCAAGGCGGCCACCTTGCTCTACCTGGTGGACCACCGCGAAAACCGCCGAGAGATTTACTGACGCGCGACCGGCGCGACTGGGTCGTGCCAATCGCGCGGCAGGCGTTTTACATGCTGTAAAAGAATCCGACAGGGGCGCCCGGAGGGAACTCGCATCCGGCGCCCGCTTCCTCCGCCAACCCCCGAAATCTAAATGCATTTGAATTACCGCGGCACGTCCTGAAGGCGTGGCATATCTGTTGCTGTAGCAATCCTCAGCCCGCCTTCGATCCCGCCGGGACCGGGACGCCGGCGGGGATTCCGCCTTGACCTGAAGCGGCCGCGGAGGGGCGACCTCCGCCGGCACGGCGATTCCGAGGAGGGGCGGGGCTTCTCCTTTCCCAACCCAACCCTCCTGGTATCCGCAGCGGCCCGAACCCAAGGCGGCGTCTGAGGGCCCTGCCACCTGCCCGGTCGGACGATGGCTCATGAAAAAGCGCAGGAAATTTCTGGTTCCGCTGGACGGTTCCGAGCGTGCGCTGATGGTTTGCCGCCATCTTGCATCGTTTGCGCCGCTGCGAAGCATGCACGCGGTTTTGTTTCATGTGTTCAGCCGATATCCCGAAGCCCATTACGACCTGGCCTCCGGCGCGCTGCAGCCGTCTGGAACCTTGCAGCGCTCCTGGCGATCCGAGCAGCTTCGCCAAATGGAGGACTACATGCAGCTGGCCAAGCGGCTGCTGGTTTCCGGCGGATTCCCGGAGGCGGCCGTCGAGATCCGGATCCAAAAACGCCTCAACGGGGTTGCGCGCGACATTTTGCGCGAAGCCCGCAGCGATTATGAATTCGTCGTTATCCGCCGTCGCGGCATGGGAGCGCTCGCCGGCATGATCGTCGGCAGCGTCACCCTGAAAGTTCTGCAGGGACTGACCTTCGCCCCCCTGATGATCGCCGGCCGCAAAGCGCCCGGAAACCGGCTGCTGGTCGGATTCGACGGCTCGCCCGGCGCCATGCATGCGCTCAAGTTCGCCGGCCGTCTCGTCGGGCCGCATCCGGAATTCGAGATCTGCCTGATGCATGTTCTGCGCGGGGGCAACGCGGCGCGGCCCGAACTGCGCCGCGCCTTCATCCCCGAGGAGCAGCTGGCGCCGGTGCGCGAAAACATCATGCGCCGCATCGAGACCGCCCGCTCGCAGTTGGTCGCTCTGGGGATCGCCCCCGAGCGTGTCACCACCCGGTTTGTGTCCGGCGCCGTCAGCCGGGCCGCTGAAATCGCCAAATACGCTGAAGCTGAAAGCTACGGCATCATCGTACTGGGCCGCCGCGGGGTCTCGCGGGTGCGGGACTTCTTCATCGGACGAGTGACCAACAAGGTGGTGCACCTCGCCCGGGACCGGTCGGTCTGCATTGTTCATTGACCCCGGCTTGGAACCGGCTCCCCCGCGCTTCGGGCAACGCAGGAGAAAGGAGATGACCCATGCATGACTTCAAGAAAATCCTCTTCCCGGTGGACCTGTCGGAATCGTCGGCCAAAATCGTTCCCTTCGTGAAGAGCCTGGCCGACCGGTACGGCGCTCGGATCCACCTGCTGTTCGTCGCGCGGGTATTCGATTATTTCACCAGCATGTATGTGCCCCATCCCTCGGTCAGCCAGTTCGAAAAAGAGGTGATCGAGGGCGCCGAAAAGCGGCTGTACGAATTCGCCGACGAAAGCTTCAAGGACATTGCGGGGACCCGGACCCAGGTGGTGGCCGGAGACCCTTCCGAGGAGATCCTCAGCTACATCAGCACCCACGGAATCAATCTGGTGGTCATGGGAACGCACGGCCGCAAGGGTATCGACAAGGTCATCTTCGGATCGGTGGCGGAGCGCGTGGTCAAATCCTCGCCGGTTCCGGTGATGGTGGTGAATCCCTTCAAGGTGGATGTCTAATCGTGGCCGCCGGGCAGCCGGTCGAGGAGAAACTAAAATTATGAACACGAAAGGGTTTATTCTCGTAGTCGACGACGATCCGGACATCGTGGCGACGTCGCGGATCATCCTGGAAAGCAACGGATTTGAGGTTCAAACGGCTTCCAACGGCAAAGAAGCCCTGGATTTGCTTTCGCGGCGCAGGCCCGATCTCATGCTGCTGGACGTAATGATGGCATCCGACACCGAAGGATTCGACCTGGCCTTTAAATTGAAGGAGGATCCGGAGTTCAAGGACCTTCCCATCATCATGCTAACGGCCTTCCTCGACAAGGTCCGCACGGAGGGCCCCGGGCCCTTCGAATTCATCCTGGGCGAGCAGTGGCCGGTGGAATGGTTGTTCGAAAAACCCTTGGACACCAAAAAACTGTTGGCCAAGATCGAGGCTATTTTCACAGCCAAAAAAATCGTCCCCGGTTAGCTTCCGCGGGGCGGTTGGTAGCAGGTCTTTCACCCCGACCCCACTTCCACAGAGGCGGAGGGAAGGCGATGGTTGCCGTGGCGCATGACGCCGATCCAAGCGCGGCTTGGGGGAAGCTGTTCAAGCTTTCCTGGTGGCCGGTCCGCATTCGCTGGGGGGTGGCCCCCGGTCTCTTGGCGGCTGTCTATGCGGCGCAAGCGGCCGGTGTCGTCTTCCCGGCATGGGCCTTTGTCCTCGTCGCCGCCTTCATTTTAATCGGCAACCTCGGCATTTATTGGCATTTCTCCCGCCCGGAGCCGGGCTGGCCCCGATCGCACCAGGAGTGCCGGCAACTGGTGGGCTGGCAGGCGGCCATCGACGGCATCGCCTTGTGGGCGGTCACGTATCTCACCGGCGGCGTGACCGGTCCGCTGGTGGTCGGTTTCCTCCTGCCGGTCTTCTTCGTCTCGATGCTGCTGCCCGCACGCGCGGCCCTCGCGTTCTGCACCGCTGTGCTGACCGTCTTGGGCATCACGGCGCTGGCCGAGGTTTACGGCTGGCTTCCGCATCAATCGCTTTTCTTCCGGGGCGTGGACATCGTTCCGCCCCCCCATCCGATGCGAACGCTGTCATCCCTGGGGTTTTTGGCCGGCTCGGCCTACCTGGCCGCCGGCTTCATGGGACCTGCCGTCGGTGGGTTCCGGCAGCAGGTCCAGGACATCGAACGCCGTGGACAAACGGAGGCGGTCACCAGTCGCCGGCTGCAGAGCATCTTTTCCGCGTTGGAAGCCATCGGCTCGGTTCGCGACTTAAAACGCGTCTTGGAGACGGCGGTCGCGGAGGTGGCGCTGGTGATGCAGGTCAAAGGCATCTCGGTCAAACTGCTCAGCGAAGATGGCAAATTGCTTCGCTATGCGGCCGCCTTTGGGCTGCCGGAGTCCATGGTCCGGGAGAAGGTCGTCGAAGTCGAGCGCAGCCCTCTCAACAAACGCGTGATCCAGGGCGAGCTGTTCGTAACCGGCCAGGTCACCGCCACGGAAATGTTTCAATTCGGCGAGACCCTTTCGGCGGCGCACCTTCAATCGGTGCTCTTCGTGCCCCTCAACCTGGAGGGGCGGGTGATCGGCATCCTGGGAGCCTATTGCGAGAAACCGGATCGTTTCGACGCGGAGGAAGTGAACTTTTTCCGCCTGACGGCGCGCCTGGTGGCGATCGCCGTGGAAAACGCACGGGCCTACGAAGCCGTCACCGCCATGAGCGGCGAGCGGACCTGGTTCATGATGAAGGTCGCCCATAACCTGCGAGCTCCGCTGGCCGGCATGCTGAGCATCCTCGAGGTCGTGCGCGACGGTTATCTCGGCCCGATCAACGACCAGCAAAGCGAATACCTTCGGCGTCTCGACCGCCGGGCCCGCACCATGCTGGCGCTGGTCAACGAGCTGATGGTCCTCTCCCGCAACCGTCAGCGCCCGGAAGGGGAATGCGCCGCCGCCACGGAACTGGCCGTGCTGGCGCGACGCGTCCAACGCACCTTCCAGGACAAAGCGGCCGAAAAGCGGATCGGCTTCCGGGTCAACCTGTCGGCGGATCTCCCGGATGTCCGCGGACGGCTCGAAACCGTTGAACAGATGCTCGAAAACCTGGTGTCGAACGCGATCAAGTATACCCCCGCCGAGGGGTCGGTGGACGTCCGCTTCAGCCGGGCGAACGGAACGGTGCGCATCGAAGTGGGCGACACCGGCATCGGCATCCCAGCGGCGGCGCGACCCAAGTTGTTTACCGAATTTTTCCGGGCGGAGAACGCGAAGGCCATGGAGGACATCGGCACCGGACTGGGCCTGGCGATCGTAAAAGAAATCGCCGACCAACTCGGCGGCCGAATTGTGGTGGAAAGCGAGGAAGGGGTCGGCACGATCTTCGTGGTTCACCTGCCGATTGCGGCGGCGCCCGCAAGCTAAGGAGGATACCGCATGATGGACACCCGAATCACCGTGGACGAGAAGCCGGATCTGAGTCAACTGGAGCCGATTCTGGGCGAATACCGGGGGATGAAAGGGGCTGTGATCCCGGTGCTGCAGAAAGCCCAAAAAATCTACGGCTACCTGCCGCCGGAGGTGCTGCGCGGAATCAGCGCCGGTCTGCGCGTGCCGCTGAGTCGGATCTACGGGGTGGCGACGTTCTATTCCCAGTTTTACCTGACCCGCCGGGGGCGGCACATCGTCCGGCAATGCGACGGCACCGCCTGCCATGTGCGCGGCGCCGGAAAAATCGTGGAACGCATGGAGCAGGAACTCGGGGTTTCGGCCGGCGGAACCACACCCGATTACCGGGTCACCTGCGAGGTGGTGTACTGCCTGGGGTCCTGCGGGCTGGCGCCCGTGGCCGTGGTGGACGAGCAGACCATCGGCAAACTCGCACCCGAGAAGATGACGGCGATTTTGAAAAGCCTGGAGTGAAAGACAGGCCACAGGGTTCGGGTTCGGAGTTCGGGGTTCAGAAAAATCAGCTGGGGGTATTTGATCGCCGCTGGACCGATTCGTTCGTGAAGGAGAAGGCTGAATATGATAGCGCCGGTCTTCGATCATTACCTGAACCCTGAACCCCGAACCCTGAACCCTTGAAGAGAGAGGACCGAACCCATGACCAAGCTCATGAACATCGATGATTTCAAGAAGCTGCAGGAAGAATCCCGGCGCAGCATCCGCATGCGAACCAAGACCGGCACCCGGATCATCGTCGGCATGGGGACCTGCGGCATCGCCGCGGGCGCCCGGCAGACCCTGCAGGCCATCGTCGCGGAACTCCAGCGGCGCGAGATCGACGCGCATGTCACCACCGTCGGGTGCATCGGCATGTGCGCCTCCGAGCCGCTGGTCGATATCGAGCAGGCGGACGGCGGCCGCATCACCTACGGCCAGGTGAGGCCGGATATGATCCCGCGGCTGATCGAGGAGCATCTGATCAACGGCCGCGTGGTGTCGGAGTGGGTGGTGGGCCGCCTGGCCAAGGACTAAGAACCGAGCGCCCGGCCGGACAGTCGGCGGGATGAGGCAGTGCGTGTCCAATTCTGCCAAGGAGGCTTTCAAATGTCTGAAGCCCTGTTGCGATCCAACGTGATGATCTGTGAAGGTACGGGCTGCGCGGCGTCTCAGGCCCGGGATATCCTGGCCGTCCTGAGGAGCGAGATTCAGCGCCACGGGCTGGACGGTGAAATCCGCATTGTCCAGACCGGCTGCCGCGGGTTCTGCGCCATGGGCCCGATCGTAATGATCTATCCGGACGGAATCTTCTACTGCCAGATCAAGCCCGAAGACGTGCCGCACCTGGTGGAGGAAACCCTTCTCAAAGGCCGCGTCGTCGAGCGGCTGGCTTATCGGGAACCGCTCGAGCATCGGGCCATCCCCCATTACGGCGAGATCCCCTTCTACACCAAACAGAAACGCATCGCGCTGCGCAACTGCGGCATGATCGACCCGGAAGATATCCGCGAATACATCGCGCGCGACGGCTACGCGGCGCTGACCAAGGTCCTGGGCGAAATGTCCCCCCAGCAGGTCCTGGCGGAGGTCAAGGCCTCGGGCTTGCGCGGCCGGGGCGGTGCCGGCTTCCCCACCGGCCTCAAGTGGGAGTTCACGAGCCGGTCGCCGGGCGAGCCCAAATACGTGGTCTGCAACGCCGACGAAGGGGATCCCGGCGCCTTCATGGATCGCAGCATCATCGAGGGCGATCCCCACAGCCTGCTGGAAGGCATGGCCATTGCCGGGTATGCCATCGGCGCCCGCCGGGGCTATGTCTACTGCCGCGCGGAATACCCTCTGGCGGTCAAGCGCCTGCATGTCGCCATCGGCCAGGCGCGGGAATACGGCCTCCTCGGAGAGAACGTCCTGGGATCGAAATTCAGCTTCGACCTCGCCGTCAAAGAGGGCGCCGGCGCCTTCGTCTGCGGGGAAGAGACCGCCCTGCTCGCCTCCATCGAAGGCCGGCGCGGGGAACCCCGGCCGCGCCCGCCGTTTCCGGCCGTATCGGGACTGTGGGGCAAGCCCACCAACCTCAACAACGTCAAGAGCTATGCCATGACGCCCCAGATCATCATGAACGGGGCCGAATGGTTCGCTGGCATCGGCTCGCCCCAGAGCCCGGGGACGGCCATCTTCGCCCTGACCGGCAAGGTCCGCAACACCGGCCTGGTGGAAGTGCCGATGGGGATCACTCTCGGGGAGATCATCTACGACATCGGCGGCGGCATCCTCGGCGACCGGCAGTTCAAGGCGGTCCAGACCGGCGGGCCCCTCGGCGGCTGCATTCCGCCGCAGTTTCTGAACGTCAAGGTCGACTTCGACTCGCTGCGGGAGGTGGGCGCGGTCATGGGCTCCGGCGGGATGATCGTGGTGGACGAGGACACCTGCATGGTGGAGTTCGCCAAGTTCTTCCTTACCTTCGCCACGGCCGAAAGCTGCGGCAAGTGCGTGCCCTGCCGCGCCGGCGGCAAGCGCATGCTCGAAATCCTGAGCCGCATCTGCGCCGGCCAGGGCCGCCCCGAGGACATCGCCGCGATCCGCAAAATCGCCGAAGGCATGGAAAGCGCGGCCCTCTGCGCCCTGGGGCAGCTCACCCCCGGCCCGGTCATGGCGGCGCTGCGCTACTTCGAAAACGAGTTCATCGCCCACATCGAGGACAAACGCTGCCCGGCCGGCTCCTGCAAGGAACTGGTGCCGGCGCGCTGCCTGAACGCCTGTCCGGCCGGCGTGGACGTACCGACCTACGTCAGCCTGGCGGCGGAGGGTCGTTTTGCCGAGGCCCTGGCGGTCCACCGCGAGCGCAACCCCTTCGCCATGATCTGCGGCCGGGTGTGCCCGGCCTTCTGCGAACAGCGCTGCCGCCGCGGCGACATCGACGCGCCGGTCGGCATCCGTTCGATCAAACGGTTCATGGCCGATCACGAAGCGGGGAACCCGTGGTTTCCCGCAAAGCCCCGGTTCACCCGCAGCGAAAAGGTGGCCGTGATCGGATCCGGCCCGGCCGGCCTCACCGCCGCCCTGCGCCTGGCCCAGGCGGGATATCCGGCGACGGTATTCGAGGCCCTGCCCATACCGGGCGGCATGATGGCGGTGGGGATCCCCGAATACCGCCTGCCGCGGGAGATCCTCAACATCGAAATCGATCACATCCGCCAGGCGGGCGTGCAGATCGTCTGCAACCGGGCCCTCGGCCGAGACTTTCGCCTGGAAGGCCTCTTTGACCGCGAAGGCTTCAAGGCCGTCATCATCGCCATTGGAGCTCACTGCGGCCTGCGCCTGGGGATCCCGGGCGAAGACACCGCCGGGGTCATCAACGGCACCGACTTCCTGCGGGAGGCGGCGCTCGGCCGACCCGCGCCGGTCAAGGGCCGTCGCGTAGCGGTCATCGGCGGCGGCAACGTGGCCGTGGACGCCGCCCGCACCGCCTGGCGGCTGGGGGCCGCCGAGGTGCACATCGTGTACCGACGCACCCGCGCGGATATGCCGGCCTACCCCGAAGAAATCGAAGCCGCCCGCGAGGAAGGCGTTTCCTTCCATTTCCTGAGCGCTCCGGTTCGCGTGCTCGGCTCCGACCGGGTCACGGCCATCGAGATTCAGCAGCAGAAGCTGACCGAGTTCGATGCCAGCGGCCGGCGGCGCCCGGTTCCCATGAAGGAGGCCGTGCAAACCCTCTCCGTCGACGTGGTGATCCCGGCCATCGGCCAGGAGCCGGACAAGCTCTGCGTGCTGGAGGCCGGCCTCGAAACCAACCGGAACTCGACCCTGAAGGTGGGCCCCTCTCTGGCGACGACTCGGGAGGCGGTCTTCGCCGCCGGGGATGCCGTGAGCGGCCCGGCGTCGGTCATCGAAGCCGTGGCCCAGGGCAATCGAGTGGCGCGCGAGGTGGACCTGTTCCTCTCCACCGGTCTACGCGCCAAGGTCGACATCCCCCTGGAGACCCGCCTGCCGCCGCTCACGTGGAACATGGAGGCACACAGCCAAACACCGCGCCTGCGCTTGGCGCTCGCTCCGGTGGCCGTGCGCGCGGGCAGCTTCGCGGAGGTGGAACTGCCGGCTCAAGAAGCGGACATCCGCACGGAGTGCCGGCGCTGCCTGCGCTGCGACCTCGAATGGGGTCGGCTGAAACCGCCCGAGTGCGAAAAAGAGACGCACGCTGAAGCACATGGATCATGAATGCTCGACGCCGGAAGCAGAAGGGATCCGCGATACCGGATACGGAATACTGGATGAAATAGACCGAAACGAGCCCTATCACGCATCGACCGGCAACTGACGACGTGCACCGCCGCATGGCTGCAACGACGGAGGTCATTCAATGAGCTCAATCACCCTGACGATCAACGGACAAAAGGTTTCCGCCCAGCCCGGACAAACCGTGCTCAAGGCCGCGCAGGCCGCCGGCATCGACATCCCCACGCTCTGTCATCACCCGGCCTTGACCGCCAGCGGCGGCTGTCGGGTGTGCCTCGTGGAAGTGTCCGGCCAGCGCGCCCTGCAGCCCGCCTGCACCTTCCCGGCCACTGACCGCATGGAGATCCAGACCGAGTCCCCCAAGGTGGTCCGTGCCCGCAAGTTTGTGCTGGAGCTGCTGTTTTCCGAACGCAACCATTTCTGCATGGCCTGTGAAATGAGCGGCGGCTGCGAGCTCCAGACGCTCGGTTACCGTTACGGTCTGGACCACTGGGTCTATCCAACCTACACGCAGCGGTTTGCGGTGGATGCCTCGCCGCCCCATCACCTCATGGACCACAACCGCTGCGTGCTCTGCCGCCGCTGCGTGCGGGCCTGCGCGGAACTGGTGGGCAACCACACCCTGGATTTGCGCCAGCGCGGCGCGCACAGCATGCTGTGCGCGGACATGGACGTCCCCCTGGGCGAATCCACCTGCATCAGCTGCGGCACCTGTGTCAACGTCTGTCCGACCGGCGCCCTCGTGGACAAGCGCAGCGCCTTTATGGCCCGGCCGAAGGACGTCGCGCGGGTCGCCACCATATGCACCCAGTGCAGCCTGGGATGCGGACTGAACGTGGTCATGCACCGCGGCCAGGTGCTGCGCCTGGAAAGCCGTTGGGAGGCGCCGGTCAACGGCGGCCTCCTCTGCCGGCGAGGTCGATTCGAGGCCCTGCAGGACTCTCGGCCGCGCCTCCTGGAGCCGCTGATCAAGGAAAACGGCCGTAGCGCGCCGACCAGCTGGAATTGGGCCCTGGCCGAGGTGGCCCGGCACCTGCATCATGAGTCACCGCAGCAACTGGGCCTGCTCACCAGCACCCGTTTGACGAACGAGGCCCTGGCCCTTCTGCACGCGATTTTTGTCCGGCAACTGCGGGCCGCCCACCGGGGAACATGCGACGCGGCGCCCCCGGCCCTGCCGTTCACCCCCTGCGGGAAGCTGACGGACATCGTCGCCAGCGATTTCATCCTCATCGTGGAGGCGGACCCGGCCCGGGATCAGCCAGTGGCGTCGTTTTTCATCAAACGCGCCGTGGACCAGGGGACGCGCCTGGTGACGGTTGAAAGCCGGTCCACCGAGCTGACTGCTTTCGCCGAGGCCTCCTTCCCGCCCCGGGACATAGCCATTGCCGTGGACTTGGTTCAGGCCGCCGCCAAGCCGGTGGTCGTTTGCGGCGCCGGCCTGCGCAAGAGCGAGGCCGATCTGCTGCAGAAGACGCAGCCCAAGGCCCGATTCATCTCTCTGGTCTCCGGCGTCAACACCGTTACGGCGGCGGCCCTGGGGCTGGTCGATCGCATCGATCCGGCCGCCTGCAGGACCCTGTTCATCGCCGTAGCCGATGAGAACGGCACGCTGGACCCGCTGGCCGCCCGCATCGACCGCTCGGCGTTTGTCATTGCCATGGCCAGCTACGCCTCCCCGCTGACCGAGCGTGCCGACCTGGTCCTGCCGATGGCGACGTGGCTGGAACGTTCCGGCGGATTCACCAATACCGATGGGACTCAGCTCCGCGCTCATGCGGCCCTGCCGCCTTCCGGCCAGTCTCGCTCGGATTGGGACATCCTGGGGCGCTTGGCCGAACGGCTCGGGCTGGATGCCAGAGCGGCCAAAGCCGATCTTCCCCGGTGCGATGCTTGAAAGGAGAACGAACATGTCGAAGGTATTGATCGCAACCGATTGGCTGGCCGCCTGCGCCGGCTGCCACATGTCCCTGCTGGACATGGATGAGCGCATCCTGGAACTGCTGAACCACGTGGTCTTCACGTCCAGCCCGGTGACCGACCTGAAGCACCCGCCGGAGAGCGGGGTCGCGGTTGGAGTGCTCACCGGCGCCATCAGCAATACCCACAACATCGAGGTGGCTCGCCGCATGCGCGAGCGCTGCACCTATTTGGTGGCCGTGGGGGACTGCGCCACCTTCGGCGGCATTGTCGCCGCCCGCAACCTGGTCGGCACGCAAGCCGCTTTGAAACGTGCCTACCTGGAGACCGAAAGCACGGTCGACGGCCTCATTCCGGACTCCGCCGAACTGGGACGGCCGCTCGAGACCGTCACCGGAGTCGGCGAGGTCGTGAAGGTCGACATCTTCCTGCCCGGCTGCCCGCCCCGCCCCGACGACTTCTTCTACGTGTTCTCGGAAGTGCTGGCGGGGAGAATTCCGGTGGTCCTGCCTCAGGAGCATTTTAGGTACGACTGAAGCAAAAGATCAGTGTTAAGTTTTAGGTTTTAAGTTTTAAGTGCCGGAGGATGGTGAGGGCCTGATTTAACCAAGGACATGATCTTCTGCTTAACACCTAAAACTTAATACTTAAAACCCAAAATTGGGAGAATTGCGATATGAGCGCGAACAAAATCACCATCGAACCCGTCACCCGCATCGAAGGCCACGCCCGCATCACCCTGCATCTCAACGAAAGCGGCGAAGTCGAGACGTCTTACCTTCACGTGGACGAGTTCAGGGGACTGGAGAAATTCAGCGAAGGTCGGCCCTACTTCGAGATGCCGCAGATCACCCAGCGCATCTGCGGCATCTGCCCGGTCAGCCACCACCTGGCCTCGGCCAAAACCTGCGACGCCATCTGGGGGGCCGCTCCGACCCGGCCGGCGGTGCTCCTGCGGGAGCTCATGCACATGGGACAGTTCGTCCAGTCCCACGGCATGCATTTCTTCTACCTGGCCGGGCCGGACCTGGTGCTGGGGTTCGATGCCGACCCGGCCGTGCGCAATGTGTTCGGCATCATCGCCGCCAACCCGGCGCTGGCGCTAAAGGCGGTGGGATTGAGACGTTTCGGCCAGCAGATCATCGAGCGGCTCGGCGGCAAGCGCGTGCATCCCAATTTCGCCGTACCGGGCGGTGTCAACTCGCCCCTGAGCTCAAAGGACCGGGACACCATCGCCGCGGAGATCGAAACCCAGTTGGGAGTGGCCATGGAGGGAGTGAGCCTGCTGGCTGGCTGGATTGACAAGAACCGCGACCTGGCGTTGAGCTTCGCCTCGTTCCCCTCCAACTACATGGGCCTCGTCGATGCCAAGGGCGGCCTGTCCCTCTATGACGGTCAGATCCGGGTCTGCGGCGCGAACGGGGAGCGCATCGATCAATTCAAACCCGAGGACTACCTCCTCCACATGGCCGAACACGTGGAGCCCTGGTCGTTTCTCAAATTCCCCTATTACCGCAAGCAGGGATGGCCCTTAGGAGCCTATCGGGTGGGACCGCTGGGACGATTGAACGTCATCGACCGGATCGGGACGTCTCTGGCCAACGAGGAGTTCAAGCGCTTTCGACAGCTCAACAACGGCCGTCCGGTGGAAGGTTCGCTCTTCTATCATTACGCGCGCCTGATCGAGCTGATTTATGCCCTGGAACGCATCGAGCAGCTGCTCTCGGAGCCCGACATCCTCTCCACCGACATCCGCGCCTATGGTCCGTCCGGACTGCGGCCGCGGGGGGTCGGGGTGATCGAGGCGCCCCGGGGAACCCTGGTCCACGACTACCATGTCGATGCCAACGGCCTGCTCACCCGCACCAATCTGATCGTCGCCACCGGGCACAACAACTGGGCCATGAATCAGGCGGTGGATCGCGTCGCCAAGGCCTTTGTGCACGGGCCGGCGGTTCCCGAGGGCATGCTCAACCGGGTGGAGGCGGCCGTGCGCTGCTACGACCCGTGTTTTTCCTGCTCCACCCATGCGGTGGGGGAGATGCCGCTGGAATTGACGATGATGGGGCCGGACGGCCGGGTGCTCGCGCGGGTCACACGTTGAAGCGCAGGCCGGGGTGAGAAGAATCAAATTCGAAGCACGAAGCATGAAATTTGAAATGCTGTTTTCTGTCTTTCCGGCGAAAGCCGGAATTCGGCGAATTCAATGAGTTTTGGATGCCGGACCCCGTCCGGCATGACGGTTTGGAGACTTTTTGCGAGACCATCAAAATTCGAATGTTAAAAACGGATTTCGGATCTCGATCATTTGAAAATCCGGATTTGTTTCGGATTTCGGATTTATTGAATGGGTCCCCATCAACCGGTGCACGGATATGCGCCAGACCCTGATTATCGGCTACGGCAACCTCGATCGCGGCGACGACGGCGCCGCGTTCCACGTGGTCAATCGGCTGCGGGAGCGCCTCGGCCACCGGCCGTTGCCGGAAGACGACAGCGGCCTGGAAAAGCTGGAGGCCGACACGGCCGTCTTCGTCCCGCAGCTCACTCCGGAATTGGCGGTCGATGCCGCGCCCTACCATCGCCTGGTGCTGGTCGACGCTCATGTGACCGCAGAGGTGCGGCCGGTGGTCTACCTGCGCCTTCATCCGGAGTACCAACCGCCCGTCGTCAGCCATGTGCTGTCGCCGGCTATGTTTCTGTGGCTGGTGCAGGCGGTCTCGGGACGGACCTGCACCGCGTTTCTGGTCTCGCTGCGGGGGCACTGTTTCGCCCTGCAGCGCGGCCTTTCGCCCGAGACGTCCGTCTGGGTCGACCCGGCCGCCGATCGCGTGTTGAAGCTGATCCACGCCGCGGCCGTTGCGGGGATGTAACTGCTCAATTGTCAGGGCTGTCATCCACAAGGTGACATACCCGGCTCGACCGAGTGCCGGCGGCGTTTCGAGCCGCCCAGGCCCAAGAATACGCCGGGGCGGCGTGGCAGGCCCGTCGGGAACACGGCCAAGCCGGATGCCTCCGGCATGCGGTCATGGCACGCATTTTGAACCGAACTGTGAACGGAATCATGAATGAAACAGGACCGCTTCGAGCCGTTGCCGGACGCACCTGCCGCCATGACCGCATGGAGGCCCCCTTGGATGGGCGGCTCAACGAAATGGCCATCGAGAGGAATCTCGAGGCCAAAAGAGGGAGGTAAACCATGATGATGTTCACCCCCACGACACCTTATGTACCCGGGACCTATGCCAAAAAGCGGCCAGAGGCCGAGAAGGTCGCAGCCCAGTATGCGCGGGAGTGGGAGAACCGCCGCCAGAAGCTGCTCCAAAAGAAAGGGGCTCCGACCGAAATCCCGCCGTGCATCTGCTTCTCGCGCAAGGTCGGCGTGGGGGCCCTGGAGGTCGCCGACATTCTCGCCAGAAAGCTTCATCTGCGCGTGGCCGACCGTGAGATCCTCGAGCACATGAGCATCGAAACGCAGCTGGACCGGGAGACGATCAAGTTCTATGACGAGCTCTACCCTGGAAAGACCGTTGAATTGTCCGCCCTGCTGTTCGGCAAGAAATCCTTTCAGATGGACGACTACCTCCGCAACTTGGCGAGCGCCGTTTATTCGCTGGCGACTTTGGGCTCCACCATTTTCGTTGGACGTGGAACCCATCTCATTCTGCCGCGCGAGCGCGTTCTGGCCGTGCGGTTCATCTGCTCCGACACCTTCCGCATCGAACGTCTGGCATCGCTCCTGAACGTCGGTCGGGACGAGGCGGTCAAAACCCTGGCCAAAATCGACCGGGAGCAGCAGGCGTTTTTCCGGAAGGCCTTCGGCAAGAAAGACGCACCCGCCGTCGAGTTCGATCTGGTCGTCAACTTCGATCACCTTGGAGACCCGCGCCTGGCATCGGATCTGGTGGCACGCTGCTTCCGCAAGAAATTCGGCGCCGAGGCCGAATAACGATCCCGGCAGGCCGGACCCCGGAATCCAGTGGCTTTCTGGATGCCGGCCCGGCCTCCGCAGCCAAGGCTGCTATGGCGGAGCCGGCATCACGTCCGGCATGACGGTGCTTTTGCGTGACGATTAGTAAGTGCCAACGCATCATCGTAAAGGGAATGCGAAACACGCCATCCCCTGCCGCTTAGCCGGGTATCAATCCTCGTCGTCCAGAAAGGGATCGCTGGGCAGCACGTCTTTCAGCGCGGCCGCCTTCTTGAAGTCTTTGGGAGCCTCGAAGAGGGCTGGATCGGGCTTGCCTTCCTTGACATTGCGCAGTTCGGTGACCCGCCCGTCGTAGCTCTTCACCCGCAGCGGCAAGTCGAGCTTGTCGGAGGCCCAGACCGTGTTGGTGACCGTCTTCTTGGCCTTCTTGAAGTCGATCTCCATGTCGAGATCCTTTTTGGCGCAGGGGATCCCGCTCACCGTCTCCTCGCCCGCCGACCGTTCGGCCATGGCCGCCGGCGGCAGGCCCAGAGCCGCCGAAAACGCCTTCTCTTCCAGCGGCCCTTCAAAGTAGATCTTTTTGCCCGGGTTGATCGTCACAGCCTGCTTGAGGCCTTTGCGGTATATAAAGCTCATCTTCGCGTCGGCCGGCACGACCTTATCGACGCGCACCATATCCCCCGCCACCCACAGCTTGCTCTCCTGCTCGACTTTCCCTTTGGCTCCGATCACCACCTGGTCCGCCGAAAAATCCGTGATCTTCTGTGCCGCCACCGGAGCGGCGATGCCCATCACCATCATCAGCGCGGCCAGTGTGACGGCGAATCCCTCCTTCAATTGCATCCTGTTCATTGCGGTCGACTCCTTTCTGTTCAGTTATTCATCCCCCGCAGCACGGCTGCGGTTGCCCCTTTGGCTCTTCTTCGATCACCCCAAACCGGATCCGACGTAAAACGAGCAGGCCGGTCGGCGCCCGAAAAATTTTGCAAAAACCGGACCAGCCCAAAGCAGAAATTGGGACCCCTTGCCTTGCGCTTTTTTCAAAAACGGCTATGATGAGCCGCCAGAAAAAAACCGCGTAACGGCGCTTTCCATAAAGAATTAAATGCAGATATCCAAAGACACGTTAGCCGGTCGAACGATCGTCGCGATCGTCTACATTGCCGTGATCCTGCTTCTGGCGGCGGGGATCCTGCTGGGCGTCTGGACCGCCCGGGAGATGAACGCCGTGGTGACCGACCAATTCAACGCACAGCAGATGGTCATCGCTCAAACGGCCAAGGCCCGCATCGAACGCGATATCGGCGAAGTGAAACGCGAGCTTTTTCTGCAAGCGCAGGTCCTCCGCGAAAAGCCCGGGGACGTCCGTGAGCTGGCCGAGGCACTGCAGCCCAGCATGATGCGGCTGCGGGGAAGCGATGTGCGCAAAGTGGAGGTCGTCGATCGGGCGAACGGCCGGGTCTTCACCAGCAACCTCCACGGCAGCTGGTTGGAAGCCGGCCTGGCGGGAATTGAACGCTACGACGCCGTTCGCTTCTCCTCCCTGGAGGAGCCCGCCTTCTGGGTTTCATCGGTGTCGGCCGACGCCTCCGCCGAAGAGATGATGATCGCTGCTCGCCTGACGCCGGACGCCGGGCGACTGTTGGTGTTCCACCTCAATGTGTCGGCGCTGCTGTCTTCCATTTTCAAATCCACTCAGTCCGGCAAGACCGGCTACGCGTGGGTGATCGACCCGGAGGGCCGATTCATTTACCACCCGAACCCGGACTTCTTCGGACGCGATGCGTTCTCGGTCCGCGACGAAAAATTCCCGGACATCTCCAATGAACGCATCCACTTCATCCAGAAGGAGAAAATGCTCAGGGGCGAGCAGGGAACGGGCTGGTACTACTCGGGCTGGCACCGCGGCTACACCGGGCCGACCAAGAAGCTGATCGCTTTTTGCCCGATTCCGATCGCAGACAACCCGGCCCGTTTCTGGTCGGTGGCCGTGGTGGCGCCGCAGTCAGAGGTCGAGGACGCCCTGAGCCGAGGGTCCTTCCGGCTGATGCTGCTGCAGGGAGTGGTGGTGCTTGCGGTCATTCTCGGTGCGGCGGCCATCATCTGGCTGGAAAACCGCTGGTCGAGCGTCCTGGAAGCCAAAGTGATCGCGAAGACGGACGCCCTGGCCAAGTCCGAAGAAAAATACCGCTCGCTCGTCGAAAGCGCCGAGGACCTCATCTTCACCGTAGGCCGCGACATCCGCTTTCAGTCCCTGAACACCTTCACCGCCCAATTCTTCGGCGGCACGCCGGAACGCTTCGTCGGCCGACCCATCTCCAGCGCGTTCCCGGAGGCGGTTGCCGCGCACCAGGCCGAATTGATCGCCCAAGTGCACCGCTCCGGCAAAAGCATCCGGGAGGAGTTCGAGCTGCCGATCGGCGAACGCTCCGCCTGGATCAGCGCCAACTTCATGCCCGTCAAGACCGATGCCGGCGAGGTCGGCTCCATTCTCTGCATCGCCCGGGACATCACCGAAACCAAAAACCTGCAGCGCCAGCTGGTGAATGCCGAGAAACTCGCCAGCCTGGGCACCCTGGCGGCCGGCGTGGCGCATGAGATCAACAATCCTCTGGGAGTGATCCTGGGGTTCTGCGAGCTGCTGCTGCGCAAGGCCCCCAAGGACACCCAGCAGTTCGAGGACCTGAAGACCATCGAGCGCCAGGGCCTGCTCTGCAAGGAGACCGTCGAAAACCTGCTCTCCTTTGCACGGGCGGAGAAGCAGTCCCTGGAACACTCCAATCTGAACACCTGCATCGAGGAGATCACCAAGATCGTCCGCCACCTGCTCAGCAAAAACGATATCGCGCTCGTGCTGGACCTCGAGGAACGTCTGCCGCCGGTCAAGGGCGATGCGCGCCAGCTGCAGCAGGTGTTTCTCAACTTGATCACCAACGCCATGGCGGCCATGGAAAACGGCGGGAGGCTGACCATCCGCAGCTTCATGGATCGGCCCACGCGCCGCGCCGTGGTTCAGTTCCAGGACACCGGCATCGGCATTCCGCCGGACCACATCGACCACATTTTCGAACCTTTTTTCACCACCAAGCCCGAAGGCAAGGGCACCGGCTTGGGGCTGTTCGTGAGCTACGGCATCATCACGAGCTACGGAGGAACCATGGAATGCGTCAGCACCCCGTCCACGGCTTCCGGCAAACAGCCGGGGACGACGTTCACCATCAAGTTGCCGACCGGCTCCGCAGCCGACCTGGGTAAAGCGGCCGCAGCACCCTTGCATCTGCCGAAGGAGGCATGACCATGCCCGGCCGCATCTTGATCGTAGACGACGAAAAGGACATGCTCGCCCTGCTGCGACGCATGATTTCAGAAGAACGGGATTACGAAGTCATCACCGAAAACGATCCGAAGCGGGCCCTCGATCGCTTCCGGTCCCAGCCGGTGGAACTGGTCATGACCGACCTCAAGATGCCCGGCCTGGACGGCATCGCCCTGCTCGAAGCCGTCAAGAAGCTCCGGCCGAAAACGGCGGTCGTCGTCCTCACCGCTTTTGCCACCATCGAGACGGCGGTGGAAGCCACCCAGAAGGGAGCTTTCGACTACATCACCAAGCCCTTCCGCCAGGAGCGCATCCTGCACACCGTGGACAAGGCCATGCAATGGCAGGAGATGGTGCAGGAGAACCTGGCGCTGCGCCAGGCCCTGGCGGAAAAGGAGGGGTTCGCCTCGCTGGTGGGCGCCTCATCGGTCATGCGCGACATCTTCGAACGCATCCGCCAGGTCGCCCCCACCATGGGGACCGTGTTGATCACCGGCCCCAGCGGCACCGGCAAGGAGTTGGTCGCACGCGCCATCCACCAGCACAGCCTGCGCAGCCAGAAGAAAATGGTCACGGTCAACTGCACCGCCATCCCTCAGGAAGTCCTGGAAAGCGAGCTCTTCGGGCATGTAAAGGGGGCCTTCACCGGTGCCTGGAAGGAAAAGAAAGGCCTGGTGGAGGAGGCCCACGAGGGCACGCTCTTCCTGGACGAAATCGGCGACCTGTCGCCGCACCTGCAGACCAAGCTGCTGCGTCTGCTGCAGGAAGGCGAGTATAAGCCCGTCGGCAGCGTCGTGACCAAGAAGGCCGATCTCCGGATCGTCGCCGCCACCAACCACGACCTCAAGACCGGCATCCGCGAAAAACGTTTCCGCGAAGACCTCTACTACCGGTTGAACGTCATCCAGTTCGAGCTGCCGCCGCTGCGGGAACGCAAGGAGGACATCGCCCTGCTCAGCCGACACTTCCTTGCCAAATATGTCGCCGTCAACCGCAAGACCGTGACGGACATTTCGCCGGAAGCCACGCAGGTGCTGATGGCCTACGAGTTTCCCGGCAACGTTCGCGAATTGGAGAACATCATCGAACGCGGGGTGATCTTCTGCCGCGGCCACAGCCTGACGGTCGCGGACCTCCAGATGGAACCGGTGCCGGCCGCCGCTCTGCCGCTGAGCCAGGGTCAGATGGCCGAGATGCCGTTCCGCGAAGCCAAGGAGCGCGCCATCCAGTACTTCCACTCCCAGTACATCCGCCGCCTGCTCGAACAGCACGGCGGCAACATCAGCCGCGCGGCGGACGCGGCCGGCATCCAACGTCAATACCTGCATCGGCTGATCAAAGAGGCGGGAATCGAAGCCACCGAGTTCAAGTCGAAATAAAACTCCCGCGCGCCCAGCAGGCATGCGGGAATCTCATTAAACGTCTCATGATGGTCTTTCCGTTGTCAATCCGGCGGGCCCAGGATCAGGTCCAGGGCAAGCTTGTCACGTCCGGCATGACGGCACTATTGCGGGACGATTACTGCTTCGGCAATTAAACATGCCAAGATTTGTCATTCCGGCGAAAGCCGGAATCCAGAGCGGGAGTGGATGCCCCCGTATCGTGGTACGGGGCAGGCTTATCAAGTCCGGCATGGCGGTCTTTGCGTATTTCGCTGCCGGTTTCGTAATAGATGATAGTTGGCTTTCGGCTCTCAGCTCTTCCCTGGCAAATCCAATCCGATTTCCTGAAAGGCGTCCTCCAGCCGGATCATCCCGACGGCGCGCCGGTTCCGGACCACGGCGATGCGGTTCAGGTTGTGACTGACCATCAGTTCGATCGCGCGGGTGATCTTATCGCCGATGCCCACGCTGGGCTCAAGCGGCAGCTCTTCGCTGCAGGGCCGGATGATGGGATCGATATTTCGTGACGTCATCGCTGTGGATCTCCTCTGGAATCCTGCTCCGGCTCCAATCTCAGCGTACGAATTCAATGCAGCCCTCTACCCGGTCCTGAAACCAGAAGCTGAGCAAGGGGCATGCCAGCTGATGCCCGCCGGATGCGGATTCCCCCGCCTCCGAGGCCGAAACCCAATCCCCAGCTTGGTTCGACAGGCATCTCGAACTTCCGGGTGATCGGTCGAGCGGGCACCCCCGCAGGAACGGCATCCCGCCGTCCATGTCTCCCACCGATTTCATCGGGAAAGAAACTAGTCGCCCATCAGGTTACACCCTAATCTCCGCTCCGGATCCAGCGGACCTTGCCGCGTGCCGGCGCCCAACATTTATTTCTTGTGGATTTAGAGCCTTGAATCAATTTTTGGAAGCCACCCCGGCGGCACCTGAAAATTGGCATGCATCTTGATCTTAACCATTCGCGACAGTGATCGGCAAGAGACGTGGGCTGTAGCCCCGCCCGCTGGTTTAAACCTGCAAGAAAAAGTTAATTGGAAGGAGGGTTCGGCATGTCACAAGAACAGGTCAGAAAAACAGGGTTTGAAATCGCGCAAAAGCTCGATAGGGAGAAAACGGCGTGGGAACGGCTGATGCCCGAAAAGAGCCAGATCATGGCGGCGCTCTACGGCATGGCCGTACTGTTCGTCGTCTTTCTGATCGGCACCTGGCTGGCGGGCAACCCGTTCGAGGCCACCAAGCGCATCGCCTCCACCTACGTCAAGGAGATGGGCTGGGCCGGCACCAACGAGTGGGGCATCATCTGGAGCGTCGTCTGGATCGCCATGCTCTTCGAGTTCATGGACGCCACGGCCGGCATGGGCTTCGGCACTGCCATCACCCCCCTGCTGATGCTCATGGGCTTCGACCCCAAACAGATCGTCCCGGTCGTCATGATCCAGCAGGGGGTCGCCGGCCTGATCGGCACCTTCCTGCACGCGGAGTACCAGAACGTGGAGTGGAGCTTCAAGCCCATGTCTGAGACCATCAAGCTCTGGCTCTACATCGCCATCCCCGGCATCTTGGCCGTCACGATCTCGGTGACCTCGGTCTACGCCATCTTCAAGGTCGCCAAGGTGTGGATCAACCTTTACGTCTGCGCGCTGCTGCTCGGCATGGGTCTGATTTCCCTCTACCAGGGGATGTCCGACAAGGGCAATCGCAAGTACCGGCCCAAGATGATGGGTTTCTGGGCCTTCCTGGCGGGCTTCAACAAGGGCGTCGGCGGCGGCGGCTACGGCCCGGTGGTGACCATCGGCGGGCTGATCTCCGGCGTGCCGGCCAAGAGCATGATGGCCGTGACCGCGATCTCCGAGGGCACCGTCAGCACCTACTCGATCATCATTTGGCTGCTGATGCTCTCCGGCGGTGTCGTGATCGACTACCTGCTGCTGCCCTCCATGATGATCGCCACCATCCTCTCCGCGGTCGTGGCCCCCTGGGCGACGCGCGTCTTCCCGGAGAAGATCTGGCAGTTCGTGGTGCCGGCCTACAGCCTGATCCTGGCCTTCTACAGCACCTACAAGGCCTGGCCCGACATCAAGAAGGCGCTCGGTGTGTGATGTGAAACTGGCTTCACAAGGAGGAACCCCCGTTCTCTGCCTGCTGACCTCCTTGAGAAAGGGGACCCCGGAAACGGGGTCCCCAGCACAACCTCGATGAACACGAAGAAAAAAGAGGACCCAACGATGCATCCGATCCAAAAACCCAGCTATGCCCAACGATGGAAAGCCGGCTTCGGACTGAACATGGTCGTGATGGCCGTTAGTTTCGGCCTGTATTACCTCGGCTTTTTCGGCCGCGTGGACGGCCCCCTGTCCATGCCGAACATCGGCCGGGCCTTGGCCGACATCGGCTTCACGGTGAACAGTTTCCAGGCCGTGCTCGTCATCCTTTTCATCATCGCCCTGACCTGGAACTGGGTCCTCAACCTCACCGCCCATCTGAGCGGGCAGCGCCTGACCTGCACCAAAGGCAGCCCCCAGGAAGGCTTCTGCGGTGAACTGGTGCAGCGTTGTCGCGACGAATCCGGGCGGGCCTGGACGTACACCTGCCCGCACGGACATCGCCGGAACGACGCCCATTTCCACCCGATCCGCAAGGGCACGCTGGCCAACTCGCTCCTGATGGCGAGCCTGGTTGCCGCCCTGATGTTCTACTTCGCCTGAGGGCGGCATCGACCGACCCCTCCCCCCGAAGTCAGTCCTTCGGGTTTGCGTCCACCCCGGCCGCATGGTAAATCAGCCATGGGCCGGGGTTTTTGTTTCCGCACCTTTTAAACTATGGGCTTGTAAAAAGTCATCCTAACCGATGGCTTTGTAAAAAGCCCAAGTTCAAGGCGCGCGAATCCCGTGGAGTAAGGCGTACGTGCAGTACGCCGCAGCGACAGCGGGATGAAGCGCAACGCCGAAATTGGGTTTTTTACGAAGCCATCAAACGCTGGAGGCTCCATGGGCAACCCCATTCGCGTTCTGCTGGTCGACGACGAGGAGCGCTTCGTTCTGAACCTCGCCAAGCTGCTGCGCGGCCGCGGCTTTGACGTGGCCACCGCCCTGGACGGTGCGGCCGGGGTGGCCGCCGTAGAGAACAACGACCCCATCGATGTCGTGCTGCTCGACGTCAAAATGCCGGGCATGGACGGGATCGAGGCCCTGCGCAGAATCAAGGAGGCGTCACCGGACACCGAAGTCATCATGCTGACCGGCCACGCCAATGTCGAGACCGGCATCGAAGCCATGCGCGAGGGCGCGCTCGACTATCTCATGAAGCCCTGCGACGTCGAGGACCTGGTCGCCAAAATCACCGAGGCCCACGAGATCGAGGACATCCGGCGCCGCCCCGTGCTCTGGCCCCGCCACGTGGTGAAAGAGATCAGTTGGCCGTCCTTCATCCGCTTGGAGAGCGAAGACCCGCTGGATAAAGCCCTGAGCGTGTTCGTGCGGGAGCCGGGCATGAGTTCACGCGACGAACTTTACATCCTGGACGCCGAGGACCGCTTCCAGGGCGTGGTGACCCGCCGCGACCTGCTGGCGGCCGCCCAGCGTCAACAGCCGGACCGCTCCATCGCCTGGGCCGAGTTGATCGGCCACCCGGAGTGGCTGCCGGCCGCGGCCCTCCGCAGCATCATGCGCCCGGGGCACCCGGTGGCGGCGGACCCCGAGGCCGACCTGGCGGAAGTCGCCCGCCTCATGTTGGGCAACAAGGTGCGCTGCATGCCGGTCCTCGATGGCGGCAAAGTCACCGGCATCGTCCGGTTGAACGACGTCCTGCAGCACCTGGCGCGCTGAACGGCATAGAGCATGGAGCAAAGAGCATAGGGCAGCAGCACGCTTTTTTTTGACTCTATGCCCTCTGCCCTGTGCCCTATGCCAAAAAGGAGGCTTGGTCCATGTCCGCCGACGACAACACAAGGCGTGGCTCCCGAAGCGGCGACTACCCCTATTTCCGCAGTCTTTGGAACCTCGTGGTGGTCGCGCTCCTTGCCGCGGCCTTCCTGCCCCTGCTGCTGTTGGGAAGCGTCATCTACGTCTACACGACCGACACCTTGAAAACGAACGCTGTCGCAACCCTGCGGCTCCAGGTCCAGGACCACCGCACCGTCATCGACCAGTTCCTGTCCGAACGGGCCTCCGACCTCCGGCTGATAGCAGCCAACATCGGTTATGCGGGACTCACGAACGCCGGCGGGCTCGGGCGGGCCTACCGCACCCTGCAGCAGGAGCTCGCCTGTTTCTCCGACCTGGGGGTCATCGACTCCGACGGCAACCACCGCGCCTACGTCGGGCCCTATGACCTGATGACGCGTAACTACCGCGACCACTTCTGGTTCCTTCCCACGGTGGAAAAAGGCATCTTCATCAGCGACGTCTACCTGGGCTACCGGCAGGTCCCCCATTTCATCATCGCCGTCAAGCAGCAGGACGCGGATGGGTTCTGGATCCTGCGCGCCACCGTGGATGCCGATTTTTTCGAACGGTTCGTCGCAGCCAGCGCGGGTGACTTCAAGGCCGAAGCCTATCTGATCAATCACGAGGGCGTGTACCAAACCCGCCCGCGCTCCGCCGGGACGCCCATGGAACGGTCGCCGTTTCCGCAAATCACCGCCTTCGACGGCATCCGCATCGAAGAGCGCGGCGAGCGCATCTTCGCCATGGCCTGGCAGAAAACCGTGCCCTGGGTGAGCATCGTCGAAATGAACCGGGCGCACATCTTCGCCGACCTCGACCGGGCCCGCTGGATCTGCCTGTCCACCTTCATCCTCGGCGCGCTCCTGATCATCCCGACCGTGATGCTCACCACCAACAAGCTCGTGCGCATGCTGGAGTCCAAGCGCAGGTCCCTGCGCTTCCTCGACCAGCAGTTGCAGCACGCCAGCAAAATGGCATCCTCCGGCCGGCTGGCCCAGGGAGCCCTCGAGGACATTACGGACAGCCTGGCCAATATCCACAGCGCCGCGCAGTGGCTGCGGGAGCTATGGAACCAACGCACTCAGGCCGAGCCGGACCCCGAAGACGTCCGGGGCACCCTCGAGCAGATCGAGGCCGAGGTCCACCGCAGCGAAAATGCCGTCAAGCGCGGCCTCGATCTGGCCCGGCCGTCGGCCGGACCGGTTTGCATCGACCTGAACATCCATGAACTCATCGGCGAACTCCTGGACCTCATGCGGCGCGAGCTCCACTTCAAGCGCATCCGCGTGGAACGTGATTCGCCCGATCCGACCGTCACGGTCTGCAGCGACCCGGACGGCCTGCGGCAGGTGCTCCAGAACCTCATCAGCAACGCCGTCGCCGCCACGCCGGACGGCGGCGACATCGCGATCGGCTCCCGGCTGGAGAGGGGCCGGCTGATTCTGACGGTTGTCGACAGCGGCCCCGGCATCCCGGCCGGGGACTTCGAGAAAATCTTCGAGCCGCTCTACACCACCCGACCCGAGGGGCTGGGCCTGGGGCTCACCATCAGCCGCACGATCGTCGAACGCCTGGGCGGGACCCTCTCCGCCCGCAACGAGCCCGGCCGCGGGGCGGCGTTTACGGCGGAGCTGCCGCTGCAGGCAGGAAGGACTGAGGGCTGAGGGCTGAGGACTGAGAAGGCTGCCTCTCTGACTCAGTCCGCAGTCCTCACACCCCGTTACTCGTTTCGTGATCAAACGCGAGCACATAAAACAGGCCATCGACGCCATCTCGGAGCGGGCGCCTGCCATCGGGCGCGCGCTGGACGAACTGCTCGGGATGGGCCGCATCGAGGTCGCCGCCCCATCGGAGGACGCCGACACCGGTACCGATTTTTATTTCCTGTTCGACCAGGAAAAGGTCCGGGTCAAGAAGTTCATCTTCATCAACGAGGGCGCGGCGCCCATCGAGCGCGGCCTGATCATCAAATACGGGGAGCTCCTTCGCAAGCGCGAACTGATCGAGGGGCGGCGGGAGCGTGACTTTCTGCGAGCCGCCCGGGACGTCCGGCGCGCCGGACTCCGGCTGATGGTGGAATACGAGATCGAAAACGCCATTCAACGGACCCGCAGGGCATCGGACGCCGGCACACCCGGCGGTGTGGATGAGCGGGTCGCCCTTCTGAACAGCCTGAAATCGGAAAACCCGGCCGAGGGGGTCCCGACCTCCTCGCGGGATGACCGGGTGATCTTCTGCGGCGCGGTTGACGACGGCCGACCGGCTCTTTTCATTCCCTTCGCCTTCAACTTGGAAGCCCTGATGCAAGTGGCGGACATCAATCTCGAATTTTTTCACGTTCGTTTCCTGCTCGCCTGCCTCTCGCGCGGCCAGGATCACCACCTCTTCGCCTGTGCGGTGGACGGCCGCATCGTCGGGATGCTGTTCCTGTCCTTGAAAAGCGCCCTGTTCTACTCCGGCCTTGAAATCAAGTACATCGCCACTCTGCGGGGACGGCGCAGCGACGACGAGGAGCCGCCTCCCCACGGCGTCGGCCGCTTTCTGGTGGCTGGGACCTGGCTGCTCTGGAGGACCGTCTACCGCAAGGCCCGAGAAATCGTCCTGGATTCCGAAGCCGGCGCCCGCCGGTTTTACGAACACCATGGATTTGCGTCCAAGGGCCCCCACCGGTATGTTCTCTCCAAACCCAGCCCGGATTTGCTGCGCACGATCCTGATCATGGCCGAAAACCGGCCGGACCTCCCGCCCCGAGTGGCGGTCGAACTCGCCGATCTCGTCATGAAGCGCATCAAACAGCTGCGTCGGCGCAGCCGGGATGAGCACGAACGCAGGCTGCACGCGCAGGTGGAAGCCCTGGCACAGACGGCACTCTCCTCCTGCGCCCATCCGGTCATCGCCACCGCCGCCACCCGGGGGTTGCTGCGCTGCCGGCGGAGCCTCTCCGAACTGGAACACCTGCTCGCCGTCGCCTCCCAGAATCCTCAAGTCCGCAAGGCGTTCCTGCCGGGAGCATCCCCCGTTGTGGGCGTGGTCAGCGACGACCGCTTCACCCAGCACCTTGAAAACATCTTCCACCTGGAAAACGCCAAGCGCTACGAGGCGATCCGCTCCGTTCTGGAGGACCCGTCGTTTTCCGGGAAACTGGAACGAATCGCTCCGCGTCCGGCAATCCCGGACGAGCTGGCCTGGGTCCACACACCCGCCTACGTCGAGCGGGTGGCGCAAACCGCGGGCCGGCCGCTCACGTCCTTCGACCTCGACACCCAGACCACCGAAAAGTCCTACGAAACGGCCTGCCTGGCGGTGGGCGCGGTGTTCAACCTGGTGGAGGAGATCTGGTCCGGCCGCATCCAGCGCGGGTTTGCCGCGGTCCGGCCGCCCGGCCACCATGCCGAGCCGGGCCGCGGCATGGGATTCTGCCTGTTCAACAACACGGCCCTCGGAGCGCGCTACCTTCAGCGGCGCCACGGCCTGAAACGCATCATGATGGTCGACATCGACGCCCACCACGGCAACGGCACGCAGGCGGTATTCTATGACACGGACGAAGTGCTCTGCGTGTCGATTCACCAGTTTCCGGGGTTTCCGGGCACCGGCAAGCTCGGCGAGGTGGGGCGCGGAAAAGGGGAAGGCTTCACGGTAAACGTGCCCCTGCGCAAAGGGCACGGCGACGCGGATTTTTTGTGCATCCTGCACTTTCTGGTTCGGCCGCTGGCCAGGGCCTATCAACCCGAGATCATCCTGGTGCCCTGCGGCTTCGATCTTTGGGCGCACGACCGGCTGGCTGAAATGCGCGTCTCGTCCGAGGGCTACGGATTGATCACCGCTATGCTGGCGGACATGGCCGCCGAAGTCTGCCACGGCCGGATTGCGTTCGTCATGGAGGGCGGCTACAGCGCCGAGGGGATCCGCGAATGCGGCTTCAAGGTGATCCAATCCCTCTGCCGTCCTTCCCCGTCGAACCTCGAGACGCTGCAGAAGATCGAGGGTGAAGACCCCTCGAAGCTGGGTGCCCTCAAAAAAGCCATCGAAATTCAACGCAAATACTGGGATGTGCTGAAATAAGCAATACCCATGCATGTCACCTGGGAGATGACATGCATGCCGCCTCATGCCGGAGGAAGGCCCGGGCAAACGCCTACCCCGCCAGGATCCCCGGGCATCGCTCTTCGCCGGCGCGCCGTTATCGCGGATGGCATGCTTATTGTAGATCCTAAGCAAGGTGATTAAGAACAAGCAACGGACCGTCAGCCAAGGCCCGTGACGATTTGGAAAACTTTGAGGCAAAGATGAAGGTCCCCCACATCGCCCACGACGGATCGGAAGCCGCAGAAGGGCCGGACCTCGCTGGCGAGCGCCGGGCCACCTATTCGCGGCTGTTCTGGCGGTTCGTGTGGCTGACCATTTTGTGTTCGCTCGTCCCGTTGCTGCTGGTGGGTTGGGGCATCAACCTGCACTACAGCCAATTTGCCCGCGAGCGCATGCTCAATTTCCTGCAGACCCAGGTGGAGGATCACCGCAAAGACATCGAACGGTTCCTGAGCGAGCAAACCTCCAAGCTGCAGCTGATCGCCCGCACGCACGAACTGGAACAGCTCATCAAACCCGGCTCGCTGCAGACGGTTTTCGAGCTTTTCAACCAGGACATCCGGACCTTGACGGACCTCGGCGTCATCGCTGAGAACGGCTATCATCTCGCCTATGTAGGCGCCTACGATCTCTGGGCCCGCAACTACTCCAGGGAATTCTGGTTCGACCAGGCCATGCAGAAAGGTATTTACGTCAGCGACATGTTCATGGGTTTCCGCAAGGAACCGCACTTCATCATCGCGGTTACGCACTCGAAGGGCGACCGGAAATGGATCCTGCGGGCCACCATCAACACGGAGGCGTTTCGCTCTCTGGTTGAAAACGTGCGCATCGGCAGGACCGGCCAGGTCTACCTCCTGAACGCGGAGGGAGTCTTCCAAACCAGCGCGCGCGTGAGCGGCGCCATCATGGAGAAATCCTCATATCCCATGGAGTCCTATCACGAAGGCCTCCGAACCCGGACGCTGGACGGCTTGAGGGATGCCCAGGGCCGGGAGCGACCGCGCCAAATCGCCTGCCAGGCCTGGCTGCAAGACCCGCGCTGGCTCTTGGTCGTGAAACAGGATTACGACGAGGCGTTCGCCGACGTGAATCACGCCAACACCTGGACCCTCGTTTTTCTGCATCTCAGCGCGGCCAGCATCCTGGTGGTGACGGTCTTCATCACCCGTCACATGATCACGAGCATCAAACGCCGCGACGCCGAAGCCGACCGGCTCAACCAGCAACTGCTCCAGACCGGCAAGCTCGCGTCCATCGGCGAGCTGTCGGCCGGAGTGGCCCACGAGATCAACAACCCACTGGCCATCATCCTGACCGAACGTCAGCTGCTGCTGGACGCCGCCCGTCAGACCCCTATCACGGACCCGGAGTTCCAGGAGCAGTTCTCGGATTCCATGAACCAGATCGACCTCCAGGTGCAACGCTGCAAGCGCATCACCCAGAACCTGCTGCGCTTCTCGCGGCGCACCAAGTCCATGATCGAGAAGGTGGACCTCAACGGCTTCATTCAGGAGGTGGTCGATCTGATGGAGCGCGAAGCGCGCACCAGCGGCATCAAATTCTTCAGCGAGCCGGATCTCGCTCTGCCGCCCGTGTCGTCTGACCCGTCTCAGCTCCAGCAGGTCTTCCTGAACCTGATCACCAACGCCATCGATGCCCACGACGGCAAGCCTTACGGATCCATCCGCATCAGCACCCGGGCGGACGCCGAGCGGCAGATGGCCACCGTGAAGGTCGCCGACGCCGGGGCGGGCATCAAACCGGAGCACCTGAGCCGCATTTTTGACCCGTTTTTCACCACCAAGGCCGTGGGCAAAGGGACGGGCCTGGGGCTGTCGATCTGCTTCAGCATCGTCAAGCGGCTGGGTGGCAGCCTGACGGTTCAAAGCGAAGTGGGCAAGGGCACCGAATTCACCATCCAGCTGCCCTACACTCCTCCCAAGGAATTGCAGGACAGCCTGAGCACGAAACGTTCGCCCAAACCGGCGGCGTGAAAGGAGACGGCGCATGCCTGGATTTAGAGTTCTGCTGGTCGACGACGAGACCATCTTCACCAAGAATATCTCCAAGCTCCTGAAGAACCGGGGCTATGAGATCACTGCCGTGAACAGCGGCGATGCGGCCATCCGGGAGCTCGAGCAGAACCCCGTTGATGTCATCGTGCTTGACTTGAAAATGCCGGGCATGGACGGCATCGCCACCCTGAAGGAAATCATCAAACTGGGCCTCTTCGCAGAAACCCTGATCCTGACCGGCCACGGCTCAATCGACAGCGCGCTGGAAGCCATGAAACTGGGCGCCTACGACTACCTGACCAAGCCCTGCGAAATCGATGAACTGGTCGCCAAGATAGAGTCGGCCTGGGGGAAAAAGAAAGAAGCCAACTGAAGACCTCCATTTACAGCGTGTAAAAATTCTGGACAGCCGGCGGTGTCCGCACGGGCCGCGCATCTCATCCGCTCCCCTAAAAAAATCCATATGGTTCAATCGGTTGGCCGTGCCTTTAGGCCAGAATCCGTTTGGCACATGAGTTGCTCTGCAAGCCAATTAATGATGGACGCGTAAAAGGTCGTCACTCCCGCGGAAGCCGGAGTCCAGGGGATTTCTAACTGCTTGTAAATGCTTGATTCCGGCTTTCGCCGGAATGACAAAATAACAGCATTCTCAGACTTTCTGCGAGTTCATCAATAATAACCGAAATAACCGACTGCCGATCGGTACCCGTCAGGCACCGTTATTCGAGGCATCTAACCTAAGCCTAACGCTCGGAGTCCGAGTGCGAAACGTTTTTACCATTTTGATCGCTGACCGCAACCCGCGGGTGAGGGGTTTCCTGGAACGCGAAATGAGTGCCGCGGGCTATCGGATCCGGCTGGCGGAAAGCGCCGGCGACCTCCTCCAATGGGCGTTCGATCGCGACCCGGTTGATCTCATTATCCTGGACCCGGACCTTCCCGACGCCGCCGACTCGCAGTTCATGAATACGCTTCGCAAATGCAACCCGCAGGTGCCGGTCATCATCCATGCCCATCCAGGGCAGGGTCTGGCGGAGCCGGACGCCGCGAAGTCGTTCATCGTGGTTGAGAAAGGCGGCAGCAGCGTCGAGCGGTTGAAGGAGGTGGCCGGGCACCTCCTGAAGCATCCTCACCCGGCTTCCTGCAAGCCCCTGAGCACCGCGCCTTTTGAACATTAGCAAAAACCCAACGGGTCAACGCCTGCTCGTGCCCCTCCGGCTCCAAGAAAATGATTGAATTTATGATTGGGAGCTTATATACGTGCTATCTTGCGTAACATAGGCCTTTGGGGACCGAGCGGCTGGATCGGCGAGGAGGAAAATCCGTGAGCGAATTCCGGGTGTTGTTTGTAGACGACGAGGCGGATTTTCGCGAAACCTTGATCAAACGCATGCAGAAGCGCCACGTGGAGGCCTTCGGCGTGCGTAGCGGCGAAGAGGCCCTGGACTGGCTCCGGGAGCACCCCACGGATTTGGTGGTTCTCGACGTGCGCATGCCGGGAATGGACGGCATCCAGACCCTGCGGGCCATCAAACGCGACCATCCCCTGCTGGAGGTGATCCTGCTCACGGGGCATGCCAACCTGGAGATCGCCCGGGAGGGAATGCAGCTCGGAGCCTTCGACTATCTGATGAAGCCGATCGACCTCGACGAACTGCTTTACAAACTCGAGGACGCTTATCAAAAGAAAACCATCCAGGAGCACAAAATAAAGAATATCGAGGGGGTGATCGAATCGCGGAAGTGAAGCGCATGTGATTCAGCGGTCAGCAGGCACTGTCGTTGAAAAGAACCTCTAGTGAATAAAGGAGAACGGGGGAGATGAAATTTCTGAATCAGCTTGGACGCTTCATGATGTTGGGCGCCCGCTACCACGCGCAGTGGGAGCTGGATGTGTCCAACCGGATTTTGGGGGACCGGCGGCGGCTGTTCGTACTGCTGCTGCTCATGGTGCCGGCCGTGGTCGGCGGCATCGCCTTCGCCGACGATCTGCCGGACATGCTGGGAGGCAAGTCCTCTTACAGCCCGGCCTTTTATTCTACGACCATTTTCCTGGCATCGATCGGCATCGGCCTGATGGCCGGCCTGATCACCGGCTGCATCGGGGCCGGCGGCGGATTCATCATCGCTCCGGCGCTGATGAGCGCGGGCATCAAGGGCATTCTCGCGGTGGGCACCGACCTGTTCCATATTTTCGCCAAAGCCATCATGGGCAGCGTCATTCACCGCAAACTCGGCAACGTCTCGGTTCCGCTGGCGGTGGTCTTCCTGATCGGCGCCGTCATCGGCGCCACCCTCGGCGGCGTGATCAACCGCGGGCTGTACGAGCTCAACCCGGTCATCAGCGACGCCTTCATCACCACGATCTACTCGGTCATGCTGGGCTTTCTCGGCTTCTACGCCCTGTTCGATTTCCTGAAGGCGCGTGGGGCCGCCAAGAAGACCGACGCCCCCAAGGGCACCACCGCGCACCACGGCGGCAAATCCGAAGGCACCGAAATGGGCGGCCTGCCCCGCAAACTGCAGGCGGTTAAGCTGCCGCCCATGGTTCGGTTCGACCTTGACCTCGTGCCCGGCGGCCGGGGGATTTCCTGGGTGTTTCTGGTGGCCAGCGGCGCCCTGGTGGGACTGGCCGCAGGCATCATGGGAGTCGGCGGCGGGTTCCTCACCTTCCCGATCTTCGTGTACGTCTTGGGCGTCTCCTCCATGACCACCGTAGGGACCGACATCTTCCAGATCATCTTCACGGCCGGCTGGGCTGCCGTTTCCCAGTACGCCATCTACGGCTTCATCTTCTACACCCTGGCGATGGGCATGCTCCTGGGTTCGCTGCTCGGCATCCAGCTCGGCGCCATGGCGACCAAGGTGGTCCCGGGCATCACCATCCGCGGGTTCTACGCCATGGCGGTACTCGCCGGCTTCGTGAACCGGGTATTCGCCCTGCCCTCCAAGCTCAGCGACGTCGGTTTAATCCCGCTGTCGAAGGAGGCCGGGTCCTTTCTCGAATCGCTGGGGATCTATGCGTTCTTTATCGTCATCACGATTTTCTCGGTCTGGGTCATCGGGACATTTCTCAAGAACATCCCGACCCTGCTCGGAAGGGGGGTGAAAAAATGATTGCTCGCAAGAAGGAATTCACTCTCGGTTTAGGCCTGCTCATCGCTTTCTTCGCCGTGCTAGCCGTTTTCTTCTCCCCGGTGTTTAACGGGCATAACGGCCTGGATTACCTGGACAGCCTCTACAACTCCATTTCCAAAGGCTCGGCCTACTATATTCCGAAGCTCAAAGACGAGGCCAAGACCTTCAACGGGAACAACGTTGAGCTGTCCTTGGCCATGGCCAACCCGGCCCAGGCCCAGCAGACCTCGCAGCTTTTCATGAAGGCCGGCGCCATGGTCAACGTGACCGACGCCAAGCTCAAAGTGACCGGCGACCTGGGCAAGATTCTGGACAACTGCCTGGTCGACGCCGATGCCATGTACAAGAATGACGGCAATGCGGTCGCCGGCAAATACGGCTACGGCGAGCGTCAGGCCCTTTACAACTGGTGGCAGTCCTTCAAGGGCGTCGAGAAGAGCCTCAACGAACAGAAGAAGTTCAAGGAGGCCAAAGCGGTCGCCAACATCAGCAAAAAGGGCATCGAAGCCAGCTACAACTTTTACAAGATCGAGCCCCAGAGCATTATGGACCGGCTGGGGGTGGTGATCTTCTCGCTGGTATTCTACGTGATCTACACCCTCTGGTACGGGTTCGCTATCATGTTCATGTTCGAGGGCTGGGGCATGCAGCTTGAGCACTGATGCCCTGCAGGTGGTGACGCCATGCTGAACCGAAGGCCGGAAGCGCGAGTTCCCTGAACCTGCTTCCGGCCTTTTCTTTTTCCCCCTCTTTTTTCTTCGTCACCGAAGAGAAAAAAAGTTAAACAAGTCTTGGGCGGATATCGCATAAAAACCGACTGACCTCAGCAAAAATCAACTCATTTCGGCACCGGGCTTTTTTTATGGCGATCGGCAGTCTCTTCAAGAAAATATTAACCCGCAAACCCTCCCCTGAAACCGCCGACGCGGCGGTCGACGCCCTGCGAATTGAGTTCAAAGACCGCTATCACAGCTTCAAACTGCTTCTGAGCGCCAACCACAAGGCGCTCGAGATCATGGCCGAGATCGAGGAGGCTCTGCACGGTTCCCGGCCGTTCGGGATGACCTTCGTGCGCGCCGCCTGCACCTCGGTCGCCGTGAATGTCTTTTCCATGGTCCGGAACATCGAAAAGCTCGCCCCGGGCAAATACGGTGAACTGTTCGCCCGTTTCGACGCCATCCAGAAGTCCGTCGACGCGGTGCTGACCCGACGCAAACCGGTTGCCGACGAACGGTTGGTGATTCCTTTAGGCGAGGTGACCAAGGAGATGGCGGACTTCGTCGGCAGCAAAATGGCCAACCTGGGAGAGATCAAGAACAGCCTGAAGGTCCGGGTCCCGCCGGGCTTCGCCATCACCGCCCGCGCCTACCAGCGCTTTCTGGAGCACAACGATCTGCAGGCCGAGATCGATCGCCGCATGCAGGCAGCCGAGGCCGACCGGGTCGAAGCGCTCTACAACCTGAGCGCCGAAATCCAGCAGATGATCATCCGCGCCGAGGTGCCCGCCGACCTGACCGCAGCCATCCGTCGGGCCTGGGCCGCAATGGAAATCGAAGCCGGCGGCAAAGTCACGGTCGCCCTGCGCAGCAGCGCTCTGGGGGAGGACGCTGCCGGCAGCTCCTTTGCCGGTCAGTATCGCTCCGAGTTGAATGTCAGCGCCGACGCCGTGCTCGAGGCCTACCGCGAGGTCCTGGCCAGCAAGTACAGCTTGCAGGCCATCACCTACCGCCTGACCCGGGGCTTCCGAGACGAGGACGTGGCCATGTGCGTCGGATGCCTCGCCATGGTGAACGCGGCGGCGGGCGGCGTTACCTACAGCCGCAACCCGGTTGACGTCCACGACCATCGGATTTTCACCAACGCAGCCTGGGGGCTGCCCAAAGCCGTGGTGGATGGGAGCGCCGCCTGCGATCTCTTCATTGTTTCGCGCGAGGACGCCATGACGGTCGTCGCCGAAGACATTCGGTCGAAGGATCGCAAGTTCGTCTGCTACCCCGAAGAAGGGATCTGCCGCCTGGACGTGACCGACGCCGAGCGGCTGCTGCCGGCCATCACGCACGAGCAGGCGATCGATCTGGCCCGCACGGCCGCCTCGCTGGAGCGCCACTATGACATGGCCCAGGACATCGAGTGGGCCATCGACCCCCGGGGCGATCTTTACTTGCTGCAATGCCGGCCGCTGCAGCAAAGACCGGTCGAAACGGTGACGCAAAAGTCTGCGCCGACGGCAGACGGCGCTTCCGTTATCTACCGCGGCGGTGTCACCGCCAGCTCTGGGGCGGCCAGCGGCCCGGTGTTCATTGCCGACAAGGGCTCCGACGTGCTGGCGTTTCCCGACGGCGCCGTCCTGGTGGTGCGTCAGGCCCAGCCGCGCTGGGCCTCGCTGCTCAACCGGGCGGCCGCCATCGTCACCGAGGAGGGGGGCTTTGCCGGGCATCTCGCCAACGTGGCGCGCGAGTTCGGGGTGCCGGCGCTCTTTGCGGTGCCGGAAGCCACCCGCATCCTCCGCACCGGCGAGCTGGCGACGGTGGATGCCACGGGGCAGGCGATTCACTTAGGCCGCATCGAGGCGCTGCTCCATCAGGCTCAGCCCCGCAAATCCCTCATGCAGGGCAGCCCCGTCTACGAAATCCTCTCGGAGGCCAGTCGGATGATCGTGCCGCTCGGCCTCCTGGAACCCGATTCGCCGGATTTCGCCCCGACCAACTGCCGCACCCTGCACGATATCACCCGGTTCATCCACGAGAAATCCGTGCATGAAATGTTCAACTTCGGCCGCGACCACAACTTTTCCGAACGATCGAGCAAGCAGCTTCATTACAAAGTCCCCATGCAGTGGTGGGTGCTGAACCTGGACGATGGTTTCACCGAAGAGATTGCGGGCAAGTACGTCAAGCTGGAGCAAATCGCCTGCATCCCCATGCTCGCCTTTTGGAGGGGATTCATCGCCATCCCGTGGGAGGGACCGCCGGCCATGGACGGCAGAGGCATGCTCTCGGTCATGTTTCAGGCGACGACCAACCAGGCCCTGACCGTCGGGGTCAAGTCCAAGTATGCCGAGCGCAACTATTTCATGGTCGCCCGCAACTACCTCAGCCTGAGCCAGCGTCTGGGCTTCCACTTTTCCACGCTCGAAGCGCTGGTGAGCGAACGCACGCCCGAGAACTATGTCAGCTTCCAGTTCAAAGGCGGCGCGGCCGACTTGGAGCGGCGGCTGGGCCGCGTGCACTTCATCGCCGAGATACTGGAGTCGATCGGCTTCCGGGTGGAGATCCGCGAGGACCACCTGCTCGCCCGGGTCGAAGGCCAGTGCGAGGGCTACATGCTCCAGCGGGTCGAGATCCTCGGATATCTGGCGCTGCACACCCGGC
This sequence comes from Desulfobacterales bacterium, assembly GCA_030834695.1. Lineage (GTDB taxonomy): Bacteria > Desulfobacterota > Desulfobacteria > Desulfobacterales > SpSt-501 > SpSt-501. The sequence goes on from JAUQXK010000114.1 coordinate 121,441, forward strand.
AGATGGACATGATCATGGCCAATCCGGCCCATGTGGAGTACTACCGCGCCAAATATCACAAGGACATTGACGGCTTGCTGGCCGCAACGCATTGAGCGCCGATCCGCCGGCGACTTGTGCGCCAGGGCCCGGGGCCTTCCGCGGGCTTTGCGGTTGCATCTTCAATTATTTTCTGTATTATCCAGTAACGCGACATCCGCAACGGTAGGGTCATACGGCATTCAACCGATAGGCAGCCGAAGATGGAAAACAACATCTATTCACGCCTGCAGTGGAAAATCATCAGCCTCACCCTGCTGGTCACGTTCACTCCGTTGCTGCTTCTGGGACTCATCATTTACCGGCAGTTCGCCGGTATGTACACCGAACAAATCCGCGAGCAGATCCGCTACCGGGCCGAGTTCCAGGCCGAGGCGCTCGACCTGTTCCTCAAGGAACGCACCGCCATCCTTGGAACGATCGCCGACACCCACAGCTTTCAGACGATGATCGTCGAGGAAAACCTGGGGCGCAAGCTCGCCGTGATGAACCTGCGCGCCGGGGCTTTCGTGGACCTGGGGGTCATCGACCATACCGGCCAGCAGCTGGCCTATGTCGGCCCCTATGAACTCACCGGAAGGAATTATTACGAACAGCCGTGGTTCGGCGAAGTGATGAGCAAGGGCCTGTACATCAGCGACGTGTACATGGGGTTCCGCCAGGCCCCCCATTTCATTATCGCCGTGCGGCGCCACGAAAACCAGAGGAGCTGGATCCTGCGCGCGACCATCGACCCGGACATCTTCAGCCGGATCGTCCAGGCCGCCCACATCGGCCGGACCGGAGACGCCTATCTCCTCAACGAAGAGGGCACGCTGCAGAGCCGGCCGCGTTTCGGCGGCAACATCCTGGAGCGGGCCCACCTGGATATCGCGCTGTTCGGCAAGCACACGATGACCTTCGAGCAACAGGGGGCCGACGGCCGCAAACTGCTGCTCGCCGGCACCTGGCTTAAAAGCAAAAACTGGCTGCTCGTCATCAGCCGCGATGTCGAAAACGAAATGGCCCAGCTCTTCGCCACCCGCAACATGCAATTCGCCATCACCGCCATCGGAATCCTGGCCATCGTGGTCACCACGGTACTCACCACGCGGCAAATGGTCAGGCAGCTCAAGCAGGCCGAAACCCGGGTGAAGGAGATGGACGCCCAGCTGGTTCAGACGGACAAATTGGCCGCCCTGGGTAAAATGGCGGCCGGCGTCGCCCACGAGATCAACAACCCGCTCGCGGTGATCCTCCAGAAAACAGGCTGGCTCCAGGACCTGCTCGACGAAGAGGAGTTCCAGAAGAGCGCGAACATTGATGAGCTGCGCACGTCGGTCAAAAAGATCGAGGAACATGTGGAGCGCGCGCGCAAGGTGGTCCACAACATGCTCGGTTACGCGCGGCGCATGGAACCGCGCCTCGAGGATGTGGATGTCAACCAGACCATCAACCAGACCGTCGACATCCTCGAAAACTACGCCCGCAACAACAATATCGACATCCAGACCGACTTGTCGCCGAGTCTGCCGATCATCGCCGGTGACCAGGCCCAGCTGCAGCAGGTGGTCCTGAACCTGATGAACAACGCGATCGACGCCATCGGC
>JAUQXK010000115.1 GCA_030834695.1 Desulfobacterales bacterium
ATGAGCATGCGAGCGCCGGCATTGCGCAGAATGCCTGCCTGGCGACGCAGATGATCCTCGATCTGGCTCAGCCGCATCGGCGGATAGATCGGCACCGGTATGGCGCCCGCGTAAAGAATGCCGAAAAAAGCCGAGAAGAAATCGAGACTGGTGGGTAGCATGAGTGCGACCCGATCGCCGGGCTGGACATCGTGCCCGATCAAGCCGGCTGCAACGGCATGAGCTGAGTTCGCCAGTTCTGCGTAAGTCATCGTTCCCAGGACCGTCGCGTCGTCCTGCAGGACCGTCAAATGCAGGCGATCTGGGTGGCGCGACACATGCCAATTGAGAACTTCGATGAGCGTCGCGGCCTCACTGGCGGCCGGTACGAGCGGTAGAACCGCGGCGGCTGGCATTTGCGTCGCAATCCGCCTTGGGCCGGCTTGTTCCAAGGCGTCGATCAGATCGCTGACCGTATCGGCTTCTCCGACGATCTGCACAGGCAGTCGCATGTCAATCGGCTCGGAATGGGGACCCTGGATCGGCGTCCAAACGGGACCCCTTTTTGTGGCACGACGGTGAGCGCCCGACCGGGTGGAGCTGGTCGGGGTTGCGCAGCCCGGTCGGGCGCGTTGGTCAGGCTCCCCGGCTTTAGCTTTGAGAGCGGTTCTTGAAGCGCCAGGATTCGTTGCCGGTCTCGATGATCTCGCAGTGATGGGTGAGCCGGTCGAGCAGCGCCGTGGTCATCTTGGCGTCGCCGAAGACGGCGGGCCATTCGCCGAAGGCGAGATTGGTGGTGACGATGATCGAGGTCCGTTCGTAGAGCCGGCTGATCAGGTGGAAGAGGAGCTGGCCGCCGGCCTGGGCGAAGGGGAGATAGCCGAGTTCGTCGAGCACGGCGAAGTCGAGCCGGGTGAGGTAATCGGCGATGCGTCCCTGCTTTCCGGCGCGATGCTCGGTCTCGAGGCGGTTGACCAGATCGACGACGTTGAAGAAGCGGCCGCGCGCGCCGTTGCGGATGAGTGCGCGGGCAATCGCGATCGCCAGGTGCGACTTGCCGGTCCCCGTGCCGCCGATGAGGACGGCGTTGCGCTGGTCGGCAATGAAGGCGCCGGTGGCGAGATCGCGGACCAGGGCCTCGTTGACGGGCGTGTCGGCGAAGTCGAAGTCGTCGATGTCCTTGGCGAGCGGCAGTTTGGCGACGGTGAGCTGGTATTTGATGGAGCGCGCCTGCTTCTCGGCGATCTCGGCCGAGAGCAGGTCGCCGACGACCCTCGGCGGCTCGTGCTGGCGCTTGATGGCGGTGGCCATGATCTCGTCGTAGGCGCCGCGCATGCCGTAGAGCTTCAGCGTTCCCATCAGGTCCAGAACCTGGGTGCGTTCCATCAGCTTGCCCTCCTGAGGCTGTCGTAGCGGGCGCAGTCGGCCTGCGGCTCGTGAGCCAGGCGAAGCGCATCCGGGGTGAGGATGGTGACGGCCGGCGCCGGATCGCGCCGGCGGGCCAGGATGTTGAGGATGACGGCGGACGAGCAGACGTTCTCGGCGAGCGCCTGCTGGCAGGCGGCCTCGACGGCGTCGAGACCGTCGGACAGCACCGTCGTCAGGATCGCCACCATCTGCCGGTCGCCGTCGTCGGCACCCTTCAGCCTGCGCCGCACCCGCTCCATTCCCGGCGGCAGCTCCCACCCCTGGAAGGGTGCGCCGTTGCGCAGCGCGCCGGGCTTGCGCGCCAGAACCGGGACGTAGTGCCACGGATCGTAGACCGTCTGGTTGCGGCCGAACGAGCGGGCATGTTCGCCCACGATGGTCCCGTCCTGGCGGATGACGATGCGATCGGCATAGGCCTGGATCTCGACCGGGCGGCCGGCGGCCGTCGACTGCACCGAGTATTTGTTGTTGTCGAAGCGCGCGGTGCACGTCTTCGTCACCGAGGCGGGAACGCTATGGAATCCGTCGAAGGGGCCGCGATACTCGACCAGCTTGCCGCGCTCCTCCTCGAACACGTCCCAGATCGTGCGCTCCGGCTGGTCGACATGGCGGTGGGCCTTGGCATAGGCGACGCATTTGTCGAGCAGCCAGGCGTTCAGCTCCTCGTAGCTCCTGAAGCGCAGCCGCGGCGTGAAGAAGCGCTCACGCACCAGCCCGACCTGGTTCTCGACCTGACCCTTCTCCCAGCCCGACGCCGGCGTGCAGGCGACGGGCTGGACCAGATAGTGGCTGCACATCTGCAGGAAGCGGCGATTGTATTGCCGGTCCTTGCCGACGAAGACCGTCTCCACCGCCGTCTTCATGTTGTCGTAGATGCCGCGCGTGCAGGCGCCGCCGAAGAAGGCGAAGGCCCGGTCGTGGGCGTCGAACACCATCTCCTGCGTCTCGCGCGGATAGGCCCTGACGAACATCATGCGGCTGTGGCAGAGCCGGACATGGGCGACCTTCACGGTCACGGTGACGCCGTTGATCAGGACGATCTCGTGGCTCCAGTCGAACTGGTAGGCGTCGCCCGGTGGATAAAACAGCGGCACGTAAGCCTCGGCCATCGCCGCGCCGCGCGCCTTCTCCCGGCTCTTGGCGTAGCGCCGGATCGCGTCGTAGCTGCCTTCGTAGCCGAGCCCGCGAAGCTCCTCATAGATGCGAACGAGCGTCAGGCGCTCCCGCTTCGCCTTCGTGTCGTTGCCGTCCAGCAGAGCATCGAGCTGCACCTGCCAGGGCCCGATCTTCGGCTTCACTTGGTGCTGACGCTCATACCGGAACTCGGTCGCATCGGAACGAAGCACCTTGCGGACCACCTTCCGTGAGATCCGCAACTCGCGGCAGATCTCCTTGATCGACTTCCCCTGAACCAGCGACAGCCGGCGTATCTTCGCAATCGTCTCCACGACCAACATCCAAAACAAATGCCTCCGATCAAACCGGAGGCAGTGTGAGACACCTGCCGTTACAGGGGTCCCTTTTGGATGCCGATCACCCCTGAAACGGGGTCCTTATTCCACGCCGAAACACATGGCGGCCCCGATGTCGTGACGCTTGCCGAGGTTCCCAAGCCCTCGCCGAAGCAGAACGAGGTGCTGATCCGTATCCTCGCGACCACCGTAACGTCAGGAGACTATCGCGCCCGCAGCCTCGATTTGCCTGCCGGGTTTGGCCTGATTGGCCGGCTCGTCTTCGGCATTACCGGGCCGCGCCAACCCATCCTGGGTACGGAGTTGGCCGGGATCGTGGAGTCGGTTGGTTCCGATGTCGTGAACTTCAATCCAGGGGACGAGATCATTGCTTTCCCCGGTGGTGCGTACGGCAGCCATGCCGAGTACCGCACCATGCCCGAGGCCGGGACGATTGCTCACAAGCCGGCCAACCTGTCGTTCGAAGAGGCTGCTTCGCTCTCCTTCGGCAGCATGACGGCCCTTCCCTTCCTCAGAGACAAGGCGCGGATCAAGGCAGGCGACAGCGTTCTGGTTGTCGGCGCCTCCGGTGGCGTGGGCACAGCCGCGGTGCAGATCGCAAGGCACTTCGGCGCCAATGTCACCGGTGTCACGAGCACATCAAATGTGGAGCTGGTGGCCAATCTGGGTGCGCATCGGGTCATCGATTATACGAAAACCGACTTCGCGACGACCGGGGACACCTGGGACATCATCCTCGACACAACCGGCACCGCGCCATTCGCACGCTGTGACCGGTCGCTCAGGGCCGG
>JAUQXK010000116.1 GCA_030834695.1 Desulfobacterales bacterium
GTCCATCCACGGCACCCGAAACAATATCACCCGCTCCGGCTCCACCAGCCGCTCCGGTATCCGCGCCCGACGATAAATCGGATTCTGTTCCAGCACCGGCTTGATCGACTCCATCACCTCGTTCACCGCTTGATGAAACTCTTTCTCATAAGGATCCCGACTCTTCACGTACTCCATGATCTCGGACATGTGATCTACCTTTCCCAATGGTGATGATTTATCGAAGCGTACAAGGACCTTCTCGAATCAACTCATTTCCAAACGTCCTTCCGCTGATCCCGCCCCATGTTCGTTTTCGATCGACCGGGCGGACCTGACCGCGGCCGGCATGGGGTCAATAGTTTGCCTCCAGAATCCCGATGACCTCCTGCTCGGTGACCGTGCGCGGGTTGTTGCTGATCAGGCGCACTGCGCCCACCGTGGTCTTGGCCAGGGCCGGGAACTCCTCCCGCGGAACGCCGTAGCTGCTGAGTCGATAGGAGATCCCCAGGTCGTCGAGCAGGTTTTTGACCGCCTTGACCGCGAGCCGGGCGGCCTGAACTTCCGGCATTCGCCTGGTTTTCTCCCCGAACGCCTTAGCGATTTCGACGTATTTGTGCGGGGTGGCGATCAGGTTGTATTCCATCACCCAGGGAAGGATGAAGGCTGTCAGCAATCCGTGCGGCAGGTGGAACTTGCCACCGATGGCGAGCGCCAGCGCGTGGTCCAGGCCGTTCTGGGTGTTGGAGAAGGCCATGCCCGCCAGGCAGGAAGCGTGCAGCATGTTCTCGCGGGCCGCCAAGTTCTGGCCCTGGGCGAAAGCCTGCCGCAGGTTGGCGGCCACCAGCCGGATGGCCTGCAGGTTGAGCGTGTCGGTGAAGACCGTGGCGCGGACGCCTACGAATGACTCGATGGCGTGCACCAGGGCGTCCATGCCGGTCATGGCCGTCACCCGCGGCGGCAAGGCGAGCGTCAGCTGCGGGTCCAGCAGGGCCGCCCGCGCGAACATGTGCTCGCTGACGATGCCCTTCTTGACCTTGTTCTGAGTGTCGGACAGGACACAGATGGAGGTCATCTCGCTGCCGGTGCCGGCCGTGGTGGGGATGAGGATCAGCGGCACCCCCGGCCGGGGCACCAATTCCATGCCGAAGTATTTATCGATGGGGCCTTCGTTGGCCAGCAGCACCGAGCTGACCTTGGAGATGTCCAGAGCGCTGCCGCCGCCGAGACCCACAATGACGTCCGGCCCGAAGTCTTTGGCGGCCTTGGCGCCGGCCAGCGCCACTTCCACCCGGGGATCGGGCTCGACCTCGGCAAAGACACTGAAACCGAGGTTGGCCCGTTCGAGCACACCCGTTACCTGATCCAGGACTCCGGCCGACTTGATCCCCGGATCGGTGACGACCAGGACCCGGCTGCCCTTCACGCGCTTGACCTCATCCGGCAAGCTTTCCACGGCCCCATGCCCGAAGACCACCCGTCGGACGGTTTCGAACGATTGAACCTTCATAATAGTGACCTCCTCTCCCGTTCAGCTGCAAGCCGTTACGGAATATCTCTTCTTCGATTGATCCCGAATGGGATTAGAGCACCAGCTCGGACGCATCGGTAATCTGCTGGCGGAGCTGAAGGAATTTCATGTCCGTATGCTCCCGCGGTCTCGGCAGCTCGACATCGTAGACCTCATGCATGCGCCCGGGCAATTTCCCCTTCAGGGTGACGATGCGATCGCCCAGATAGATCGCTTCATCGATGTTGTTGGTCACGAACAAGACGGTGCGCTTTTCGCTCTCCCAGATGCGAACAGTCTCTTTTTCCATGAAGTAGCGGGTTTGCGCATCGAGTTGACCGAACGGCTCGTCTAACAACATGACCTTTGGATTGTTGGCGTAAGCCCGGGCGATTCCCACCCGTTGCTTCATGCCCCCGCTCAATTGGTGCGGGTAATGTTTTTCAAAACCGTTCAGGCCCACGAGGTCGATGTAGCGCTGGGCGATCCGGCGCCGCTCCGATTTGTCGACGCCGTTCAGCATCGGCCCCAGTTCGACATTGCCCATGACCGTTTTCCAGCCGAAGAGCATGTAACTTTGGAAGACCAAGCCGCGGTCGGGCCCCGGTCCGGCAATCTGTTGACCGTCCAATTTGATCGAACCCTCGTTCGGGGTTTCCAGGCCTGCAATAATGCGCAGCAAGGTGCTTTTCCCGGATTGCCCGGGCCCCAGGATGACCAGGAATTCCTTGTCCCGGACCTCCAGGCTGATATCCTCCAAAACGTGGACACGCTGCTTGCCCTTTTGGATGAAGAACTTGGTGATGTTCCGGCATTCGATTTTCGGCGTCATGATTTATCCTCAAGAAATCCGCTTGCCTGGCTTACAGGCCGGCAATGTCGCGTTTCCACGGACATAGATACTTTTCCAGTCCGGCGATCAGCAGAGACGAAAGCCAGGCTACGATGGCGATGATGATCATGCCGCCGATCACCAAGGACGTGTCGGAGATTTTCATGCCCTGCACGATGATGAACCCCAGCCCGGAGCGCGAGGCCACCAGCTCTGCCGCCAAAACGCAGGTCCAGGCCATGGAGAGCGAAATCTGCAGCCCGGCGAAGATGGCCGGAAAGGAGGCCGGAAAGCTCACCTGGATGATTTCGTTCCAGCGTCCTCCGCCTAGTACCTTGACGACGTCGTAAAGCTCCGGTTCGATCAGGCGCATGCCGTTGTAAGAATTGAGCAGGCAGGGAACGAAAGTACCGATGACGATGATAAAGATTTTGGACGGCTCGCCGATGCCGAACCACAGGATCGAGATCGAAATCCAGGCGATCGGCGGCATGGGCTTGAAGATGTCGAAAACCGGTTTGACGATGGCGTCCACGTAAGGGTTGAGCGCCATGAACAGTCCCAGGGGGATCGCCAGCGCCGAGGCCAAGACGAAGCCGATGAAGATACGCTGGGTGCTGGCCCAGATGTGCCCCCAGATCGTGAGCCCTGCCAGGGTATCGGTCATCAGCCCTTGGAAGCGCTCGACCACCTGCCAGGGAGTGGCGAGGGCACCGGCGAAAAGCCCGCTGACGGCAGCTTGGTGCCACACGAGCAAGAAAGCGGTCATGGACAGCACATGGAGCAGGTATTCGTTGGTGACGATGCGCCGGATGGTCAGCGGCTTCTTATCCCGGACCGTCTGCTGGATTTCGTCGGCGATGGAGCTGCCCTGCCGGCCGAGATCCTGAATGGTTTCCTGAATGTCTGCCATGGACGCTACCTCCTGATCCCGGCGAGCAATCGCCGTTCCACATAATCGATCAGCACGCCGATTGCGGCCCCCGCCAGGCCGACGGAGACCATGCCCAGCACGACCAGATCCGGCAAAGCCAGCCGCCGCCCCATGGTGATCAGGTAACCCAGTCCCTGGTCGGCGGCGAGCAGTTCGGCACCCACCAGGTTGGTCCAGCAGCAGGCAAGCGCGATCTGCAGGGCGCCGAAGACCATCGGCAGAGCGGAAGGGACGCACAAGGTTTTAAAGATCTGCCAGTCCGAAGCGCCATAGGTCCGGGCCATCTGGATCAGGGTGGGGTTGGTCATGCGCACGCCCACGAAGGCGTTGATTACACAGGGGACGACCCCGCCGAGCCAGATGATGAAAACCTTGCCCCCCAGGCCGATACCGAACCAGAAAATGGTCAGCGGGATCCAGGCGATGGGCGGGATCGGGCGGATCAATTCAAACAACGGTCGGGCAATGCCGCGCACCACCCCGAACCAGCCCATGAAGAGACCCAGAGGCAGCCCAATCCCCAGTGCCAGCAGGTAGCCTATAAAGGCTTCCTGGGCGCTCACCCATGCATGTATAAAGATGGTGGCACCGTCCGGGTTCGGGTCGCTGAGCTTGGTGACGAACAGGCTGCCCACCTGGGTGGGGGCGGCCAGCATGGTCTTCGGCACGACGTCGAGCTGCACCATCAACTCCCACACGACGAAAAAAGTCAGCACGCTCAGGATGGGCAGCAGGATCAAGCTCAACGGTTTCTTTACTTTTACTTCTTCGTACGCCATCTCATATCTCCCTGCGGAGCGGTTTCAAAACCTCCCTCGGCAATCCGCGGTTTCCGATGCCGCGGCAGACGAAGCTCTACGGCGGCGGTCGGAGTCGCCGGCCGGGATGAGACGTTCCATCCCGGCCGGTTTGCCGATTCCTACAGGTCGTCTGTCGGAATGGGAGTTTTCACCATCTTGAGGAACTTGTCGGTCACGTAAGCGGAATCTTTGACCTTTGCGAATTCATCCGGCTTGAAACGGCCCTGAGCCGTGAAGAATTCGGCAATCAGGCTTTGCCACTTCGCTGCCGTGCTCATGCCCTTGGATGAATCGAATAGCTTGAGCTGCTCTTCCAGGGTCCAGACCGGGTGGGTGTCGATGTCCAGCTTGCACATCTCCGGGGTCATATCCATGCCGCCCCAGTCCTTCATGAACTTCTGGTACATCTTGACCACTTCCGGACCGCTGCCGTGCTTCTTGATGTAGTTGACGCCGCGCAGGTAGACGCGCAGAAACTTGGCCACGACTTCCGGATTCTTGTCGCAAAATTCCTTGTCGCCGATCAGGGTGATCGGAAGGGCGGCGCCGCACATTTTGAGGTCGGATATCTTCTTGAAACCCTTAGCCTCGGCGGTATAGCAGTAGGGGGCCCACAGCACCGCGATGTCGCCGACGCCTTTTTCAAAGGCCGCCATGGCCGAAGCCTGGTCCATCTGCTTGACCACCACGTCGCTGTCCTTCAGCCCCAGTACTTTCAGCCAGGTGCTCATGGCATAGTGGACGGACGAAACGGTGGTGACCAGGATGGTCTTGCCCTTGACGGTTTCGGGCGAGCCGTAGACTTCGGGGAATTCCTTGTTGAACCCTTTCACCTTCAGAATGGGGCTGTCGGCGCGGACGTAGACGTTGTTGGTGATGGACTCGTCGTCACCCAACCCGAACTGGTAGGCGCCGTAGCGCAGGGCTCCGACCACCTGGGGAACGCCGCCGGTGGCCCCCAGCACCCACTGCTTGGCCGGCAGGGCCTCCATCTGAGCCATGCCCGAATCGAAGAAGAGCAGCTCCAGATCCAGGCCTTCCTGCTTGTCCCAGCCCTTCTGCTTGGCCAGCCAGGGGAGGAATGTTTCAAATTCCGGCATCCAGCAGGTCTTGAGCTTCATGGGTGCCTGAGCCTGGGCCGGTGTGAAGGAACACACCAAGAGAGCAGCCAGAACCAACACACTGAACAAAGCGAACTTTTTCATCTCACAGCTCCTTTTTGACATAGGGGGGGGGTTGTCTTGTTCCGTACTGCACACCACACTGGGTCCGGACTGGGCCCGGACCCTTTCGGTATCACTTTCCGGCGAGGCACCTCCTTGGGTTGGGATTTGCTGTCGTCAGCCGCCCTCGCGGGTCGGCTCCACCTTTACCACCATCGAATCAGTTCCGTGACGTGTTTGCGGATGGCGACGAAATCCGGATCGATTAAGCTGCGGGGTCTGGGCAGGTCGACGTTCACCTCCGCTTTGATGTTGGTCGGCTTGTTGCTCAGCACCAGAATCCGCTCGGCCACATACACAGCCTCTTCGATGTTGTGGGTAACGAAGATGACCGTGCTTTTTAACGTCTGCCAGAGTTTTACGAGCTCATCCTCCAGGTAATAGCGCAATTTGACATCCAGCTGTCCGTACGGTTCGTCCATCAGCAGCAGGTCGGGGTCCACGGCAAAGGCCCGGGCGACGGTGATGCGTTGGACCATGCTGGCGGAGACCTGGTTGGGATAGAGGCTCTGAGTCTCCGTGAGCCCGACCAGGTCCAGCATGAAATCAACCCGCTCGTTGATTTTTGCGGCGGGGAAGCCCTTGATCTGCATTCCGTAGGCCACATTCTGGCGGACGGTCCGCCACGGCAGGCAGGTCGGCTCCTGGAACACGAAGGAAATGTTGTGCCGCTTGGGGTCCGCGACCTCGCCATCGATGAAAATATTGCCTTCACTGGTGGGGATGAGTTTGGAAAGGCAATTGAGAAAGGTGGTCTTGCCGCAGCCCGTCGGACCGACGATGGCCAGGAATTCGCCCTGGGCGACATGGAAATTGATGCGGTTCAGCACCAGGAGATCGCCGAATCGCTTGGTCAGGTTCTTGACTTCGATTTTGACTTGTTTCGTGTCCGGTTTCAGGGCTGCAACTTGCAAGGTGCGCTCCTTATCCTGCAGGATCAAAAGGTGCCGAATATTTTCAGCTACGACACAGCAGCTAAACTGCGTTTCAACTGGCCGTGCAGCTTTTGACGGCGCTGGTTTTTGGCCCTGAAGCTTCTTTCGAAGCGTCGGCCGTGAGTCGGCCGGCGGCCGGCTGTGCGAAGCGCACGGTGGCGACCTTGTTCTGGGTGAAAAAGTCGATGCCGTCCCTGCCCTGGGCCTTGTCGGTGCCGACCAGGGACTGCTTGATGCCCCCGAAAGGCAGGTAGGGGTGCGGAGCCGGCACGCCCACGTTGACGCCCACCATGCCAACATCGGCTTCGGCGATGAATTTTTCAGTATAGTACAGGTTCTGCGTGAAGATGCAGGCGCCGTTGCCCACCTCCTGGGCGCGGATGAGCCGCAGCGCATGGTCGAGGTTCTCAACCTTGATCACCGCCGCCACCGGCCCGAAGATTTCGGTCTGCACGATGCTCATCTCCGGGGTGGCCTCGGTGAAGATGGTCGGGCCGACATAATATCCGCCCTTGATCTCGGGCGGCACCTCGGGGTTGCGCCCGTCCAATACCAGCTTGGCTTTATCCTGACGGACACCGACATCGATGCAGCGCTCGATGCGGGCCCTGGCATCGGCGGAGATGACCGGTCCGATGTGGATGTTCGGGTCAAGGGCGCTGCCCACTTTCATTTTCCTGGAGGCCGCGACGATGCGCTCCACCAGCTCGTCGTGGATTTCCGGCACGGCAGCTACAATCGAGCCGGCCAGACACCGCTGACCGGCGGAACCGTAGCAGGAGTTGAGGTAGTTCTCGATGAACAGATCCCACGGCAGGTCCTCCATGGCCACCAGGTAGTTCTTGGCCCCGCCCAGCAGCATGGTGCGTTTTCCGGCGCGGCCGGCGGCCTCCGCGATCTTACGGGCCGTGGGCGAGGAGCCGACCATGCAGATGCCGCGCACCCGCGGGTCGTCGTACCAGGCCGCGGTCGGAACATGGTCGCCGTTAACCACGTTGATTACCCCTGGCGGCAGCCCGATCTGGCTGAAAATGTCGCACATTTTCTGCATGAAGTAGGGTGACTGGGGGGAAGGTTTGAAGACGAACGTGTTGCCGACACCGATGGCAAAGGGAATGAACCAGCCGAAGACGAGCGCCGGGAAGTTGAAGGGGGCCACCCCGCAGAAGACACCCAGGGGCTGGCGCACCACCCGGCCAACGATATTGGCGCCGATGTTTTCCAGCGTCTCGCCCTGGATCAGGGTCGGAATGCTGCAAGCGGTCTCGATGATTTCGATGACCCGCTGGACCTCCCCGCGCGCCTCGCTGATGTGCTTGGCCTGATCGATGGCGATGGAATGGGCCAGTTCCTCGCGGCGATCTTCCATGGCCCGGCGCATGTCAAAGAGATATTTCACCCGCCGGCCGATGGGTTGTCGGCGCCATTCGTCGTAGGCGCGGTGACACGAGGCGATGGCCGTTGTGGAGGCCTCCGCCGTGCTGAGCGGAACTTCGCCGATCTGCTTGCCGTCGGAAGGGTTGAAGAGCGGAATCGTCTTGGCCCCGGCTTCATCCGTCCACTTGCCGTCGATGTAGTTCCGTATGCGGATCAACTCTGGTGTCGCTGTCATCAATGACCTCTCGGCTGGGTGCCCCGGGACGGTCTCTGCCCGGGCGGTTTAGGGATAGATCTTGTTTTGATCGGAAAAAATAGCGAGTGCTGGGGAGGAAATGCGGGTGCTTGACCGGCGGAATCCACCTTTTGGAAAGGCATCCCATGGCAGATATCGAAATCAAGCGCTGCCATTCTTCGAACCATCCTGTTCAGGCTTCCGATGACAACTCGGCTCCACGACACGTTCCGGATGAGCAATCGAATCCAAATTGATATGTGATATATCAGATATCAGAAAGAGGGGTCAAGAAGTTTTTGGGGCCACCCGGGCCGGTTTCAACCCTTCAGCGCGATGTGAAAACGTCTTCTTGACAACCATGATGGATCTGATATATCAGATTCCAATAAGACCGGATACGACCGGCTCCATCGATCCACCCATTTGTTTCGGTCCGCCATGCAAGATTCCGGACGGGCAATTCATCTTCCAGACCTTATGACCGGTTCGACCCGTCAGGATCCTTTCATTTTATCCATTGTTACTCCGGCCGTAGAATATGGCAGATTCGGGTATGTCATTCATCCCGCCGGGCCACGGCTCAAGTTGCACCGATTCACTCATCGGGGCAATAACCACATGCCCTTGCCATTCGATCAACCATCCGTGCTTAACCAGGAGGTATCATGACCCAGCAGCTCCCTACCCATGCCCGAATCGTTATCATCGGCGGCGGCATCGTCGGCTGCAGCACCGCCTATCACCTGACTCAGATCGGCCATACCGATGTCGTGCTCCTGGAGCGCAAGGAGCTCGGGTGCGGGACGACCTGGGCGGCCGCCGGCTTGGTGGCCCAGCTCCGGCAGAACCGCGAGATGACCAACCTCGCCAAGTACGCGACCCAACTCTATCCGGCACTGGAGGCCGAGACCGGTGTCGCCACCGGCTACGTGACGACCGGGGCGCTGGGCGTCTGCCAGACCGAAGACCGGCGCCGCGAATGGCTGCGGGGCTCTGCCATGGCCAGCGCCTTCGGGATCGAGATGACCGAAATCAGCCTCAAAGAGGCCGAGGACATGGTCCCGGGCCTGAGCACCCAGGGGCTGGTGTCCGTTTTTTATCTGCCCAACGACGGGCAGACCAATCCCCTGGATACCACCCGCGCCTTGATAACGGGAGCGCGCATGCGCGGGACCAAGGTATTCGAAGATACGGCGGTAACCGACATCAAGGTAAAAAAGGGGGCTGTCTGCGGCGTCTCAACCGAGCACGGGGACATCGGCTGCGAAGTCGTGATCAATTGCGCCGGCATCTGGGGCCGGGATGTCGGCAAAATGGCCAATGTCAGCGTCCCGCTCTATGCGGCCGAGCACATGCATGCCGTCACCCAGCCGATCAAGGGGCTTAAGAAGATCTTCCCCTGCGTGCGCGACTTTGACGGCCGCACCTATTTCAAGGCCGAAAACGGCGCTATCCTCTTCGGCGGGTTCGAGGCACTGGCCAAACCCTGGGGGATGAAAGGCATACCGAAGGATTTCAAATTCACCGAGCTCTCCGAGGACTGGGAACAGTTCAGCCCCTTCATGGAGTGCGGCCTGCAGCGCTTCCCGGACCTGGAGACGGCCGAGATCCGGCACCTCTCCAATGTGCCCGAAAGCTTCACCCCAGACAATGCCTTCATGGTCGGCGAAGCGCCGGGCATCAAGAATTTCTTCGTGGGCTGCGGCATGAACTCGGTCGGCATCGCCAGCGCAGCGGGTTGCGGCCGAGCGCTGGCTCAATGGGTCGATCAAGGCTATCCCGAGGAGCAGCTGTGGCCTGTCGATATCCGTCGCTATTTCCACTGGCAGATGAACACCCGCTATGTGCACGACCGCGTGAAAGAGACCGTGGGCATCCTGTACGAACACCACTATCCCAACCGCCAGCGCACGACCGCCCGTCCGGTCATCTGCTCCCCCTTCCACGACCGGCTGGCCAGGCACGGGGCCTGCTTCAGCATGCTCGCCGGCTGGGAGCGAGCCGACTGGTTCGCTCCGCCGAGCGTCGAACCGGTTCATACATACAGCTGGGGTCGAGCCAACTGGTTCCCCTGCCAGAAGGAAGAACATCTGGCCGTGCGGGATACCGTGGGCATGTACGACCTGACTTCGATGCACAACTACCTCGTCCAGGGACCCGATGCGGAGGCCGTTCTGCAGAAAATTTGTGCGAACGACGTGGCCGTGCCGGCGGGGACGGTGGTCTACACCCCGATCCTGAACGATCACGGCGGGTTTGAGTCCGACCTGACCGTTACGCGCTTTTCGGAAGACTCTTTTTTCATCGTGACCGCGTTGGGAACGGGGGTGAGGGACTTCGATTACATCCAGCGCCGCATCCCGGAGAGTGCCCGCGCCACCATCACGGATGTCACCCATGGCTACGCCATGCTGGCGGTCATGGGGCCGAATGCCCGCAACCTGCTGGCAACGCTCACCGCTGCCGATCTTTCCAACGCGGCCTTTCCATTCCGGACCGCCCGGCAGATCGATCTGGGCTATGCCCGGCCCTGGGCGTTGCGCGTGACCTATGTCGGCGAGCTGGGCTGGGAGCTCTACATTCCGACCGGGTTTGCGGTCCCGGTTTTCGACGCCGTCATGGAAGCCGGGAAGAAATTCGGCTTGCGGCTGGTCGGCATGCAGGCGGTGAATTCGCTGCGCATGGAAAGTGGCTACCGCCACTGGGAGACCGAAATCGGCCCGGAGGACAGCCCTTACGAAGCCGGGCTCGGTTTCTGCGTCAACCTCGACAAGGGCGATTTCATCGGCCGCGAGGCGCTGCTGCGGCAGAAGGAAAAAGGCATCACCCGCAAGCTCGCCATCTTCACGCTGGAGGACCACGAACCCCTGCTGCTGCGAAGCGAGCCGATTTTCCGCAACGGAGAGCACGTGTCCGAGGTCACTTCCGGTGCTTACGCGTTCAAGCTGGGCAGCTCCATCGGCATGGGATACCTGCGCCAGCCCGACGGCATCACCAACGACTGGGTCCTCTCTGGTACGTATGAAATTCTGGTGGAAGGTAAGAAATACCCGGCCCGGGTCCATTTGAAATCGCCTTATGACCCTAAAAACGAGCGTCCGAAAATGTAGCCCGCTGACTGCAGAACCGGCCGTGATAATTCAAACCGCTGGAGGGGAAGATGATGAACGTGGTTGTTTTGTTGAAGCAGGTGCCGGACACGGAATCTCTGATCGAGATCAATGCCGAGGCCAGTGACATCCAGACGGACAACCTGAAATGGATCATGAATCCCTACGACGAACTGGCCGTCGAAGAGGGGATCCGAATCCGGGAAAAGATGGGGAACGGGAAGGTCACCGTTCTCAGCCTCGGCCCGGAGCGGGCGACGGCGGCGATTCGCACGGCCCTGGCCATGGGCGCCGACGAGGGGGTGTTGATCAACGACCCGGCATTGGAAAAACCAGACCCGCTTACCACCGCCAAGGTGCTGGCGGCGGCGCTGAAAGCCGTCCCATTCGACCTGATCATCGCCGGCCAGCGCGCCGTGGATGACGACAGCTACCTGGTGCCCTCGGCCGTGGCGGAATACTTGGGCATTCCCATGCTCGGCATGGTCGTGCGCCAGGAGATCACCGGCGGCAAAATTCGATGCGAGCTGTCCCTCCAGGACGGAACCGCGGTGGTCGAGGCGGATCTTCCGGCGCTTTTAACCACCCAGCGCGGGCTGAATCAGCCCCGCTATGCGTCGCTTCCCAACATCATGAAGGCCAAGAAGAAGCCGCTTGAAACCAAGAGCCTTGCGGCTCTCGGGCTGGATGCCGCGCAGTTCGGATCCGCCGCACTGAAAACGAGGATCTTTTCGCTCGTCTTCCCGCCTAAACGCAAGGTTTGCAAAATGATCTCCGGGAAAACGGCTGAAGAAAAAGCGGCGGCGTTGGTCCAAACACTGCGCGAAGAAGCCGGCGTCCTGTGAACGGACGGGGGAAGGAGAGACGATCATGTCAGATGGTATCCTCGTGGTTACCGAAACTGCCGATAAAAAGTTTCGCAAGTCTACCTATGAAGTGCTCAGCGAAGGGCGTCGCCTGGCCGATCAGTTGAACACGCCGTTGTCCGCCGTGGTGCTGGGGATTGATGTGCTGGCCGCTGCCGACGAACTCAGGCATTATGGCGCCGATCGGGTGCTGGTATGCGATGCCCTCGAGTTGGCGGATTTCGACTCGGATCGGTTCACCTTGATTCTATACGATATCATCACGGCGCGGCAGCCGAAGATCGTTCTGTTCGGCGCCTCCATACGGGACAAGCAACTATCCACCCGCCTAGCGACCAAGCTCGACACCGGATTGGCCATGGAATGTGCGGGGCTGGCACTTGAGGGAGATAACCTCATCGCCACCCGCTTAATGTACGGCAGCAAACTGATCGCCAAAGTGGCGCTCGAAGGCACGCCCCAGATCGCTGCGTTGCGGCCCAATTTCTTTCCGGCAACCATCGCGGAGAAGGCCGGCGAAATCGAGCGCATCGACGTCCAGCTCCCCCCAACGCGGATCCGGCTGATCGAGAAAAAGCCAGGCAGCGCCAAACTGGATCTCACCGAAGCCGATGTGGTCGTCTCCGGCGGGCGCGGCATGGGCGGGCCGGACTTCAGTGTGCTCGAATCCTTGGCGGGGGTGTTGGGCGGCGTGGTGGGCGCAACACGCAGCGCTGTGGACGAAGGCTGGCGTCCGCACGCCGACCAGGTGGGGCAGACAGGCAAGGTCGTGTCGCCTAAGCTGTATGTGGCATGCGGGATCTCGGGAGCCATTCAGCACATCGCCGGCATGTCTTCCTCCGGCTGCATCGTGGCCGTCAATAAGGACCCGGATGCGCCCATTTTCCGTTATGCCGACTACGGCATCGTCGGCAACCTTTACGAGGTGGTTCCGGAGATCAGCCGGGAAATCCAGAAACGGAACGAAACGCGATAAGGATAAACGGTTATGATTCCGCTGGCCTCGTTGCGCGAGCAAATCTATTTATACTTGCGGGGTGAAATTCAGCAGGGGAAGATTGAAGCAGGCGCTTCGATCAACATCGATAAGATGAGCCGGGAGCTCGGCATCAGCAAGACCCCGCTCAAGGAAGCCATCATCAAGCTTGAGTGCGAGGGGTTCGTTAATTTTCTGCCGCGCCGGGGGGTGCAGGTCCGGGAACTGTCGCTTCAGGAGCTGAAAAACTACTACGAGATTATCGGCTATCTTGAATCGAGCGTGGTCTTCGCGGTCTTCGATAAATTGAGCCAAGCCGCTTGCCGGAAACGCCTGAAGCAATCCAACGCCGAACAGAGAAAAGCGCTCAAGCAAAAAGACTATAATCGGTACTATCATCTCAATTTAGAGTTTCACGATGTTTTTTTGAACCTGTCCGGCAACCAAACGCTTCATGAGCTGGTTGCTCCGCTCAAGCAACGCTTGTACGACTTCCCGAGAAAGGCCTACTGGGAGGAGTGGGAGGAGGTCAATCTGCAGGAGCACCGCAAATTTATCGATGCGATTGAAGCCGGCGATCCGTCCGGGGCTGCCGCCGTCATTCGGGACGAACATTGGAGTTGGCAAAAACACAAACCCTACTTCATTAAGTTTTACAAATTTGATAAACACGAAGAATAAAGCCTGAAGAAAAAACGCCATTAATCGCGATCACCTGCTCACGGGTGACCGGAGGGGCGTGGGCGCTCTATTCGCTGGGCCACTTCATAGATCACAGCTTCTCCGATTACAGCCAGGCGATCCTGAATGCGCGCGGGGCGCCCGTCATCATCCCCTCGGCTCACGACCGGGAAAGCATGGAGGCTGTTCTGAGTTCGGTGCAGGGGCTCATTCTGAGCGGCGGGGCCGATATCCACCCCTGCCGCTATGGCGAAGAGCCTCTTTCCGACAGTCCGTCAAGGACCTCGCCCCGAGCGTGGTCGCCACGGCGCGGGCAAAAGACGGGATCGTCGAAGCCGTTGAGTTGCCCGGCAAACGCTTCATTTTTGGCGTTCAGTGGCATCCCGACTTGGCGCCACGACCTGCACCCCAAGAAACTCTTCCTGGCCCTGGTGCGGGCCGCCGGCGAATTGCTCTATCAAGGGTGTCCGTCTCAGCTCCTGATCCGTGTCAACGACTGCGTTGGATTCTTGGGTTGAGCTCTTCGCGCAGCCAGTCGGCAAACAGGTTGAGCCCCAGGACGAAAAGCACCAGGGTTGCTCCGGGGAAGACGATCAGCCACCAGCAACCCGCATAGATATAGTTCTTGCCACTGGCGATCATCATCCCCAGCGAGGGTTTGGTGATGGGCACGCCCACCCCCAGAAAACTCAACGTCGCCTCCAGCATAATGATCGCGGCCAAGTCCACGGCCATGATGACGAAGATAGGCGGCAGTGCGTTGGGCAGCAGATGGACGAGCAGGAGATGAACGTCGTTGGCGCCGGTGGCCTTGGCGGCGGTGATGTAGGCCTCCTCCTTCACTTCCAGCACACTGGCCCGCATGGTGCGGGCGTAGCGGACCCAATCGGCGATGCAGATGGCCAGAATGACGATGCCCACGCCGCTTTGTTTGAAAAGACCTAGAAAAAGAATTGCCAGAAGCGTGGTGGAAAATGCGAAGACGGTATCGGCCGTGCGCATGGTGACGGCATCCAGCACGCCGCCGTAGTAGCCTGCCAGAAGCCCGACCAGCACTCCGAAGGATCCCGCCAGCAGCATGACGCTGAATCCCACGGACAACGAGGTTCGCAGCCCATAAAGGATGGTGCTGAGGATGTCTCGGCCCTGGTCGTCGGTTCCCAGCAGAAATTGAGGGTCGCCGTCTGCTTCCCAGGCCGGCGGTTTGAGGGAGTCGCCCAGCTCCAGGATTTCCAGATCATACGGGTCTTGCGGGGCGAGCAACGGCGCCAGTACGGCGGCAGCGGTGAACACGAGCATGATCACGGCCCCGGCAATGGCCGCCGGATCGCGGAGGAAATCATACAAGAAACGGTTCTTGCGCCGGGACATGGATCGCCGTTTATCCGTACCGGATTTTAGGGTTCAGAAGCGCGTAAAGCGAGTCGACGACGATGTTGATGGTCAGGATGAACACGGCCACCAGAGAAATATAAGTCACGATGACCGGCTGGTCGGATTCATAAAGCGAGGTGAGCAGCAGGTTGCCGAGTCCCGGCCACTGAAAAATGGTTTCCGTCACCAGGGAGAATGCAATCAGGTCTCCGAATTGCAGTCCGGCCACGGTGATCACGGGGATCATCACGTTGCGCAGGGCATGTTTGAAGACCACCCGGGCCGGTGAAAGGCCCTTGGCCCAGGCGGTTTTGATATACTCGGTGGTCAGCACCTCGCGCATGCCCGAACGGGTGAGCCGCAACAGTACGGCCAGCTGGTACATGCCAAGGGTGAAGGCCGGCAGGACTAAATGCTCCAGGCCGTCCAGGCTGAGAAAATTAGTGCTCCACCAATCCCCCAGTTTGACCGTTTCCCCGCGCCCGAAGGGCGGCAGGATCCCCAGTTGAACGGCGAACACCATGATGAGCAGGATGCCGATCAGAAACGTGGGGATCGAGATCCCGCCGAGCGAGCCGGCCATGATCGCCCGGCTCAGCCAGGCCTGGGGATTGACCGACACCAGGACCCCCAGTCCGACGCCGACCGTAAACGCAAAGACCATGGCCGAAACGGCCAGCTCCGCCGAGGCGGGAATCCGCTCCAGGATCAGGCCCAGCGCCGGAAGCCGGGTCTCGTAGGAGATGCCGAAGTTGCCGTGCAGCGCGTTGGTCAGGAACCGCCAGTACTGGACATAGGGCGGCTGGTCCAGGCCGAAGATCTTGCGGATCTCATCGCGCTCAGCCGCCGTGGCGTACTGCCCGGCCATGGAAATGACCGGATCGCCCATGTAGCGAAAGATGATGAAGCACACAAACGAGACCGCCAGAAGCACGATGACTCCCTGGATGAGGCGGCGTGTCAGGTACGTGAACATGGGCTGAGCGGCTGAGTTCGGTGTTGCAGGGGAAACCCGCTGAAGCGGGCTTCCCCCGTGGATTTACTTTTTCGACATATCCTTGAACACGAACCACTGGTCGGGCCGCGGTGTGAACTGCAGCCCGTTTTTCTTGGCCACCGCGTAGAGATCCATCTGGTAGTGCAGGGGGATCACGCGGACACGCTCCATGGCCATTTTGTTGGCCTCCTGGAGGGTCTTGACGTACTGGGTCTTGTCGACGATCTGGCTGGTCTTCTCGAGAACCTGGTCGATGTCCTTGTCCGAGGACCGTGAACCGTTCCAGTCACCGTAGCCCGCGTTCTTGTCGATCGTGTGCAGGTGGCGGAAGAAGGTGCGGGCGCCGGAATAGGTTCCGTCGAACCATCCCATCATGTAAAAGTCATGCTTGTTCTCCATCACCTCGGTGAAGTAGATGGACTTGGGCTTGACGTCCAGATTCACCTTTATGCCGACCTTGGCCAGGTACTTGGCCACCGCCTCGCAGATTTGCTTGTCCATCACATAGCGGTCGTTCGGGCCCGCCAAGGTAATCTCGAAGCCTTTCTCCAAACCGGCTTC
Organism: Desulfobacterales bacterium; assembly: GCA_030834695.1. Taxonomy (GTDB): domain Bacteria; phylum Desulfobacterota; class Desulfobacteria; order Desulfobacterales; family SpSt-501; genus SpSt-501. Next base: position 16,394 of record JAUQXK010000116.1, read on the forward strand.
TTTCAACAACTTCTTGGCCTCCTGCAGGTTGTAGGCCAGCCGCTTGATGTCGGGGTTGTAGCCCACGGTGGCCGGATCGACCATCTGGGATGCCGCCGTCGCCTGCCCGCGCATCAGCTTCTGGATGATTTCATCCTCATTGATGGCCATGTACATGGCCTTGCGTACGCGCGGGTCGGCGGTGGGGGTGCCCGGCCGGTTGGTGACGACGAGGAAGATGGCCCGACGGGCCGGACGGCGCATGACATCGAGGTTTTTGTTTTCCTTGACCTTGTCGATCATCTCCACCGGCACGCCGTTGATCAACTCTGTCTGACCCGAGGCCAAGGCGGCAAACCGGGTGGACGGCTCGATGATGAACTTCATCTCCACATTCTTGATCGACGGAGCGCCCTCCCAGTAATTGGGGTTGGCTTCCAACTTCATGTGGGACCCCTTGACGTACTCGGTCAACTTGTAAGCGCCGGTGCCGATGGGGGCAACCCCGATTTCCCCCTCAGAGCGCGACTCGGAGGACTCCTTGTCCATGATGAAGACCTGGTGCATGTTGTCGATGAACCAGGGGATCGGGTCCTTGGTCTTGACGATGACCGTGTGATCGTCCGGCGTTTCGATGGAGGCGATCGCCTTGCCGTCGTTGACGAACTGGGAAACCTCGGGGTTGGTCAGGCGCTCAAAGGTGTACTTGACGTCGGCGGCGGTGAAGGGGTTGCCGTTGTGGAACTTGACGCCCTTGCGCAGGTAGAACTTCCAGGTCAGCGGATCCGGGTGCTCGTACTTTTCAGCCAGGGCGGGCACGATTTTGCCGTCCGTTTTCTGCCGTTGCATCAGTCCGTCGAAGATATTGGTCATGGGCCCCAGCGTGGCATCGCCGTTTTCGCTGTGGGGGTTCATCGACTTCGGCGCCGACTCGACCGCGACGACCAGGGACGGAGCGGCGCAGGCCGGCTGGATGGCGAAGAGGCCGCCTGACAATGCCAGAATCAAACCGATGCAACTGATCAACGTCTTGGTGCGCATAGCTACCTTCCTTTCGTTGGAGGGGTCCGTCCGTACGCATTCACCCGCATCTGAACGGGTGCTCAAGTGTCGGATGCAAAACGCTATATCAAAACTCCTGCCAATACAACAGACGCGCACCCCCACGGATTGCCGGCCGGACAGCCGGCAGCAGGCCCACGCCGCACCGGCCGGCCATCACAGCGCCAGGCAGGCGGCAAAGTGACCCGGGGTGACCTCCTTCATCGCCGGTTCGATGCGATTGCATTCATCCATGCGGATGGGGCAGCGAGGATGGAAGCGGCAGCCCGGCGGCGGCTGGATGGGGCTGGGCACATCCCCGGCCAGGACGGACATTTCGTATTTGGCACTGATATCAAAGGTCGGCACGGCCGAAAGCAGGGCCTGGGTATAGGGGTGCCGGGGATCGGTGTAAATGTCCCGGTAGGGGGCTGTTTCGACGATTTGACCCAGATACATCACGGCCACATGATCGCAGATGTATTCGACGACGGCCAAGTCGTGCGAAATGAGGATATAAGAAAGCGAAAACTCCTTCTGCAGGTCGATGAGCAGGTTGATGATCTGGGCCTGGATCGAGACATCAAGGGCCGATACGGGTTCATCGCTGACAATGAGCTTGGGGCTGAGCGCCAGTGCACGGGCGATTCCGATTCGTTGCCTTTGTCCACCGGAAAACTCGTGGGGGTACCGGCTGGCCTGTTCGGGAGTGAGGCCGACTTTTTCCAGGAGGTAGGCAACCCGCTCCGCTCTCTCCCGGTAATTCCCCTGGCCGTGGATTTTCAGGGGGTCGCTGATGATGCGCTGAACGGTCATGCGGGGGTTCAGGGAAGAATAAGGGTCCTGAAAGATGATCTGCATCTCCCGGCGGAAATGGCGCAACTCAGCTCTATTCAAAGAGCTCAAGTCCTGGCCCTGAAAAATAACTTGGCCCGAAGTGAACGGGATCAGTCTCAGTACCGCTAGGCCCGTTGTGGTCTTGCCGCAGCCGGACTCACCGACCAGACCCAGGGTCTCACCCTCGGCCAGGGTGAAGGAGGCGTTGTCAACGGCGTGGACATATTGGCGCTGCCGGGCGAGCAGACTCCTGCGCACCGGAAAGTGCACCGTCAGATCCCTAACCTCCAGCAATGGCGCCAAGTTTCACCTCAATGGCCGGCAAAGAGCCAGCAACGGACGCGGTGCCCATCGCCCAAATCGAAAAGCGGGGGGGCTTCCTGGGAGCAGATCGGCAGGGCCTCCGAACAGCGCGGGTTGAAGCTGCAGCCCGGCGGTAAGTCGAAAATGCTGGGCACGATTCCCCTGATCTCCTGCAGCCGGTTACGCCCCAAGCGGGAGCGCTCCCCCAGCTTCGGGATGGATTTCAGCAGCCCCCGCGTGTAGGGGTGCGCCGGAGACTCGAAGAAAACAGCAGTGAGGCCCTCTTCGACGATCTTGCCGGCGTACATAACGACGATGCGCTGAGCGATACGGGCGATGACGCCGAGGTCGTGAGTGATCATCATGATGGCAGCACCGAACTCCTCCTTCAGGCGCATCATCAGGTCCAGGATCTGGGCCTGGATGGTCACGTCGAGCGCGGTGGTCGGCTCGTCGGCGACGAGGATTTCGGGATTGCAGGCGAGAGCCATGGCGATCATGGCTCGCTGGCGCATGCCGCCGGAGAGCTGGTGCGGAAATTCCCGGGCGCGTTTTTCCGGGGCCGGCATGCGGACTTTCCTCAGCACCTCCACCGCTCGGGTCCTGCTTTCGCTTGAACTCAGGCCGCGATGAGTCTGATACATCTCGGCGATCTGGGACCCCACGGTGTAAACCGGGTTGAGGGAGGTCATCGGCTCCTGGAAAATCATGGAGATTCGCCCCCCCCGGACGGCCCGCATTTGCTTCGGGGAAAGACTGAGCAGGTCCAAATCCCCCAGCCGGATCTCGTCTGCGGAGATGCGGCCGGGAGGATCCTTGATCAGCCGCATGATCGAGAGCGCCGTGACACTCTTGCCGCAGCCGGACTCACCCACCAATCCTAAAGTTTCGCCCTGAAATAGATCCAGTGAAACGTCATCGACCGCCTTGGCGAAAGCGTCGAAGGAGCGGAATTGGGTTTTTAACCCTCTCACTCTCAGTGCGAGTTGCGGCTCACGCATCCGCTGTTCCATCCCTCTGAAAAGATGGGATACGATGTCCCTTGAGGATAGGCCACCCTGCGCTGGTTCTTTATCGCTGCGGGGGGCTTGGAGGCCATCAGCCCCATGCTTGCCGGCTTTTCCCATCTTCCGCCGCAGGGCGTCCGATCAGATGTGGTGAACCAACTCCGCCAAGTCGGCCATGACGTTGAAGACCTGGTAGGCTTCCAAAACGTCGCGGGCCTTGTAGCGCAAGCTCGCCCCGTCCAGGAGTTCAATTCCCGGCAGCCGCAGGCAGCGATCGACTGCCGAGGCGGTCGTGAACCTGACGTCCAGACAGACTGGCGAACTGACGACAAAAGGTGCCCGAGATGACACGCGGGAGATGGCCTCGCGGGCTGATTGGCAAATCAGGTTTTGCGCCTGCTTGGGGTGCAGGCACGCGGCCGCATAAGCACCCAACCCCTTCTTTACAGGAACGGCAAAAATATGGGGCAATAGCGCCCGGGCTTCGGCGCATGCGGCTTCGTCACCGCTGATTAACACCACCGGCACACCGAAATGACCGGCCAGGGCGGCGTTGAACCCCACTTCTCCCACCTTCCGGTCATTCAGCTTGATTTCGGCCACCCGTCGGCGATAGCTGTGGGCAATTACCCCTTTTGGAGTTCCTGCCGAAGCGTGATATCCGATGAAAAAGGCAGCGTCGAAACCCTTGTCCACGCCTTCCATCATCCCCAGCCGTCGTGGGGTGCCGATAATCTGCCCGGCGCGTTCGTCGACTTCATCGCTGATCAGGTTCAGGCCGATGTGGTGCGCATCCGCCACGACCACTTCGGTTGCCCCTCCATCGAAAGCCCCTCTGATCGCCGCGTTGACTTCAGCGGTCATCAGCTTGCGGGCGTGAGCATAATCCGAGGCATCGCGGCTGGACTGCTCACCACGCACCACGCCGCCCACGCCCTCGATATCGGCCGAAATAAAAAGCTTCATTCATCCTCCGGAGAAGAAAATCCAACGGCTCGTGGGTGAGAGTATTAAGGGCAAAACCTACAAAATGCAAACCAAAACAGTTCTGTCCCGAACGGTGCTGAGGCCCGAGGACTTGCTTGCGGATGCCTTATGGTTCGACTTTCTGCACGTATGGCCCCAACAAAGACAAAGCGGCTCCTGTTTTTCGGAGCCGCTTCATCGCTAATTGGGGCACAGGTTATTTCTTTTTCGGAGCCACGGGAGTCTTGGGGGCTTCCTTGACCTCGATCTTGGAGGCCTGCATATTGTAATAAACCGTCACCTTGGCTCCCACCTTGAGGTCACCGGACATGACGGTGGCTTTGTCGCGAGCGATTTCCCACTTCTCGGTGCCCTTTTGCACCACGATCGCGTCATCCCGCACCTCCAGGACCGGGCCTGTTACCTGGTATTGCGCCGGACCAGCCAGCACCGAAGTGGACAAGAAAAGAACGGCACACAGAATTAGAACACTCTTTTTCATGCGGCAAACTCCTTCTCTTGGAAAACTTTTTTGACCTCGGCCTTGAACGCCGACAGTAGCGTCAAGGCCGGCTCCCGGCTGATCCTCGTCGAGAAAGCTGCCTCCAGCCGCTCGTAGTACCACTTTTGTTTCTCTCGCGGACGGTTGAACCTTTCCCAAAACTTCTCCCCATCGCTCTCGAGCCCATCGCGGATGGCGCGGATGTTGTCCAGTTTGTCGGCCAGGGCAACGATGAGGATGTCATCGCTCGCCCTTTTTTCCAGGTAGTCGATGGTGTGGGCCTTGCGATCCTCCCATGAGGCCTTTTTGTCCGGTTCGGATAAGGCGGTGACAAGGTCCGCCACCTCCGGGCCGAAACGGGAAAGGATCTCTTGAATGGTAACGGGGGTATCCTCAACAACGTCGTGAAGAAGGGCCGCGATGACATCCGGTTCCGGGCTGTTGACGCGGATCAGCATGCTGGCCACGGCCAGCGGATGAACGATATAAGGAATCTCCGTGCCCTTCCGGACCTGATGATGGTGAGCGCGGGCGGCCAGTTCGATGGCGTCGTAAAGCCGAAAGCTATAGGCTTTGGCGTTCTGCGGCATGTGACTTGGCTCTCCTGCAAAAAAACCATCCGTCACGTTTCTGCATTTGTTGGACTTCTTTTCGGTTGAATCTATAACACTCCATAGGCCTAATCAATATTAAAGCGTTACTCGCCTCAAAAATTGAAGCCAATTTATTATCTTATTGACTTTAAGTCGCATTATGGATACTGGGATTTGGTATAATGTATACATTTTGGAGAAACCAGAAGAAGCTCTAACGAGTTTAAAATGAAGAAAATTCAAGCCGGATATCTTGGGCAAGAGGCCGCTAAGCGGATTCGAGATATGATCCGGAAAGGAACCTTGAAAAAGGGGGAAAGGGTACTTGAAGCGTCTATGTGCCAAACCATGGGCGTCAGCCGTACTCCGCTGAGAGAAGCCTTGCGGATCCTGAACTCGGAAGGTCTTATCGAGCTGATCCCGAACAAAGGCGCATATGTCGCGCAGCCATCACTGAAGGATATCGAAGAAATGTTCTACGTGATGAGTATCCTTGAAGGAATATGTGCGAGAGTTTGCGTCGAAAAAATGAACGATACAGGAATGAAGCGGCTGGACGATCTTTACCGGAAGCTTGAAGAGCACTGCCAGGCGGAAGACCGGGAAAAATACATGGCGGTCAACCACAGCTTCCACACATTGGTCCAGGAACTCGCAGGCAACAAAGTGTTGAGCGAAGTGATCAACGGTCTGCGGCAGAAAATACTACTCTACAGGTATCGCCAGATTTATCAACCCCGCCGGCTCGAAGAATCGATGCAGGAACATAGCGATCTGCAGCAAGCCTTCCGGCAGAGAAATCCGGAAGCAGCCGAAAAATCCATGAAGCAGCATCTGGCCAGGCAGTTTTATGCGCTGAAAAGCGTTTACTCGGAGGCTTCAGGCTCATCTGACTCCGCACCCTCGCGGATCAAATGCAGATGACTGCTCAAAATGGGCTTGCCGGGGCCTCCATTGGGTCATGCTGCTGTGGGAACGGTGTTCCAAACACCATGATCACGGATGAGTCGGCAATTATTTTAGAAAGAAAGGAGGTGCCGGAATTCATTGTTTGAGAAATGATGGGACTGGCGGATGCATGGGACCCAAACGGTATGGTCACATTTTTTGAATGTACCTTCGCGCAGCAAGCTGCGGGATATCCAAGACGTCAAGAAACGAGGCAAGTTTCGCGGAATTTACCCGAACCGAGAAATAAGGGAGGGAAAACCATGGGCTTGGCAGAACTGTCTCTCATTGCGCTAGCGGTTGCGGTCGTCGTCGGCATCGTCAGGAACGTGAATGTCGGACCTCTGAGCTTGGCGATTGCACTGGTGATCGGCTATTACATTGGTGGCGTCAAAATCAAGGATTTGATAGCCGGATATCCTGTGAACGTGTTTCTCATGCTGGCCGGCATCACGTATTTGTTTGCCATAGCCAACATCAACGGCACGCTGGTGAAGCTGACGAATTATGCCGTAAAAGCCGTTCGCGGCAACGTCGCGATGCTCCCGATTATCCTGTTCATCCTGGCGTTTGTATTGTCGTCGCTCGGCCCCGGGGCGATTACGATCTGTGCGTTGATGGCGGCGCCCTGCATGCTGTTGGCCTCGCAGACGAAAATACCGGCTTTCTTGATGGCGGTAATGGTGGCCAACGGCACGCAAGCCGGCAATATGTCGCCGATAGCGGTCGCCGGGGTCATCGTGAAAGGACTGGCGGACAAATTGAATCTGCCGGACTGGAGCTTCATCCTGTGGATGAACAGCCTGGTCTACTTTTTCGCTATCGGAATCGGAGCCTATCTTCTCTTCGGCGGCTTGAAGTTGTGGAGGCGAAGTGGTGCGATGGATGCCTCAGCCGTTATGAAAGTTGAGGTAGAGCCTTTTAACCGCCAGCAATACCTGACCTTGGCGGGAATTGCCGCTCTGGTCATCGGGGTGATCTTCTTCAAGGTAGATATCGGCTTTTTTGGATTTCTCATCGGGACGGTTTTGATCCTGCTGGGGGCAGCAGACGAGGAAAAGGCGTTCAAGGCCATGCCCTGGGGCGCCATCATGATGGTCACCGGAGTGACGGTACTGATCAACCTCATGAGCAAGATCGGAGGCATGGCTCTGTTTGCAGACATTATGGCGAAGCAGTCCACGCCTTTTACGGTTACCTTGGTTGCTGGTTTCTGGTCCGGACTGATCTCCGCGTACGCCAGTACGATTGGCGTAATCTTGCCGGCATTCGTGCCGATGGCTCCGGACCTTCTGGCCAAAATCGGGGGTACCGACCTCCTGGGGCTGCTTTCCAGCATCATCCTCTGCGGACATGTGACCGATGTGAGCCCCTTGTCAACGCTTGGAGCTATTTTCATCGCCAACGCCACGGAAGATCAGGACCGGAAGAAGTTATTCAGGAACTTGCTCATTTGGGGCATTGCCATGACGCCGATCGGCGCCGTCGTCTGCTGGTTTTTGTTCACCGTTCTGGGAATTTTATGACGCCGGAGAAGCCGCAGAGGTCGTGATGTGCTTTTGACGATTTTCATATCCTCGGAGGTAACCTTATGGGAGTTACACCTGTGCATGCCAGAGAAGACTGGGAATGCCGCAAGAGGGAGTATGGGGCGCGGATATCCAAGGCCAAACCTTTGACCGAAGGAGGCCATAGCAAGATAATCGATCCCTCCCGGGCGGTGGATCTGCTTGAGGCGATCATCCGTCCGGGAGATCGGGTGGCGCTGGAGGGTAACAACCAGAAGCAGGCCGATTTCCTGGCCGAGTGCCTTTGCAAAGTCGATCCCTCAAAGGTCAACCGCCTTCACATGGTGCAATCGGTCATCGCCCTGCCGGCCCATTGCGAAATCTTCAACCTGGGAATTGCGGAAAAAGTCGACTTCTCGTTCTCCGGCCCCCAGGCCGTCCCGGTAACCCGGCTGGTCAAGGAATCGAAAATGAAGATAGGCGAAATCCATACCTATCTCGAACTCTTCAGCCGCTATTTCCTGGACCTCACCCCCCAGGTTGCTTTGGTGGTCGGCACCTGGGCGGACCGCCAGGGCAATCTTTATACCGGTCCCAATACGGAAGACACCCCGGCTATCGTCGAGGCAACGCATTTTAAGAGTGGCATCGTGGTCGTGCAGGTGGAAAAGATCGTGGAGAAGCTGCCGCGCGTCGACATCCCGGGCGATTGGATCGACTTTATCATTCCCACCGGGAAACCCTGCTACATTGAACCTCTTTTCACTCGAGATCCAGCCGAAATCAAAGACGTTCACGTCCTCATGGCGATGATGGTAATCAAGGGCATTTACGCCGAGTACGGCCTGCGCTCGCTGAACCATGGGATCGGCTATGCATCCGCCGCCATCGAACTGCTTCTCCCCACTTACGCCGAGCGGCTGGGCCTCAAGGGGAGAATCTGCACCCACTGGGCGCTGAATCCACATCCCACCATGATTCCGGCCATCGAATCCGGATTCGTGGATTCAATTCATTCCTTTGGGTCTGAAATCGGCATGGAAGACTACGTGGCGGCCCGACCGGATATCTTCTGCGTGGGGCCGGACGGAAACCTGCGCTCGAACCGGGCATTCTCTCAGGCAGTCGGGCACTATGCCGTAGACGCTTTCGTGGGCGCCACGCTGCAAATCGACCGATACGGGAACAGCTCAACCGCCATGGCCGATCGGATCGCCGGATTCGGCGGTGCACCCAATATGGGGTGCGACTCTCCCGGCCGACGCCACTCGAGCGAGGCATGGATCAAGGTCGGTCAAGAGTACGCCATGCAGCCGGCATTGATCGGAAACATACCGCGAGGCCGGAAGCTGGTGGTCCAGATTCTGCAGACCCGTGGCCCCAAAGGGATTCAATGCTTCGTTGACAAACTGGATGCATGGGAGTTGATGAAGCGAGCGAACCTCAAGGTCCCGCCGGTCATGATCTATGGCGATGCCGTTACCCACATCGTTTCCGAGTTGGGGATCGCTTGTCTTCACAAGTGCGCCTCATTGCAGGAAAGAGAGGCCGCCATAAAGGCTATTGCGGGCGATACGGACCTCGGCCAAGCGGCAAAGCCCGAACAGACGACGGAGCTGAGGCAGCGCAAAGTGGTTCAGACCGTGGAAGATCTTGGAATCAATCCCGCAGAGGCGAACACATCCTTGCTTGCGGCCCAATCCATGGACGAATTAGTCAAATGGTCGGGCGGGCTTTACCAAATTCCCAAACAGTTCCTCAAAACCGGCTGACCCAGGAAATCCGCAAGATTAAAGAAAAGTCGAGGTGATCAAACACCTCGACTTTTCTTGTTTAAAACGATACAAGAAATTCCGACCCTGTCGGGAGATGAGATCATGCTGGAATGGATTATCTATCCGCTTCTCGGGATCATTGTCGGGATTTTCGCCGGCCTGCTGGGGATCGGCGGCGGAGTGGTGATCGTGCCCATTCTGATCTTTGTTTTCACGGCGCAGGGTTTCGCCGTTCAGCACATGATGCAACTATCGCTAGCGACGTCCCTTGGCAGCATCGTGTTCACCTCGGTCGCCAGCTTTATGACGCACCATCGACATGGAGCCGTCCGGTGGGATATCGTAAAGGGGATTACGCTGGGGATCCTGATCGGCACTTTTTCGGGAACATGGTTTGCAGCGCAGCTCTCTACCAAAGCGCTCAAAATTTTCTTTGCCATCTTTTTGTATTATGTGGCCGCTACGATGCTCAGCAATTTCAAGCCGAAGCCGACCCGGCAGCTTCCGGGTATTTTGGGAATCAATGGCGTCGGCGTTGGGATCGGCGTGATCTCAAGCCTGGTCGGCATCGGCGGCGGCGCACTGTCCATCCCGTTCATGATGTGGTGCAACGTTCCGGTTCATCACGCGATCGGCACCTCAGCGGCGATCGGCTTTCCCATTGCGGTTGCCGGAACGCTCGGCTACATAATAAACGGTTTATCGGTTGCAGATCTCCCGGCGCCGCACCTGGGGTACCTCTATATTCCGGCGCTCCTCGGGATAGCTCTGTTCAGTTTTTTTACGGCGCCTTTCGGAGCCCGGCTGGCCCATAAGACACCGGTTGTTACCTTGAAGCGAATCTATGCGGTTTTTTTAATTATCATTGCAACGCGAATCCTCTGGACGACCCTGCTGTAGACGCAGGAGATCGGACTGCGACGGGGGCTGCCGCTGACTTATGTTTTCAAATTGTCCACTACCGTAATTTTATCCGAATTAGCCCCAAAATGGACTCCATCATCACCCAGATCGTTGTCATCCTGGCCCTGATCCTCGCCAACGGTCTTTTCGCGATGGCGGAGATCGCCGTGGTATCCGCCCGCAAGGCCCGGCTTCAGCAGCGCGCCGAGGAAGGCGACTCCGGAGCCAAGATCGCCCTGGAACTCGCCAATTCCCCCAGCCGCTTCCTCTCCACCATCCAGATCGGGATCACCCTGGTAGGGATCTTGGCCGGCGCTTTCGGCGGGGCGATCATCGCCGAACAGCTGGCCCCCCAACTGAACCGAATAGCCTGGATCGCACCCCACGGCAGCGCGGTCAGTCTTATCATCGTCGTGGTGGGAATCACCTACCTGTCGCTGATCATCGGTGAACTGGTTCCCAAACAGATCGCCCTGAACCATGCGGAGCGCATTTCCGCGGCCGTCGCTCCGTCTATGCGAACGCTTTCATGGTTGGGCTCTCCACTGGTTTACCTGCTCACCCTTTCGACCCAGATGGTCCTGCGGGTTTTCGGCATCAAGCCGTCAGAGGAAACCTCCGTCACCGAGGAAGAAATCAAGCTAATGATCGAGCAGGGAACCCAGGAGGGGGTGTTCGAACCCACCGAGCAGGAGATGGTCGAACGCATCTTCCGCCTTGGAGATCGGACGGCAAGCGCTCTGATGACACCGCGGCCGGATGTCGTTTGGCTGGACCCGAACGAGCCTCCCGAAGAAATTCAGAAAAAGATTACCGCCGACAGCCATACCCACTACCCCGTGGCTGAAGGTCAGATCGACCGCATCATCGGGCTGGTCAATTCCAAAGATCTCCTTTCTCAGAATCTGAGCTGTCGGCCGATCGACCTGCGGTCGGTGCTGCGTCCGGCTCTGTTCCTCCCCGAAAGCATGTCGGCCTTCGATGTGCTGGAGCGTTTGAAGAAGAAGCGCACGCACGTCGCTTTCGTGATCGACGAGCATGGCGGGTTTCAGGGCCTGGTCACCACCAGCGATATCCTGGAGGCCATCGTCGGCGACATCCCCTTGCCGGACGAAGTCGAGGAGGCCGACATCGTCCGGCGCGAGGACGGCTCCTGGCTGGTGGACGGGAAGGTCCTCGCGGACGAACTCAAGGAGCTGCTGCAGGTGAACGCGCTGCCTTTTGAGGATGAAAATCTTTATCAGACCCTGGGTGGCCTGGTGATGGCCTCCTTAGGTCGGATCCCCAGAGCCGGCGACCACTTCGACTGGATCGGCTTTCGCTTTGAGGTCATGGACATGGACGGCCACCGCGTGGACAAGGTCCTGATCAGAGCCCTGATCCAGGAACCACCGCCCTTGCCCGAAGAATAGACCTCTTCACCGCCGCGCGCTTGTCAAGCCACTCCGATTGGACTATAAGGTCAGTCTGCCGTGGGAGTCCGTGCGGTCTGTGCCGATGTTTTTCATTAGAATTGCCGTGGAGTCGAACAGACGAAATTGCCGGCACCGCCGAACCTCTTGGCCTTGGCCGAGTGACGGACATCCCCCTTGCGCTAATCCAATCTTGCCTTGGAAAGGAGAGTTCGTATGGCGAAAAAAATCATGTGGCTGGGCATTACGGCAATGACCGTCGCGGTGGTTGTGGCATTGACCCCCGCTCTGGCACAGGACAAGGTCTTCATCAACGGATTTGACGCCGCCTACCCGCCGTTCTCATTCGTGGACAAAGACGGCAAGCCGGCCGGCTTCGATATCGATGCGTTGAACTGGATTGCAGCCGAGATGAAATTCCAAGTCAAGCACCAACCCACCGACTGGGCGGCCATCGTGCCGACCCTGCAGTCCAAAAAAATCGACGTGATCGCTTCCGGTATGAGCATCACCCCGGAGCGGCAAGCCGCGGTTAATTTCACCGAACCTTACTGGACCGTGAAGCAACTGCTGGTGGTAAAAAACGACTCCAATCTCACCGATAAGCAGTGCCTGGAGCCCAACCGCAAAATCGGCCTGCTGCGGGGCAGCGCCGAGTCGAAGTGGATGACCGAAAACCTGCTGAAGAAGGGCTACAGCTTCGAGCTGAAGGCTTACGACACGACCCCGCTGGCCATTGAAGACGTGGCCAACGGCCGGGCGGATTGCGCCGCCGTTTCGAACACGGCTCTAAAAAATGCTCAGGACAAGGGCCTGAAGGTCAAGACCATCGGCAACTACGGCCAGCCCGACACGAACTACGGGTATGCCGTACGCAAGGACGACACCGAGTTCCTGAACAAACTCAACGAGGGCTGGAAGAAACTCAAGGCCTCGCCCAAGTTCCAGGAGCTGGTTAAAAAATGGGAGCTGAAATAAACGACGGGCTCCGCTTGGAGTCTGCCGTCTATTTCAATTTCGAAAGGACCCAGATAATCAAACAGGAAGGCTGAAGGCCCGCTTCAGCCTTCCTTGCTTTTTGCCGAATGCACAACGGTCTAGCTGCCATCATCGAAGGTCTGCCTTACGTATTGCAGGGGACTGGCGTCACCCTCACGGTGGTCGGAGGGGCGCTCACCATGGGCCTCGCTTTCGGACTTCTGCTGGCGGTGGTTCAAGTCTATGGTCGTTCCTGGTTGCGGCGGGTTGCGGCCGTGTACGTCTGGTTCTTTCGCGGCATCCCCCTGCTGGTCCTGTTGTTTCTGTTCTACTTCGGCGTTCTCGCGGCTCTGGAGATTGAACTCTCGCCGTTCATGGTGGCGATTATCGTCCTTGGGCTTATCAGCTCCGCCTATCAGGCCCAGATCCTGCGAGGCGCGATCCTTTCGGTGCCGGAGGGACAGATGAAGGCCGCCCGGGCAATCGGCATGAGCGATCTGCGGGCGATCGCGTTCATCATTCTGCCCCAGGCGCTGCGGCTGGCGATCCCGGGCTGGTCCAACGAGTACACCGTCATCATGAAGGATTCCGCCGTGACCTATGCCCTTGGCGTAGCGGAGCTCATGGCCCGGACCAATCACGTCGCCTCCCGAACCTACCAGCATCTATGGCTCTATCTCATGGTGGGATTCATCTATTTACTGCTAACCTGGCTGGGGACCCAGGCGCTGCGCCTTCTGGAGGAACGGGTGGCCATTCCCGGCTACACCCGCTGAGGGGATATAAAGAATGACCCGATCGACCCCAATTCTCAGGCTGGCGGACATCCACAAGAGCTACGCCGGGCAGCCGGTGCTTAAAGGGGTGTCGCTCGAACTCCTGCGCGGCGACATTAAGGTGATCATCGGCCCTTCGGGCAGCGGCAAGAGCACCTTGCTGCACTGCATCAATTTTTTAGTGAGCTTTGAGAAAGGGCGGGTTTGGCTATGGGACAAGGAGATCGACCCCTCGAACAAGCCCGAGCTTTACGCCTACCGCCAAAAGGTCGGCATGATTTTCCAGGATTTCAACCTGTTCGACCACCTGACGGCGATCGACAATGTGCAGATCGGTTTGGTGCGGGTCAAGAAAATCGCCAAGCGCGAGGCCAGGGAGCGGGCCCTGGCTGAACTGGCCCGCGTGGGACTGAGCGAACATGCGCACAAACACCCGGCCGAGCTCTCCGGCGGTCAGAAGCAGCGCGTGTCCATCGCCCGCGCCCTGGCCATGGATCCGGAAGTCATGCTGCTGGACGAGCCGACCTCGGCATTGGACCCGGAGCTGATCGGGGAAGTCCACGCCGTGATCCGCGACCTCGCGGCCGGCGGCATGACCATGCTATTGGTGACGCACGAGATCGGATTCGCGGCAGCGCTGGCGAACGAGATCCTGTTCATGGAGAACGGGGTCATCCTGGAACAGGGGCCGCCCGCGGCCATCCTCAGCCATGCGAAACTCGACCGCACTCGAGAGTTCTGCGCCAAGATCGCACGCCTGCATATTGCCGGCCAGAATACGGTCTAACGGACATGGACCTTTCTTTTTACACTCAGGAAGTCGCGCCGGCCATGTTCCGCGGGTTGTGGGTCAGCCTTGGCCTGATTCTGCCTTCGGCCGTGTTCGGCCTTGCGATCGGCGTTCTCGCGGGCACTCTCCGGATCTACGGCCGAGCTTTCTGGAGACGCGCCGCCGAAATCTACGGGCTCGTCTTCCGCGGTTTTCCCCTGCTGGTCCAGCTGTACATTTGGTACTTCGGTCTGCCCCAGCTGGGGATCTATCTTAGCCCCTATGCCGCCGCCGTGTTGGGGTTTTCGCTCTGCGGCGGAGCCTACCATGCGGAGTATGTGCGCGGAGCGTTGCGCTCGATCAAGGAGGGGCAATTGCAGGCCGCTCGCTCGCTCGGATTCAGCCGCACCCGGGCCGTCGTCTCCATCCTGCTGCCCCAGGCCATCCGCCGCGCCCTACCGGGCTGCGGCAACGAACTCATCTATCTGATCAAATATTCCTCACTGGCCTACATGGTCACCTGCATCGAACTGACCGGCGAAGCCAAGATCCTGGCATCGATGTTCTTCAAATACCTTGAAGTCTTCTTCGTGGTCGGCGCGATCTACCTGGCATTGGTCTCACTCGCCAGCTGGGGGCTGAACCGGTTGGAAGCGTGGGCCAGCATTCCCGGATTCGAGTATGTGCGGCACTAAGCCGACCGGCCTCCGAATAACGGCAGCATCTGCCGGTCACCGGTTTCCCGTTTTTGCGCCGGAATGCTATTGAATTTCGCATACGGATGGCTGATAATAGTTAATGATACTTGGCACTCCTGCGGGTTAGAACAGCTTGAAAGGCGCATTCATGCAAGACCGAGACGCAACTGGCAGCCAGCGCAATCCGCTCAGGACTCTGGCGTTAGCCGTCATGTTGGCGGCCGGCGCCGTCACCATGATTTTCATGACCCGCAGCGAGGGCACGCCGCAGCGCGAAAAGCGGGATCCACTCGTGCCGGTGAAGGTGGCCGTGGCCGAGCGAAAGGACGTTCCCGTGCAGTTGCAGGCCGTCGGTACGGTCGAGGCCTATGCGACGGTCTCCATCAAAGCGCGGGTCGACGGCCAACTGGTGGGGGTTCACTTCCGGGAGGGCCAGGATGTTAAGAAGGGAGACCTGCTGTTCACGATCGATCCCCGTCCGTATCAAACGGCTCTGCGGGAGGCCCGCGCCCGGCTCGACCGCGATGCCGCCCTGGCCGACAAGGCGGATCTCGACGCCAAGCGCTATGCCGAGTTGGTGGCCAAGAATTACGTCAGTAGCGATAAGTTCGAGCAGTTCCGCGCCAACGCCGAGGCGCTACGGGCAACGGCAGCGGCCGATCGGGCGGCCTTGGAGCGGGCGCAGCTGAACGTGGATTATTGCTTCATTAAAGCGCCCCTGAACGGCCGGACCGGCCGCCTGCTCGTCGACGAGGGCGCCCAGATCAAAGCCAACGACGACAAGGGCGGCATGGTGGATATCCTGCAAATCCTGCCGATCAACGTCGGCTTTGCCGTTCCCCAGAAGCATCTGGCCGAGATCAAACTTCACATGGCACATGGCTCCTTGAAGGTAGAGGTTGATATCCCTGAGAGCAGGGCGAAGCCCGAACCCGGAACCTTGAGCTTTCTGGACAACAAGGTGAATACGCAGACCGGCACCGTCTTGCTCAAGGGAACATTCACTAACAAGGACCGCCTCCTATGGCCCGGCCAATTCGTGATGGCGACGCTGACGCTGACCACCCGCAGCGATGCCGTCGTCATCCCCTCGGTTGCCATTCAGGTGGGGCAGGACGGCCAGTTCGTCTATGTCGTAAAGCCGGACATGAGCGTGGAGTCCCGATCGGTGGTGCCCGGGATGAACGTCGGCGACGATGTGGTGATCGACAAGGGACTGGCCGCCGGCGAGAAGGTCGTGACCGAAGGGCAGCTCCGATTAATTCCGGGCGCCAGGGTTCAGGTCTCCAATTCTTAGGGAAATCCTGTGGGAGTGGCCTTCAGCCACGATTAAGAACCAACGCCAAGCTGACTTTCTATCGCGGCAAGATGCCGATCCCACTCTGCTGCCGACACCAAATTGCGGATCACTGCCATGAATTTCTCCGAGCTTTTCATCCGCCGGCCGGTCATGACGACCCTCGTGATGCTGTCCATCCTCATGTTCGGCGTCATGGCTTACACCAAGCTCCCTGTGAGCGATTTGCCCAATGTGGACTATCCCACGATCCAGGTAAGTGCCCAGCTGCCGGGTGCCAATCCGACCACCATGGCCACGGCCGTGGCCACTCCCCTGGAGCGCGAGTTTTCGACCATCGCCGGACTGGACTCCATGACCTCGGCGAGCAGCCTGGGATACACCCAGATCATTCTGCAATTCAATATCAACCGGGACATCGACGCCGCTGCCCAGGACGTGCAGGTGGCGATCTCCCGGGTGGCGCGCAACCTGCCGAAGGACATGCCCACCCCGCCCTATTTCCGCAAGGTCAACCCGGCCGACCAGCCGATCCTGCGGATCGCCCTCACATCGCCGACCCTGCCGCTCTACACCCTGAACGAGTACGGCGAAACCCTTCTGGCCCAGCGCATTTCCATGGTGAGCGGGGTCGCCCAGGTGCAGGTGTACGGGGCGCAAAAATACGCCGTGCGCATCCAGGTCGATCCCAAGGAGCTTGCTTCGCGCGGCATCGGGATCAACCAGGTGGCGGAGGCCGTGAGCCAGGCCAACGTCAACCTGCCCACCGGGACCCTCTACGGCACCCAGCAAGCCTTTACCGTCCAGGCGAGCGGCCAGCTCACGCAAGCCGAACCCTATCGCTCGGTCATCGTCACCTACCGCGACGGCCACCCCGTGCGGCTCGGCGATATCGGCTCAATTTATGACAGCGTCGAAAACAACAAGGTGGCTGCCTGGTACCTCGACCAGCGCTCCATCATTTTGGCCGTGCAGCGCCAACCGGGGACCAACACCGTCGAGGTGGCCCGCAACGTCCGGAAGCTATTGCCCACCTTCGAAGCCCAACTGCCGGCGTCGGTTTCCCTGCAGATTCTCTACGATGCCTCGGTGTCGATCGAGGAATCGGTCAACGACGTGAAATTCACGCTGCTCTTCACCCTGGCCCTGGTGGTCCTGGTCATCTTTCTTTTCCTGCGGCGGCTGTCCTACACCTTGATCCCCAGCCTGGCGATGCCCATGTCGCTGGTCGGCACGTTCATCGCGATGTACCTGATGGGCTACAACATCGACAACCTGTCGCTCATGGCCCTGATCCTGGCCGTCGGTTTCGTGGTCGACGACGCCATCGTCATGCTGGAGAACATCGTACGGCACCTCGAGATGGGCGAGGCGCCCGTCAAGGCGGCCCTGAGCGGCTCGCGCGAAATCGGCTTCACCATCGTTTCCATGACGCTCTCGCTGGTGGCGGTGTTCATCCCGATTCTCTTCATGGGCGGGGTCCTCGGACGGCTCTTCCAGGAATTCGCCGTCACCATCGGAGTGGCCATTCTCATTTCCGGGCTGATTTCCCTCACGCTCACGCCCATGCTCTGCAGCCGCTTTTTGCGGGCGCACGACGACCAGCCGTCCGGCCGACTCTACGAAGCCACGGAAAACGCTTACAACCGGACGCTCGGCCTCTACCAGCGCTGCCTGAGCTGGGTCCTCGACCACCGCCGCATCACCATGGTCTTCCTGCTGCTGGTCGTCGCGCTCACCGTGTGGATTTTCCGCATGGTGCCCAAGGGCTTCATCCCGAGCGAGGACCGGGCGATCATCTACGGCCCGACGGAAGCGGCCGAGGGCATTTCCTTCGAAGCCATGAAGCGGCTGCAGCAGAGCGTCGCCGAGATCGTGCGCCAGGACGGCAACGTCGAGGCGTTCATGTCCAACGCCGGCACGCGACCCGGAGGCATCGCCGGAGGCAACACCGGGAGCCTTTTCCTGCGCCTCAAACCACGCCATGAGCGCGAGCTTTCCGCAGACGAGATTATCCAGAGTCTGCGGCCCAAGCTTGCCCAGGTGGCGGGGATCCGCGTCTTTCTGCAAAATCCGCCAGCCATATCGGTCGGCGGCCGGGTGACGAAGAGCCAGTACCAGTACACGCTGCAAGGGACCGATGTGGAGGAACTCTACCGTCTTGCCCCGCAGCTGGCCGCTAGAATTCAGGCTCTTCCGGACTTCCAGGATGTCACCACCGATCTGCAGCTGCGTAACCCCCAGGTCAATATCGAGATCAACCGCGACAAGGCTTCGTCGCTGGGGGTTTCTGTCGAACACATCGAGGACGCCCTATACAGCGCCTACGGCTCACGCCAGATTTCGACGATTTACGGTGACACCAACCAGTTCCAGGTGATCCTGGAACTCAAGCCCGAGTACCAGATGGATCCCGCCGCCCTCACGCTGCTGTACGTGCGCTCCTCCAGCGGGGCGCTGGTGCCGTTGAATGTGCTTGCCCGGATTACCCAGGGCTACGGCCCGCTTTCCATCAACCACAGCGGCCAGCTGCCGTCCGTGACCGTTTCCTTCAATCTCCGGCCCGGCTATTCGCTGGGCGATGCAGTCGCTGAGCTGAACGCCCTATCCCGTTCGATGCTGCCGGCGACCATCACGGCCAGTTTCCAGGGCACGGCCCAGGTCTTCGAGTCGTCCATCAAGAACCTGGGGCTGCTGCTGGTAGTAGCCGTAGCGGTCATCTACATCGTGCTCGGGATCCTTTATGAAAGTTTCATCCACCCCCTTACCATCCTCTCTGCCCTGCCTCTGGCGGGGCTGGGGGCACTCTTCACGCTCCTGCTTTTTCATTCGCAGCTCGATATATACTCCTTCGTGGGTCTGATCCTGCTGGTCGGCCTTGTGAAGAAAAACGGCATCATCATGATCGACTTCGCTTTAGAAGCGCAGCGCGTCGAACGGAAATCGCCGCGAGACGCCATCTTCGAAGCCTGCGTGGTAAGGTTCCGGCCGATCATGATGACCACGTTTGCGGCCCTCGTTGGAACGGTCCCCATCGCGATCGGCTGGGGCGCCGGCGGCGAGTCTCGGCAGCCGCTGGGCCTGGCGGTGGTTGGCGGCCTGTTTTTCTCCCAGATGCTGACGCTTTTCGTGACACCCGTTTTTTACATGTATATGGACTCATTGCAGAAGAAAATTCGAAGGCGGCGAATCAAATTGGAACCGGCTCCTCAAACCGGCCAACCCGACTAAACGAGGGCTGTCGCATTCCAATGAGCTCCATCAATTCAGATAAGCGACGGGGAGTGTTATGGGGACTTTGCATTGGCGATGCGCTCGCCATGCCGGTGCATTGGTATTACAACCGCAGCGCCCTGTCAGATGATTACGGCTGGGTGACGGAATCCCTCGCTCCCCGCAATCCCCACCCGGACAGCATCCTCTTCCGCGCAACGTACACGGCGCCGGCCCCAAAGGGGAGATCCTGCACGACCAGGCACCCTACTGGGGGCGAGAGGGGACGCGTTACCATTACCACCAGTTCCTCAAGGCCGGTGAAAACACGCTGAATGTCAAGCTCTGCAGCGTGCTCATCGATTCGCTCAATCACCGCGGCCGGTATGACGGAGACGACTATCTGCACCGCTACATCGCCTACATGACCACGCCGGGCAACCACCGCGACACCTGCATCGAGGAATACCACCGGAATTTCTTCAGCAACTACGCCAGGGGCATCCCGGCCCGGCAGTGCGGCTCCATTGAAAAACACATCGGCGGCCTGGTGGGGATGGTTCCGGTGCTGGCCTTCTACCCCGGGGGTTCTTCCAAAGCCCGATCAGCTGCCCTTGAGCATCTGGCGCTGAAATACCCCAACGATCCGGAACAGGCACTCGTCGTCAACACCGACCTGGGGGTGACAATGTCTACCGCGGAGGGGGGTTGGGGGCGCTGCTGGGAGCGGAGCACGGAAAAGCCGGGCTCCCGCCGCGATGGGTGGATGGCTTGACCGATCCGCCTCCGGAGCTTTCACCGCCTGTCGAATGAGGCGGCTGAGCGGCTGCGATCATGGGCTGCTTGACATTCCCATGCGGGGTGCAGTAGGTTAACGCCATGCAGCGACGGATGGAACCCAGAGTCATTTCAGCAGCACGGAACTGGTGGTGGCGCGTCTCCTGAGGGGAGGTGTGCCCGCCGCTTGATATCGACGATCCCGAAACCGCGAGGCCATCTCCCAGGGCCTCGCGGTTTTTGTTTCCCTGGGCCGTGGGGCACTTCCCACGGCCTCTGTGTTTGGGGCGAACCCACAAGGAGGAAACGAACATGATCAAACAAGCAATTACAAAGGCGATCAACCGCGAAAACCTTTCCGAATCCGAAATGCAGGCGGCCATGGAGGAGATGTTGAACGGAGCGGCGCCGCCCGTGCTGGTGGGATCTTTTCTGACCGCTCTGCGGATGAAGGGCGAAACCGAGGAGGAGATCACCGCGGCCGCCCGCGTGGCGCGCGGCCAGGCGCGCCGGATCGACGTGAGCAACCATCTGGTCAACCTGGATCGGGAGGAGATCAACATCGACGATGAAACCATCCTGGACACCTGCGGCACAGGCGGAGACGGAACCAATACCTTCAACATCTCCACCGCAACGGCCCTGGTGGCAGCCGGCGCCGGCGTCCGCGTCGCGAAACACGGCAGCCGTTGCGTGTCGAGCGCATGCGGCAGCGCCGACGTTCTGGAGCAGCTCGGGGTCAACCTGGATGTGCCTCCCACGGCGGTCGAGACGTGCATTCGCGAGATCGGCATCGGATTTTTGTACGAGCCCCTTTTCAACACGGCCATGGCCCGCATTGCGGAGGTGCGGCGCCAGCTCGGGTTCCGCACCCTGTTCAACCTACTCGGCCCGCTGACCAACCCGGCGGGAGCCTCCATCCAGGTGCTTGGCGTGTACGATCCGGCTCTGACCGAAAAAATGGCCAGTGTACTGAAAAATCTCGGCACGCGCGAAGCCTTCGTCTTTTGCGGCGAGGGCACTCTGGATGAAATCAGCATCTGCGGGCCGACCCGCATGTCCCATCTGAGGAATAAGACGATTCATACCTTCGAGATGACGCCCGACGCTCTCGGCCTGCCGCGGGCGACGCCAGCCGACATCCGCGGCGGCAGTGCGCGGGAAAATGCGCAAATCATTCGTGACATTCTCCAAGGAGCCAAAGGGCCTCGCCGGGATGTCGTGCTGGTGAACGCGTCCGCAGCCTTTGTCGCCGCCGGGCTGAATTCCGATTTTAAAGCGGGGATTCAGCGCGCGGCTCAATCGATCGACTCCGGCCGAGCCCAGCAGAAACTGGACGCCCTCATCGACTTCAGCCGCTCGTGCATTCAGTCGGTCCGGTCCCTGGCGCAGTGAGTCACGACGAATCGGGCTGGCGCTCTAAGGATCAATGAGCGCCGCTTTGCTGTTTTTTTCCGAACGGCTTCCTATGCGCCCGATGAAGGCGCTTTCCACCTCCGATGCGGGGTAGGCATCCTCCGGTTTGACGCCGCTGAAAAACGGTCTAATTGTGGACCAGTCGGTCCATCCCATCGGCCTGCCGACTCTTTGGCGGCGCGCGGTGGGGCGGCGGCAGGCGGTCACCTTTTTTGGGGATGCACTCCTGGGAAGGGGGCGCTAAAAATGAAAGGCGGGCCCTCGAACCATCTGAAACATTCATCGACGGCCCTCGCCGCAGGGATGCTGTGGCTCCTGATCGCCGTGGCCGCCCGTGCGGGCGAAATATCCGGTCAGGTTACCGTTCTGAACCGGGAGGGGCACCCCCTGGCGCGGTTTGATCACACCGTGGTGTTCATCGAGGGAATTGAAACACCACCCCCGATCGAGCCGGCGCTCATGGACCAGCGCAACAAGGGGTTCGTGCCGAGGCTGCTTCCGGTGGTCAAGGGTCAGGAGATCCGCTTTTCGAATTCCGACGCGATCCAGCACAACGTCTTCTCCCCCCCACGAACAGGAGCCGTTCGACCTCGGGCTCTATCCGGGAGGCGAGTCCAAGTCGGAGCGGCTCAACTCCCTACGGCGCCACAAGGTCTATTGCAACCTGCGCAAAAACATGGTGGCAGACCTTTTCGTGCTGCCTAACCGTTTCTTCAGCGTGACGGACGAAGCCAGCCTTCGATCATCCTTTGCAACCCGCCGTCACCGCGTCATGATCCCGCCGTGCGACTCCCGGCGGCGACGTCCTGGGCCCGCAGTAGCTGCGGCAGATAGCGTTGCGCCAGGAGGTCCGAACTGACCATGCCGAGCACCCGGCCCTCTGCGACGACCGGCATGGCTGAGATGCGATTCTGCTCGAGTTCGCGCACGATGTCCGGGATGCGCGCGGCGGGCCCGGCGGAAATGACCCGCTGCGTCATGATGGCCTCCAGGCTTCCCTCGCAGGTCCCCTCCGCCACCGCACGCGTGATGTCCCAGGTGGTCACCACGCCGACGAGCCGTTCGTCGTTTCCCAGCACGGCAACGATGTTGCCGCGGCCCTGCACGATCAGGGCTGCTACTTGAGTCAGCGGCGTGTTTACCCGCACCATGGGCATCGGCTCCATGATGTCTTTGGCCGTACGCTCGCCTTCCCTTTCGGCCAGCCGGCGCACGCTGATGCGCTCCGCCGCCTGGCAGGGCAGCAGGTCCGCATTGGACGCCAATAGGTCCACCAATTCGGTCATATTGCGGCGGATCACCTTCTCCCGGTAGACGCTGCCCGCTTCCAGCCGTTTTTCGGAAAGCCGTGCAAAATCCGCTGCATGCTCCCGCAGCCACGCATCCACGGCCGGCCGATTGCCGAGCATCGCCTCCGGAATGTGCAACTCCGGCGGCGTCGGCAGGATCTGCTCCTGGGCCGCAAAAATGACCCCGCCCGAGTTTACGAGGTAGTCCGTGGCGATCAATACCCCTTTCTGTCGATAGACCACTTGCTCCATGCGGGTGCGTGCCGCTTTGCGGTTGGGGTCCGGCGAGTAGGTGTTGGCCCCTTCGACGATCAGGGACCAGGTGCCCATGCGCTCGACGCTCATCGAGCATTTTTCCGAGGACAGCACCCCCAGGTAATTGAACACGGGCGCGGCCGGCACGAAACAGAAGGCGGATTCCCGCAGGAGGTTGTCGGCGTCGGTGGAGAATTGGATGGGGTGCCGCGGCCCCGGGGATTGGATGCGCTCGTGGAAGTAGCGGCCGGTGACCATTCCATGTTGTTTCCAGAGCCCGAACAGTTCCTCCACCGGAAGCCCGGCCGGACCGAACAGGTAGCCTTCAAGATCACTGATACCGGCCACGCGTGCGGCCGGCAGGCGCTCACGCAGAAGGCGGGCGGCATGTGCGCCGACGGCTCCGAAGCCCTGGATGAGGACGGTCACCTCGTCGGGTGTCGGCATTTTCAGCTGCGCAAACTGGGGCAGCACCGTCAGGCGCGGCATGAGGTCGATCAACCGCTCCAGAGCGATGACCACACCGCCGCCGGCGGCGCCCAGTTCATCAATGCGGTTGCCGCCCATCTCAGCCGGCTTGGATACCGCTCCGTCCAGACCGTTCTCGACGGCGATGGTCTTCATGTCGGCGTCGTTGGAACCCACATCCGGGCCCGGGACGTACAGGTGACGGTAGCGGCGGAGCAGCCGTGCAAAACCGCGTATCACCCGGGTATGCTTCTCCGGCGAAGCGGCCGGGTCGGCGAGGATGCCGGCCTTGCCGCCGCCGAAAGGCAAATGGGCGGCCGCATTCTTAAGGGTCATGCCTCGCGCCAGGTTGTGGATGTCCGCCGGCGTGATCTCATGCAGCATGCGGATGCCGCCCATCGAAGGCGCCCCCATCGCCAGATTGTCCACCACCAAATAGCCCCCGATCTCGTCAGCGGACACTTCATCCCACATGAACGCAACCAGCTTGGGTCCGAGCACGTCGCAGACAATGCCCATTCGCGCCAGCAGGTGTTCGTCCCGATAGTCCAGGACCAGATGACAGCGGCCGTCCCGTCGCCGGGTTCGCTTCTGCAGGATGGCTTCGGGGATCACCCTCCGCAAACAGGCTTCCAGTCGTTGGGGGATCATGGAAGGGTCCTCCTAACATGCGAGGAACATTCAAGAAGCAAGGATTCTCAAGCCGAGGCGATAAATGATGTGTCTATGGCAGTATACTTGAAAGGGTGCGACGAAGTCAAAACACGTATCAGCTTTTTCCGAGCGCTACCGGTCGTGGAACGACCGGCGTGGCTGCCGGTGCGATGGACTGGGTGGTGTTCGCGCCGGTGATGGAATAGGCGACCAGAATGGTCACCCGTCGGTTGGAGAAATCCAGCGGCTTGGAAGGGTTTTTCAGCCGTCGGTCCGCGTACCCATTGACGCCGGTGATCTGTTTTTCGCGGATACCGTTTTCTTCCAAAACCCGCCGCGCCGCATTGGCGCGGTCGGTGCTCAGGTCCCAGTTGTTGTACCCGGATCGAACATACGGGCGGCTGTCCGTGTGGCCTTCGATGGTCACATCATTGGGGAAGTTGCCGATTCGGGAGGCCATCAATTTCAGCAGTTGGGTGGCATCCGGTTTCAGCCGAGCGCTGCCGATGTCGAAAAACAGCCCTTCCGATTGCTCGATCAGCTCGATCCGCAGCCCATCTTTGGTGAGTGTGATCTGGATTTGGTCCTTGAATTTCGCCAGGTCGGGAATGGCGGCGATGGCCTTGAGCAGTTTTTCGCCCTCCTCCCGCAGCATCTCCATCTCCGCCTGCTGGGGTGCACCGGGCTTCTCATCCGACAGGGGGTTGCGATTCGGGTTCGACGGCGCCTGCAGGGGCGGAGAGTCGGAGAAGGGCCTCATCGTGTTGCTGCCGCTGAGGACGCCGGAGGAGGTTTTGTGCATGGCCCCCGGATCCCTGAAGTAGTCGGCCACCGAGGCTCGGATGGTCACATTGTTGGCAACGATCCACAGCACGATGAAAAGCGCCATCATCGCCGTTACGAAATCGGCGTAGGCCACCTTCCAGGCACCGCCATGATGCGCCTCGTGGCCGCCCTTCTTCTTGACTCTCTTGATGACTATTTTTTCGCCGTCGCTCACTGCTTTTCCTTCACGTGGGCTTCCATTTCCGGGAACTCCGGGCGGGTTTCGGCTGGAATGCTGCGCCGGGCGAATTCCACGCAGACCAGCGGGCTGAAACCTCGGGCAAATGCTGCAATTGCGTTCTTAACCACTTCGAAAACCTGAATTTCCTTTTCACCGGCGATGTCGAGGTTCGACGCCAGCGGCTGGATGAACCCGTAGCACAGCAGAATGCCCAAAAAGGTTCCCACGAGTGCGGCGGCCACTTTTTTCCCGATTTCGCCGGCCGGGCCGTCGATGGCCTGCATGGTGATGACGATACCGAGCACCGCCGCTACGATGCCGAGACCGGGCATGGTGTCGCCGATTTTCGAAAGGAGCATGCTCGGCTTTTTGATGTCGGCGTGATGCGTTTCGATGTCGCTCTCCATCAGGGTTTCGAGGTCGTGCGAAGCAATCCCGCCGATGATAACCATACGGAAGGTGTCGGTCATGAATGAAATGAGTGTGTTTTGAGCCAAAATGTCGGCATATTTCGAGAAAATAGCGCTCTCCTTCGGCGTTTCGATATGTTTTTCCAGGGCGATCAAGCCCTCTTTTTGCGCCATGTAAAGCAGCTCGTACAGGAGCCTCAGGACCGAGAGATACGTCGCCTTGGTGACGGTTTCGCCTTTGAGGGCGCCGATCGTTTTCGCGAGCATCTGCTGCAGGACGTTTTTGGGCGCCGAGGCCAGCAGCGCCCCCAGGGCCGCGCCGCCGATAATCAAGAACTCGGCCGGCTGTATGAGGACCATGAAGGGACCGCCCGCCTCATAGAATCCTCCGAGAACCGAAACCAGAACGACCACAAATCCAATGATGACGAACACGGAATACCTCTGGGTGGATGGATTAGCCCCCGGCCCTCAGGACGCGGATCACTCTCAACAAGCCTGCAGAGGTAATATCGGTTTGGGGATGGTCTAACTTTAGAGGATTTCAATCGGGTCGCCGCAGCGGATGGGCCCTTCTTCAATCACCCGGGCAAACACCCCTTCGCGCGGCATGATGCAGTCGCCCGCCTTGTAGTAGATCGCGCAACGGTTAAGGCATTCCTTGCCGATCTGGGTAATTTCGAGCAGCACCTGCGTGCCCAGGCGGACGCGAGTGCCGATTGGCAGAGTTTTCCAATCGATTCCAACGGTTGCAATATTTTCGGCAAAATCGCCGAAGCCTACGTTCAACCCCTGCGCGTTGGCCTGATCGATGCTTTCGGAGGCCAAAAGGCTCACCTGCCGGTGCCAGGGCCCGGCATGGGCGTCGCCCTCAAGACCGTGCTCCTTGAAAAGATACGCTTCCTCAACCGGTGTCTTGGGAGTGCCTTTTTTCCTGCTCACGGCGATGGATACGATTTTCATGCGCCCTCGCTTCCCCCGATCATGAAGATGCCGTATGTGGCCCTTAAATTAGGGAACCATTGAACCATGCTGCCGTAGCGATCCTGGGTATGAGTGTCGATCGCCGCTTCCTTCAGCACTTTCAAGCCGACATCATGCACGAATCTACGGAAGTCTTTCAACGTGATGACTCGGATGTTGGGGGTGTCGAACCATTGATACGGAAGCTGCCGGGACACCGGTGCATACCCGCTGAAGAGCAGTTGCAGCCGGATCTGCCAATGGCTGAAATTCGGAAAACTCACGATCCCTTTCCGCCCCATGCGCAGCATGGCGCGGATGAGCTCATCCGGTTGGAAGACCTGCTGCAGCGTCTGGCTTAGGATGACATAGTCGAAGCGCCCCTCCGGATAATCGTGCACTTCTTCGTTGATGTCTCCCTGCAGGACCGACAGCCCTTTTTCAATGCAGCGCGCAACCTTTTCCTCGTTGAGTTCGATGCCCGTTCCTTGAACGCCCTTGTTGGAAATCAGGTGCTGCAGCAGGTCGCCTTCGCCGCAGCCCAGGTCGATCACCTTCGATCCCGGCTCGATCCAGGACGCAATGATCTGTAAATCGTAGCGCATCACCCTATTCCGCCCCGCCGTGGTGGACCCGCTCCAGAAAACCGCGGATCAACATCGGCAACCGTTCGCCCGGAATCAGGAAGGCGTCATGGCCCCATTCGGCTTCGATTTCGCAGAAACTCACATCGCGGCCATTCTTTTTCAGCGCCTTGACGATCTCTTTGGCCTGATAGGTCGGGTACAGCCAGTCCGAGGTGAACGAGATCACCAGGAATCGGGCGCGGGCCTTGGACAGGGCCTTCACCGCGGACCCTCCGCCATGCTGTTTCCCGAGATCGAAATAATCAGCGGCTTTGGTGATGTAAAGGAAGGAATTGGCGTCGAAGCGGTCGACGAACTTGCGCCCCTGGTATCGCAGGTAGCTCTCCACCTGGAAATCGGCGTCGAAGTTAAAGGAAAAATCGCTTTTGTCCTGCAGCCGACGCCCGAATTTATGCCGCATGGACTCATCCGAGAGATAGGTGATGTGGCCGATCATGCGGGCCACCGCCAGGCCCAGAGCCGGCTTAGCGCCATCGTAGTAGTCGCCGTGGTTCCAGTTGGGATCGGCCATGATGGACTGGCGAGCCACCTCGTTGAAGGCGATGGCAAGCGCCGAATGCCGCATGGTGGTGGCAAGGGGGATGGCGGCCGCCACCCGCTCCGGGTAGCGGACGCACCATTCCAAGACCTGCATGCCGCCGATGGATCCGCCGACGACGCACAGCAGCCGGTCGATCCCAAGGTGGTCCACCAGCGCTCTCTGCGCCGTCACCATGTCGCCGATGGTCACGACCGGGAAATCCAGGCCGTACGTGCGACCGGTCGCCGGATTCATCGAGCTGGGCCCGGTCGAACCCATGCAGCTGCCGATGACGTTGGCGCAGATTACGAAAAATCTATCGGTGTCGATGCCCTTGCCGGGACCCACCATGCAGTCCCACCAGCCGGGCTTTTCGTCGTCGGCCGAATAATATCCGGCCACGTGCGAATCCCCCGAAAGCGCATGCAGAACCAAGACGGCATTGCGACGGTCGGGTGCAAGGGCGCCGTAGGTTTCGTAGGCGATGACCACCGGCCCGAGACGGGCCCCGCTTTCCAGAACCATCTCGCCCGGCGGTGCGGCGAAGCTGAAATACTGCTTCGCTACTACACCGACGGAGACCCGGTCTTTGTCGTGGTGTATGTATTCGCTCATTCGAAGAGTGGCGAGAGATGTTCAAGCGGAGGTCTGCGAGATGAACAACTCGCAGCTGCGACAAAGCTTCATCTTGTCCTCCCAGGAATCCTGAACCCGACCGTGGCAGATGCTTCCATTGGTGAACCAGCAGAGGTCGCCGCTCTTGAATTCACTGGCCGGACACCCCGATCTGCGCTCCGGCGAGCAGTTGTTTTCCTCCCAGCAGGGCTTACGACCCCCATTTGAGTTGAGTCGCGAGACGAGAAAAAACAGTTGGCGCTCGACGGCTGATGGCACCGCGCGCCATCCCTGTTCATAGCTGTGAACCGCCTTTAGCGAAATTCCCAGCAGCTGCGCCAATTGTTTTTGAGTCTTGTCGAGTTTTTTCCGAAGATGCTTGAATTCAGATCGGTCCATCGCTTCCCCGCCGTTTCGGGTTGATCGGTCGCGAAACGTCCAAGGTGAATATTCCTACAAGGTAGTAGTGCTGTCAATCAAAAATTCGGCTGCAGCGAGATGCCGGAGTACCATTATCTGAGAGTTATCGCCACGATCTCAGGGGGCGCTCCCGAAGAACGCATGGGCGGCCCCCACGTGCCGACACCGCTCGACGTGTACAAGGCAAAACCTCCCTCGCAATGCAGCCCATAGTCATAACCACTGTAAATCCAACTGGTTATGAGACCGAATGGGAATATCTGACCCTGGTGGCTGTGCCCGGACAACTGCAGCGAAACTCCCAGTTCTCTGCTGAGGGCAAAAGAGGTGTCCGGATGAAAGTAAGTAGCGGAGCGGCGGTCGCGGGTATTGTCGTGGCGGATATCGGTCGGTGTGTGGAACAGGAGGATGCAGGGTTGCAGACCGGATGCGGGCATCGGAGCATTACCGAAGCCGCGGATTTCGCTCTTGTCGTGAATGCCAGGATAAGCCACACCCATCAGATAAAGTCCGTCGATTTCCACCACCTCGTTGAACAATACCCGAATGCCCGTCCGGGCGATAAGATCCAGGCACCGCTGGAGACCGGCGTAAGTTTCGTGGTTGCCGGTCACAAAAAAGACACCGTGACGCGCCTTCAGCCGTTTCAGCGGCGATTCGAATTCAGACATTCCGTCGATCATCCCATCGAACAAATCGCCGGTGATGACCACCAGGTCCGGATGAAGGGAGCTGACCTTTTCCGCCAGTCGTTCCATGGAGGCGGTTCCATGGAAATGGCCGAGATGCACATCGGAGAGCTGGACGATGGTCTTGCCGCGCCATTGGTCCGGCAGGCGCTCCAGGGGAATTTCGACCCGTCTCACGACCGGATGGAATGCGGTCCAGAATCCATAAGCCGACCAGCACAGCGCCAAAATGATGCACGTCGATGCCAGGAACCGAAAGCTGGATGGCCCAATTCCGATTATCCGAAAGACAGCGTAAAGCAACCATGCTGCCCCTACGGCGAGGGTTATTTTAATGGAAAGAGCAAACCAGACCGCCGAGAACCGGAAATAAAGGATCGTCCAGGGATTTTCGGTCCAGCGCAGGAGCAGGAATGCGGCCATGAAACTGATTCCCAACACCAAACATCCGGCCAGGAGAATCGTTTTCAGGAGCGGATGGGTTATGCCGAGCCAGCGCAGGATGAACCGGAAAATAGCAAAATGCGATAGGAGTGTCAGAGTTAAGAAAAAAGAAAGGAATATCATTGCACCTAAGTCAGCGTGAGCCGGCCTCTTATCGAGTTTGGCTCTTTTTGAGGTTTTATTCTGAAGGCGAGCAAACGGATCACTCGCTCGCCGGATGGTTCATTCCCGGTAGGCCGTTTGCGGAAGTCCTTTGACGCCCGGCGTTCCAACGTGGTAACATTTAAGATTCGTTGGCTTAGAACGATTATCGCAACCCAATAGGAGGCCGGCGGCGGATGGTTCCAGGCGGCCGCAGCCGATCGATATGAATCGCCATCGCAGCCCATACCCGTTGATCCAAAACAACGGTCGCACGCGGCGCTGCCTGTCCTGCGGCACCGCCGTCGACATGAAGCGGCGCCGGTATTGTTCGATCGAATGCCGCCAGAAGCTGCGCCACAATCTCAACATCCGCACCGGTCTTCTCCAGGCGTTGCAGATCCGCTATGCCACCTTCTATTTCACCGAACACCTGGTCATCCTAGACATGCTGCCCTACGGTTCGACCGACCTGGCGAGTTTCATATTCCCCCGCGCCAAAGGGAAAAAACCGGTGGATGACTTCTGCAAGATGTTCAACCTGCTGGGCAACGCCTGGTGGGAAGAGGTGCGCCGGACCAAGAAGCGCTACCTGGCTTCGCGCTTTATTCTCGGCAAGGCCAAGCCGACCGACGGCGACATCAACGCCGTCCGGCCGCTGGAGGTCCGCGAGCCGGCGCGCATGGCAAGGTCGCTGACCCATCTCAAGCTCCGAAACAAAGACCTGCATTCGCCCCAGCTGCAACAGATCATCAAACGCGCCTTCCGCCGGCAGGCCAAGGTGCATCACCCCGATCAGGGCGGTGATGCCACGCTTTTCCGCAAGCTGCGCGATGCCTACGAGCAACTCATCCGCTGGGCGGAAAACCCGACCTTCACCACCCGCCGGGGCTTTCCCGACAAATGGTTTTACGAAGGCGGCCTGGACCATTGGACCCAACCCTCGCCCTTGCGGCGCCTCCGGACGGAAGATTGAAAACTTCCGATACTGGATGCTGGATCCTGGATGCCCGATGAAAGCCCTATCTTCCGCTGTGAACTATTTTCCTCCTCGGCCTGCCATCCATAACCGCCTGAGCGGCAGATAGCCCTTCGCTATCCACAATTGGTATTCATTCAGTATCGAGTGTCCAGCACCCGGTACCGAGCATCTGTCATTTTACCTCGGAAACACCGCTCCCTTGTCCGCGCTGGAGACCAACTCAGCATACCGAGCCAGATAGCCGTTCTTGATTTTTGGCTCGAATTTCGGCAGGACCGCGAGCCGTTTCTTGATCTCCTTCTGGCTCAGCCGCACGCCCAGGTGTTTGCCGGGTATATCGATCTCGATGATGTCGCCTTCCTGTAAAGCGGCAATCGGTCCCCTGGCCGCCGCTTCCGGAGAAACATGGCCAATGGCGGATCCGCGGCTGGCACCGGAAAAGCGGCCGTCGGTGACGAGCGCCACCTCCTTGTCCATGCCCATACCCGCCAGGGCCGCGGTCGGTGAAAGCATCTCCTGCATGCCGGGCCCGCCCTTGGGGCCCTCGTAGCGGACCACCACCACATCGCCCCGACGGATGCCGCCGCCAACGATGGCCTTGAAGGCCTCATCCTCCGAGTTGAAGATCCGCGCCGGCCCGCTGTGTTTCAGCATTTCTTCGGCCACGGCCGCTTGCTTGACGATCGCTCCCTGCGGAGCAAGATTTCCGTTGAGCACGGCCAGACCGCCCGTGCGGTGCACGGGGTCTTTCAGGGTGCGGATGACCGCCTGGTCCTTGATGCCGGCCTTGATGGCGTCGAGCATTTTGCCGACGGGCTTGCCGAAGACGGTCATGGCTTTTTCGTTAATGAGGCCGCCGCGGCGCAGCTCCGCCATGACGGCGGGAATGCCGCCGGCATGGAAGAAATCCACCACGTGATGCGGCCCGGCCGGAGCCAGGGAGGTGAGATGGGGCGTTTTCTCGGTAAACTTTCCGAAATCGGCCAGGGTGACATCCACCTCGGCGTAGTAGGCGATGGCCGGAATGTGAAGGGCGCTGTTGGTCGAGCCGCCGAGGGCCATGTCGGTGGCGATGGCGTTGTAAAAGGCCTCGCGGGTCAGGATGTCGCGCGGCCGGATGTTGTTTTTCACGAGCTGCACGACCGTCAGGCCGGTCTGTTTGGCGATCCAAAGACGGTCCGCGTAAACCGCCGGGGCGCTGCCGCCGAGAGGCAGCGTCATCCCCAGGGCCTCAGAGAGGTTGCTCATGGTGTTGGCGGTAAACATGCCGGAGCAGGAGCCGACACCCGGGCAGGCGCTGCACTCGAATTGCTTAAGTTCGGCCGCCGAAATCTTGCCTCCCTTGAAACGGCCGACCGCCTCGAACACCTTGTCCACACCCGTATCCCTGCCGTGCACCCGACCCGGCAGCATGGGACCCCCGGGTAGGAAAATGGATGGGATGTTCAGCCGCGCCGCCGCGATCAGCATGCCGGGAATGATCTTGTCGCAGGAGGCCACCAGCACCAGCCCGTCGAAAGGGTGTGCCATGGCCATGATCTCGAGCGAGTCGGCGATGAGCTCCCGGCTGGGCAACGAATATTTCATGCCGACATGGTTCATGGCGATGCCGTCACACACGCCGATGGTGTTGAAGACCACCGGAGTGCCACCGGCGGCATATATGCCGGCCTTTACGGCGTCCACCAGTTTGTCCAGATGCGAGTGCCCCGGGATGATCTCGTTGAAAGAATTGGCGATGCCGATGATCGGCCGCTCCATTTCCCAATCCGTGAAACCCTCCGCCCTCAGCAGAGAACGGTGCGGGGCGCGTTCCGGTCCTTTCGTCATCAAGTCGCTGCGCTTGGCCATAATTTGAATTCCTTCCTTATTTGAATGTGAACAGCAGAGATTCAACGTCGACGGATCCCGGGATCAAATTCTGTGATCGCAGGATTGCTTCGGTCTGCTTCCAGGCGACGGCGTCGATTTTCCCGAATTCGATGCGGGCCGCCGGCAGCATCAGCTCACGGGTCACGGGAAGCTGCTTGCGCACGACGGCCTCGGGGGTCTCCCGGTCGGCGTCCAGCAGCACCTGGATCGCCTGATCCTGGTTGCGAGGGTCCAATGCATCCCGCCATCCCTCCAGCAGGGCGGTGAGAAACCGCTTCACGGTTTCGGGGCGTTTTTCAACCATTTCGCGGGTGGTCACCACTGAGTTGGCAACGAACCGCACACCCAGCCGGTCCGGGCTCAGGAAGGCATAGGTTTCGCCGGCCTTTTCAAGTTTTTCAGCGATGATGACGGCCTGCGCGTTGAGATAGAGCGGCCAGAAATCCACCCGTCCCTCGTAAAACGGCGTATAGTCATAGCGTACGCTGAATAACGTGACTTGGCTTTCGGCGATGCCGTAACGCGCCAGAAGGGCCCGCAGGATGGCCTCGTCGTTGCCGCCGAAGGTAACTCCGATGCGCTTGCCTTTCAATTCTTCGCCGCCGGAAAAAACGGTCTGGTCGGGCCGGTAGATCCAGTGCAGGGGATTGACCTGAAACAGCTGGGCCAGGACCACGATGGGCGCCCCCTTGGCGGCCGCTCGCAGCACCTGATCGGCCGAGGCCACCCCGAAGTGGGCGTGGCCGAGTTCGAGCTCCTTCAAGGCGTCACGTTCCGGGCCGCCGGGCTTGACGTTCACCTTCAGGCCGTTACGCGTGAAATAGCCGCGGGTCTCGGCGTAGAGATCACCGACGGCGCTGACATTGTAAAGCCACTTGAGCCGGTAATTCACCTCTTCCAATTTTTCTTTTTGCGCGCAGGCAATCAGAAAAATTGCACATGCGATGCAAATGATTTTCAGGCTCGGCTTCATGGAATTTTCACAAGCTCTTCAAGCGCTTTTGCAGCGCATTCCCGGCCCATTCCAGGCTCACCAGGTAAAGCGAGGTGCCGACGCCGATCAAGAACAGCGCCACCAGGATCTTCGCGAGATCGCTTTGATACAATGCAATGCGGATGCTGTAGCCGATGCCCGCCGTGGCGGCGATGAACTCGGCTACGATGGTTCCGACCATGGCCATGGTGGCGCTGCCCACGATCACCGTGGTCAGTTTCTGGATGTTCTCGAAGGCCCGAATCTTAACCTGCAGCCGCCAGGTCATCCGCCCCGTGGATTCATAAAAATGTTCGATTTCGCGGATCGGCTCCGAAAAAACGCCGATGAAGGAGAGCAGCAGCGGGAAATAGCAGATCATGGCGGCAATCAACAACCGCGACTGCAGCCCGTCGCCGAGCAAAATGAAAATGATCGGTGCCACCGCGACGATGGGATAGGCCTGGATATTGTAGGCCGCCGTGCGGATGAAGGATCCGATCCACGCCGTCAACCGGCCGATGACGGCAACGACCGTCGCCAAGCAGATGGACAGGATGTGGCCGAGAACGGCCACCGCCAATGTGTTGAGCACGGCCAGAAGGTACGGCCCGCCATAGGTGCGGCACGTCCGCACGATTTCGTCGGGGCTGGGAATGACGTAGTCTGAAAGGTTGAGGCCGTACTTGAGCGCCAGCAGAAGGCCAAGCCCGATAGCGTAAATGATCAAAAACTGATAGATCCGCCTATGCAGCATGGACGATCTCCAGCATGGCGCGCTCCAGCAGGCCGGGATCGGATTCGGCGCTTTCCCGGTGGTCGCATCCCTGCACCGCCACCAGCTGGGGAGATCGGGACCGGCTGCGCAGCACGAGAACTTGGCTGCAGAACTTGGCGACCTCCGCCACATTGTGGGAAATGTAGAGAAAGCACCGGTCCGGAAATAGAATTTTAACTTTCAGGATGATTTTCTCCCGAGTGAACTCATCCACGTTGGCCAGGCTTTCGTCCATGATGAGCAGGTCGAAATCCTGGAGGAGATAACGGATCAGGTTGGCGCGGTTCTGCTGGCCGAGTGAAAGCCGATGGAAGCGCGAGCCGACATTGGCCTCCATCCCGAAGGTCTCAATCAGCTCCTCCATCCGGCGACGGCCGGCGAGCGGGGCGATTTCCTCGAAATGCGCGCGGACGTTCGACCAGCCCGGCAGGCGTTCCAGGTTGTAAGTGTAAAGCACTCGTCGGACTCCGTCATCGGCGATGGTCCCTTCGAATCCTCTGATCGTGCCGCTCAACATTTTGGCCAGGGTGGTCTTACCCACTCCCGAAGGGCCGAAAAGGGCGTGAAATCCGGGGCCGTCCATTCGGAAATTCAAATCGGCAAACACCTCGCCGGCGGCATTCGGATACCGGTAGGAGATATGTCGGCCCTCTATCGGCATGGAGTTCTGGGCCTCCGTTTCAATTTTTATCAGTTGATGCAAATCCGTTGAGTGTATATCAATATAATTATAGATTCTCAACCGGTGCCGGGAAACTTGCCGGCCAATGAACAGTCTGCAAATTTTAGGATTATGGCTCCGGCACAAAATTGGTCTAACGCGTTATCTCGGCCATCGGCGGATCTCGGCTTAAGGTGAACTTGGTTGCCGACCGAAGTATAATTGGTTTATTTCGCAACCTCATGAGGTACTGGATGGCCATTATCCAGCCTGCCAGCCTGCAGGGACGTTTTACTCTGTTTTTAATTCTGCCCGTCACGGCACTTCTGGTCGTCATGGGAGTGGCCGGTTTTTTCTACGCCCGCGACTTGCTGCTCGACCAATGGCGCGAGGCGGCGATTCTCAAGCTGCAGCGCGCCGCCCACCAAATGGACATGCACCTCGCCGGCATCAAGGAAGGCATCCGAATGTTCCATGAAACCTCCGGTGCCCAGTACGATGAATCCTTTCATGCCTGGGCCCTCGACCGGTTGAGCCGCCAGGAGGGGATCATCGATGTGAAGCTCGGTTGGAACCAGCGAAGAGACACTGCCGCTGCAGCGCCCGAAGCGGATCCTCACCTCCAAACCCCTGGACGAGGTTTCCGCAGCATGGGCAAAGCGTGGCGGCTCCGCCGGTTTCACAGCGCCAGCATCCGCGAAATCACGGCTCCGCGTTTCGACGCCCGCGGGGAACACGGCACGGTGAGCATGATCTCGGAGCTCCTCGACGAACATGGGCAAACCATCGGGCAGCTCGAGGTCGTGGTCAATTTTGATTTTCTCTTCAAGCACGTGGTGGAGTCCGGGTGGTGGCAGAGCAACAAGGCCTTTCTCGTGGATGAACGCGGCCAGATTCTGGTCTGCACCAAGCCGGAGCGGCAGGGACGGATGGATGCCAGCGAAGACCCCCTTGAACGGGCGACCTTTGAAGCCATGTCGGCCAGCTCGCTGGGGACTGTTCGCGGCGAGGGCCATCCCCCGTCGGAGATCAGCGGCTTTTTACGGCTTGAGGAAGCCCCATGGTTTCTGGTGATGATCGCCCCCGGCCGGGACATCTTGGCCCCCATCATTCAGTTCCGATGGATCTACTCCATCTTCGCCATCGGGTTCTTCGCTTTGATTGTGGCCCTGATCCGGTGGGTCACTGCACGATTGGCATCCGAGATCCGCGAGGTTTCGACCGCAGCGTTGCGCCTCTCCCATGGAGAATTCGGCGCGCCCCTGCCGCAGAGACGCCGCGATGAGGTCGGCGAGCTGACCGGCAGTTTCAACTTGATGACGAGTCAGCTCCAGGAGCGGCTGCATCTGAAAGAGGCCTTGAGCCTGGCCATGGAGGTTCAGCAGAACCTGCTTCCCAGCGAGCCGCCGACGGTTCCAGGCCTTGACCTTGCCGGACGCAGTCTCTATTGCCAGGAAACCGGCGGCGATTATTTCGACTACATCCTCCGGCCCGGCCCGGCCGGCCGCCAGCAGCTGTGCGTCGCCGTGGGCGATGTGGTCGGCCATGGCATTTCGGCCGCCCTGCTGATGACCACCGTGCGCGCCCTGCTGCGCAGCCGCCTCGACCATCCGTGTTCGCTTACCGAAGCGCTGAGCGACGTCAATCGGCTGCTGCACCGAGACACGGCCGACAGCGGCAGCTTCGTGACGCTATTCTTGCTGGAGGTGAATCCGACCGCCGGAAACCTCGAATGGGTCCGGGCCGGCCATGATCCGGCCCTGCTCTATTGCGCGGCAACCGATGCGCTTCAGGAACTGGGCGGGCCGGGTATGGCGCTTGGAGTGGACGAGGCCGGTTCGTACCGGAGCGGAAGGTTATCGGGCCTGGCCGCCGGGGATGTGGTATTGATCGGCACCGATGGCATCTGGGAAACCCAGAACATGGCGGCTGAGAAGTTCGGCAAGGAGCGCATTGGCGAGATTCTCCGGAACCATCACCGTCTGAGCGCCGCCGGCATCCTTCAGGCGATCCTCAGCGCCATAGAGGGATTCCGCGGGAAGGGGCAACAGGAAGACGATATCACGCTGATGGTTATAAAAAAAGCGGTTAAGACCTAAACCCGGCGCCGGGCCGGCGATGGTTTTCCATCCGGGGCGCTGCGCCGCAAGCAGAAAAACAGAAAAGCCCCGGCGGCGATCATCGCCGCGCAGAGCAGCTGCCCCATCGAGAAGCCGCCCACCACAAAACCGATGTGCGCATCCGGCTCCCGGTAGAACTCGATGAAAAACCTCACCACACCATATCCGATCAGATAAAAGGCCAGCATGGCACCCTGCGGCGCCCGTTGCTTGCGAATGGTCCACATCACGGCAAACAGGAAGAGCCCTTCGAGGAACGCCTCATAGAGCTGCGAGGGATGGCGCAGGGCCTTCTCCGGTGCGAGCGGGAAGTACATGCCGATCGGAGCGGCGGTGATTCGACCGTAAAGCTCGCCGTTGATAAAATTGCCCAGGCGGCCGAACGTATAGCCCAGCGGGATGCCCGGAATGTAAAGGTCGGCAATGTCGCGCAGGCAGATGCCGTTCTTGCGCGCGAAGAGCCATGCCGCGATGAGGATGCCGATGAGGCCGCCATGGTAGGACATGCCGGAGATGCCGGTGAAGGTGATGCCGTTTGAAAACTCGAAGGGCAGAAAAATTTCAAGCGGGTGTTTTAAAAAATAGGCCAGGTTGTAGAACACCACATACCCCAGCCGAGCCCCGACCATGAGCCCCAGAATGATGACCGTGGTCAGATCGTTGACCTGCTGGCGGGTGATGCGAAAGCGGTCCTCATGCTTCAGGCGGTAAAGCACCAGGCCATATGTTATAGCAAAGGCCACGAGGTACATCAGCCCGTAGTATTGCAGCTTGAAAGACCCGATCTGAAAAATAACCGGGCTGATGTGCTGCGGCAGATGCTGCCACCAGCTCCAAAAGCCTTCCATCCGTTGTTACTCCGACACGTGATAGGTGCATCTTGATGCGAATACCAGGCCAGACTCACCGGTCCGCGATCTTAGTGGCGCGGCCTGGAGATGTCAACCGGCGCTGAAACACCATCAAAGGAATCCACCTTGGAACGATTGGCGAAGTGTTTGAATCTCGACTGAACTGACCGGGGCCGGGCGAAATCTGCCGCCGTCGGCCAGCTCCGTTACCGCCTGTCTTGCATTCCGTTTTTAAAAACGCTATGGGGTTTTAAATCCGAAAGGAACGCTGAGGCCCCGTGAGTTCTCCTGCAAGTAATGCTGCCCATCTGTTTCCGGTCACCGTCGAGCGTCTGAGCGAGCATTCCATTAAAATTTGTTGGAAGGAAACGACCGGAAGCACCGGTTTGTCGGTCTATCACGGCGACTCGCCCGAACGCATCCAGGCTGCTTCGCCGCTGGCGGAAGTGGCGGCGGGAAACTCGGTGACACTGTCCGGCCTGGCTGCGGACAGCCCACATTTTTTCAAGCTGGTTACCGCCGATGGCGCTGCGGCACTGGTTGGCGAGCGCCGCCCGCTCGTGGAAGGGGCTCCCAATCTTCGAGATCTCGGCGGATACGAGGCCCGCGACGGCCGACGGGTGAAGTGGGGACGCATCTTTCGATCGAGCAATCTCGGGCGCTTGACGGACAGGGGCCTCGCTCAGATCAAGCGCCTGGGAATCCGCCTGGTCTGCGACTTCCGCACCGAGGCCGAGGCGCACAAGCAACCCAACCGGTTCCCGGACTCGCCGGCCGTCAATTATGTACGGCTTCCCATCCAGCACGGCGAATTCGAGCCCACATCTGTTTTCGAACGCATCAAGAAGGGCGATTACGACTGGATCTCTGAAGACTTCATGATTCGGGGCTATGTCGACAGTTTGGAGGGTTATCCGGAAGTGTGGGCCCGTTTTTTCCAGCTTCTGGTCGAGCCCCGCCAGCGGCCGCTACTTTTCCATTGTACTGGCGGAAAAGATCGGACCGGTGCCGCCGCCGCCCTGGTCCTGCTGGCGCTGGGCGTACCTCCGGAAACGGTGATCGCCGATTACGGCCTGTCCGACGGGTACAACTCCGATGTGCGCCGGACCATCTACGAGCATCTGCGGCCCTTCAGCGTGGACCTCGAGAAGGTGGAGCCGTATTTCACAGCCCCGGAAAGCCGCCTCCGCGCACTTCTGAAACACGTCAACGGCCGTTACGGCTCGGCCGTCAACTATTTGGTGACGCGGGCAGGGGTCAGCGCCGAAACGATTGCGCGATTGGAAGCTGATCTGCTGGAATGAAATGGCTTGCTCAGGAAGCGAAGGGGCCGCTGACGACCCGGTTGCGCCCCTTATTCTTAGCCCGATAGAGATGCTCATCCGCCCGCTTGAGCAGAGCCTCCGTCTGAAGGTTTTTAGGGAGTTGCCCGGCGCTGAACCCCACCACGCCGAAACTCGCCGTAATGCGGATGGTCTCCCCTTGCCACTCGAACGATTTGCCGGCGATATGCATCCGCAGGCGCTCCGCCAGCCGCTCGGCGTTTTCCAACGTGGTTTCCGGCAGCACCAGCAGGAATTCCTCCCCGCCATAGCGCGCCAGCCAGTCCGAGTCGATGCGGATCAGCTCGTTCAAGGATTTGACAAACTCCTTAAGCACCCGGTCGCCGCATTGATGCCCGCAAGAGTCGTTGATGGTTTTAAAGTGGTCGAGATCGCACAAGGCGAGGGACAGCGCGCGCCGGTAGCGCAGGGCCCGACGAATTTCCCGCGGCAGCTGATCATTCATGTAGCCGCGGTTGAAACAACCGGTAAGGGCGTCGCGCTGGGACAAGTAAATGATCTTCGCGTTGGCCTGTTCGAGGGATTCCTTGTCCTTGCGCAACTTGTCGTAGAGAATCGAGTTCTCCATGACCAGGGAGCATTGCCGGCCCAGGACCGATAAGAGGCGCATGTTCTCCTGGGTTACCAGGCTCTCCTGGAAAGGGGTGAGCACCATGACCATGCCAAGCGTCCGCTTGACGGTGGCCAGCGGCAACATCACCATCGACCGTTCGTGCCGGAATACCAGGGAAGGGGTGAACGATGGCTGGCGGCGCTTCAGGATGACGGGAAAGGTCCCGACTTCAATTTGGGCGTCGATCTCTTTTTGAAACTCCGCCTTGAGAGACTCGGGAGCGGCATGGGTCAGCACAAATTCCTGCGTGTTCTCGTCCACCGTGAACAGCGCAGAGCTTTCAATCTCGATCAGGTTCTGGGCGTCTCTCAGAAACGCCTCCCAGATCCGCGAAATGCTGGCGGGAAATTCGATGGTATCCTGGAATTGGGCCAGCTGCTCGATTTTTTCGGCCAGTTCGATGAGCGCAGTGGGATTTAGGTTCATGGCGTAGAGGTCGGTCCGATTTGAAAATTGAAGCATCTTAACATAGTGCCGCCTCCTAAGAAAGACTGAGGTTCAGCTTATATCAGCAAGCCCGGTCTGCGTATAGACCTGGATTTTTCGGGTAAAACAGGATAATTGTCACTTCCTTTGTTCGCACGCGATAGAATAGCGGGACCAAGATGGGAACCCAAAAAATCACGTTGTTCATTCAATGCCTGGTTGATACGGTGTGGCCCCATGTGGCCGAAGCCATGGTCCGTGTATTGGAGGATCTCGGCCTGACGCTCGACTGCCCCACGGATCAAACCTGCTGCGGCCAGCCGGCTTTCAATTCCGGTTTTCAGCGAGAGGCGCGGGTGGCCGCCCGGCGGTTCATCGAGATATTCGAAAACGCCGGAACCATCGTTTCGCCTTCAGGATCCTGCGTGCACATGGTGCGACATCATTACGCCGAGCTGTTCAAGGATGAGCCGCAATGGCGCGAGCGAGCGGAACGAATCGCCGCCCGCACTTACGAGCTCACCGAGTTTCTGGTCGATGTACTGAAGGTGGAGGAAGTGGGCGCAAGCTACCCCGGCCGGGTGACCTATCACGATTCCTGCCACCTGCTGCGCGGCATCCGGGTCAAGGAGCAGCCCCGCCGCTTGCTGCGCAGAGTAAAAGGTCTCGACCTGGTGGAGATGAAAAATTCGGACTATTGCTGCGGGTTCGGCGGCGCCTTCGCGGTCAAATACCCGGATATCTCCGCCGCCATGGTCAACGACAAGGTCGATCATATCGTCAACTCCGGCGCGGATACCGTAGTTGGCTGCGACACGGGCTGCCTGCTCAACATTGCCGGTGCCGTCAGCCGCCGGGGGCTGTCCATAAAAACGATGCACATTGCGGAGGTTCTCGCACAGCGGCTATAGCCGGTAATCAAACTGGAAGCGATCCAGCCGAACCCTTGTACCCTCGACCCCTGGGGCCTATATTCAGCCATGTCCGACATCAGCACTGAAAAATATGTAGAAGAGGCCAAGCGCGGCATCGCCAACACGGTGCTGCAGAAGGCGCTCGTCGGATTGCAGGACCGCTTCGGCCGGGGGACGGCGGAGGCCTACCGGCGGCTGCCCGAAGGGCCGGATCTGCGCCTCAAGGCGCACGAGATTCGGGAGAAAGCCATCGCCCACCTCGATGTGCTCCTGGAAATACTGGCGGCCAAGATCCGCGCCAGCGGCGGTTACGTCTATTTTGCCGAAACCGCCCAAGCGGCCGTCGACTACTGCCTCGCGGTGGCCCGGCGCAACAACGTGCGCCTGGTTGTAAAAGGCAAGTCCATGGTGTCGGAGGAGATCGGTTTAAATCCGGCGCTGGAAGCGGCCGGAATCGAGGTGGTCGAAACCGATCTGGGCGAATACATCATCCAACTCGCCGGAGAGACCCCTTCGCACATCATCGCTCCGGCCATCCATAAGAATCGCCAGGACATCGCCGACCTGTTCGTTCAAAAACTCGGCATCCGCCGCACCACCGATCCGCCCGCTCTGACCCAGGCCGCCCGCAAGGCCCTGCGCGAGAAATTCCTGGCGGCCGACATGGGAACCTCCGGCGTCAACATGGCCTGCGCCGAGACCGGCCATATCACCACCGTTTCCAATGAGGGCAACATTCGCATGGCCACCACCATGCCGCGGGTCCACGTGGCCCTCATGGGGATGGAGCGCATCGTGGCGCGGCTGGACGAGTACGAGATCATCCTGAGGCTGCTGTGCCGGGGCGCGGCCGCCCAGACCATGGGCACCTACGCGAGCTATATCGGCGGGCCCCGTCGACCCGGTGAATCGGACGGCCCCGACGAATTCCATCTGGTCGTGATCGACAACGGCCGCCGCCGGATCCTGGCCGACCCGCAGTTCCGCGAGATGCTGTGCTGCATCCGCTGCGCCGCCTGCCTCAACGTCTGCCCGGTTTACGGCAAGATCGGCGGGCATTCCTACGGGTTCGCCTATTCGGGGCCGGTCGGAGCGGTGGTGACGCCGCTGCTCACGGGGATCAACCGCGCCAAGGACCTGTGCTGCGGCGAGACCCTCTGCGGCGCCTGCAAGGACGCCTGCTCGATGAACATCGATCTGCCGCGCATGCTGCTCGCCCTGCGGGAGAAGTTGGCCTACGGCGATGCAGACTGGCAGGTCGAACCGGCCAGCCGCGCCGAGGGCCTGGCCTACCGCGGCTGGTCATGGCTTATCCGCAACCGTCGGATCTACGAGCTCGGACTCAAGCTGGCGGCTGCGGGGCAGCAGCTGCTGCCGCAGAAAAAGGGCATGCTCCGCCGGCTCCCTCCGCCG
The DNA here is from genome assembly GCA_030834695.1 of Desulfobacterales bacterium. Lineage (GTDB taxonomy): Bacteria > Desulfobacterota > Desulfobacteria > Desulfobacterales > SpSt-501 > SpSt-501. The sequence goes on from JAUQXK010000116.1 coordinate 59,559, forward strand.
GTTCAGGGTTGGACTCAGAGCCGCGACCTGCACCCGCTGGCGGAAGAGACGTTCATGGAACGGTGGCGGAGAACGAGAAAAGGATGAAGATGCCGGATACGGGATGCGTGAGAAGATGAAAACCCCGGACCAGACCCAATTTATTCGGCGCATCCGCACCGCGCTGGGCCACGCGCCGGATGTCACCCGTGAGGCCAGGCACCTGTTCGCCGAGAGCCCGTCGGATGAAGACCTGCAGCTGCAGGAGCGCATCCATCGGCGCGCGGCGGAAGACCGCCAGGCTTTGCTGGAGCGGCTGATCGAGGCCGGAAAGCCCATCAACCTTAACGTGACGGCACTTCCGGACGTGGCCTATGCCACTGCCGCCATCCTCCGGCTGGCTGCCGAAAAAAAACCGGAATGGGGGGAGGCCAAGAGCATTGCGGCCTGGCGGCATCCGCTGATCGATCGCCTCAATCTCGTCGAGGCGCTTGACCGGTTGCAGATCCCGGTGCATCTAACGGGCCCGATCCCGGTCGATGCCGGCCGTGCATTCGACCAGGCAGAACGCGAGCGCCAGCGCGCCGAGATCATCGCGTCTTTCATCGGGGTAACGTCGGCCGATTTCTGTCTGGCCGACACCGCGACGCTGGTCATGCGCACCCGCCCCGGCCAGCCGCGCTCCGCGGCCCTGGTGCCCTCCATCCACATCGCCGTCATCCATTGGGACCAGATCCTCGCCGACATGAAGGAGCTCTTCGCGCTGCTGCGCTGGGACGAGCGCTATCGGCCGGAGGGGCTTTCCAGCTACATGTCCTTCATCTCCGGCCCCAGCAAGACCGCCGACATCGAAGCCACCATGGTCCACGGCGCCCACGGCCCGCGGGAAGTCCACCTCTTCGTTGTCACGGAATAACCGCAGCCGCTCCCATTAGCCGCCGCCCGCAACCGACATGGAGCATTTTTCAAGCGCCTCGCTTTGCGGGCTGGAAATGGATGACAAGAGTGGCGACGAGATCAGCTGGATGCGGAGATTGTTTCCTACACGGCGACCAGGCTCGCCTCCCATCCCAACATCGCCTTTTTGCGCGCCGGGCCGCCGCCGTAGTTGCCGAACTCAGCGGTCTTACGGACGACCCGGTGACAGGGGATGACGAAAGAGACCGGGTTCTTGCCGACGGCGTTCCCGACGGCCCGCACGGCCTTTGGCAAGCCGATGTAAAGTGCGATGTCCTCATAGGTCACCACAGTGCCGACCGGAATCTTCAGCAGGGCCTCCCAGACCTTGATCTGGAAGTTGGTGCCCTTGACCAGAACGGGCAAGGGGCTTGAACGGTTCCACATGGCCGGGTCATAGATCCGCGCGATCAGCGGGCGGGTCCGGTTACCGTCCTCGACGATGCGGGCGTTCTTCCAGGCGGCCGTGAACTCGGCGATCAGCGCCTGCCGGTTGCCGTTGCGTATGAATGAAAGCCAGCAGATCCCGCGCTCGGTCCGGGCGATCAGGCATTCGCCGAAGGGGCTGCGGTGCCACCCATAGGTGATGGTCAGTCCCTTGCCTCCGGCCTTGAACTCGCCGGGGGTCACCGCCTCGCAGCTCACAAAGAGATCGTGCAGGCGTCCGGGGCTGGACAGCCCCGCGTCATAGGCGGCATCCAGCAGGCTGGTGGGCCGTGCGAGAAGGGCCTTGACGTATTCCTTGGTGAGGAACTGCAGGAACCGTTTGGGGCTGATGCCGACCCAGCGGCTGAACAGACGCTGGAAGTGAAACTCGCTCAGACCGACGTGGTCGGCGATTTCCTTCAGTTCCGGCTGTCGGTCGAAGTGGGTTTCGATGTACTTGATGGCTTTCTCGATGCGCTCATAATCGCGGCATGCGCTCAAATAGTCGGCCGGTTTCATGGTTGATGCCTCCTTGAGTGAGATCGGTGCCAGGACCGTGCTCCATTCAGGCCCGACTATATACGCCCCGATCACATCGCGCCACCCGTTTCTTGCGATCAAACCGGCCCCGGCCATTTTGATCGTGGAGGGCCGAAATGCTATAGACTGACTGATTGAGATTCTCGAACCCAATTCGGTGAGGTTCATGCATGGGAAAGCAAACTCGGCCATTCAGAGCCATCTTATCCTCCGATTGGAGCGAGTGTCTGTCGCCGTCGGGGCCCTTCGACTTCATCGCCTTTGCCTATCCGCAGCTCGAGTCAGAACTGAAGGAGATCTTCCGCAGCTATACCGGAAACCGGATCTCGCTGGGCGAAGCCTGCAACCGGATCAAAGGAGCATTACCGGGGCCGATCTCGCCGGAGAGGATGGACGCCTATCTGGATCGCGAATTTGCGGTTTACCAAGGGGTCCCGGAGCTGATCGAGTGGTGTTCGGGCAAAGGCATCCTCTTCATGCTCAACACGACCGGAATGATCGGCTATTTTCAGCGGGTATTCGCCAAGGGTTTGCTGCCGCGCGTACCGGTACTCTCCGCCAACCCGCTGTTCCGTTTCCCGGCGGGCGACGGCGATCCGCCCTTCATCCTCGATCTGCATGAAACCCGGGATAAGGGCCGTAACACCGCTATAGTGGTCGCCCGGATGGGCATTCCGGCGGAGCGGGTCATCGTGATGGGCGACAGCGGCGGCGACGGCCCGCACTTCGAGTGGGCCCAACTGGCGGGGGCCTTCATCATCGGCAGCATGACCAAGCACTCGCTGGCGACCTACTGCGACAACCAGGGGATCGCCATCGGCCGGCGCTTCGGCCTGGTCTACGGCAAGGGCGAGACGCGTGACGTCGAGAGGGAGATGGCGATCGATTTCAGGGGCCTGATCCGCACGATTAAAGAAATCCTAAGGGAGTAATTCGCTCCGAGTCATTCTGCGCGAATTCAAATCCCCCCGCCCTCTTTGCCAAAGGGGGAGCAATGCCGTGATGGTCGTTCTCGCCCCGTCAAGCGCCAAGCTGCTGCAACGCCTCCAGGACTTCCGCCGCGTGGCCCTTGCTGGGGGCTTTGGGCCAGGCGGCCTTCACCATTCCCTTGGGGTCGATCAGCGCCGTGCTGCGTAAAACCCCTTCAAACTCCTTGCCGTACATTTTCTTGGTGCCCCAGGCGTCATAGGCTTTGATGACGGCCTGTTCGGCGTCGCTCAGCAGAGTGACCGCGATGTTGTTTTTCTGGGCGAATTTGCGATGGGATTCGACCGAGTCCGGGCTGACTCCCAGGACCACGGCTCCGAGCTTCTCGAACCGAGGCTTGAGCTCTGAAAACTCCAGAGCCTCCGCCGTTCAGCCGCTTGTGCTGTCCTTGGGGTAGAAATAGAGCACCACCCATCTCCCTGAGAAATCCTTGAGGCACACCCTGTCTTTTTCCGCAGCCGGCAGGCAGAATGCGGGGGCTTTGGTTCCTTCTTTGAGCATGGCTTCCGTCCTATCGGATCCGCCCGAATGGGCCGGATCGATCTTGCGGGTGTTGTTTCTCTGCAAAAATAGGATCGAGCGCTTAAAGATCAAGTTCCGATCGGGTCTCGCGTCCGGGGTGGGGGGTTAGACCGTCTTTCGTTCGAACACTCTCTTGAGTTTGAACCAGACTGTTATCAGATAGACTGCCGCTACGGCCGCCACCAGCCGCGGCACCCAGAGCCAGAACGGACTCACCCCGAGCGGCCAGAACAGCAAGGGATCTTCGATCATGGAATGATTGATCCCGATGGATAGCTGGAGTTTTTCAACCTCCTCCGGGCTGAGCCGCAGGTTGCTGGACTCCTCCACGATGACCGCCCCGCCATAGGCCAGCCCGAAAAGGACACCCGTGAGCCAGAGCATGCCGGCCCGCTGGTGAAGCCCCATCATTCTTAATACGGGGGCGAAGAGTCTGACGAATACATCGATCAGGCTGAACTCCTTCATCAGCTCGATCAGCGCCATCACCCCGATGACAATGATGAGAACCTTCGCGCATAAATGCAGCATCCCTGCCAGCCAGTTCTGCAGAAAGGCCCCCATAGAGGGCCATTCCCGCAAGGGAACGGAGACGGATGCAACGGCGGCGCCGGCATCGGCCTGAAGGCACCAGGCGACGACTGCACAGGCAGCCAGCGCCGCAGTGATGCGCACCAGCGTGGTCTTCACGAAATTGATCCCGGACCGGGCCTGGATGATGCCTTCCTGCGGCAGGTTGTGGGCAATCAGGATGAACACGGTGATGATGGTCATGTGATCGCCTGAAAGCGGCAACACGGCCATGGCCGCCAAGGACGCGTACACTCCCGCCGTCATGCCGATGAGGATCGGCAGTGCCGCCGATGGCGGCAGGCTCAGGGTTGCCATGACGGGCTTGAGAGCGACATCCATATTCTGGAGCCACCCGCTGTAGTCGAGCAGTGCGGTAGCCAGTGAAACCGGAATGAGGATCTTCAGCAGCCAGATATAACCGCTCAGAGCTCTGCGCAGCCCTTCGCCCAAAGCCTTGCGGACTCGTGGGAACGATTCTTCCATCTTCAAACCTTGATAGGACTTTTCCAAAAAAGTGCAGACTCATACCATACGGGCTGCCCAGGTCAAGGCCGAAATCCATCGCCGTTGCCACCGGGCGGCTAAAGTCATCCGACAATTATGTCGATGACCACGATATGGATAGTGGTGCAAAGCGTGCAGACCCGAGTCGGAATCGGTCGAAGACAATGAAAAAAACGACCGCCGACTACATTATCGATGGTTCGATTATCATCGATTCTATTGAGGCTTTTGCCAAGATCCTCAAGGAGTTCCCCGGCCGTCCGGAGCTCATGAGGATGCATGCAGACATGCTGGTCGAAGGGCGCTTAAAGGCGGCCGCGGTTCGGCAATACAACGAAGCCGCATCACTGTTTCTATCCTCGGGCAGGCTGTTGCAGGCATGGATTGCCAAAATCCTACAGTGGCAGCTGCAGCGTCCGTCCCGGGATTCGCTCGTCGAATTTCACCGGGTCATCGAGAGCGCCCCCCACAATGGCTCCCCGGCCGACGATTTCATTCAAAACCTCGACCCGCTGGAACGCATGGCCGTTTTTTCGCATTCGCGACGCATCAGTGCACCGGCCGGAACGAACATCCTCATCGCCGAAAAGCGCCATGCGGATCTCTACCTTGTAGTTTCGGGGGGGTTGAGAGAATCCTGCTACGAGATGATTTCACAAAAAACCACGTTTCGACGGGACACCTGCCGCGTGCTTGGGGAATCCGATTCCTTTGGGGAAGTCTATCCTTTCTCGGAGGAGGTCCCCACCCAGCCGCATGTTGTCACCAGCACCCGTGCGGAATTGCTGGTGGTCTCAAGGCGCCGCTTGATTCGTGCCTGCCGCAAGCACCCCAACGTGGAAAGCGGGGTTATCCGGCTTTGCCGCAGCCGTTCCAAACGAAAGGCGGAAGCCGGTTCGAATGGAATCCGCAAAGGGCTGCGCTATACGATTCCAACCCGTATGAGCATCGAAATATTTCCAGTTGTCAATAATGAGCCGCCCATTATCATGAAAGGCTATTGCCGCGATTTATCGGTCTCGGGAGTATCCTTCATGCCTGAAAGCAACGGAACCAACCCCGCCTTGAGCGTCCCCGTCGACATGGATGGACTCATCCGCCGCCGGGTGCGCGTCACCATTCCGGCCGAGGAGTTGTCTATAACGATTTCAGGACAAATCGTGCGCAAACGCAGCGTGGTGGTAAAGGGCATCACGATCCAATCTTTAGGTATTCAATTCGCCAAAATGCCGCCCTGTCTGCGAGGCGCCTTTTTCGCATTCGCCGAAAGTGCGAAAAATACCTATCTCCCAAAGATTCACCCCTTCTCATAGATAACCATGCCCCGGCCCCATCGTCCCCGAATGCCGGGCGAGCCCCACGGCCATGTGCGCTGCAAGATGCTGATAGGAAACGCGGAGCGCACAGTGGCATCATCGCTTCCTTTCTGGTAAATCTGAGCCGAACTTGCCGACATTCGACAACAGCCCTGCGGGGGAGGTATGCGCGGTAGGACCGCAGAGGGCTATAACTCGGCTATCGCCACCTCGCAGGCATGAATATGATGGAATTAGGATTCGTTACCATCCTGGGGGGAGTTTTGCTGCCCCTGGCCCTGTTGGCCACTCTATGGCGCGGCATCTGCTACAGCCGAATCGAATGGTTGCTGCAAGTGCTTTCAGTTGGTGCCTACCTGGCCTTGATCGCAGTTGCGGGCGCATGGCTGCTGGCGCCCTGGTACTTGCCATACGGCTATGCGATTCTGGGCGTGGGAGCTGCAGGGGCCGCCTGGTTCCGGGTCTGGCGCTATGGACCGCGAACCGGCGGGCGAATCAAGTCCGGTCTAACGATCGCCAGCACGCTGGGGATGACCGCATTCTGCACGGCCATGCTTTGCTGGGCGCTGAGTGGGCATGGTCCGCCGGAGGGCCTGTCCATCAAGCTGGCGTCGCCGCTGAAGGGCGGAACTTATTATGTCGTCAACGGCGGCTACTCCATTCTGATCAACCCCCACATGAAGACCCTGGCGCGCGAATCCCTTTCGGAATATCGGGCGCAGAGCTATGCGCTCGACCTTGTTCGCATCGACCGGTTCGGCCGAAGAGCGGAAGGGTTATGGCCGGAAGACCCGCGGTGTTATCACATTTTCGGGGAACCGGTGTACGCACCCTGCACGGGAGTGGCCGCTCAGATCGAAGATCAATTGCCGGACCAAAAACCTCCGGAAACCGATCGCGGGCATCCGGCCGGAAACTTCGTCAGGCTGGAATGCGGCGAAGCGGATGTGTTGCTGGCGCATCTGATGCATTCCAGCCTCACGGTAGTTACCGGGCAAAGGGTTCAGGCGGGGCAATTGATCGGAAGGGTAGGAAACTCGGGCTTGTCGACGGAGCCGCACCTGCATCTTCACGCACAGCACCGCGGTCCCCAACAAAATTTTCTGGCCGGAGAACCTATGGCGATATGGGTCGACGGCCGAATCCTGGTGCGCAACAGCCGATTGACCGTCGAAGATTAAAACTCCAAGGAATCGTATTTAATCTCAGCATAGTATTCCAGAACCCGTTTGACATAGGCTCGCGTTTCGGGAAAGGGAGGAACGCCGTCATGGCGCAGCACGTTTTGAACGCCGGCATTGTAAGCGGCAAGCGCCATCCTCAAATCTCCATCGAAACGGTCCAGTAGCCACTTGAGATGCCTTACGCCGGCATTTACATTTTCTTCAGGGCTGAAGATATCAACGACATCAAGAGCATCGGCGGTGATCGGCATCAACTGCATCAATCCCCTGGCGCCTTTTTTGGATCGAGCAGTGGGGTTGAATTGTGATTCCGCCATGATGACGGCCAGAATAAGATCGGCATCCACATGGTGACGGCCGGCGGCCTCATGAATGATCCGGTCAAACGGCACGAGTGCCGGTTCACCGCTGGGAACAAAAGGCGTCGCGGCATGCCCGGAGATTTCGCCTTCATCCGGATTCGAAAAGACGAAGTTTGGGAAGACTTCATCCCCGGCGATCCTTTTTTCCAGAGGAGTATCGCCCTTTTCCGTCTCGGCCGGCAGCTTAATGTCCGCTATGCAAACCAGCAAGCCCAAAACGAGGGCGAAGGTCCAGCCCATTGATTTTTGGACCAGTTTCTTTTTGGGGCAGTCCTCTTCACGATAAACCATGACAGTCCCCTCCTTTCACATCCCAGCGCCCAACCAGCGTTCCGACATCCCCCCGAACCGGCACGCTTCGGTCCATAAGTCAGCAAAAACCATGCACTTAACGCATCAAATCGAATTTTATGTGGTGTTTTAGCCCGTTAGGTACTTTTATTCGCGCAGCCAGTCTCTCGGATTGGGCAACGGCCTGGATAGGGCTGAGAAAACAATTCCTCCAGTGTCGGAAACCGTTTTACAGGCGCGCAGCGTTATTTATCGCCTAAAATTAGTTCGATTTTTTGCAGGCTTCAGCTGAAATCTTGTTCAGCACCACCTGTCGAGGATCGAGCCACGCTCGGTTTCCTTCAGCAGTGTTCGGTCGCCCTGATTGCCGAACGGCCTGAAAAATGCTGCTTGACTTGGTCAAAGGGTGTTAATACTTTGGCGGCGAAAACATGGTCCACAGACCGACACCATAATTAAATATTAGAAAACTGACAAGCCCATAGGTGAAACATGCGTTGGCAAGACGGTCGCCGCAGCGAAAACGTTGAAGATCGCCGGGGAGGGCATGTGTCAAGGCGGGTCGCCGGAGGAGGAATCGGCACCCTTCTGCTGGTTCTGGTGGCCATGTACTTTGGGATCGATCCCTCCGTTATTTTAAACCAAAGCCAGCTGCCCATACCAGGAGCCGGCGCCCCCACACAATCCGAGCCCTATTCCGCTTCGCCAGAGGAGAATCGCCTTGCGGAATTTGTATCCGTGGTGCTGGCCGATACGGAGGACACCTGGCAGACCGTTTTTCATGGAATGGGTCAGACTTACCAGGAGCCCAAACTGGTGCTTTTTTCAGGATCCGTTGAGTCCGCCTGCGGCTTGGCCTCGACGGCCGTCGGCCCGTTTTATTGCCCGACGGATCAAAAAGTATATATCGATCTCAGCTTTTACAGCGACCTTAAGCAGCGATTCGGCGCTCCTGGGGATTTCGCCCAGGCATATGTCATCGCGCACGAGGTAGGCCATCATGTTCAAAATCTTCTGGGGATCGCCGAAAAAGTGCATTCCCTGCGCAGCCGGGCGACCGACAGCGACTCCAACCGGCTTTCGGTGATGATGGAGCTCCAGGCAGACTGTCTGGCCGGGATTTGGGCTCACCATGCCGACCGGTCGCGGCAGATTCTCGAGACAGGCGACATCGAGGAAGCGCTCAACGCCGCGAGCATGATCGGGGACGACCGGATGCAGCGCCAGTCGCGGGGGTATGTGACGCCGGATTCTTTCACCCACGGCAGCTCCGCGCAACGTGTGCGGTGGTTCAAGCGCGGTCTGGAAACCGGCAGCATGGGCCAGTGCAACACCTTCCAGTCGGACCGATTGTAAGCGCTGCGAACCCGGGGTGGCAGCCGCCGGTCGGAACGTGAGGCCGCCATCGCGCTTGACAATCTTCCGGCCGGCGTGTAGTCATGACCCTCGACCATTCGCGTCGAGCCATCCCGCGAATCGTTACCCCACAGTTTTTTTCTCTATCCATCCAACGTCGGAGGTCCTTATGAAAGCCATCAGACACGTTGTTTGCATCGTCGCCGGGCTCTTTTTCTTCGCGACTCCGGTCCTGGCGAATGAAATCATCATCGCACTCGGTTCGGAGCCGACGACTCTGGACCCGCAGATCCGTGAAGACGGAGGCGAACGGGCCGTCAACGACAACGTATATGAAACCCTGATGGCTCGGTTGCCGGACGGCCGGCTTTCGGCCGGCCTGGCCGCCTCGGAGCCCAAGCTGATAGACGCCAAGACGTGGGAGGTGAAGCTGCGTGCGGGCATCCAGTTTCACAACGGCGAGCCCTTCAACGCCGATGCGGTGGTTCACAGCGTCAAACGCCTCATCGACCCCAGCTTCAAATCCGAGCAGATATCGTTTTTCTCCACCATCAAAGATGCCAAGAAGGTGGACGACCTCACCGTTCAAATCATCACGGACGGGCCCGATCCGATCCTGCCCGGACGGCTTTATTGGATGAAGATGGTTCCGCCCGGCCACAGCAAGGATCCCAAGTTCGCCGAAACGCCGGTTGGGACCGGACCTTACAAATTTGTGAAATGGAACCGCGGCCAGAATGTGATCCTCGAGACTCATCCCGGCTATTGGGGCGCCAAGCCGGCGATCCAGAAAGTGACCTATCGCTTTGTGTCGGATTCCGGCACACGGCTGGCAGGATTGATGGCCGGTGAATTCGACCTCATCACCAACCTGCTTCCGGAATTCACCAAGAAGGTGCCGCAGGCCATTCACATGCTGGGCCTGGAACACCCGATCATCATTCTGAACGCCGACGGCGGGCCGACCAAAGATGTGCGCGTACGCCAAGCCCTCAACTTGGCCGTGGACAAAAAGGCCCTGGCCGAGGGGCTGTTTGAAGGCTACGCCCAGATCGCTCAGGGGCAGCTGTTGAGCCCTTCATTCTTCGGCTTCAGCAAGTCGGTGGGCCCTTATCCCTATGATCCGGAAAAGGCCAAAGCCTTGCTGAAAGAGGCCGGTGCAACCGGTGCGACGATCGAGGTCATCGGCACGGCCGGCCGCTGGCTCAAGGACCGTGAAATGGTGGAAGCCGTGGCGGGCTACTGGGAAGCCGTCGGGCTGAAGCCCAGGGTGCGGATTTTCGAGTTCAACGAATATCTGAACCGGCTGTTTGACCGCAAGACTCGGGGCGACGCCATTTTCGTCGTAAGCTCCAATGAACTCATGGATGCGGACAAGAGCTTCTCGGCCTACTACAAAGCCGGCGGCACCGGTTCTTCCAACAGCGACAAGGAACTGGCCGGCATGATCGATGCGGCACGCTCCGAGACCGATGTTGCCAAACGCGCTGGGCTTTACGATCAGGCCGTCAAGCGCGCCCATGAACAGGCCTATTTCGTCTGGCTGCTCAACATCGAGGACATCTACGGCGTCAGCAAGCGGCTCGCCTGGCCGGGCCGGGTGGATGCCAAGATGCTGGTCAGCGAGATGAAGGTGAAATAAGAGGGGGTGGGCCGTTACTTTCTCAAGCGTCTCCTGCAGGGTGGCGGGGTGATCATAGGGGTCACCGTGCTGGTTTTTGTCGTGACCCGCCTGGTGGGCGATCCCGTCAAAGTCATGCTGCCCCTCGAGGCCACCGCCGAGCAGCGCGCGGAATTTGAAAAACAGCTCGGCCTGGATCGTCCCATCCATGTCCAGTTCGTGGATTTCATGGGGGGCCTTACCCGGCTCGACTTCGGGGATTCCCTCTGGCAGCGCCGGCCGGCCATGCGGATCGTTTTCGAAAAGCTGCCGCTGACTTTGGAACTGGCCTTCATGGGCATCGGGCTGGCTTTTTTCCTGTCGATCCCCCTCGGAATCATCGCAGCGCTTCGGCCGGGAGGCGCCTCCGACCGCAGCACGGTTTTCCTAAGCCTCATCGGGCTCTCGGTGCCGCAGTTCTGGCTGGGGCTGCTTCTGATCGTCGTGTTTGCGGTTCAACTCGGCTGGCTGCCGACCTCCGGCGTGGACACGCCGGCCCATCTCATCATGCCCACCATTACCATGGCGCTGCCCGCCCTGGCACGACTGGTGATGATCGTACGCTCCTCCATGATCGACGAATTAAACCAGCAATACGTCCGGACCTGCTTCGCCAAGGGGATTTCTTTTTACCGGGTGGTCGGCGTGCATGCTTTGCGCAACGCCGCGCTGCCGGTCGTCACCCTGTGCGGTTGGGAGCTCATCCGGGCGGTGGCCGGCTACTCGGTGGTGGTGGAAACGGTTTTCGCCTGGCCGGGGCTTGGGCTGACCGCCATTCAGGCCATCGAACGCGAGGATTTGATTCTGCTGCAGGCCATCGTCTTCACCGTGGCCGTTCTGGTGGTGCTGATCAACATCCTGATGGACGTGGCCTATAAAGCCATCGATCCACGGCTGAAGCTTGCGTGACCATGACCGTTGCCGCCTCCCATCGACGCGAAGCGCCAGACGGCCGAATGAAATCCCTGCTCGATGAGCTCTGGCGGGACAAGGCGGGGTCCACCGGAATCGTTATGGTCGTGGCCCTGATTCTCATGGCCGCCGCCGCCCCGTTGATCGCTCCCTATTCCCCGACGACACAGGATCTTCGGGCGCGCCTCGCCCCGCCGGTCTGGGAAGACAACGGAAGCTGGAAACACATCCTGGGCACGGATCATTTGGGCCGCGACGTGTTGTCGCGGGTGATCCACGGCTCGCGCGTCTCTCTCACCGTGGGTGCCGCGGTCGTTCTGATCGCCGGGACGTTCGGGGTGATCCTCGGGCTCGTCGCCGGCTACCGCGGCGGCCGTACGGACAGCTTTATCATGCGCTGGATCGACACCCAGGTGGCCTTTCCGGGGTTGCTGATCGCCTTGATCATTCTGGCGGTCATCGGTCCCAGCATGCTGACCGTGGTCCTGGTGCTATCGCTGAACGGCTGGATGGTGTACGGCCGCTTGACCCGGGGCGCCGTGCTCTCGGTCCGGCAGACCGCCTATGTGGAAGCCGCCGAGATGGTCGGCTGCAGCTCCGTGCGGGTCGTTTTCCGCCACATTCTTCCCAATCTGACCTCGCCGCTGCTGACCCTGGCCATTCTCGAATTTGCGCGCATCGTCCTGGCCGAGGCCGCGCTCTCTTTTTTGGGAATGGGCATTCAGCCGCCGGCGACGTCCTGGGGTTTGGATGTGGCGACCGGCAAGAACTACATGTTCCGCGCCTGGTGGCTGGTGACGTTTCCGGGCGTCGCCATTTCCATCACGGTTCTGGCCGTCAATTTGGTGGCGAGCTGGATGCGCTTGATTTCGGACCCCCAGGAGCGTGAGAAACAGTTCGCGCGCCAGATGCGCGCTCTGCGCAAGAAGCATGCGCCGCAAGGGCTTCAGGAGACGCCTTCGTTATGACGCCACCCCAGGAGCCCGCGTTGCTCGAAATCGACGGCCTGGTGGTTCATTTCACCACTCGGCATGGCGTCGTTCAGGGAGTCCGCGGTGTCCATCTCGTCGTCCGACCGGGAGAAACCCTGGGGATCGTGGGCGAGTCCGGATCGGGCAAGAGCGTCACCGTCCAGTCCGTCATGGGGCTGATCAACGTCCCCGGCGAGATCATCAGCGGCGACATCCGCTGGAAGGGCCGATCGCTGCTGGGTCCGGCCGGCCGTGCTTATATGGAATCGGTGCGGGGCCGGGAGATAACCATGGTCTTCCAGGATCCGATGACCTCGCTCGACCCGCTTTTCACGATCGGTACTCAAATCACCGAGGTCCTGCGGCACCACCTGGGCATGGGCCGGAAACAGGCCCGCGCCAGGGCCGGCGAGCTCCTGGCGCGGGTGGACATCAATGCGCCCGAGAAGCGTCTGAGCCAGTATCCGCACGAACTGTCCGGCGGCATGCGCCAGCGGGCGATGATCGCGATGGCGCTGGCCTGCGAGCCGCAGCTGCTGATCGCCGACGAACCGACCACGGCGCTCGACGTCACCATCCAGGCCCAGATTCTCGAACTATTAGCCGGACTTCAGGACCGGCTCAAGCTGTCCGTCATCCTGATCACCCACGACCTGGGGGTCATCGCCCAGATGTGTCACCGGGTGGCGGTAATGTATGCCGGCAAAGTCGTCGAGGTGGGTCTGGCTGAAGACATCTTCGAGCGGCCGGTCCATCCTTATACGCAAGGGCTTCTAAGGGCTACCCCGCGGCCGGACGAGGTCAGCGAGCGCATGGTCGCGATCGAGGGGCTGCCTCCCAATCTGATCGCCCCGCCGCAAGGCTGCGCCTTTGTGTCGCGCTGCAACTGCGCCGGCCAAAACTGCTGCATGCAGCCGGAGATGATCTCCTATGACGAGGACCGCATGGTGTCGTGCTGGTGCGCCGGGCAGCAACAACCATGATGAATGAATCCGAGATTCGAATATCGAAATCCGAAACAAATCCGAAACTCCAATGAGGCAATTTCAAAACCGGTTTTGGACATTGTAATACTCTGATTGCGTGCTTTGATTTTTTCGGCAGGTCATTAAAAAAAGTGGCGTCTGTTCTAGAAAATCGAGATAAAGCGAAAGAAAGCGGTCCACTGGTCCAGGTGCAGGGATTGACCGTGCGTTTCGATGCGGGTCGCAGCGGGTTCTGGGGCCAGCACCGCATGCAGGTCCACGCGGTGGAGGATGTGTCGTTTGCAATCATGTCCGGCGAGACGCTGGGACTGGTTGGCGAGTCCGGGTCCGGCAAGAGCACTACCGGCCGCGCCATTCTTCGACGGGTGCCGTTATCGGAAGGCCGCATCTTTTTCAAGGGGTGTGACATCACCCACGCAACGGCCAGTGCCCTACGGCCCCTGCGCCGCCACATGCAACTTGTCTTCCAAGACCCATACGCCAGCTTGAACCCTCGCATGCGCATCCGCGACATCGTTGCCGAGCCACTGGTGGTTCACGGCATGGCCGCAAGCTCGCGTGCGGCCGAGGCAAAGGTGATCGAGCTGCTGCACCGCGTGGGGCTGCCGCCGGATGCCGGCCGCCGCTATCCGCATGCATTCAGCGGCGGGCAGCGTCAGCGCGTGGGGATCGCCCGGGCGCTCGCCCTGAATCCCGAATTCATCGTCGCCGATGAGCCCGTCTCAGCCCTGGATGTGTCGATCCGCGCGCAAATCGTGAATCTGCTGCAGGATCTGCAGAAGGATCTCGGCATCGCTTACCTTTTCATCGCCCACGATCTGGCGGTGGTGCGGCACATCTCGCAACGCATCGCCATCATGTATGCGGGCAAGATTGTAGAGCTTGCCGGACGCACGGAGATATACGCCAAACCGCTCCACCCGTATACCCAGGCGCTGCTTTCAGCGGTGCCGGTACCCGACCCGAAAATCCAGCGGGTCCGCCGCCGGACCACTCATGCCGGCGAGCCGCCGAACCCGTTGGATCCTCCGCCGGGGTGTCGTTTCCAAAGCCGCTGCCCCCACCGCACGGGCCAATGCCGGCTGCACCCCCCGCCCCTGGAGGACCGGGGAGGCGGGCACTTCGTGGCCTGCTGGAACGTTTGAAGAAGTCAGCGCGCTGCGAAGGCGCCGGAAAGGCCGGCGGCACCCACCCGCTGTTCGATCTGCTTCCGATCGAGGGTATACAACCCCTTGGCTTTCATCCGTTCGAAATAGACCGAGCCCGAGAAAGTGTATTTCAGGCTGAGGATGCCCTCCTCGCGCATCTGCCTGCGAACGAAACAGATGGCATCGCCGACCGCCAGTGCATCCGGAAGCGCCAGAAGCTTTTCGCCGCGTATCGACTTCACGGCGTTGTAGCCGGCGAGGGCGCCCGTACAGATGGCCTCGGTGTGGCCCACCAGGAGGCCGGCCTTCTCTCCTCCGCAGAACAAGTTGGCGACGCCCTCGACCTTTAGGGCGTCATCGCGGGGCGCCATGCCCACGTAGCGGATCGAGTTGCCGATTCCGCCGGCGTAAGGATCTTCATAGCGCGCGTTCTCGAACCCGGGGATGGCCCGCAACAGGTCGAGCGGAAAAAACGGGGTCATGAGCTTGGCATGGCCCGTGTCGAGCAGGATGATGTTTTCCTCGAATTCGGGGATTGCATACTGCTGACAGCACTTGAGGGCCAGCTTGCCTTTCAGCACTTTCGAGGGCGGAAGCGGGACCACCGCCACTCCTTTTTGATCAAGGGCGGCGACGATCTGGGGGTCGAGGGATTCCTTCAGAAGCTTGCAGGAGCCGCTCATGGCGCCGATCTGGTCGCCCTTGCGGCCAACCATCTCCTTGACGCCCGCCTTGGCGGTTACGCTCACCCGCCCTCCGAACGAGTGGCAGCGCAGAACGCACATGGCGCAGCCGTTGCCGTATTTGTTGCAGTTCGCCGGCCCGCCGGCGGTGCCGGTGGCGTCGATAAACGCATCGCCGGCATGCCTTAGAGACGCCTCATTCTGCCTGGCGAGAACCGCCCGGATGGCGCCATCCGCCATCTCGACATCTGTTACGCGGGTCTGGCACTGGATCGAAACTCCCTTGGAAAGAAGGAAGCTCCGTACCATGGGTTCCATGCGCGCCACGCTGTAAAGATTGGAATGCCGATGGCCCGGGAAATCGACCTCCCGGTGCAGGCTGTTCCGATCGGCCAGTTCGAAGAGTTCGCCCGCGCCCATGGCGATCATTTCCTCCGCGGCCGTGAACCGGCCGTTGTTGCGCATGATGCCACCGACCAGACCCGTTCCCAGCAGCATGTCGGTGCGTTCGATCAATACAACCTCTGCGTCCTGGTTGCGGGCGACCAGGGCCGCCGCGCAGCCGGACCACCCGCCGCCGATGACGATAACTTTCATGGGTGCATCTCCTTCAGCGTTTCGACAATCATTGAATCCGAAAAGCCCCGGGAGCGCAGGAATCGCTGAAGCCGGAGCATTTTGTTCCGGGGGTCCGCCTGATTGGACAAAGTTTTCCACTTCTTTTCAGCAACTTGCCTGACAAGCAAGCGCTCTTCAGGCGGGCTCACACCGGCAAGCAACTGCGCTTCGACCTGCTCCCCCTCCAGGCCCCGTTTCTGCAACTCGTGGCGGATGCGGCGCAAACCCATTCCCCGACGTTTCATCCGGTCGATCAGTTGGCGGGCTACGCGCTGATCATTCAGGTAGTCCATCCGGCCGCATTCAGCAACGACCTGCTGAACCATTTCTTCCGCATAACCGCGTCGATCTAATTTCTGGATCAGTTCAACGACCGAGTGATCGCGCCGCGCAAGGATCCTCAAGGCGCTGGCCATGACATGGCGGTAGGTCGTGTCGCCGGAGTCTTTCATAGTCACTATCCGGAGGTGTTTCGGATTTGGCGCTCGGTTGGGGATACAGTTGCATCGGGCTTGCTCGGGCCGGGCCGCCGTTCCGTTAATAGAGCCGTTTAGCGAAAAACCGGCTTTATGGCAAGCAGACAGGTTTTTCTGATATGGCTTAGCTCGGTTTTTGGAAAATGCGAAAAATTATGAAAAAAAGCTAAAGTTGATTGGAAAGGCGCCGATAATACCATCAAACGGGGCGGATGTTTGACAGTGAAAACGGACTCTGTTAGCTTTTAAGCACACTACCGGCCGACTTGGCTATGGTGAGCAGGTAAGGAGCAAAAAAATGGAAATTTCTCCAAAAAATAAAGCGGATATGGTTGGAGCCTATGTAAACCAAGTTCAGGCGAAACCCAAGACCGAAGATATCGCCGAAAAGGATTCGCAGCAGCAGGCGATCACGGCGGATCGGGTGATCATTTCAGATACCGCCAAGCGGATTCAGGAGGCCCGCATCCAACTCGAGTCAATTCCTGATACAAGATCCGAGAAAGTTACCGAGATTAAGCGAAGCATTCAAGATGGTACGTACAAGATTGAGCCGGATAAAATTGCAGATAAAATGATCCGTGAATCCCTGTTGAACGATTTGTTCAAATAATCTAGATAGATAAAAAATCGAAAGGCGGAGCGGGATAAGTCCCGAATCCGCCTTTCGATTTTTGGGGGCCCATACCGACCCAAGTGGATGATATCGCTCACGCCTCCGTGCCGGTGAATTGAAACATGGATTTTCCGCCGCCACCCTCCCGGCCTGACTTCTGGTTTTCGCTGGAATAGATTAGGTTTTCACCCTTCTGGGTGAGCCTGAGGTTAAGGTTGGGGCCCTCGACATTCTGAACGATTTCCATCGATATGAGTTCCTGAATAGCCTTTTTAAACAGTTTTTTTTCTTCTGAGTTGAGTTTTTTCAAATAAATTAGCTCTAACCAATGCGGCGGAAGAATATCTTCGTTCTCCGCGTTGAGCGTCCTGAACTTGTCCAGCAGGTCTCGCTTGATGGTTTTTTTATCCTTCATTACCGCTTCCTCCGTCAGCGCCCTATATCAAATGAGTTGTCGTTTGTTAACGGACCAGAATACAATGTTAATGTTAACCCAGCGTAAAGTTTTCAAAAGGCTTGGCAATTCATGCAATAGGCGTAGATCCCCTTGGGATCGTTGAACTTCATGATGTCGTCCCAGAACGATTCCGACACCAATTTCAGAACCGCAGGCGGGTTTGGTGCGACCCTCGCGATGGTAGCTCGGACCAGTCCGGCGAAAAGCTCATTGAATTGTTTCAGCAAGCGTTCCCGGCGGGTAAGCGGCTGTTGAAGATAATCGATGGTATATTTTTCCAGACCGGCTTTTTGTGCTGCTGACACAATGGCTTCGTCTAAGCTGCCGAGCCGGTCCACCAGGCCGAGATCTCGAGCGGTTTGCCCGGCCCAGACCCGTCCTTCCGCGATGCGCTCGACGGTGTCCGGGTTCATTTTGCGTCCCTCTGCCACTCTGGACAAAAAGGTCCTGTAGCTCTGGCTCATGAGCTGAGTGAGCGCTTCCGCCATGGCAACATTCATGGGGCGGCTGGGATTAAAGGCGTCGGCCAGCGGGGTAGTGCCGATGCCGTCATTGAAGACGCCAACCGTTTCCAGGCTCCGTTCAAAGGTCGGAAACGCACTGAAGATTCCGATCGAACCGGTCACGGTTGTGGGGGCGGCCCAGATCTCTTCTGCTCCCGATGCGATCCAGTAGCCACCGGATGCGGCCACCGACCCCATCGAAACCACCAAAGGCTTGCCCGCCAGCCTAACCTGTTCGATTTCACGCCGGATGGTATCAGAAGCAAACGCGCTGCCTCCCGGGCTATCGATGCGGAGCACGACGGAGCGAATGGATTCGTCCTTGCGCGCCTGCCGGATCAGGGACGCGAGTGAACTGCTTCCGATTTTGCCGGCCGGTTGCGTGCCGTCGAGGATCACGCCCTGGGCCACGATAACGCCCACTTTGGGACCCGGCTCGCCGCTTTTGCGGTCAGGCCGGACCGCCTTAAGGTAGTCATGGAAGCGGATCTGGCGGAAGGTGCGCTTGGCGGGGTCCTCGCCAGCCAGTTCGATCAACTCCTGCCGCACGTCCTCGCCAGTCTTCAGCTCATCGACCAGCCTGAACGCCAGGGCGAGTCGGGCCGCATCTCCCGCATGATCCGCCAGGCGTTCGGGAAAATGGTTGGTGTAATCGTCGAGGGTTTCCGGATCGATGCCTCTGCCGTCGGCCACACCCGCCTTGAAGGAGGCCCACAACACCTCCAACAAAGCGGAGCTGGCTTCCCGGTCGAATTCAGACATGTTGTTGCGCATGAACGGCTCCAGGGCGGACTTGTAGGTTCCGACCCGGAACACGTGAAGCTGAACCAGGAGCTTGTCGAGAGCTGCTTTATAGTAGTTCTGGTATATTCCGAAGCCGGTCAGCAACACGCCTCCCATCGGATTCAAGTAGATCCGATCGGAATGGGCGGCCAGGAAATAAGCTCTCTGCGTGTAGATGTCGGCGGCGGCGATCACGGGTTTTCCCGATTGGCGGAAACGCTTGATGGCGGCACCCACATCCTGCAGTTTGCTCAAACCGGCGCTCGATAGATTGCTCAGGTCCAACAGAACCGCCTTGATACGGTCGTCCCCCTTGGACAGGTCCAGAGCATCGACGATATCCTGAAGAACGGTCTCGGCTGCAATGTCTTCTCCCAGCAGCTCGTTGGATAGAATGCCTTCCGAACGCTGTTCAACAAGAACACCCGCTGGTGACAGGACCAGCACTGCGCTTTCAGGAAGGCTGTCGCGCCGGTCCGTCACGATCAGCGCCGACAGGAACACGATCACGGCGATGAAAGCGATATTGCCCGCCAACCTCCTACAAAAACTTATAAGATTCCACAGGTTGGCGAACAACCGACCGACTATCTTCACGAGTGTTTTCATTATTGAATTTACAGTAGGCGTTCGTACATGGCTCTGTTTGGCTACACACAATCCTAATTTTTAAACCGGAAATATAAGGCTTAAGTTTTATTTGTAAAATACAATTCCAGGTTTTGCTCCAAAAGAGCCGCGTTCCATCGCATACCCGCATTTACTTAAAGCTTAAATAGTAGCTTCATCCGGTTGACTCAGCCCCTTGGTTTTTTTATTCTAACATGGTGGCGGCACTTATAACTGGAAACCTAAAATGCCCACGTCGATCATCTTGCGAACAGGCAGAATGGGCCACCGGGTTTGAAAAAGATAATCTTTTTCATAATGTTACTGGCCATTCTCTTCGCAGGGGGAGCCGTTGTTTACATCTTCCTTTCCCTTCCCAGCATCAGCCACTTGAAAAGCCAAAACCCCTCGACGACTGCGCTAATCGAGCAGCGCCTCAGGGAAGCGCAGCGAGCCGGCAAAGTCCTGAGAGTTCGTCAGGTATGGGTCGGATTTGACGGCATTCCCGCACTCCTCAAGGAATCGGTGCGTGTGGCTGAAGATGCCCGTTTCTACGAGCACGAAGGCATCGATTACGAAGAAATCAGCGAGGCTGTGAAAAAGAACCTGGAGCAGGGCCGATGGGCGCGCGGAGCCAGCACCATTACCCAGCAGCTGGCCAAGAATCTTTACCTGTCAACCGAAAAAAGCCTTGTCCGAAAACTCAAAGAGTATTTTCTGGCCCTGCACATCGAGAAAGAATTGTCCAAAAACCGAATTTTTCACCTGTATTTGAACGTCATCGAGTTAGGTCCTGGAATTTTCGGCGTTGAAGCCGCCGCACGTTATTACTTTGGGAAAAGCGTGGGCCAACTGAGCCTGGAAGAAATCGTCCGGATGACGGCCGTGATACCGAAGCCGCTATTAGAGAGCCCGGTGCGCCCAAGCCGTTGGCTGAAGTGGAAAGCCCGCTGGATCCTGTCCATTCTTTACAAAACCGGGCATATCAGCGCCGATCAATACCACCGTGCCGGCAGTGGGCTTAAATGACAAAAGGCCCTCTTCAGGGCCTTTTGTGCGGGAGTTGACTTTAATTCACCTTAATCTGCTTCGGCTGGTGCCGCTCCGGTTTGGGAACCTCGATGGTGAGGAGCCCGTTCTGGAATTCAGCCTTGATTTTTTCCGTGTCGCTGTCAGCCGGCAGGCTGAACGAGCGGATAAATTTACCGTACGACATTTCACGGCGGTAGAAGTTTTCGTCTTCGACTTCGTTTTCACTCTTGCGTACGCCGCTGAGCGTGAGGACGCCGTCCTTAAAATCAAGGCTTATGTCTTTCTTATCCATGCCCGGAAGCTCCGCTTTGATGACCAGCTGATCCTCTTTTTCAAACACATCCACGGCTGGAAGCCATACCCCCATCTCGGTTTCGTCGTTGCGCCGGTCGGAACGAAACAGCGAGTCATCGAACAGCCGGTTCATGCGCTCACGCAGAGATACCATTTCCTTCAGTGGATTCCATCGAATGAGATCCATCATTGGTAGGTCCTCCTTCATTTTGCAGTTGTTTTCTTTTTTGGTTATATTATTATTGATTTTGAATCCGACAAAAAAATAATTTAAAAATTTTATATGTCAATATAGTCACATGACTTTTTTTAATAATATTAAAAAATAATGGAAAATAACATGGAGAAAAGGAACAGCCAGTCATTGAGGGGAGATGTCAATCTGCCCCAACCCGATGCCGCTGACTTGCGGGGCCGTCAATCGGTCCGTGCGACCTTCAAACTCTCGGCCCGGGCCATCGAGGCTCTGAGCATTGTTGCGGTGCACCTTGGAATCAAGCAAAAATCCCTTTTCGATCACCTCATCGAAGATGTCCAAACGCTAAACGTGATTGCCAAGGAGATCGAAGCCGAGGGATTTAAATCGTTGAGCCGTGTTCAAAAGACGTTCGTGATCAGCCGCCGGACCCTTACGTCTTTGGATGAAATATCCCGGCAATCCAGGGCGCCGCGGGATGCCCTGGTGGAATATTCGATTCAGCGGCTGCTTCCGGTCATCCAACGCGAACGCGAAAAGCATCGACGCCGCAAGCGGCTTCTGGTTGAGATCGATCAGCATTTTCAGGAAGGGCTGAAGCTGCTGGAGCAGTCGGTGTCTGCGCTCGGCGAGGACGATCCTGTTTCGATCAGGCTTGCCGCTGCGATGGAAGCGTATACGGGGGCGCGCGACCAGATCGCGCATTTCGTCGTGAAAGCGGACGTTATCGAAGAGTTTTAAAGAAGCTATAATCGCCTTATTGAATTATAGGATTTTGATCACCACCATGGTGATGTCATCCGACGGTTTGAGACCCTTGCGGTAGGTTTCAAGCGCGTGGACGACTGCTTTCGTAATGTCCCGGGCGCTGCGCTCGCAGGTGGCCCGAATCAGATCGCGCAGGGCGTCTTTCCCGAACAACCGGCCGTCCGGCCCCGCGGTTTCCCAGATACCGTCCGTTCCGATGAAGATAATTCCGCCCGATTTGAGGTCCTTCCTTTCCCTTTCTTCGAAAACGGCGTCCTCGTTCACCCCTAACGGGAAGCCCTGGCCGCCGAATTCTTCGAAGCGTCCGGAGTCGGGGTCGTACCAAATGGCCGGGTCATGGCCTGCTCGGACCCACCGCACCGCAGCTCGTGAGCTGTCGATGGCAAGGTAGAACAGTGTCATGAAAGCGCCGCTGCCGTTCACATCGGCCGTAAATTGACGGTTCACGTCGGCAATGATTTCGGCAGGGCCCCCCGGGAGCGAAGCCCGCAGCCGAAGGGCGGCCCGGGCCGAGGCCATCAACAGTGCGGCATGAGCGCCGTGGCCGGAAACATCGCCGACCACCACCGCCGCAGCTCCCAGCGGGTCTTTGGAGATTTCAAGATAATCGTAATAATCCCCGCCGGTTTCGTCGCAGTAATGGCTGATGCCGGCAATGTCCAGGCCCGGCAGGGACGGCTCGATCTTCGGCAGGAGGTTCTGCTGGACCTCAGTGGCCAGCTTCAGGGACTCGTGCATGCGCAGGTGGTCTTCCAGCTTGGGCACCATGTCGTTGAATGCCTGAATCACCTGATCCCGTTCGTCGTGGGTTCGCAGATGCAGCCGGACGCTGAAGTCGCCGCGGCTGAGACGCCCGGCCGCATCTGCCAACTCGTACATGGTCCGTGTGAAGCCGCGCGAACCGGCCAGGGCGGCCAGGACGGCCAGCACGATCGCGCCCAGCGCCGTAAAGGCGGTGGTCAGCAGGCCTTCGGAGGTGAATGCGCGGACCGCACGGAGAGTCTTTTCCGGCAGGCGATCCGTCACCTCCCGGGGAACGATCATGAGAAAAGTGGTCTGGGGATGGACCGGCGAGAAGGCCCATATCGAAGGCACCCCCTGGTAAGGCATCTCGATATAACCGGATCGGCCGGCGGCGATTTCGCCGGCAAGCTGGGCTGTCTTCGCCGGGTCTTCGGTGGAGAGGCGTTCGGGGGTGATCGCTCCGTCCCAGGAGGAATCCTGAGTCTGGTATTTTTTCTGAGCGATAATGAGCAAATCGCTGGCTTGAGATTGGGGATTATGGACCGGCGTGACCAGCATCGACTGCATGCCGGCCGTGAACAGCGAGGACAGCGTTTCGACCCGCAGCACCTCCGTGAGCAGAACATCCATGGCGGCCACCCCCGCCCGCGATCCATCCCGGTATCGCAGGAGTTTCGACAATGTCACGATCACTTGGCCGGTCGTGGCATCAACCAGAGGCAGGCTCCAGCGCATCTCATCCGCAGCATCCACGTACCAGGACCGTTGGCGAGGGTCGTATCCTTCGGGGTATCCCCCATGGCCGGGAAAGGAGAGGTGGACTCCGCTTTCCGAGCTGACATAAACCCAGTGCAGCGCAGAACCGAGTTTGGCGGAGATCTCTACAAACGCATCGGTTAACAGCGAGAGCCGGTCGATGTCGTCCGCCACTTCCGAGAGCGATACCCCGGGCGATAGAAATACCGAGGGGTGCTCGAAACTGACGACATCCTCCACCCAGGAACCGGCGCCGGACTTTATTACATAGCCGGGGTGAGGTCCGGCACCCGGCGGCGTATTGGCAGGGTCATCGAAATCCGCTGCAAAATACACTTTCACTCGGGCCGGCGGGTCTTCGGTGAAAGCAGACTCGGCTTCATCCGCAATTCCGGCCAGGGCCAGCTCGAACGATTTCCTGCCGAGTTCGACGATGGCGGCCGAGTTTTCCGCCGTGCGTTTCAGGATGGCGGTGGCAAGGCGCGCGAAATTCTGCTGCACGTCAGCAGATATCTCCGCCCCCATCCGGCTCGTTCCCCGCTGGCTAACGATCGTGATGATTGCGAGCGGAACCAAGCTGAACGTCAGAAGGATGAAAAAAAACTTCCAGCGCAGTTTCATTTTCCCCCCTTCGTGCATCCGGCCGAATATCGTTTAGCTTCGCATATCGAAGGGTTTTGAGCAAGTGAGGGGGCGCGCGGCCGCACTTGCACGGGGGAATGGTCGGTGTTAGGTTGAAACAAACGGATCCGTTTATCTGCAAGCGAGGCGGAAGATGCGCGTCGAACTGCTTTACGGCCATGGACGGTTGGCCGTTGACTTTCCGGAGAACCTAAACGTTACGACCATCCGCAAGCAACCGATGCCGGTTGCCGCCGATCCGGTAGAGCGCCTGCGCGAGTCGTTTCGACGAGCCGCTTCCGGACGGCCGCTGAGCGAACTGGCCCGCGAACGCCGAACCGCGTGCATCCTGATCTGTGACATCACCCGGCCCGTTCCTCACGGCACGCTGTTGCCGCCGCTGATCGAGGAGCTCACGGCCGCCGGGATGTCGAAAGACCGTATCCTGATTCTCGTTGCGACCGGCCTGCACCGGCCCAACGAGGGTGCGGAGTTGCGCGAAGTCATCGGTTCCGATGCCGTTTTCGACCAAGTACCCGTCGCCAACCATTTCGCCCGGGACCGCGATGCCCATGCCGATCTCGGCCGAACGCCGACCGGAATCCCGATCCGGCTGGACCGGCGCTTCGTGGACGCCGAACTGCGCATTGTGGTCGGCTTGGTGGAGCCGCATTTCATGGCCGGCTATTCCGGCGGGCGCAAGCTGGTCGTTCCGGGCGTCGCTCACCGCGACACCATCCTCAAGCTGCACGCCGGGGTCATATTGGACCATGCCCGAGCCGCCAACGCCGTCATCGAGGGCAATCCCCTGCATCAGGAGCAGCTGCATATGGTGCGTGCCGTGGGGGAGGTATTTGCGTTGAACGTCGTGATTGACGAGGAACGCCGCATCGGGTTCGTCAATTTCGGTCTCATCGAAGAAAGCCACCTGGAGGCGGTGGCCTTTACACGGCCGTACGCGGAAGTGCCAGTTCCGCGCCGGTTCAAGACCGTGGTCACGACCGGTGCCGGATACCCCCTGGATAAAACCTACTATCAGACCATCAAGGGCATGGTCGGTGTCCTCGATATCGTGGAGCCCGGGGGAACGATCGTCATCGCCAGCGAATGCTCGGAAGGCATGGGCAGTCCGGAATTCGTGACGGCCCAACGCGAACTGTGCCGGATGGGGCCCGAGCGCTTCATGGCCGATGTGATCGCCCGCAACCACGCCCGCATCGACGAGTGGCAGACCCAGATGCTGGTAAAAGCCTTAAGGAAGGGCCGTGTGAATCTCTATACGACCGGCCTGCGGCCTTCCGATCTGGCTGAAATTTTCGTCGACCCGGTCGCTTCAGTCGAAAGCGCCGTCAGCGCAAGCGTCAACGCCCAACGGGATCCCTGCGTGGCCGTTGTTCCGGAAGGACCTTACGTGATCCCGGTTTTCAGACCGGCTTCGGGTTCCGTGCGTTGAATTATTAACGCAACCCGTCCTCTTTCTTGGCCTCCGACATCTTAAGACCCCCGATCCTCGGGTGCGGGCGCCCGCAGGAGGTGACGACCAGCACCACCACGATCTCATCTGCGCGGGGTGCGTCCGGTATGCGGACCGCCATGGCGTCGAAGTGCGATCGCACGAAGGCCGCGTCCTTGTAATTGAGCGGCACATCGATCTCCGTGCCCATGCCGCCGACCTTTTTGGCCGACGGGATGAGGGATTTGCCGCCGGCCACGGCATTGCGGAAAGGGGTGCCCAGCTTGGGGTGCAGAATGGCTGCGGCGTGCTCGCGCTCGCCGGCCTCGCCCACGATGGCGGCCTTGCCGTAGTTTTCGGCCGCATCCGGCTTGATTCCCAGGGCGTCGACCGCCATTTTGCCCAGGATGCCGCCCAACTGGTCGCCGATGTCGATCAAGGGGGTCAGGTCGTCGACGTATTTTCCGGCAAAAGGGTTCTTGATCACGGCGATGGCCGCCGCTCGTTTTCCGGCCGGGTCCATCTTGCGGCCGCCCTCTTCCAGGATTTCTTCCACGATCGTGATGTATCTCCGGACTTCCATGAACGCCACCTCCTCATGATTTATCAGAATGTTTCGGTATGGGTTGAGTTATACGGCCCTTAGCCTCTCGGAGATGAAGCGCGTCATCGTGTTCAGTCCCTGGCAGGCCACGAAGGCGCCTAAAATGATGCCGCTGGCGATCAGCTGCTCAGCCCGGCGCATGGCTTGATCGATCGCTTTCTGCCTGTTTTCTGGCTCCAGCACCCCGATTCCGAGCGTCACGTCCAGGCCGGCAATATCCGTGTGCGGGTCGATCTCCTCGGCGGGCTTTCGAACAACGGCATTGTCGGCAATGCAGCTGGCGTTGGCCACGGCCGTTGCAGCGGCATCGGCGAGGGAGGCGTCGGCCGCGACGATGGTGGCGGCATCCAGAACACCCCGCGTGAGGCTGCGGCCGCCGAACCCGCTGGTGGCAACCCCCCATGCCGTCCGCTCCGGTCCTAGAACCAGAGCGTGGGAGATGCCTTGGCTGTCCACCCGCGGCCGGATGCCTACGGTTATGGGCTCGCCGTCGCAACTGCGGATGGCCACATCGCCGCCGTTGTCCACGAGCACGCGGGTCATGCCGCGGTGAAAAAGAAAATCCGCGACGGCATCGGCCATGGTGCCGGCCACCGCCGCCATGGGGGTCAGATCGTCATCCCCGACCGCCTGGGCGCTGGCGATCATCTTCAGTGCCAGCGGATCCGTCACCACCGGAGTCAACTCTCGGTATCCATGTCCGAGGAACGGACGAGCTTGCGCAACGCCCTCGAGAAACCGCACCGCTTGTTCGGCCGCCCGCACCGACTGCTGCGGCTGGGCCACTTTGCCGATGCGCGCGTCGATGACCAGCCGCATCGGACCGCATTCGACCAGTACGGCGCCGCCCTGAAGCAGGTGGATGGACGTCTCATAGGGCATCGAAATTTCCATTAGAGGTTAAGAGCAGAGAGCATAGGGTGAAAAATGAATGCTCCGCAGGATCCGTTCCTTTCAGCTCTCTGCGCCATGCCCTCTGCCCTATGCCTCTTTAAACAGCGGCTCCAAAGCCTCGAATGGTCGCATGGCCTGCACGTGGCCCCCCATTCTTTCGTAGTCGACCAGTTCCATGGTGTACTCGATGGGGCAGATCGTGGCCGGGGTGGGCGTCCAGTAGAAGAAGTTGGTCTTGACCCGCTGGACATCCACCATGAAATTGATGCCGCCGCCGGGCAGGATGAAGACCGGTGCGCCGCCCACCGTGAGCACAGCCCGGCCGCGGTGCACGGCGCGGGTGAGTTCGATCGGGTGGCGCGTTACGCCGGCGCGGGCGCTGCCGCCGGCTCCGCCCATGTAGACCGCGGAAACGAGAGACGGCTCACAGCTTTCGCGGATGGCGGCGAGCGCCTGGCGGCATGCCTCGGAAAGCGGCACTTCCCGCAGCGTTCCGTCCGCCTCGATCTCGAAGAGCGCCCCTTGGGTTCCCGTGGTTTCGGTGACCAGCACCCGCATGCCGGGTCGAGCGCTGGAGAGGTCGACCCCGGAGATGATGTCCTGCGGCCGCGTGATCGACGTTCCGCCCCAGCCTGGCCCGTGGTCACCGAAATAGCGACCGGGCGTGCTCTGGCGGAATTTCAATTTGACCCCGGATGTCTTGGCGCCGACAAAGCGGCCTGCCGCGTGCTCGCTCATCAGGCCGGTCAGGTGCGAGTCGAGGACGATCACCTCGTCGGCCGCTTCTTTGAGCAACGGCGCGAAAAGCCCCATGGTGGCGCTTCCGCAGCCGACCCGCATATTGGCCGGGGTTTCGCCGTCGATTTTCGGCGGCCGGCCTACCTGGATTTCGAGCCGGCTCCCGCCCTCGATGCGCAGCTTAACGGGCTTACTGTTGGCGACGTCGACGATGGTGCGCGCCACCACCATTCCGTTTTTTCCGGTCAACTGGTTAACGCCGCCGATCGAAAGCATTTTGGAGCCATACTGCTCGGTGGCCACCATGCCGACCCGGCGTTTTCCGGCCAGAATCGCCGCCCCCTCTGCGCCGATGTTGATGTCCGTATCGATCTTGACCATGATGCCGCTGTAGCTCAAGGGCGCCTCGGTCACCACGGTGACCACGTCCACGTCCTGCCGGCGGCCCTTGACGATGAAGGGGGCCGGCTTGCAGTCGGGGTAGGTGGTGCCGGCACCGAGGCCGGTAATGAGGGGGCGCCGGATGGCCTCGGCCGGATCGCTTCCAACGGTGGGCTCAACCTGCCTGAACGCATGCAAGGGCGCCACCCGGCTGAGCCGGCCCGCCTCGTTGCGGTAGCGCTGGCAGGCGCCGATGAAGCCCGCCTTGATCCAGCAGCGAATGGGGCAGGCGTCGCATTGCAAGCCTTCCAATTGCGCCATATCTGCCGCGGTGATGGCTTCCTCGGGGCAGACGCGGCGGCAGGCGCCGCACTCGCTGCAGCGCTCGTCGATGACGGCCTTCTTGCGTTTCAATCGAACGGCCCCGAGCGGACAGTCCATGACGCAGGTCCCGCAGCCGGTGCATTTGTCCTGGTTGACGATCATAAGCGCTATCCGATGATCTTTACCGTCGGCTTTCTGGTCGCCGGCGGCGTGTTGCGGCTGGTGTTGACCACTACTTTGCCGTCCACCAGCACCAGGGAAACCCCCGGATTGTCGCCGGCGGCGATGGCCGCGAGCGCGTCCTTGCCCACCGAGCCAAGGGGTGCATCCATCACGACTAGATCCGCCTCCCGCCCCTCGGCGATCAGCCCGCGGTTCAGCTTGTAGACCCGCGCCGTGTTGCCGGTCGCCATGCATAATGCCTGTTCCGGTGTAATTGGGGAAAGCCCGGCCAGCAAATTGAGGACCCGCAGGACCCCCAGTGGCACTACGCCGGTGCCGGAGGGGGCGTCGTTGCCGATGATCACCCGGTGCAGGGCCTTGTGTTTGACGATCAGCTCGGCGGCTTCCACCGCCACTTTCGGGTTGCCGCAGTGGACCATCTCGAGCGCCATGGAGGTCTGGGTGATGAGTTTGACGACTTCTTCCATGGAAACCGCCGTGGGGCCTCCGTTGAGGTGCGATATCACATCGGGACCAGCCTTGAGCACGTGTTCGGCGGTCACCGTGCTGCTGCCGGGGATGGAGGTGCCGCCGGTGTGCATCATGACGGTCATGCCGTTCCTGCGCGCCCACTGCACCATGGGGGCGGCCTCCTCGGGGGCTTTGATCGACCCCAGGCCGATCTCGCCCACCACCTTCACCCCCTCCCGGGCCATTTCCTCGAAGTCCTTCTCCACCAGTCCCTTTTCCAATATTACCGCGCCGCCGATCACCTTCATGCCGCCCGGCCGGAACTTGGCGAAGGATTTGGCCGCTAGGATGGCCAGGGCCTTGACGCCGGCCGGATCGGTCGGTCGGCCAGGCAGATGGACTTCGCCGGCCGAGATGGCGGTCGTGACCCCTCCGTGGACTTCGCTCTCCAGGAAATCCGTCTGCTTCTGGCGGGGGCTGAAATCCATGAGCACCGGGTGAACGTGGGAGTCTATCAGGCCGGGCGTCACCGTGGTGCCGGCGCAGTCGATCACCGTCTGGGCCGTTTTTTCGTCCATGTCCTTGAGAAATCCCACCCGGCGGATCAACCCGTCTTCAATCCATACCGCGTCGGCGTCGATCAGGGGCCGTTCGATATTACCGCTGACAAGGGTGCCGATGTTTTTTAGTAACAGGCTATTAGCCATATTCTGCCTCCTAATTATAGTGGGAGCGGCATCTTGCCGCGATGCTATCGCTGCTGGAGCCTATTCCGCCGAAGCAATTTTGGCAGTGAAGGCCGGGGGCTCCCTCCATTTCCAAGTAGGTTGGGTCATTTTCTGTGGGAGCGGCTTTCCAGCCGCGACGATCGAGGCTGAAAGCCTCTCCCACCAAAAAACGTTCTTGCCGATAAAGTGGCGCCGCGCGCCATGGCTGGCTCAACACTTTAAACCTAAAACTTAAAACGGCCGCCGCAAGCGGCTTCACACCCACCTCGCCGTGACGGTCTTCTCGTCCATGAAGAGCTTCATGGAGGCGAGCCGCGACTTGGCGTTGCCCAGGAACGAGGCCCGGCGGGACCCCAGCGGGAAGAACGAGTAGGGCTGAGCCACGCCCAGGTTGACGCCCACGTTGCCGACGTTGACCTCGCGCATGAACTTGCGGGCGTGCTTGCCGCTTTGGGTCATGATGCAGGCCGAGTGGCCGAGGTTGGTCTTGGTGTTGATCCAATCGATGGCCTGCTCCAGGCTCTCGCCCCGGATGAGAGCCGCCACCGCGCCGAAGGCTTCCTCCCTGGCGCTCGGCATGTCCACATCGGCGCCCTCGAGAATGGTGGGACCCATGAAGAAGCCGTTGGGGTAATCCTTGGCCTTCGTTCCGCGGCCGTCCAGGACCAGCTTGCAGCCGTCGTTCAACGCCTGATCGATCCACTGCCGGACCTTGTCGCGGCCGACTGCTGTGGCGTAGGGGCCCATCTCGACCTCAGTGTCCAGGCCGTAGCCGAGCTTCATCTTGGCGGCGGCTTCCTTGAACCGGGCCTTGACCTCGTCGTAGATGTCGCCCAGGATGACGACGTTGTCCATACCCAGGCAGCGCTGGCCGGTCATGCCGAAACAGGCCCGCAGCATCCAAGGTACGGCGGAATCGAGATCGGCGTCCGGCATGATGACGAGCAGGTTCTTGCCGTTGCCGTTGATCGAGGAGCGCTTGCCGAGCCGACCGCATTGCTCGTAAAGCTCCCATCCGGCGCGGTTGGAGCCGATGAAGCCCACCCCCTGGATGCGGGGGTCGTCCAGGATCATCTTATTGATGGTGCGGCCGCCGTGGATCATGTTGATGACGCCCTTGGGGAAGCCGGCCTCGAGCGCGATCCGGTTCACCATCTCGGCAGCCACCGGATCCTGGCGGCTGGGGCTGATGACGACCGTGCATCCGGCGGCGAGCGCATAGGGCACGAACGACGACCAGGCGTGCATGGGGATGTTGCCGGGGGTGACGACCAGGAAGGCCCCCAGGGGTTCCCAGAAAAGGTACTCGTCGATGCCCCCGGCCAGGTTCAGGATCCCTGCATTTTCCTTGACCAGGCCGTATGCCGCCGAGCAGGCCGATTCGATGTTTTCCAGGACGCGCGCGAGCGTGCCTTTGGCCTCTTCGATGGTGCGGCCGTGGTCCTGGACCAGGACCCGGCAGAGCATGTCCGTGTTCTCACGGAACTTGTTGTGCATCGTGAAGAGCATGTAGGCGCGCTCGCGCATAGGCACGTTCTTCCAGCTCTGGAACGCGGCATGCGCAGCGTCAACGGCCGCCAGCGCCTCTTCCGGCGTGGCCTGGGGCAGGTCGGCGATGGGCTCGCCGGTGGCCGGGTTGGGATCCGACTCGATGCGGGTGGACTTGGAATCGACCCACTCCCCGCCGATGAGGAATTTCAGTTTACCGTAGTGCTTCTTAACTTCGGGCAGCAGCATGCAGAACCTCCTTGGTTCGTTTGGGATCCGACGGATCTTCATGGGAATCGGTTTTCATTTCAGCCTGAACAGCCATCCCCCGTTGAATGTGCTCGCGCGTGAGGGCTTCGGCGCGGACCTTGTCCCGGGCCTTGATGGCATCCAGGATTTCGCGGTGGTACCGGCAGGACTGCTCCAGATGGCGGCGGTCCGCCAGGGAGCGGTAAGCCATGCGTTTGACCTGGTTGTTGATGGATTGCTGGATTTTCTTCAGCCGGCCGTGGCCGGCAATGAGCGCCGTGGTGTCGTGGAAGAGATTGTTCAACTCTTCATAACGGATGATGTCCGGCTGTTCCTTGCCATGCACGAGCGCTTCCATTTGCACGACGATTCTTTCCAGTTTTTCGACGCCGGCAGCGGTCAGCTTGTCGATCGCGAGCACCGCGGCCAGAGTGTAGAGGGATGTTTTGAGCGTGTAGATCTCCCAGATATCCTGGTCGCTCAGCTCGGCCACGAACACGCCGCGGCGCGGCTCGCGCCGTACCAGCCCCTCGGCCTCCAGCAACTTGAACGCCTCCCGCACGGGCGGCCGGCTGACGCCGAGCCGGTCGGCGATCTCCTGCTCCTTGACCTGTTGGCCGGGCAGAAGCTTGCCCTTGACGATCATGTCTTCGAGACGTTTGACCGTGCGGTCGACGATGGATTCGACTTTCATGATGTCTTCGCGGTCCCCTGCATAGGTATCGTGCCCGTTCGTGGATGAATCGTGAAACGCTGCGGCGTGGAAGGGCGTTGCGGGCTGTCTTTTGTTTATTGTCTACAATTTTTGCGCTGGCGGTGTCAACGCAAAAAATAACGGGATAGCCACATAACTGCGCGTGGATTCGGGGATGCGGTGGTCGTCGCTGGCTGCCTCGCCAACGGGCCGTCTACCCGCCGGGACAACCGAGCGGCTGAAGTGACACAGGAATGAATGGCCGAAGAAAGTTTTATTGCCGATTAGCCTTTATTGACAGATTGATCGGGCTTCGTTATCCGAATTGTTGAATACAATAGGCACACGGTCATGAAATTCTACGATTGGAACGATGAGAAGAATGAGCTTCTGAAACAATTGCGCAGAGTCTTATTTGAGCAGGTCGTATTGGCAATAGCTTCCGGGGATCTCGTCGATCGTCTGAAACATCCAAATCCACAGAATTACCCCAACCAGATGGTGTTCCTTGTCCAGATCGAGGATTACATCTATTCAGTGCCGTTTGTTGAAGATGACGAGAAAGTATTTCTGAAGACGATAATACCCAATAGAAGGGCCACAAAGAAGCTTTTGGGAGGCAATAAATGACAAAAGCAAAATATGCTGACAAGGAAGATCTGGAATTGGCAAAATCATTGGAAACCGAGGAATGGGTTTCCGATCTTCC
Source organism: Desulfobacterales bacterium (assembly GCA_030834695.1). GTDB lineage: Bacteria > Desulfobacterota > Desulfobacteria > Desulfobacterales > SpSt-501 > SpSt-501. The sequence continues at coordinate 92,284 of JAUQXK010000116.1, forward strand.
TAAGAAGGACAAGAAGCGCTATGAGGAGTACGCCCGAACAAGTTTGACGAAACAGAGAAGGATCAACATCAGGATGACTGAGCGGGATCTGGAGAGGATCCGAGGCCTTTCAGGTCCCTCAAAACCAGGCTTCCTGAGTCATCTGATCAGGACCTCTCTTTTCACAGGACCAAACGGTGGCATCAGGCAACGGCCTGCTTCTTAATCTTGATCTCAATGTTGTCGATCGGAGGGATTTCCAGATTCTTGTATATGCGAATTAGAACCCATTCCTCCAGAACCTCTTCCAACTCATTCCGGCACTTCTCCAAAGTTGAGGCGTTTGAGTAGACTCCGGGACATTCTTTGATCTCTCCGTAGAATGTCCCATCATCTGACAGAATTTTATACCTGGCATGCACTATGGCAGTTTGAATATATTTTCTAATCATTTTTCCCCTCATGCTTAACGCCATGATGTTAGATGAAGGCCGTCTTGGTCTTGCCTTCCTTTTTGGCCGCCCGGTTGATGAGCTGTTCTTTCTTTGGGGGGATAACAGACTGGTGGGCGTGATCGCCTCTTCCGTATCGCAATTTGATAAAAATGTATCGCAACGCTTGGCGTTAATCAAATGGATAGCGCTTTGTTCTTTGCCGGCTAGATCGTCAGCTTGAAATGCCCGGCGGCGATGCTGGCTGCGAGCACCCGCTCCAGGTTGGCCGGCAGGGCGTAGATCCGGGTGCCGAGCGCGTCGGCGATCGCGTTCAGGACGGCGGGTGCAGTGGGGATGAGCGCCGGCTCGCCAACACCCTTGGCGCCGAAGGGGCCGGAAGGCTCGGGGGATTCTACGATGATGGGCACGATTTCGGGCATATCGGCGCAGGTTGGGATGTGGTAGTCTTTCATGGAGACGGTCTTGCCGGGTTCGAACTCCTCCATCAGCGCAAACCCCAAGCCCATGGCTACCCCTCCGCAGATCTGACCGATGACGTTTTCCGGGTGGACGGCTTTGCCCACGTCATGGGCCGCCACGATCTTTTCCACTGCGACCTCGCCGGTAAGCACATCGACGCTGACCAGCGCCAGCTGGGCGGCGAAGGCATAGGTGGCGTAGGGGACCCCCTGGCCGGTCTGCGGATCGAGCGGAACGGTTTCCGGATCGAAGAAGCCCTGCCAGGAGAGCGCGATGCCCTTGGAGTGCGCCCGGCGGGCCAGATCCGCGAAAGCGACCCGTTGATCAGGCTTTTCGCAGACGGCCACCCCGCCGCCATCGAATACCAGGGCTGATTTGGCGACCTTGAGCTTATTGACCGCTTCTGTTTTCAGCACCTCCGCCAGCTTCTCGGCAGCTTCTTTGATCGCGTTGCCGGAGATGTAGGTCTGGCGGCTGGCGGAGGTGGCGCCGGCGTTGGTGGTGTACTTGGTGTCAGCGGCAACCAGGCGGATATCCTGGGCCTCCAGACCGAGCACTTCGGCTGCGATCTGCGAAAGCACGGTGGAGGACCCCTGGCCGATGTCGGCGCACCCGGTGAACAACGTGACGGCGCCGTCCAGGCTCATCTCCACGCGTGCCGTCGAGGGGTTCTGGACGCCGGTATTGCCGATCCCGTACCACATGGCGCCGATCCCCACCCCGCGCTTCTTGTAAGGGGCGGGCGGCGCAGCGGCCGCAAGGTTGCGGACCCCCTCGTAGTGCGGCCGGATCGCGCTCAGGCAGTCGCCGATGCCGACGCTGGCCGAAAGCATTTGGCCCGTCGCGGTCGTCGATCCGACCCGCTGGGCGTTGAGCAGACGTATTGCCAAGGGGTCCAGGCCCAGGTCCTCGGCATGCAGGTCGATCTGGCTCTCGTGGGCGAATGCGATCTGGGGCGTGCCGAATCCGCGCATGGCGCCGCAGAAGGGGTTGTTGGTGTAGACGCCGTAGCTGACGATATCCACGGTTTCGATTTCATAGGGGCCGGTGGCGTGCACCGGGGCGCGGTTGGCGACCGCCGGGCCGTAGGAGGCATAGGCGCCCGTATCGCAGATGATCGTCGCCTGCATGGCGAGCAGGCGCCCGTTCTCGTCGGCGCCGGTCTTCATGCGCATGACGAGGGGGTGGCGTTTGGCCGTGGCAAGGTAGGCCTCCTCGCGCGAGTAGACGTAGCGTACCGGCCGCTTGAGATGGTAGAGGGCCAGCCCGATGAAGCCTTGCACGTTCAGGTCGAGCTTCGAGCCGAACCCGCCGCCGGTGGCGGCCTGGATGATGCGGACCTTTTCGTCGGCCAGCCCCAGAACGGTCACGACGTCCTTGTGGTCATAGTGGGGGTTCTGAGTGGAGGCATAGATGACCAAGGTGCCGTCGCTGTCGACGAACCCGGCCCCGGCATCGGGCTCGATGTAGTTGTGCTCGACGAACGTCGTCCGGTAGGTCTTCTCGATGACGCTCTTGCAGCGGGCGAAGGCCTCCTCGGGATCCCCCCGGCGGATGGCCCGCGTCGTCATGACGTTGCCCTTGGCGTGCACCCTGGGGGTGTCCTCGGACATGGCCTTCTCCGGGTCGAACACCGCCGGCAAATCCCGGTAGACGACCTCGATGGCCTTCAACGCCCGTTCGGCCGCCGCTTCGGTTTCGGCCGCCACCAGCGCAACCGGATCGCCGATGCAGCGCACCTTGTCCGTCGCTAAGACCGGCTGGTCCTTGACGATGATGCCGGTCAAATTTTTACCCGGGACATCCCTGGCCGTGAACACCGCTGCGACACCTTCAATCGCCAGCGCCTTTTCCACAGCGATGCTCACGATTTCGGCATGCGGGCGATCGCTGCGGAAAGCCTTGAGGATCAGCGGAGCGTTTAGTTCGATGTCCGCGCTGAACAGGGCTGTGCCGGTGACTTTTTCCCGGGCGCCGACGCGGGGGATGCTCCGGCCGATGCAGTTGAGTGTGTTCGTCATATCCTCACCAGCGGGGTCAGCATGCGCACGAACAGCCCCTGAATAGCGGTCTCCTTGTAGATGGTTGATGGCCGCCGGCCCGTTATGGCGATGGTGCGGTCGGCAAGCAGCTGGCCGGTCTCCCAGATCAATTTCGCGGTGGGCCGCTGGCCTATCATGCCGTTTTCAATTTCTTCCATGCGCTGGGGCGTCGGGGTGCACGAGCCCAACGCGAAGCGGAGGAACGAAATCCTGCCGTCCGGCTCCTGGCGTGCCATGGCCGCCGCATTGATCCGGGCGATGGCCAGCGACTTCCGCCGGCCGATTTTCTGAAAGTCTGAAAAAGTGATGGCCGGAGCCGGCGTGAGGATAAAGCGCACGATGATCTCATCCGCCGGCAGGGAGCATGCATACGGCCCCGAGGCGATGTGTTCGATCGGAACCTCGCGCCGCCCGCGTTTACTCGCCAGCACCGTCCGGGCTTCGTGAATGACCAGCGGCGGCACCGTATCGCCGCAGGGCGAGCAGTGGGCCACGTTGCCGCCGATAGTGGCGACGTTGCGGATCTGCTGGCTGGCGAAAGTGAAGCTGCAGCGATGCAACGCGGGCGCGTGCTGTTTCAAGACATCGGAGGACTGAATTTCGGAAAGCGTGACGCCAGCCCCCACGCTGACTTGCTCCGTCGAAGCCTCGATGCCCTTGAGTTCGGTCAGCCGGCTCACATCCAGGAGGAAGTCCGGTCCGGCATCGCCATTGCGCAGGTCGACCACCAGATCGGTGCCGCCGGCCAGGATCCTGGTGCGAGGGCCGTTCCGATGGAGATGGTCGAGGGCCTCGTCAAGGTTTTCCGGCCGGATGTATTGCGCGTGACTCATGGTCGATCCTTGCTCAAGGAGCGGGCCGCAGCCGCTTCGATGGAGGCGAAGATGTGATGGTAGCCTGTGCAGCGGCAGAGGTTGCCGGAGATGGCCCTGGCGATGTCCGCCCGCGTCGGCGACGGGTTTTCGTCGAGCAGGGCTTTGGTGCTCATGAGAAGGCCGGGAGTGCAGAACCCGCACTGGACGCCGTGGCGGTCGACAAACGCGTCCTGGATGGGGTGCAGGGCCTCCGGCGTTCCCAGTCCCTCGACGGTCTCGACCGCGCGGCCGTCGAGCTGGGCCGCCAGCATCAGGCAGGAGTTCACCGCCCGGCCGTCGACGATGATCGTGCAGGCGCCGCATTCGCCGATGCCGCAGCCCTCTTTGGTACCCTTCAGTTTCAGAACATCCCGGATGAGCCTGAGCGCGGTGGTGTCGGCCGTGAACTCGGCCGATCTCGGCTGGCCGTTCAAAACGAATTGAATCCGGATGCAGGATGCTTCCATGGAGCCTCTCCCGATAATGTCGAAAGATTTCCTCTTATGCAAAATCCTCAGGCGAGTCAACCGGCCTGCGCGACCGAATCCGAGCGGACTCTCATTAAGAACGTGCACGGACGAATTTGCATACTGGATTGGCTTGCGCTATACTTTTTCTGTTTTCAATAATTTATCGATCCAGGACGAATCCATGGAATTTCAGCCTCAATACTGGCACTGGGTGGTTTTCGGGATGCTCCTGATCATCGCCGAACTCTTCGTCCCGAGCTTCACCATTTTCTGGTTCGGGCTGGCCGGCCTCATCGTCGGCGGCGTGCTCCTGGTCGCCCCCGCGACCACTTTCAAATGGCAGCTTTTTTTATGGGCGCTGGGCTCTGGCTGCATGACCTTTCTCTGGTTCAAATTGTTCAAGCCCCTCATGGCCGACCGCACCAAGGCCGGGATTTCGCGCGAGGCCCTCCTGGGGGAAATCGGCCAGGTGATCCGCGCCCCGGAAGAGGACCGGCGCGGAACGGTGCGTTTCACGACGCCGTTGCTCGGCGCCGAGGAGTGGCCGTTCATCTGCGAGCAAAAAGTAGCCGCCGGGGACCGGGTGGCCGTCGCAGACATATCCGGAAACACCCTGATTGTTACAAAACGCTGACCCCAGCGCCGATTGAATTTTTCGCCGAATCACCCCCTCAACCCGCCCGAAATTAAGGAAGGAGATCTCACATGCCCGAGATGGCCATCGTCATTGTCTTTGTGATTCTGGTGCTGATCACCATCACGCTGGGGGTGCGCATCGTGCCCCAGGGGAGCAAATACGTCGTTCAACGCCTCGGCAAGTACCACAAGACCCTGCTCCCGGGGTTGAACATCATCGTGCCTTACATCGACACGGTCGCCCACAAGGTCACCACCAAAGACATCGTGATGGACATCCCCTCCCAGGAGGTGATTACCCGTGACAACGCGGTGCTGATCGTCAACGCCATCGCCTACATCAACATCGTTTCGCCGGAAAAAGCGGTCTACGGTGTCGAGAACTACATCCTCGCCATCCAGAACCTGGTCCAGACCTCGCTGCGCTCCATCGTGGGCGAGATGAACCTGGACGATGCCCTTTCCTCCCGGGACCATATCAAGGCCAAGCTGAAGACGGCCATATCGGACGACATCGCCGACTGGGGCATCACGCTGAAGACCGTGGAGATCCAGGACATCAAACCATCGGAAACGATGCAGAAGGCCATGGAAGAGCAGGCGGCGGCGGAGCGCGCCCGACGCGCCATGGTGACCCGTGCCGACGGCCAGAAGGCTGCCGCCGTTCTGGAAGCAGAGGGCCGCTTCGAGGCCTCCAAGCGCGATGCCCAGGCCAAGGTGGTGCTCGCCGAGGGCACCCAGCGGGCCATCCAGAAGGTCACCGAGGCCATCCAGCAGAACGAGCTTCCGGTCGTCTACCTGCTGGGTGAAAAGTACGTAGAGGCGCTCAGCAGCATGTCCGCCTCGCAGAACGCGAAGGTGATCGTGATGCCGGCAGACCTACCAGCGGCCGTGCGGGGCATCATGAGCGGCCTGAAGTAGCGCCCATCCATAAACAGCGTCTTATGGCGACCAGCGTTTTCATCAGGCCCCTCCAACGGCACCACGAGATCGAAGCCTGCGCGCGGATGATGGCGGCCTCCGAGCCGTGGATCACGCTGCGGTTTGATTACGCGGCTTCGTTGCGGGCACTCGCAAGCCCTGGAAAAGAGATCCATCTGGCCGTCAGCGGCGGGGAAGTGACCGGTTTCATCATGCTGAACCTGAAAGGAGCCTTCGTCGGCTACCTTCAGTCGATCTGCGTGGCACCCGCATGCAGAGGTCAAGGCGTCGGCCGCCGGCTCGTCGCCTTTGCCGAGGAGCGGGTCTTCCGAGAATATCCCAACTTGTTCATCTGCGTTTCGTCTTTCAACCCCGGTGCCCAGCGGTTTTACCGGAACCGGGGCTACGAGGTGGTCGGGGAACTCAAGAACTTTCTCGTGGACGGCCACTCCGAAATCCTACTCAGAAAAACCATCGGTTCGCTGACGGAGTTCCGCAAGAAACAGGCAACGGTCTGAGGGCGGCCTCAAAGAGCCGGGCGCCGGCGCCCGGCAACGCCTGCGGGGCTTTCCCAAAAATGATGAACCCGTAAAAAGCCCCTCCAAGATAACATTTTGATCATTTTCACGTCATCTTCCGGTGAGTTTCCGCGTTTATCATCCGGCATCGTCAGACGAAATGATCGCGTCGATAACGACTTAATCCTGTCAAGGAGGCAATCGGATGAAAAACGGTTTGTTCAAAAAACTGGAAATGGGGATGGCCGCTGCACTTATGGCGATGTTTATTTGGGGATTTGGTTTTAGCGCACCCTCCGAGGCCAAGGACACCGCAGCGTCCGACACGAAGTTCCAGATGGTACTTCCCAATTTTTCCGCGCTGGCCAAGCAGGTGCAGCCGGGCGTCGTCAATATCCGTACCGTTAAGACAACGAAAGAGGGCGGCCCGGTGTTTCGGCACTTTTTCGGAAACCCCTTCGGCAACCGCGACCCGTTCGGCAACCGGGATCCCTTCGGCGAGGGCGGCCCGGGGCGGGAGTTCAAGCAGCGCAGCCTGGGCTCCGGGTTTATCATCGACCGGGAAGGTTTCATCGCAACCAACAACCACGTGGTCGAAAACGCCGACCAGATCAAGGTCCGGCTGGCTGACGACCGCGAGTACGACGCTAAAGTCATCGGCCGCGACCCGAAGACCGATTTGGCCCTGATCCAGATTGAGGGCGCCAAGGACCTGTCGCCGCTCAAGATGGGGGATTCCGAAAAACTGGAGGTCGGCAGCTGGGTGCTCGCCGTCGGCAGCCCCTTCGGACTGGAGCAGACGGTCACCGCCGGCATCGTCAGCGCCAAAGGGCGCTTCATCGGGGCGGGTCCCTATGACGACTTCATCCAGACCGATGCCTCCATCAACCCCGGCAACAGCGGCGGGCCGCTCTTGAACATGAACGGCGAAGTCATCGGCATCAACACGGCCATCGTCGCCCAGGGGCAGGGCATCGGCTTTGCCATCCCCGTAAATCTGGCGCAGACCATCATCGCGCAGCTCAAGGAGCGCGGCAGCGTTACGCGGGGCTGGATGGGGGTCGGCATTCAGGATTTGACAGCGGAACTGGCACAGTACTACGGCATCAAGGACCAGAAGGGCGTGCTGGTGACCCAGGTCTTCCCAGGGGATCCGGCCGATAAGGCCGGCATCAAGACCAAGGATGTCATCACCGCGGTGGACGGTAAACCGGTCGGAACCAGCCGTGAGCTGTCTTCGGCCGTGGCCGGCATGCCGGTCGGCAAGGAGGTTCCGGTGAAGATCCTGCGCGACGGCAGGGAGCAGACGGTAAAAGTACAGCTGGCCGAGCGCAAGGATGCGGAGCCGACGGCCAAGGGTGCTGTGCCGGATGCCGATGAGTTGGGTATCCGCGCCGCGGACCTCAACCCGGAAGTCGCCCGCCGCTTCGGAATCGACGAGAGCGAAAAGGGTATACTGGTGGCGGCGGTGAAAGCCGGCAGCAAGGCCGACCAGGCCGGCTTGCAGCAGGGGGACATCGTAAAGGAGGTCAACCGGGTCGCGGTTCAGTCCGTCAACGAGCTGAACGCCGAGTTCGGGAAAGCCAAATCCGGGGATTCCGTCCCGTTCCTGGTCAAACGCGGCGCCACGGGCTTCACCGTCATTAAGGTCACCAAATAGCGTTCCACATCAGAGTGGGCGCGCCGCGAGCAACGGCGCGCCCACTCTTATCCCCGCCAATCCGGCCCTTCCCGGAAAAACCGTTCCACCGTTTCAAGGTAGTGCGGCAGCTTGAAGGTATGGTTGATCTCTTTTCCAAGCGCCTGCCCGTTCTTGAACGCGCCGGCGAAGTATTTCCAGAAACCCTTCATGCGATCCAGCAGGTGGCCCGGTCCGCAGAGTTTTTCCTGGTAGCGCGTGAAGAGGTCCTCGTAGAAGGACTTGAATTTCTCCACCCTGCCGGCGACGGAGTCCTCTCCGTTCTTGATGGCGGCCGGCAGGAAGGGGTTTGACAGCGCACCCCGGCCGATCATCCAGGCCGCAACGCGGGGGAAACGGTCTTCCAGTGCGAGGAACCCCCGCCGGTCGGCGATGTCGCCGTTGTAGATGATTTGGTGGCGGCTCTGGTCCATACAGGCTTGAAACGCGTCGAGGTCCGGTGCCCCGCCGTACATCTGGCGGGCGGTGCGCGGGTGGATGGTGATCGCGTTCAGGGGGTAGCGGTCGAGGATGGGCAGCAGCTTGAAGATTTCATCGGGACGGTTCCGGCCCAGGCGCATTTTAATGGAAAGCCGTCCGGGCAGGGCGCGCAGGGTTTTGTCGAGGAATTCGTCCACCTGTTCGGGGAACGGCAGCAGGCCTGAACCGCGGCGCTTTTTGGTCACCGGCCGGAACGGGCAGCCCAGGTTCCAGTTTACCTCTGCATAGCCCATCTCGAAGAGCCGCCGGGCGAGAAAGACAAAATCATCGGCGTTGTTGCCCAGGATCTGGGGTTCGATGGGCATGCGGGTGTTCTGATGCGGCAGGAGGTCCTGGACATGTCTTTCGGTGAGCCGGTCGGCGGCTACCGTGGCGACAAAAGGCGCCAGGGCACCGTCGAAGCCGTCGAAGTGCTCGGCAAAGGTGTTGCGAAAGACCGCATCGGTAAAGCCCTTCAGCGGAGCCAGAATCAGTCGAGGGGTTCGGCAATTGGGAGACATATCGCAACTATAGCGGCGGGAATGCGCCAAGTAAAGCCGTCCGAAAAGGCATGGTTTGCGCCCGGATGGGAAATGCAGTATGAGTCGCTGCAATATGGATTCAGCCCGCACTCAGCAGGAAGCGGAGGACAAGGCCCAACGCTGGTCGGCTCTGCTCGTGGCCGCTTTGAGCTCCTTCCTGACCCCCTTCATGCTTTCCTCCGTCAACCTCGCTCTGCCCGCCATCGGCGACCATTTCAAGGCGGATGCGGTGCTGCTGAGCTGGGTGGCGACCGCCTACCTGGTGGCCGCCGCCGTAGCCTTGGTTCCTGTCGGCAAACTGGCCGACATCCACGGACGCAAGAAAGTCTTCATTTGGGGCATGGTTCTTTTCACCCTGACCTCTCTTCTTTCGGGGCTGGCCTGGTCGGCAGCGGCGCTGATCGTCTTCCGGGTGGCCCAGGGGGTAGGGGTTGCCATGATCTTTGCCACGGGGATTGCGATCGTGACTTCGGTATTTCCGCTGGCCGAGCGCGGCCGGGTGCTCGGCATCACCGTGGCCGCCGTCTACTCCGGGCTGGCCTGCGGTCCGTTTGCCGGCGGCTGGCTGACCGAGACGTTTTCCTGGCGCAGCGTATTTTTGTTCCCGGCCCCTCTCGGCCTCGGGCTGGTTCTGGTTGCATTCTGGAAGCTCAAGGGGGAATGGACCGGTGCCCGCGGGGAGCGCCTTGACATCGCCGGGTCGGCTATCTACGCTCTTGCCGTCATCGCGCTCATGTGCGGGATATCCGTCCTGCCGGACTGGCGGGGCGGTCTTCTGGTGGTTGCCGGCTTCGGCGGACTGGCGGGATTCGTCTGGTGGGAATTGCGGGTGCCGCAGCCGGTGTTCGAAGTGCGGCTCTTCCGGCTGAATCGGGTGTTTGCCTTTTCCTGCCTGGCGGCGCTCATCCACTACGGTGCCACGTTCGGAGTGACCTTTCTGATGAGCCTGTTCCTGCAGTACATTAATAACCTTTCGCCGCAGCAGGCCGGACTCGTTCTGATCGCCCAGCCGGTGGTGATGGCCTTGTTCTCGCCCTTTGCCGGCAAGCTCTCGGACCGCCTCGAACCGCGTTTGCTGGCGTCAGCGGGAATGGGCATCACGGCACTGGCCCTGCTGCTGCTGACTCGCATCGGCGCCGACACCCGCCTATGGATCATCGTCGCCTGCCTCACGATCCTGGGGTTCGGCTTTGCCCTGTTTTCGTCGCCCAATATGAATGCCATCATGAGTTCGGTGGAGAAGCGCTACTACGGGGTTGCCTCCGGATCGGTCGCCACCATGCGGCTGCTGGGGCAGATGCTGTCCCTGGGGATCGTGACACTCATGTTCGCGCTTCTGATCGGCCGGGCGCAGATCACTCCGGAACTGCACCCGGCCTTTCTCCTCAGCGTGCGCTATGCGCTGCTCGTCTTTTTCGGACTATGCCTGAGCGGGATCTATTTCTCTTTTTCGCGCGGAAAACTGCGCGAAAAATAAACGGCCAGCCCTTCTCAGGCTGGACGTTTATCTCACAAGGCAGGAGTTCCTTTGAGGCCGATGTCTTCAGCCACCTCGCGCATCCCCAGGATGGTTTCGGTGATGAGGGCGGGGAGGTCCATGCCGAGCATGGCGGCGCCCTTTTCGATGATGGAGCGGTCCACCCCGGCGGCGAAGCGCTTGTCCTTCCATTTCTTCTTGACCGATGATGCCTCCATGTCCAGAACGCTTTTGGACGGGCGCACCAGGGCCGAGGTCGTGACCAGACCGGTCAACTCATCGATGGCAAAGAGCACTTTTTCCATTTCGCTTTCTGGCTTGACGTCCGAGCAGATGCCCCAGCCGTGGCTGACCACGGCCCGGATGTACTCCTCCGGCCAGCGGCGTTCCCGTAGGATTTCCTCGGTTTTGCGGCAGTGCTGGTCCGGAAACTTTTCGTAGTCCAGGTCGTGCACCAGGCCGACGATCCCCCATTTCTCCTCGTCCTGGCCGCGCTGGCGGGCGAAGCGGCGCATCACCGCCTCCACGGCCAAGGCGTGCTTGATCAGGCTTTCGCTCTGGTTGAATTCCTTGAGCAGCGCCAGCGCTGCCTCGCGGGTCGGGGTATGCGAATCCATCGGTCCTCCAGTTAAAAAGCCGTTTTGCAAACGGCTTTTTAAAATTGTAAATTTTCTTCCGTATGACCCTAAGCCACGGGGGAAGACTTTGTCAAGGATCCGCGATCGTCTTTGCTCTTGATCCTTCGGCCGCGGCCGGTTATTCTCCGACCTCAAATCATTTCAACGAGGTGAACCAGGAGGACGAATGACCAACGCGAAAAAACCGGATTTTGAGGACCTGGTCGGGTTCGGCATGGACTTTATCCATCAGGCCGGCGAGAAGGCCATGGTGTTTTACGGCAAGGGCCGCCCACAGGTGAAGTTCGATCAGACGGTGGTGACTGAGGCCGAAATCCAGCTGACCGAATTTTTTCAAGCCCAGCTGCATCATAAATTCCCTGAACACAAGCTATTCAGCTACGACGAAGTGAACCAGGAGTATTCGCACGAGGGCAAGCGCTATCTCTGGGCCTTCGACCCCCTGGAGGGGGTGGCGAACTTCCAGGCCGGGATCCCCATATGGGGGCTCTCACTGGCGCTGCTCGAGAATTTCTGGCCGGTTTTCGGCGTCTTTTTCATGCCGGTCACCGGCGATCTGTTCCATGCCCGGGCCGGATGCTGCGCCTACTGGGGCCGGCGCGAGATCCAGATCCCGGCCAGCGAGGGCATCAACGACGAGAGCCTGCTCTTGACCTACTCGCGCTTCCATCAGCACTATCGTTCCACCTTCCCCGGCAAGATCCGTTCGCTCGGCTGCACCTCCGCCCACATCTGTTACGTGGCCATGGGCCGGGCCGATGCGGCGCTCGTCGCCAACGAGACCTTCCAGGGACTGGCCGCGGCGCGCGTGATCGTGGAGGCCGCCGGCGCCAAGTTCTCCAAGATCGACGGGACGGAGTTCTACCTCAACGAATACCTGGACGGCCAGAAAATCGACGACCACCTGCTGGTGGCCGCGGCCGACAACCTGGAGCAGGTGCGGGAGTGCCTGCAGCCGTTGTAATCCGAAGTTCTGAAACTACTTCGGCCCAGAATCGAGCAAGCAGTACGAATCGATCAAAAAATGGGGTCACGGCGCCAGCGCCGCGGCCCTATTTTTTTGTTGACAAAATTCATCCAATCATTGGATGATTGGATGAATTTTGATTCCAGGCAAACGCTGCGGCCGTCTTTGGCTGCTTCCGGCCGGGGCCGCATCGAACACCAACCAACCACACACAAGGAGGGAAGTTCGATGAGCACGAAGAGATTGTCTGCAAAACGCTTCATCGTCAGCGCCGTCGTCCTGATGGTCGCCGTGGCCCTGGCGGCCCCGGCGTGGGCCCAGCCGGCGCCCATCAAGTGGAAAGCCCAGACCCTGTGGAACGCCCAGGAGCGGCCGCAGAAGACCTTCGAGGATTTCTGCAAGCGCGTGAAGGTCCTCACCAACGGCCGGCTGGAGATCGAACCCTTTCCGGCCGGCGCCATCGTGCCGACCAACGAGACCCTGACCGCCCTGCAGGGCAACGTGCTGCAGGCGATCCATGTATGGCCGGGCTACTTCAGCGGCCGCAACCCCGCCTTCGCGGCTCTATCTGACTTCATCTTTGCTTACGAGCAGCCCTGGGAGCTGGATGCCTTCATGCACTACAAGGGCGGTCTCGAGATGCTGCGCGAGCTTTACAAGCCCTTCGGGGCTTACACCGTCGGCGTCATGTGCTGGGGGGTCGAGTCCTGGCCGTCCAAGAAGCCCATCCGCAACATGGACGACTTCAAGGGCCTCAAGATCCGCGAACCCCAGGGCATGGAAGCCGAGTTCATGGCCAAGGCCGGGGCGTCGGTGGTCGTGCTGCCTGGAACTGAGGTTTTCTCGGCGATGGACAAGGGCGTCATAGATGCCACCAACTGGGGCACCGCCTCCATCAACGACAAGACCGGTATCCACCAGGTAGCCCCCTTTTTCACCTACCCGGGATTCCACTCCATGCCCGTCGGCGATTTCACGGTGCGCCAGGCCGACTGGGACAAGCTGCCCGCGGACATCAAGGAGATCCTGACCACAGCCTGCCGCGAATGGGCTTGGGACACCATCGAGAAGGTGGCCATGGACGACGCCAAGCTGGTTTCCGAGGCCAAGTCCAAGGGTATGACTCCGATTGCCTGGGCGCCCGAAGACCGAGCCAAGGCCCGCAAGATCGCTCAGGATATCTGGCAGGGCTGGAAGTCCAGGAACGAGCAGACCAAGCGCGCCATTGAACTGCAGGAAGCCTGGCTGCGGGAACTCGGCCGCATCCAGTAATGTGGCACCCCGGGAGGGGGCGCGAGCCCTCTCCCCTTTTATCAAGGAAACAGCCGTGAGAAAAATTCTCGCTCTTATCGACGGGACCAGCATCTGGGTCGGCAAAGTGACCAGTATCCTGTCGCTGGTGGTGGCGTTCATCATCTTTTATGAAATTTTCATGCGCGAGGTGCTGGTCAAGCCCACGGTGTGGGTGGCCGAGGGCACGGTTTTCGGCTGCGGCCTGCTCTATCTCCTGGGCGGAGCCTGGACGCTCAAGCAGGACGGCCATGTGCGGGTGGACATGCTCTACCACGGCCTTTCGAGGCGGGGCAAAGCCATCATCGATTGCCTGACCTACTTTGCCTTCCTGCTCTATATTACAGTCATGATCTGGGCCTCCTGGCAATACATGGAGCAGTCCATCGCGGTGCGGGAAACCACCATGAGCCCCTGGGACCCGGTCATCTGGCCGTTCAAGATCGCCCTGGTGGTGGCCCTTATCCTGCTGCTTCTGCAGCAGACCGCCAAGTTCGTGCGCGACCTCTACTACATTGCGAAGGGTGAAGAGCTGTGAGCATCGAGTGGATCAGTATCGTCATCGTGGTGGCCATGGTGGGGCTCATGGCCATGGGGCTGCCGCTTGCTTGGTCCATCGGCGCGACGGCGGTCGGCCTGGTTCTGCTGAAATTCGACCCGAGCGTCATGTTCATGCTGGTGTCGCGGGTCTTCGACATGAGCATGAACTACACTCTGATGTCGGTGCCGCTGTTCGTGCTCATGGCCGGGCTTCTGCAGCGGGCGGGCATCGCCGACCAGCTCTTTCGGGCCGTGAA
>JAUQXK010000011.1 GCA_030834695.1 Desulfobacterales bacterium
GAACCCTGATCCTTTTATTTTGCCTGAGAACCTGTGCCGTTGCCTTTTTGTCTGTGGGAGCGGCTTTCCAGCCGCGACGATCGAGGCTGAAAACCTCTCCCACAGACAGAAACACGGACAAAAAATCGACTTCTCTTAGCATTGAACCCATGCAGACAAGGAGGATCACTCATGACCAACCCGTACGATGCCGCGCACAGCCAATCGATAAAAGACCCCGACGGCTTCTGGGGCAGGGTGGCCGAAGATTGCCACTGGTACAAGAAGTGGGACAAGGTTTTGGACGACTCCCGTAAACCCTTCTATCGGTGGTTTACCGGCGGCGAGCTGAACACCTGCTACAATGCGCTGGACCTGCACGTGGACAAAGGCCGCGGCGGGCAGGCAGCCCTGATCTACGACAGCCCCGTCACCCAGACCGTAAAGGCCTTCACCTATGCCGAGCTGCGCGATGAGGTGGCTCGTTTCGCCGGCGTTTTGTCCGCCCAGGGCGTGGCCAAGGGCGATCGGGTGGTGATCTACATGCCGATGATTCCCGAGGCGCTCGTCGCCATGTTCGCCTGTGCGCGGCTGGGGGCCGTTCACTCGGTCGTGTTCGGCGGTTTCGCGGCGCCGGAGTTGGCCGTGCGCATCAACGACGCCAAGCCCAAGATTATCGTATCAGCCTCCTGCGGCATCGAAATCAACCGTGTGATCCCCTACAAGCCGCTTTTGGACGGGGCCATCGAGATGGCCAGCTCCAAGCCCGAGCGCTGCATCATCGTGCAGCGGCCGATGCAGAGAGCCGAGATGAAGCCGGGCCGCGATCTGGACTGGAACGAGGCCATGGCCAAGGCCAAGCCGCATGACTGCGTGCCGGTCAAGGCCACCGATCCGCTCTACATCCTCTATACGTCGGGCACTACCGGCATCCCCAAGGGCGTGGTGCGGGACAACGGCGGCCACGTGGTCGCCCTGAAGTACACCATGAAGGCCATCTACAACGTGGACGCCGGCGATGTTTACTGGGCGGCATCGGACGTGGGCTGGGTGGTCGGGCACTCCTACATCGTCTACGCCCCGCTGTTCAAGGGCTGCACCAGTATCCTCTACGAGGGCAAGCCGGTCGGCACCCCGGACGCCGGAGCGTTCTGGCGGGTGATCTCGCAGCACGGGGTCAAATGCCTGTTCACGGCGCCCACGGCCTTTCGCGCCATCAAGCGCGAAGACCCGCGTGCCGAGCTTATGAAAGAGTACGATCTGTCGAGGTTCAAGACGCTTTTCCTCGCCGGCGAGCGCCTGGACCCGGACACACTGCGCTGGGCCCAGCAAAGCCTCGGGATTCCCGTGATCGACCACTGGTGGCAGACCGAGACCGGTTCGGCCATTGCCGGCAACTGCATCGGACTGCATCAGTTCCCGGTGAAGGAGGGATCGGCCACCAAGCCCGCCCCCGGCTGGAACCTCCAGGTGCTGAACTCCGAAAAACAACCGGTCAGGACGGGAGAGATCGGTGCACTGGTGGCCAAGCTGCCCCTGCCGCCGGGCACCCTGCCGACGCTGTGGAACAACGACGAGGGATTTTTAAAATCCTATTTGGAGGAATTCCCGGGCTATTACAAGACGGCCGATGCCGGATTCATCGACAAAGACGGCTACGTGTTCGTCATGTCGCGAACCGACGACATTATCAACGTGGCCGGTCACCGGCTGTCGACCGGCGCGATGGAGGAAATCCTGGCCGATCACCGGGACGTTGCCGAGTGCGCCGTGCTCGGGGTGGATGACGCGCTCAAGGGCCAAGTGCCGATCGGGTTCATCGTCCTGAAGGCCGGGGTCACCCGCAGCAACGAGGAGATCCTCAAGGAAGTGGTCCAGATGGTGCGGGACCGCATCGGTCCGGTGGCGTCCTTCAAGACGGCGACGGTGGTCAAGCGGCTGCCCAAGACCCGCTCCGGCAAGATCCTGCGCGGTACGATCCAGAAGATTGCCGACAACAAGGAGTGGAAGATGCCGGCCACCATCGACGACCCGGTGAGCCTCGATGAAATTTCACAGGCGCTCAACACGATCGGATATGCGCAGGCACGGAAGGGATGAGGATAAGAGGGAACTGTTTAAAGGGTTCAGGGTACAGGGTTCAGGAGAAGAAAGCGGAGACTCTATTGCCCATCCTCGAGGGGATCCTGAACCCGGAACCCTCTTCACCTGAACGTGGATTCTCGCTCAGCGGGTTGACATCCTAATTTCTACGCAGGTCGCGGGGTAAGCCATGTCCAAGAAGGTTCTCATCGTTGATGACGAGCCCGGCATCATCGTGGCCCTGCAGTTCCTGATGGAGCAAAACGGGTATGCGACGATGGTGGCGTTCAGCGGCGAAGAAGCCATGGAGGCCGTGACCCGGCATCATCCCGATTTGATCCTGCTGGATATCATGCTGCCGGTGGTCGACGGCTTCGAGGTCTGCCAGCGCGTGCGCGAAAATCCGGACTGGAACGACATCCGCATCGTGCTCGTCACCGCATTGGGCAGCGAAACCAACGTGACCAAGGGCCTGGACCTCGGGGCCGATGCCTACGTCACCAAGCCCTTCTCCAACGCGGATCTCGTCGCCAAAGTCAAAGAGCTTTTGGAATGCCACGGTTGACGAAGAGCCGTACTTTCTGGTGGATCGTTTTGGCGGGCACTCTGTTTTTCATCGCCGTAACGGTGGGCCTGGCCATCATCCTGTGGCTGCAACTCTCGGTGGCCGAACGCGACTTCATCCGCGATTTCAGCGCCGCCCACAGCATCTATATTTTCGGCGCGACGGTCATCCTCATTACCGGGGTCGGTTTCGCCGTCGACTGGGTGTATTGGATGTACATCCTGCCGATGCATCGAATCGCCGAAGAAACGAGCATCATTTACGGCGTCAACCCCGCCCACCGCATCAAACTCATCGGCAGCGGGGATGTGATGCGGCTGGCCGATGCGGTCAACCTGTCCGCCGACCGGTTCGAGGAGCTGCACCGCTCGGTGGAGGAGCGCATTGCGGAAGCGCGCGCCCGCATCGAAGAAGAAAAAAGCATTCTGTCGGTGGTGCTCGCCGAGCTTCCCGAGGGGGTTCTGATCTGCAGCCCGGAAGGGCGCATCATTCTTTACAACGAACGCGCGAGGCAGCTGCTGGAATCCTCGGGAGAGGCGCCTGCCGCACGGCACAAGGCCCAGACCGGGGAGTTCATCGGCCTGGGCCGGTCGATTTTCAGCGCCATCGACAAGCCCCTCATCGCCTACGCATTGGACGAAATCACCGCCAAGCTGAGCCGCGCCGGACAAGACCTGGCATCGTCTTTCGTGATCGCCGGCCGCAGCGGCCGCCTGCTGCAGATCGCCGTGGTTCTCATCCTAAGCCCGCTGCGGGAGATGAGCGGGTTCGCCCTGATCCTCACCGATGCCACGGAGCAGATGGAGGGCTTCCGGCGGGCCGAATCCCTGCTGCAATCCTACATTATCGGCGTGCGCCGGGCCTTGGCCAGCATTCGGTCGGTCGTGGAATTGATCATCGAATTTCCGGGCCTTGAGCCCTCCAAGAGCCAGGAATTTCACCGCATCATTCACCGCGAGGCCCTGGCGGCTGGAGCGGCCACCGACCGCGTGGAGGCTGAATACGCCGCTTCCACCCGGCCACCCGGCCCGCTGGCGCGCATGCGCGCGAGGGACTTCCTGGATGCGGTTCGAAGAAAAGCTGGAGACCGGCTGGGGCTCAAATTGGAGATGGAGCCGACGGAAGATCCGCTCTGGCTCCGCGTGGACAACTACTCCATGGCGCTGGCCCTGGTTTTCATCCTCGAGCGCATCGGCACGGAACTCGGGCATTCCGTTGTGAGATGCCGACTGGAGGCGAAAGACCGGTTCGTGGGGATGGATTTCATCTGGTCTGGGGCGCCGTTGCGCCTGGAAACTCTGCGCCGCTGGGAGCTGCAGCCGGTTTCCGTGGCCGGCGAAGGGCTGCGCTCCACGCTCAAGGACATTCTGGCCCGGCACCGCGCCGAGCTGTGGTCGCAAGCCGGCGAGAACCCTTCGGAGGGATGCGTGCGCATCCTGCTGGAGGCCACCGAACCCGCCCCTCCGGTCTATCCCCGGCGGCAGACGGTCCTGGCCACCGCACGCCCGGTCTACTACGACTTTGACCTTTTCGGTCAGGCGGGTCAGGCGCCCGAACTGGATGACCGGCCGCTGGCGGAGCTGGCGTATACGGTTTTCGATACCGAGACCACGGGGCTTGACATTCGCGAAGGCGATGAAATGGTCGCCCTGGGCGCCGTGCGCATCGTCAACGGCCGCCTCCTCGAATCGGAAAGCTTTGAACAGCTGGTGAAACCCGAGTGCATCCTGCGGCACGACTCGATCCGCATTCACGGCATTCAGCCCGAAATGCTCGAAGGGCAGCCGGACGTTCGCCAGGCCCTGCAAGCGTTTGAGCGCTTTGCCGAGGGCACCATTTTAGTGGCCCACAATGCCGCCTTCGATATGCGCCTGC
The DNA here is from genome assembly GCA_030834695.1 of Desulfobacterales bacterium. Taxonomy (GTDB): domain Bacteria; phylum Desulfobacterota; class Desulfobacteria; order Desulfobacterales; family SpSt-501; genus SpSt-501. The sequence continues at coordinate 4,502 of JAUQXK010000011.1, forward strand.
TGCGGCTCCAGGAAAAGCGCACCGGCGTCCGCTTTGGAAATCCCGTGCTCGACACCATGCTGCTCTCCGCTGTTTTGCATCCGGCCCAACGCAAACATGACATCGAGTCGATCGCCGAACGCCTTGGCATCACCATCACGGGGCGCCACACGGCGCTGGGCGATGCGATCGCCACCGGGGAGGTCTTCATTAAACTCATACCGCTGCTGGCGGAGATGGGGATACGAACGCTCAAACAGGCCCGCGAGGCGTCCCAGAAGACGTACTATGCGAGGCTGAAGTATTAGATAAGGGTTTTCCGGGGACAGGGTTCAGGATTCAGGGTTCTGGGTTCTGGAAGAGAAAATAGAAAGAGAGAAACGGAAGCATATCGTCGGCGGGAGGATGTGGTCGTATATCAGAAGCTCTGTCGCCTGCATATTGAAACCGGCCAACTCACCCACCGATGGCCAGCCGAGGAGAAGTTCGAGTTGGGGGCGCAGGCCAGACGCTCACCGAACAGCTTAGCCTGGGTTGCAAGAAAACAGCTATCCCTCTTGCTGCGACTGAACCGCGAGGGGCAGCGTGAACGAAAACGTGGATCCCCGGCCGGGCTGGCTCTCGGCCCAGATCCGGCCGCCGTGCGCTTCGACGATGCGCTTCGTGATGGCCAGCCCCAACCCGCTTCCGGGCGGTCTTCCGCGGGAATCGTGGCGGCCCTGGCGGAACTCTTCGAAGATGACCCCCAGGTCCTCCTTTCGAATGCCGGCTCCGTTGTCCCGGACCGCCACCCGGAGGTGGTCGGTCTGGCTGCTGACTTCAACGACGATCTGTCCGCCGAGAGTGTCGCAGAATTTGACGGCGTTGGAAAGCAGGTTGAGCATGGCCTGCAGCAGCCGGTCCCGGTCTCCCGCCACCGGCGGCAAACGCTCCGGCAGGTCGAGTTTCGTCCGGATGTTCCGCTCTTCCATGAGCGGACGGACCGACGCCATTGCTTCGCGGCAGACTTCGCGGAGGTCCACGGGCAGAAGTTGCCACGTCATCTTGCCGGTTTCCAATTTTTGGAAATCCAGCACCTGGTTGATCAGGCGGGTCAGACGCTCGCTTTCCCGAACGATCACGGCGGTCAGGTTGTGATGCTGATCCGGCGGCAGGCGCGGGTTGGCGTGCAGAATTTCAGCAATGGAGCGCACGGCGGTTAACGGCGTGCGCAGTTCATGGGTGATGGTGGAGATGAATTCGTTTTTGAGCCGATCGAGTTCCTTCAGCCGTTCATTGGCGGATTTAAGCTCTGCGGTCGCCTTCTCCAGTTCGCGGCTATAAGCGATCACCTGCCGGGTCTCGTCGAGAATGTGCATGACTTCATCGAGGCCGAGCGGTTCCTCTTTGACCACCGATGCCACCATCACGCGTGCCGAGGCGGAACCGATGGCGCCGGCCAGCAGCGTCTCGGCATAGGTCACCAGCGCCGGATCGGCTTTGGACAGCGGGCCCCAGCGGATTTTGCGATTGCGGGCGAAGGCGTTCAAGGCTTCCTCGGTGCGCGGACTGCCCAGAAACCGCTCCAACAGCGAGCGCAGGTCGGTCACGAGGGCGGTTCCCCGCCATAAAGAGGAATCCTCTGCCTTGGCGGGGTAGGTGAAGACTTCCACGAACAGCGCGGCCTGGGTCAGCTCGATGGGGGTTTTGTTGCCGAAGAGCGATACCCCCACGTAGCAGGCGCCATTCACGAGCAGGCTCCAGAATACGGCATGGGCAATCGGGTCGAGGCCCTGCAGGCCGAACAGCTGAAACGGCTTCAGGGCGGCCATCTGCCACAGGCCACGGGTCATCACGGTTTCATCCAGCAATCCCGCTTCAACCAGGGAGGGCAAGACGAGCGTATAGCTCCAGACGGCGAACCCGGCCACCAGGCCGCTGATGGCTCCGGCGCGGGTCCCCTGTTTCCAGAAAATGCCACCCAGCATCGCCGGCGCGAACTGGGCTGCGGCCACGAAGGAGATGAGGCCGATTGACACCAACGCGAAGGCCTCTCCGACGAAACGGAAGTACGCGTAGGCCGAGAGCACGACCAGGGCGATGCTCCCGCGGCGAATGTTCAGAACGGTCGTGCTGAGATCCGGGCTGCGGGCGCTGCGGACGAGGGGCAGGCGCAGCAACACGGGCATGACCAGATCGTTGCAGATCATGGTCGAAAGCGCGACCGTCTCCACGATCACCATTCCGGTGGAAGCGGACATGCCGCCGATGAAGACCAAGAGCGACAGCATTTCCTGGCGGCGGGCGATCGGCAGGGTCAAAACAAACGTGTCCGCATCGACCCCGCTCGTGAAATACACGGTTCCGCCGAGGGCGATCGGAAGCACGAAGAGGTTGATCGCCAGGAGGTATAAGGGGAAGAGCCAAACGGCTTTCTGTAAGTGGTTTTCATTGACGTTCTCGACCACGATGACCTGAAATTGGCGCGGCAGGCAGATCAACACCACCATCGACAGGATGATATCGATGCACCAGCTGAAATATTCGCCCCCGCGGTTTTCGAAGATGAAGAGCTCCTGCAGCCGCGGAACGGCTCCGGCTTTGGCGAAAACGTCCCCGAACCCCTGGAAGACGCCGTAGGTCACGAACAGGCCTGCCGCCAGAAACGCCACCAGTTTGACGAGGGATTCGAAAGCGATGGCGGCCACCAGCCCCTCATGCCGCTCGGTGGCATCCAGATGGCGCGTGCCGAAAAGGATCGCAAACAGCGCCAGCAGCAGGGCGACGTAAAACGCCGTGTCGTGGACCACGGGAATGTCCGCAAAATAGCGCGGCATGACGATAAGGGGATACTGGTTGATGATATTATAGCTCATGGAGATGGCCTTGAGCTGGAGGGCGATGTAGGGAATGACGCCCATGACGGCGATGATCGTCACCATGGTCGCCAGCGTACCGCTCTTGCCGTAGCGCGAGGCGATGAAATCGGCGATGGAGGTGATGCGGTGAATCTTGCTGATGCGGATGATTTTGCGCATGACGACCCATCCGAGGGCACACATGAGGGTCGGGCCGATGTAGGTCGGAAGGAACCCGAGGCCGCTGGCCGCCGCGCGGCCCACGCTGCCGTAGAACGTCCATGCCGTGCAGTAGACCGCCAGCGACAGTGCGTAGATGTAGGGGTTGCTGATGATGCTGCGCCCTTGTGCGGCCCAGCGGTCTCCGAAGTGGGCGATGGCAAAAAGCACACCCATGTAACCGAAGGCGATCAGCAGAATGATTTCGGTCGTCAGCATGCGTGTCAGCGGTCCGGTTCGCCCGGCGGAGGGTCCCGCCGCGCGGCGAGCATGATCAAAACGATGATCAGCGCCCAGATGAAAAAAACGTATCCGTAGAGCAGGGGAATTCCGTTCCAGGCGACGGGCAGATTGAACAGGGAGAAGATCGGGTAGTTGAAGAAAATCCAGCCGAAAAGGAACACGCCTGCCAGTCTGCGCTTTTTGAGACTGTCGGGAGTCATGGCCGATGCCCGGTTGGGGGTTCTGAAATCCGGTGGACGCAGCGCACCGGTATCCTGTATATATTTGAAACCAGCGCGAATTGTCAAACCAGCCGTTCCTTCCTTAAGGAAGGGAAGGGGGGGCTATGGGGATATTGAAATCGACGTCCTGAGAAGTCATCCGGAAAGGGAATGGTCATGAACCAAGAGGCTGTTGACCTTCTATCGAAAATCGAACCGTTTGCACTTCTGCCCGGTGACGTCCTGGGAGCCGTGGCCGCCCAACTGGCCTTGATGACTTTTCCCGGGGGGACGGTGCTGGCGGAGCAGGGCCGTACCACGATGGATCAGATTTACATCGTCCGCTCCGGCCGGCTCGATCTTTTTTTCGAAAGCCGGGGGGAAAAGGCCCTGCGCAGTGCATTGGATGCCGGCGGCATCTTCGGCGGCATCTCCATCCTGATGAACGCCGGCCTGGCCATCCGCAGTCTCACGGTGACAGACGATGCCGCTCTGTATGTCCTGCCCAAGACGGTTTTCCTCGAACTGTGCCAACGGTTCAGTGATTTCCGGTCTCATTTCGTTTCGGCCTTCAACCGGCGCATGCAGGATGAATCCTACGGGGCGGCGATTGCGGCCTCTCAGGTGGTTTACTTCCTGTCGCGAATCGTGCCCTTTTCGTTTCTGGATGAAGAAGAGGTGAAGGCGATCGCGCCGCTGGTCACCGCCGTGCACCAGCCTAAAGATACGGTGGTTTTCCTTCAAGGAGAGTCACGGGTCGACGGTCTCTACATCGTTCAAAAAGGGGCGGCCGAGCGCTATTTCGAGGACCGCCAGCGCAAGACCCTGCACAGCATTCTGGGCGAGGGCGAAATGTTCGGCGGCATCTCCATGCTGGTCAACGACTTGATGGCGGTCCGCACCCTGCGGACCATTGAGGACACCACGTTTTACAAGCTTCCCCAGAGCGCCTTCTTCGACCTGTGCCGCCGCCACGAGGCCTTTAGCGAGTATTTTACCGACACCTTCGGAAAGCGCATGCTGGACCGCACGTATGCCGCCGTCATTGCTAAAAACGCGCCCACCCGCGCGGACGCGCTGTCTCTGTTCAATCAACCGGTGAGGGAGGTCTGCAGCCGCGACCTCTTGATCTGCAATGCCGACGTTTCCATTCAAAAAGCGGCCGGGTTGATGAGCCGCCGCCGGTGCAGCAGCATTTTCGTGCGCGGCGGGGCGGGCAACATCATCGGGATTCTGACCGACAACGATCTGCGCAAGAAGGTGATCACCGAGGGCTTGCCCATCGAAAAATCGGTGACCGAGATCATGTCGGCACCGGTCATGACCGTTCCGGATCACGCGCTGGTATTTGAGGCCTTGATGGCGATGATGCAGCAAGGCATCAAGCACATCGGCGTCACCGACGCGCGCCAGCAAGTTGTCGGCGTGGTGACCAGTCAGGACGTTTTGGGCGCCCAAGGCCAGTCGCCGCTGTTTTTGATCCGGGATATCGCCGCCGCTCCGGGAGTGGAGAAAATCGGCCAGCTTCATGCGCGCCTGCCCCAGCTTGTACAGAACCTGATCCGGGCCGGGACGCCGGCCAAGCAGCTCAATCAGTTCATCACGACCGTTTCCGACTCGGTTCTAAGGAAAGTGATCGAACTGGCACTTAAAGACATGGAGCCGCCGCCGGTCCGGTTCGTTTTCATGATCATGGGAAGCGAAGGCCGCCACGAGCAGACGCTGAAGACCGACCAGGACAATGCCATCGTCTATGATGATCCCGCAGCGGGGGCAGCGGGTGCCGTTCATGCATATTTTCTAAAGCTTGGCGACAGGGTGTGCACAAACCTCGACCGGTGCGGGTATCGGTTCTGCGATGCCAATGTTATGGCTCGCAACCCGCAACTGTGTCAGCCGCTGTCTGTATGGAAGCGGCGCTTTTCGGACTGGATCCACACCGCTGAAGCTGAAGAGCTTCTCTATTCGAGTATTTTTTTCGATTTTCGGGGAGGTTACGGACAGACGATTTTAATCGAGCAATTGCGCGACTACTTGGCGGAAGCGCTGGTGGGTTGGTCGGGCTTTTTTCGCCATTTGACCCAGAACGCGCTGCTTCACAAGCCACCGCTCGGGTTCTTCCGCAATTTCGTGGTGGAGTCCAAGGGCGAACACCGCAACAAGTTCGACATCAAACGCGCGATGCTGCCCATCGTCGACTACGCCCGGGTCTACGCCCTGAAGCACGGGCTGTCGGAAACGAACACCCTCGACCGGCTTCATCTGCTGAAGCAAAAAGAGATCATCGCCGCTAAAGACTACAACGAGATCGAACAGGGATACAGCTTCATGATGCAGCTTAGATTCGCCCGCCAGGTCCGAGCGATTCTGGAAGAGGGCATCCCGCCGGATAATTACATCAACCCGAAAGAGCTTTCTGGCCTCGAACAGCGCCTGCTGAAGGAGATCTTCATCCGCATCGGCAATCTTCAGACCGGCATGAGCTTTGAGTTCACGGGCGAGCCGTGACCGCGATTAAAATCGAGGCGGCTGAAAGCAGTGCTGAAGCTTTAGGCTAAGCTGCTTCCGGGTCTTTTTCTGCTTTCAATATAGTGCCGAGAGCCGGAGCATCCTTTTTGGGGTCCCGGTATAAAACGATCCCCAATAGAACCGCCAGTGCCAACCCAACCGACAAAAAAACGAATCCGAAAAGAATGTTCATCGACAGGCCTCCTTAGGTGAGCGGCAGGGGCTACCCACCGAATTTGCGGATGGCGGCCATAATGCAGGTAAAGGCCAGAAGTCCCAGAATGCTCCATTGCAGCACCATTCGGACGATTTTTCCCGTCTTGCTCTTGGACGCAGTCTCCGTTGCAACGGTCTGTTCGCTCATTCTCGGCCTCCAGATTCAGGGAAAGCTGTTGGAAGGAAGGTGGTGTTTGTCAAAGCATTATAAGTATGCGATAACTGATATATAGCAAAGCAAAAATTATATGTCAAGTGATTGTTAACAAACATAAGCGATTCGGGGTTCAGAAGTCAGGGAACCGTTTGACCACGGGTTTTTAGAGCTGCAGGTGCCGGGGGGGATCAGGAAGAAGGTGAACGCAGGCGGCCTCCGAGATGATTCTTCCCGGGAGGCTTGCGGAAATTGGCGGAAAACGGTTTTAGATGGCGCACGGGACGATCAACTCGATCCTCCGGCCTTTTGGGTCTGGATGACTTGCCGGTAAATGGACCAGAGCGCTTCGTATTTCGCGGCCAGGTCGAAGCTGTACCCGCTCAGTGCCCAGATGTTGGCAAGCCCCTGGGTCATGCCGAATAACATGAGGGCGGATGCCCCCAAATCGATCTCTTCGTTCACGCAGCCGGCGCGGACACCTTCGGAGAGCATGAATTTGATGCGATCGATATAGGCGTTGAGTTTTTCGTAGACCTCTTTGTTCAGTTTCTTGTCTCCCAGACTGATGATCTCGGCAATGATTTGAAACGACATGCCCTTGCGCTGTTCGATTTCCGACAGATGGTGTCTCAGCGCCTGGTCGATCGTGTCCAGAGAGGGCGAGTTTTCGCTCGCCGTGCGTTCCAGATCGTGCAGCATGGTGTCCATGATGTGGTTCATCAGGAAGGACAGAATCTCGCGCTTGCTCTTGAAGTGCCGATAGATGGCCGCTTCGGTCAGCTGCACTTCCTTGGCCATGGCCCGAACGGTCAGGTGCTCGCTGCCCTTTTTTATGATCAGCTTGCGGGCGGCATCGATGATCTGCTGTTTTCGGATGGCCGTACTGCGGCGCTTCTGTACCATCAGTTTCTCCCTTCAATGAACCGGCATCTGCGGGTCTCTTCCATAAGTTAAAAGCCGTTTTCGGTGATGCCGCCGCTTCCGAGATTGAATCTTTTAGCGCACCTGCCCGGCCATTGTCCATAAAAAACCACGTTAGGTGCCGGTTGACTTGCACCCGTCCGGCAGCTTAGAATCCGGCAAATCGTTAAAGATAGGAGGAGATTCCATGCGACCGCTTCAGAGATGGATTTTGTGCGGTTTGATCGTTTTTCTGGCGACAGCCTTCCTGCACCCTTTCGCAGCGGCCAAGCCGCCCAAGCTTCCAAAATCCGCTTCGGGGCCGCCGCCGGTCATGGAGGCGAAGCTGCCGGACAACGCGACTCCGGAACAGGTGGACGCCTTCATGGCAGGGCTGAGCGACGAGCAGGCGCGCAAGCTCCTTCAGGAAAAAATGAAGCAGGAGGCGGAGGCGCGTCTTCATCTAAGCATGGCCGGTGACCCGTCCGGTGAAAAAAGCGGCATCGCCGCGCTGTTCTCCGGCGCCGAAGCAGCCACGGCCACCCTCTTCAATCGGCTGGGCGCCGTTTTTACCGGAGCCGAAAGCGTCCCGTCCGGCTGGCCGGAGGCCTGGGATCGCCTGAACGGCGGGCGGGGGTTCGGCCAGTTCGCCGCCAACCTGGCCGTCATGCTGCTGATCGTCATCGGCGGCCTTGCGGCGGAGCGTTTTCTGCTGCGGATGATCGCGGGGATGCACGACTATCTCATGAAAACCGTCCCCCTCGGCCGCCTTCAGAAGTTGGGTTTCATCGTTTCCAAAATCTTCATTGACGGCTTGGGGATCGCCTGCTTCGTGCTGGTCAGCTTCGCCCTGTTCGCCGTCATTTACAGCCCGCAGGATTCCGGACACCTGCTGGTGTCGACGTTCCTGGTGACCAGCTACTACTTGCGACTGATCATGTTCGGAGCGCGGATCATCCTCTCGCCGAAAGCGGCGGGGCTGCGGCTGGCGCCCATGTCCGAGGAGGATGCCGGCCTGATCTACAACTGGATCATGCGGATCGCCGCTGTCTGCGCGCTGATCGGAGCGATCGCATTCACCCTCAGAGAGGCGGGGATCAGCCGCGATATCTTTCTGCTGATATACTCTTCGGCCGGGGTTGCCGTGAGTGCGCTGCTGATCGCCTTGATCCTGAAAATCCGCGAGCGGGTGGCGCGGGCGATTGCCCCTTCCGCCGGTGAGATCCTGATGCCGATCGAGGCGCTGCAGGCCAAGCTGTCGGCGATCTGGCACTGGGTCGCCATTTTTTACGTGGCCGCCGTCGGCATCTACTGGACGGGAAGGATGCTGACGCACGGAGACGTCCACATCCTGAATTTGGTTTACAGCCTGTTTTTGATCCCGGTTTTCATCGGCGTGGACCAATGGGTGCAGAAGCTGCTCGCGATCGTGTCCGGCGGGTCGCGGGAGATCATCGAGTTGGGCCAGCCGGAAGATGGGGCGCCGGAAGCCGCCATCCAGCTGCAAGAGCCGGAAAAAGCGGGAGTGCAGACCTATATTCCATTGATTAAAAAATCCTTCCGCATGGTGCTGGTGGTATTTTTCTTCTTCGCCACGCTGAAGCTGTGGGGCTTTGACATCGCCGTGGGGCGATTGATCGCCCGGGATGTGGTGACTGTCTTCCTCGTTCTGATCCTTGGGGTGATTGTCTGGCAGTTGATCAAGGCCCGCATTGATCAGAAGCTCAGAGAAGAAATGCCCATGGCCGACGAAGACGCTGAGGAGGGAGGGGGCGTCGGCTCCCGCAGTGCGACCCTTCTCGTGCTGCTGCGAAAGTTCGTTTTCGCCGTACTTTTCGTGATCGTTGCGCTCATCATTCTGTCCTCGCTCGGAATTGACATCGCCCCGTTGATCGCCGGCGCCGGCGTCATCGGCCTGGCCATCGGTTTCGGCTCCCAGACCTTGGTCAAGGACATCATCGCCGGGATCTTTTTTCTCATCGACGATGCCTTCCGGGTGGGAGATTATGTCGAAGCCGGGGCCGCGAAAGGCTCGGTGGCGCAAATCGGCTTGAGATCCATGAAACTGCGCCATCCCCGCGGGCAGGTCTTTACAATCCCCTTCGGCGATCTGAAGACCGTCACCAACTTCAGCCGGGACTATATCATCACCAAGCTCGATTTCCGCGTGCGCTACGATGCCGATCTGGAGAAGATCCGCAAGGTCATCAAGAAGATCAACAAGGAGCTCATGCAGGACGAGGAGATCAAGCGCGTCATGCTGAGCGACATCAAGTCCCAGGGCATCCGCGAAATCCAGGACTCGGCCATGATCATGCGCGTCAAGTTCAAGACCGTCCCCGGCGAGCAGTTCGTGATCCGGCGAGAGGTGTTCCACCGGGTGCAAAAGGCCTTCAAGGACAGCGGCATCGAGTTCGCCCACCGCAACGTGACCGTCTATCTGCCGCCGGAGATTCAGTCCAAGAGTCTGGGGGAAATGACCGAGGCCGAAAAGAAGGTGGTTGAAGCGGGAGCGGCTGCGGCGGCAGCGCTGGCCCAGCAAGAAGAGGAGGAAAAGGCCAAGGCGGAAGCGTCGAGTAAGAAGAAATAAGGTTGATGCTAAAGGCGCACGGGGGTGTAGGGGCAGAACCAAACCGCTGACCCGTTCAACCCCTGACCCCGAGCCTTTATTACCTATTATTATCTATTGGATTTTGATCACCACCAGCGTGACGTCGTCTTGATAGGGAATGCCCCGGCTAAAGCGGCCGACTTCGTCGAACACGGCCGTCACCATGTCCTGGGCGCTGGCCGCCGCCTCCCGCCGCAGGATGTCCCGGAAACGAGCCTTTCCGAAAAACCGGCCCTCGGGGTCGCGCGCCTCCCAAATGCCGTCTGTGCCCAGGGCCAGCAGGCTCCCCGGATGCAAGACAGGCAGGACTTGCTCGGCGAAGACGGCGTCCCGGTCCACCCCCAGCGGCAGTCCGGCTCCGGTGAGCTCTTCAAACTGATCTCGCACCGGGCAATACAGCAGCGCCGGCTCGTGGCCGGCGCGCACCCAACTGGCGGAGCGGCGGGCCGGGTCGATTTCCATGTAGAACAGGGTCATGAAGCTGCCGCTGTCGCCCATATCCAGGGCCAGGTCGCGATTGATGTTGGCGACGACGACCGACGGACCGGCCGGCTGAACGGCGCGCGTGCGCGTGAACGCGCGGGCCGTGGTCATCAAGAGGGCCGCGTCCACGCCGTGGCCGGAGATGTCCCCCACCGCCACCCGCAGGATGCCGGCGGGGAAGTCGGGGCCATAGAGAAAATCGAAGTAATCCCCGCCGACCTCCTGGCAGGAATCCGTGCGGCCGGCGAGATCCAGGCCGGGGATGCTCGGCGGTCTCGCCGGAATCAGGCTTCTCTGCACCTTGCCGGCCAGCTCCAGGGCCTTCTTCTGATCGGTCAGGTCCACGATGAAGGCGGCATTGCCGATTTTCTCGCCGTCGTCGTCGCGCAGGGTGTTGCCATGAATCAGAACCGGTACGCGCCGGCCGTCTTTGGCGATCAGTGCGCCTTCGAATTTGCGGTAGTCCAGGGCGAGCAAACGGTCGCGGCTGCCGGCAATGAACTGGCGGAATTCGTCGGTGGCGAGATCCAAGGTGGTTTTGCCGAGGATTTCCTCGCGTCGATAACCCAGCATCCGGCAGTAGGAATCGTTCACTTCGACGATCCGCAGGTGGTCGTCCATGAGGGCAAAGCCTTCACCGGCGGTCTCCACGATGCGCCGGAATTTTTCTTCGCTTTTGCGCAGCTTTTCTTCGGCGCGTCGGCGCGGGGTGACATCGACCATGATGCCCTGGTTGTAGATCTTGCGGCCTTGGGCGTCGCGCACGACGGAGGTTCGATCCTCCACCCAGCGCACATCGCCGCTGCGGGTCAAGATGCGGTAGGATTGGCTGTACTCCTCCACGTCCGTCTGGGCGAAGTGGCGGACCTCCTCAACGATGCGGTCGCGGTCTTCCGGGTGCACCATATCGGTGAAGCGGAGGGTGCCGCTCAGAAGCTCCTCGGAGGAATAGCCGAATTGGGTGATATTGCTCGAAACGTAGACGGGCGTCGGCTTCTGGCCGGCACGGCGCCGAAAGAGCACGACCGGGCTCTGGGCGATGATCATCTCGGCCAGACGCAGGGCCTCCTCGGTCTGATCCCGCATGCGGCATTCATCCGTGAGCGCCCGGGTCTGCTCGGTGCACTGCGTTTGAAGCTCGCCCAAGGCGGCCCTGAGGGCCTTCACCTCTTGCCTGAGCTTTTTCGCCTGAGCCGCCTGCCGGCGCAGCCGGGCGAGTTCGGCAATCAACTCCGATTTGTTCTTGCGTTGGTCGGTGGCCATTATGGATGACCTCACTTCTCGAAAACCGGTCTGCGCTTCTCAAGGAAAGCGGAAATTCCCTCACGGGCGGCTGCCGTGCAGGCGATCTCGCCGAATCCGCGATAGCCGATTTCGAGGGCGTCTTTCAATTTCGTGGCGGCCGCGGCGGCCTGAATGGTTTTGACGGTGATGGCCACCGCCTCGCGGCTCAGGAACTGGCCCGCGGCCATCGGAGCATCCGGGAGGGCCAGCGGCGGCAGATCCATTTTCCCATCATTCAGCCGGGGCAGGTTGCCCTGCAGGGCGTGGACCTCCTCGATGGCCTTGGCGATGAGGTCGGCGTAATCGTCGGCCAGCCGGCTGACGATTCCGCGTTCGGCCGCCTCGGCGGCTTTCAGCGGGCGCGCGAGGCAGATCATATCGTGAAAGAGCGCGGCGGCTTCGGGCCAGCGCCGATAGGGGACCACGCAGCCGCCGATTCCCGGCAGGATGCCGAGCGTGATTTCGGGAAACTGCAGCAAGGCATTGCGGGTGGCCAGCATGCGATGGCAGCGGATGGCGATCTCCAGCCCGCCGCCCATGGCGTAGCCGTTCAAGGCCGCCACCACGGGTTTCCGGATGCTGTCCATGAAAACCTGGACCTTGGCGCAGTCCCGCGCGTACTGAGCCGATGCCCGGGCCCTGCCGAGCATTTCCGGAAATTTTCCGATGTCCGCCCCGGCCGAAAAAGCGGCATTGCCGTAGCCGGTGATAATGAAGCCTTTGACGGATGGATCATCGGCATACTGCCGGAGCACCGCCAGGATTTCATCGGCCAGTTCGTCGTTCAGAGCGTTCATGGCCTGGGGCCGTCGAATGGTGATGATTTTAATTCCCTCGATTTCGTCCACCAGAATGAAGCGCCGGAAGTCCTGATAAAATGCGAACGGCTTTTTCGCCTGGGGAAAACCCGGCCGCTCTTTTTGAAATTTCTTCATGATGCGGTTGACTTCCCGGGCTCCCATGGACCGCATCAGATCGAGCGGGCCGTGGCGGAAGCCGAGCGCCACCTGGCAGCCGAAGTTCACGTCCTGCGCGGCGCCGATGCCGCGATCGATGATGTCGAAGGTCTGAGAAAAAAGAATCCCGAGCAGGCGGTCGCGGATGCGTTTGCGGGTTTTCTCGGAAACCTCCACCGGGCTGCCGGGCCGGGGGATGAGCCAGCGGTCGACGGACCTGAGGATCGGCGCCGGCCGGTAGTGCCGGCCTTCCTCCATCTGCAACGTGTTGGTCTCGACGATGATGGGGTTGCCGTTGGCCAGGTTGAGAACGAAAAATGGCCCGGCAAAAACGAATTCCTCGGCCACGTTGTCGATCTGGGCGGCCGTCGCCTCGGCCAGAAGGTAGGCTGACTCGTTGCACCAGTTGTCGAAGATCCGGTCCAACACGAAGCAGATGGCGTTGTCGGTGATGATCGGCGCCTTGCCGGTCCGGGCGAAAAACCAGAACAAATCGTTCAGAACTTCCGGGCTGACCCGGTCCCAGGCGATCACCTCCACCGGCAGGCTGCGCCAGGCCGGGGCGAAAAAATGGGTCACGGTGGCCCGCTCCGGTTTTTTCATGTTGCCGAAGAGCCGGTCGGCGGGGATGGAACTCGTGTTGGAGGTGATGATCGCCTCCGGGGAAACGATGTCTTCAACCGCCGCAAAAATTCTTTGCTTCAGCGGTATGTTTTCGGTAGCGGCCTCGATCACCAGGCTGCAGTCCTTTATCCGGGCGTAGTCGGTGGTGAAGAAGATGTTCTCCCGAACAGCGGCCGCCATCTCCGGTTTCATCTTCTTTTTCTCGACGGCTTTGGCAGCGTAGTCGGCCAAGCGCTGTTCGGCGCGCTTGAGCGCAGCCTCGACCACGTCAACCAGAAAGAGCCGGCATGACGGCATGGCGCTTTTGAGATAGTAGCCGATATCCGGCCCGATCGTGCCGGCTCCGATCACGGCCACGTCCGTCGGCAATCCCCGGCTGGGGCGGATCAGCAGCGGGTTCAACGCGGTCTGGTAGAGCACTCTGTGCTTGGCCATGGCAACGCTCCTTTCGGTGGTTCCGGGTTTCTGGTCTGGGTTTCTGGTCTTGACTAAAATTGAGTTAACGTATAAAGACTGAAACACAGAAAACTTTTGAATTAAGTTCACAAACTGTAAGGCATAAAAGCTGAAGCAGCTCAAATGGACACTCGGATGGTTCCGTCTCACCCCCGTACCGCCAATTAATCTTAAAAGAAGAGGAGAAAGGGCCAATGGAAAGGAAGAAAGTCCTATTATCCGAAGATGAAATGCCGCGTCAATGGTATAATGTGCTGGCTGATATCAAGATGAATCCACCTCTCGGGCCCGACGGAAAGCCGGTGAGCCCGGACATGCTTGCGCCGGTGTTTCCGATGAACATCATCGAGCAGGAGGTGAGCTCGCAACGCTGGATCGATATCCCCGAGGAGGTGCTTGGCATCCTGGCCATCTGGCGGCCGAGCCCGTTGATCCGTGCGACGGCACTCGAAAAGGCTCTGGGTACCCCGGCGCGCATCTACTACAAATATGAAGGGGTCAGCCCTCCGGGGAGCCACAAGCCCAACACGGCGGTCCCCCAAGCCTATTACAACAAGAAATTCGGGATCCAGCGCCTGACCACCGAAACCGGCGCCGGGCAATGGGGCAGCGCGCTGGCGTTCGCCTGCGCGCAGTTCGGTCTGGAGTGCAAGGTCTTCATGGTGCGCATCAGCTTCGACCAGAAACCTTACCGCAAGACCATGATGCAGACCTGGGGCGCCAGCTGCGTCGCCAGCCCCAGCATGGAGACCAAGGCGGGCCGCGACATTCTGGCCAAAACACCGGATACCCCCGGCAGCCTGGGAATCGCCATCAGCGAGGCCGTCGAGGCGGCGGTGTCCGACTCCAGCGGGAAGACGCGCTACTCCCTGGGCAGCGTGCTCAACCATGTCATGCTGCACCAGACCATCATCGGCCTGGAGGCCAAGAAGCAGCTCGAGAAAATCGGTGAATATCCGGATGTGGTCGTCGGCTGCGCCGGCGGCGGCAGCAACTTCGCCGGCCTGGCCTTTCCGTTCGTGTACGACAAGATCAACGGGAAAAAAATCGACATCCACCCGGTGGAACCGGCGGCGTGCCCCACGCTGACCAAGGGACCTTTTGCCTACGATCACGGCGATACCGCCGGCTACACCCCGCTGCTCGCCATGCACAGCCTCGGCCACACCTTCGTACCGCCGCCCATGCACGCCGGCGGCCTGCGCTACCACGGCATGGCGCCCACCGTCAGCCAACTCGCGGTGGAAGGGCTGCTCGAGCCGAAAGCCTACGGCCAGATCGACACGTTCGAAGCCGGCCTGCTGCTCGCCCGCACGGAAGGCGTCATCCCGGCGCCCGAAACCAACCATGCGCTGGCCTGCGTGGTGGATCTGGCCCGCAAAGCCAAGGAGGAAGGCAAGCAAAAAGTCATCCTCTTCAACTGGAGCGGCCATGGACTCATCGACCTTGGCTCCTATGAAAAATACCTCGCCGGACAAATCAAGGACTTCGAGTTTCCGGCCAAAGACATCGAAGAAGCCGAGAAGATATTGCAGCAGTATCCCAAACCGCAGATCCTGAAGTGCCGCTAGTGTCGTATTCTCAGCAGGGGATCCTTTTGAGGGCGGGGCAGGGCGCCTCGAACGGAGGTATCGGTTTTCAAATTCGAAGCGCGAATTTCGGATTTGGTTAAAGGGTCAACTATGACTAGCGCACAAAACCCCTTGGTTCGCCGCTGCCCCCGCTTGGGAGGTCCGGTCGCATTCAGCTACTGCTTGCGCTGTGAAGTGGAACAGCCTTGCTTCAAAATCGTGGACTGCTGGTGGGAGACGTTCGACATCGTCCAATATCTCAGAGACCATCTTCCCGAAGATCGGTTCGACCGGTTGATGAACGCGCGGCCGAAAGCAAAGATAACTTCCCTGGTGGAAGTGATCGAACAAGCCAGGCAACGGGTGCGGGATTAGAACGGCCGGCCAGAGGGAACTGCGGAAACCCAATATAAACAGCGGTCGAATTTTTTCGGCCGCTGTTTTGTATTTTTAGGGGCAATCTGCTATCAGTCCGACAACGGGCTGCGGGGTTGGGATGCGGCCGTCCGCAGCGTGCCTGCAGCCGTTTGATCGCTCGGATCTCGGCTTATTACCCCGGCCAGCAAGCAGGTGCAATCTGAGCTGAAATCCGCCCCGGCGCGATGAGTGACATGGCCGAATTTGACATATTTTATTGCTGGAGTGATAAGAGCATATGACCGTCAGGAGGCGAATGTGATGAAAGTTCTCGTTAGCGACAATCTGGAAGACGTGGGTCTCGACATTTTGCGCAAGGAACCGGAGATTCGAGTCGACGTGCGGCCGGGGTTGAAGCCGGATGAGCTCAAAGAGATTATCGGCGACTACGACGCGCTCATCATCCGCAGCGCCACCAAGGTAACCGAAGACCTGCTCAGTGCCGCCCGCAATCTCAGGGTGGTGGGCCGCGCCGGCATCGGCCTGGACAACGTCGATATCCCGGCCGCCACCAAGCGAGGCATCATCGTGATGAACACGCCGACCGGCAACGTCGTCACCACTGCCGAGCACGCCATCGCCATGATGATGGCCCTCAGCCGCAACATCCCCTGGGGAACCGCTTCGATGAAAGCCGGCCAGTGGGAAAAGAAAAAGCTCCAGGGACGCGAAATCTTCAACAAGGTGCTGGGGGTGATCGGCTTCGGCAAGATCGGCTCGATCGTCGCCGACCGGGCCCGGGGGCTTAAGATGCAGGTGATCGTGCACGACCCCTTTGTCACCGCGGATGCAATCGAAAAAGCGGGGTACGAGGCCGTTTCGCTGGACGAACTTTACAGCCGCGCGGACTACATCACCCTGCACGTCCCCAAGCTCAAAGATACCGCAGGGCTGCTGAACCAGGCGGCCTTCGACAAGATGAAGGACGGGGTCATGATCATCAACTGCGCCCGCGGCGGGATCGTGAACGAGGCCGACCTCAATGCGGCCCTGCGCTCCGGCAAGGTCGCCGGAGCGGCGCTGGACGTGTTCGAGAAGGAGCCGCCGGGCGAGTGCTCGCTCTTCGAGATCGATCGGGTCATCTGCACGCCACACCTGGGAGCCGCCACGGTGGAGGCCCAGACCAACGTCGCCATCCAGGTGTCCGAGCAGATCCTGGCGTTTCTCAAGACCGGCACCATCATCAACGCGGTCAACGTGCCCGCGGTGAGCGGAGAGTTGCTGGGCAAGATCGGACCGCTCTTGACCCTGGGCGAGCGCCTGGGCTGCCTGCTGGCCCAACTCTGCAAAAGCCCGGCGCGGGAAATCGCCATCGACTATGCCGGCGAATTTCCCGAGCCGGACCTGTCGCCCGTCACCACCGCCATCCTGAAGGGGTTCCTGACCCCCATGGTGCAGGACACGGTCAACTTCGTGAACGCCAAAGTCATGGCCGGCGAGCGCGGGATCAAGGTCGCCGAGGCGCGCTCTCCGTCGGATGAATACATCAATCTCGTGACCGTCAAGGCGGTCGTGGCCGGCGCCCAGCACAGCGTGGCCGGGACCATTTTCGGCCGCAAGTATCCGCGCGTGGTGAAGATCGAAAATTTCCGGCTGGAGCTTCCGCCCCAGGGCAAGTTCATCCTGATCCACAACCACGACCAGCCCGGCGCCATCGGCAGCATCGGCACGCTGCTCGGCAGCAACCGCGTCAACATCAGCCAGATGCGGGTCGGCCAGCAGGAGGACGGCGACAAGACCATGATTTACTTCCGGACCGACAACCCCATTCCGGATCACGTCATGGAGGAACTTAAGCGCCTGCCGCTGATCATCGACGTCATGGCGTTCGAGCTGTGAGTGTATGACCCTGAGCGGGGAATTCAATTCAATCGAACCTGTCAACGTTTGATGGACAGGGGAGGAGGCTTGTGAGCGGACGCCGTTTACTGCTGGGAAACGAAGCGATGGCCCGCGGGCTGGTTGAAAACGGCTGCCGGATGGCGACCTCATACCCCGGAACGCCGGCCTCCGAGATCCTGTCGGCGGTCGCGCAATTCAAGCTCGCTGAAAAGCTGACCATGCACGTGCAGTGGGCGGTTAACGAGAAAATCGCCCTGGAGATCGCGTATGCCGGCTGCATGACGGGGCTGCGCACGGCGGTCAGCATGAAGCAGGTGGGCTTGAACGTCGCCTCCGATCCGTTTATGAGTGCCGCCTACATGGGCGTCAAGGGCGGCTTCATCCTGATCAGCGCCGACGACCCCGGGCCGCATTCCTCCCAGACCGAGCAGGACAGCCGGATGGTGGCCATGACGGCCAAGGTCCCCGTGCTCGACCCGGATTCGCCGCGCCAGGCCAAGGAGATGATCGGGGCTGCGTACGCGCTCTCCGAAGCGTTTCGGACGCCGGTGATGCTGCGTCCGACCACACGGGTCTGCCATTCGCGCCAGGACATAGAGCTCCTTCCGGTGGCGGCGGCTGCGGGCATTGAGGCCAAATTCGACCGGGACCCGGCGCGCTGGGCGGCGACGCCCAAGTTCCGGCACAAGCTGCATCTGGAACTCGAAGAAAAACTGGCCGCCATCGCCGCCTATGCGCCGACCGCTCCGGTGCGTTTGAACCCGGAGGCCTCCGCGCGGAAGGCCGTGGTTGCAGCGGGTGTGGCCGCCGCACACGCCCGCGAGATTCTGCAGGAACTCGGGATCTGGAAAAAGGTCGCGTTATACCAGGTGCGGCAGCCCTTCCCGTTGCATATCGCCTTCATCGAACATCTGCTCGGCGCCTACCGCGATATTCTCGTCCTGGAAGAGACGGCCGGGGTCATCGAGATGCAGCTGGCCGACCGCCGGCGGGTTAAGGGCAAGCAATCCGGCACGGTTCCGCGCGTGGGCGAACTGACGCCGGAGCGTATCCAGGCGCTCCTCGGGGACTTCGCCGGCATCCGCACCCGGACGGTCACCGTGGCCGGCGCCCCCGGCCGGCGCCCGACGCTTTGCGCCGGCTGTCCCCACCGCGCCAGTTTTTTCGCCATCAAGAAAGCCGCGCCGCGCGGCATCTATACGAGCGACATCGGCTGCTACACCCTGGGGATGAACCTGGGAGCGGTGGATACCGTCTTGTGCATGGGCGCGGCCATCACCCAGGCAGCGGGGTTTTACCACGCCTTTCGCCGCGCCAAGAAGCCGCCGGATATCGTGGCCACCATCGGCGATTCGACCTTTTTCCACGCCGGCATCCCCGCTCTGATCGACGCGGTGGTCCAGCGCGTGAAGTTCACGCTGGTCATCCTGGACAATCGCACCACGGGCATGACGGGCAACCAGCCCACTCCGGCCAGCGGTTTCGGCGTCTGCGGCGAGCCTCTGGAGGCGGTCGATCTGGAGTCTCTCGTGCGCGGTTGCGGGGTCACTTACTGCCGAACGGGGGACCCCTATCAGCTGAAGGACTTCATCGCACTCACGAAAGAGGCCGTGGCCCACGGCCGGGAAAACGGCCCGGCCGTACTCATCTCCCGGCACCCATGCATCCTCGACCGGGCGCGTAAGGGCGAGCGCAGTGCGTTCGTCGCCGTGGAGGTCTCCGACCGCTGCAACGGATGCGGCTTCTGCATCAAGAACTTCGAGTGCCCGGCGCTCATCCATCACACCGAGGACAAGGACCACCGGCGCACCACCATTGATTCCGCGTTGTGCGCCGGTTGCGGCGTGTGTCTGCAGGTGTGCCCCCGGGGGGCGTTTCGAACCAAAAAAATGCGGTGAGGACTGGCATGACATCGTCCGTGCGGCAGCAACTATTGATCAGCGGGGTGGGAGGCCAGGGAGTTCTTTTCGTGACCCGTCTGCTGGCCGAGGCCGCCATTGCCAAGGGCTTGCCGGTGTTCACCTGCGAAACCCACGGCATGGCCCAGCGCGGCGGGACGGTGGTGTCCCACCTCAAGGTCGGGGACTACCACAGCCCCCTGGTCCGGGCCGGGCAGGCCGACGGACTGCTGGTATTGAAGTCCGAGAACCTGGACCAGCACTCTGTTTTTCTGAAACCCGGAGGCTGGGTGGTCGTCAACGCCGGCCGCAACGAAACGGTTTCGGTTCCGGGGACCGCATTTGCGCTTGACGCTGATCGTCTGGCCCGGGATGCCGGCAACGCGAAATCGCTGAACCTGATCGTTCTCGGCTATGCCCTGTCGGTTTCCGAGAGAATGAAAACGAGCCGGTCCAGGCTGTTCTGCACCCTTGCCGACGTCGAGGACGTCCTCAAAAACAGTTTCAAGTCTAAAGACACGCAGGCCGCCGCCTTCCTGGCAGCGGTCAAAATAGGGTACTCGGCCCTGACCGCATGAGGATAGAATAGAGGACCTATTCTTCCACAAACGATATCCTCGCGATGCGAGCCCATATTCTCCATTCGTTACGCGCGCATGGCCGACCCCGTCGGCCATGCGCATTTTGGGAGCAACCGTCAACGCGAATGGTGGCCAGGGCACGGATCAGAGATGCTTTGACAACTCAGGCAGCTCAACGTATTAAAATCCATCAATCCATGGCTGTTTTCATCGGGGGAAATCCAAGCGCTTCAGGATACGCACCGTGCGTCTATGATTGAAAAGTTGCGATCCTTCTCGTTTCCGTTCGCCTCGCACCCACGCCATGAGGATCCGCGCAGTCCTCATCGGATTTTCAAGACGCTGGTTTTCCACATCCGCCCCCGTATGGTCGCGGAGAGGACGCTGCGGTTCACGCTGACCTTCGGCCTGGGCGGCATGGCCGTGGTGCTGGTGTTGCTGCAGCTGCTCACCGGCACCCTCCTGAAGTTCGCCTACGAGCCGTTCCCCGCCCAGGCTTACGATTCGCTGATCCGATTGCAGACGGAGTACACCTTCGGCCAGTTCACCCGCAACATCCATTTCTGGAGCGCCAACATCCTCGTGGGTGTGCTTTTGCTGCACGGACTGCGCGTGTTCCTCACCGGCGCGTTTCAACCTCCGCGCCGGGCAAACTGGATCGTCGGCCTGATCCTGTTCGTTCTGGTGCTGGCGTCCAACCTGACCGGTTATCTTCTGCCGTGGGATCAGCTCGCCTTCTGGGCCACCACCATCTGCCTGGGCATGCTGGAATACATTCCCGGCATCGGCAGCCTTCTGCAGCAGTGGGTGATGGGCGGCTCGCAGATTGGCGCCGCCACCCTGCGCAACTTCTTCGCCCTGCACACGGCCGTCCTGCCCGCGGCCATCGTCTCCCTGATGGCCTACCATTTCTGGCGGATCCGCAGGGCCGGCGGCCTGGTGGTCCTGCGATCGGCCAACGAAACGCCGGCGGAGAAGCCGGCCATGGTGCCCAGCAACCCCCATCTCCTGATGCGCGAGGCTGCGGTTGCGCTGAGCGTCGCCGCCGTCGTGTCGGCCGTGGCGCTTATTTTCGATGCCCCGCTGGGCGCAGCGGCCAACCCCGGCCTCAGCCCCAACCCCACCAAAGCGCCTTGGTATTTTGCAGGGGTGCAGGAAATGCTGGTGCATTTCCACCCGACCTTCGCCCTGATGATCGTTCTGGCCATGGGGCTTGGGGTCTTCATTCTGCCTTATCTTGGCGGGATGTCGGCATCGGCCGGGGTCTGGTTTGCATCCGCGGCCGGCCGGCGAACCGCACTCTTTGCCGCTGCAGCGGCTGGCGTAGCCACCCCCCTGGCGGTTGTCCTTGACGAGTACGTAGTCGGAGCCTCCAGATGGATGCCCGACTGGCCCTCGGCAGTCAGCCATGGCGCCATACCGGCTGTTCTGCTTGTGTTCGTGCTGGCGGGGCTGGTCGCCGTCTTAACGAAGGCGTTTGGATCCTCGCGCCCGGAAGCTGCCCAGGCCGTTTTTGTTTTTCTGCTGGTCGGTTTCGTCGAACTGGCCGCAATCTGCGTTTTTTTCCGCGTGGAAGGAATGAAACTCGGCTGGGCCTTGCGATGAAAGCCAAACCATCAAAACCGGCGGCGGCACCCGTTGAAGTTCCACCGCTGAAAGAAGGCACCGTTTCACGGCGGGGCTTCTTCAACTTCCTATGGGGCCTTCTCGGTCTGGCGGCGCTGGTGGAACTGGTCTGGATCGCCGTATCCTTTCTGCGCCCGTCAAAACAGCCGAGCGGCGATCCCAAGGCAGCAACAGTGGCCCTGGCCGGGCCGGTGGAATCGTTTGCCGCCGGCACCGTCACCGCCTTTCAGCGCGGGCAGTTCTACCTCGTGCGGCTGGATGACGGCGGGTTTCTGGCGCTTTCCTGCAAGTGCACCCACCTGGGATGCACGGTGCCATGGGTCGAGAAGGAGAAGAAGTTTCTCTGTCCGTGCCATGCCTCCGCTTTCGACATCACCGGAAACCTGATTACGGCGCCGGCGCCTCGGGCGCTCGATATGTTTCGCATCATCATCGAGAACAACATCTTGAAGGTGGAGACCTCCCGAACGATCAAACGAAGCGGGTTTGATCCGAAACAAGTGACGTACCTCCAAAAGGGGTAAATTCGAAGCACGAAATCCGAATTTCGAATCTAAATGACGATGTACCGTTGGAACCTCATAGCCCTTACCGCCGCCGCCATCATCGTCATCACGATTCCGCTTTCCGTGGTGAAGTTCAATCTCCGGCACTCCGCGCTGATCAAAAGAACAACCGACCCGACGGCCGAATTCGTCGGCAGTGAGGCGTGCAAGTCCTGCCACCAGCCGGAGTACCAGCTCTGGAAGGGCTCCCACCACGACCACGCCATGGCGGAAGCCTCCGAGAAGAGCGTGCTCGGTGATTTCAACGACGCGGTCTTCGAGCACCGCGGCACCCGATCGAGGTTTTTCCGCCGGGAAGGAAAATTCTTCGTTCACACCCAGGGGCCGGGTGGCAGGATGGGGGATTTCGAGATCACCCATACCTTCGGCTGGTATCCGCTGCAGCAGTACCTCGTGCCGTTTCCCGGCGGCCGCCTGCAGTGCCTGCCCATCGCTTGGGATTCCCGCGACCAGCGCTGGTACCACCTCTATCCAGACGACCCTCCGGATCCGGCCGATTGGCTGTACTGGACCAACGCCGCCCAGAACTGGAACGGCATGTGCGCCGAATGCCACTCCACCAACTTGAGGAAGAACTACGACCTCAAGACCGACAGCTACAGGACCACCTGGACGGACATCGACGTGGGCTGCGAAGCCTGCCACGGACCGGGCTCGCGGCACGTGAAATGGGCCGAGCTTCCGGACATGGCGCGGCCGGCGGTCAAGAACTACGAGCTGGCGGTAAAGACATCGGGCCTCGGCTCGCGGGCCCTGGTCGAACTCTGCGCCCCCTGCCACTCGCGGAGGGCCATCCTGGGGGACTACACCCACGCCGAGGCCGATCTGCTCGACAGCATGCTTCCGAGCCTGCTCACCGGTGGGCTTTATTTCGCCGACGGCCAGATCCTGGAGGAGGTCTACGTCTACGGATCCTTCACTCAGAGCAAGATGTACCACCGCGACGTGCGCTGCAGCGACTGCCACAACGTCCACAGCATCAAGATCCACAAGGAGGGCAACGCGCTCTGTCTGCAGTGTCACCGCGCCTCCGAGTACGACGCCAAGTCCCATCATTTCCACAAAAAAAAGGGCGAGACGGGTGAACCCATCAAATCGCCGGATGGCAAGGTGCTTTTCGAGGTCGGCACCGGCGCGGAGTGCATCCAGTGCCATATGCCCGGCCGCACCTACATGGGCGTCGATTACCGTCTTGACCACAGCTTCCGCATCCCGCGGCCGGATTTGAGCGTTGCCCTCGGCAGCCCCAACGCCTGCAACCGCTGCCATGTCGACAAAACCGCCAGGTGGGCGGACGAGGCCGTTACAAAATGGTACGGACCCGGCCGCCGGCCGCATTACGGCATTGCGCTGTCCGCCGGCCGCCGGCAGGAAGCGGGATCCCGCGAAGACCTCATCCGGTTGGGCGGAGACCCCCTCTACCCCGTGATCGTGCGTTCAACCGCACTGGCGCTGCTCGGCGCCTATCCTCCCGGCGAGGACCTCGACCGGCTGCTGGCGCAAGTTGTTTCAGACCCCGAAGCCCTGATCCGCCGCACGGCCCTGGACCACTTGAACCTCACCGACCCGCGACGCCGGGTGGAACTGGCCGGCCCCATGCTGTACGACCCGGTCAAGGCCGTGCGGACCCAGGCGGCCTCCATGCTCGCTGGCGAGCCCTCCCGGCGCCTGTCTCCGGACCGGCAGTCCGCCTTCCAGGCCGCATTGAAGGAGTACATCGCCGCCATGGAGCACTCGGGCGACTTCGTCTTCGGCCGCTTCAATCTGGGCAACCTCGACGTCGAATTGAATCAGCCCCAGGCGGCGATAGAGAACTATCGGGCGGCGATCAAAATCGACGACCAGGCCTACCCGGCAAAGGTGAATCTGGCCATGCTCTACGACCGCCTGGGCCAGAAGAAGGAAGCCGAAACCCTCCTCAGGGAAGTCGTGTCAGCCCACCCGCAGATCTACGATGCGGCCTACTCACTGGGGCTCCTGTTGGCCGAGCAGCAGCAGTACGCGGAAGCCGCGGTCTATTTGGAAAAGGCGGCAGCCGGGATGCCGGAGCGGGCCCGGGTCCACTACAATTACGGCCTTCTGCTGCAGACCTTGAAACGGGACCGCGAAACGGAGGGCGCTTTGAGGAGGGCGCTCTCGCTCGATGCGGGAAACCTTGATTTCCAGTACGCGCTTGCTGATTTTTACTTCAAGCGGGGGATGTATGCCCAGGCCGAGCAAATGGCCGTGAAAATGATCGCCTCACACCCGTCCCAACGCATCGGGCATGATCTGCTCGAAGCAATCAGGCGCCAAGGAGGCAGGCAAGCTGGAGCCCAGTAGGGGGGCTTAGGGTATAGAGATCCGGAGAAAGGGATCCGAGCGCAGGGTTCAAGGAGTCCTTGAGGAGAGGCTCCATCTTTTGCGCCGGCCTACAAGCACCCAGCCGGTATCCCAAGCGATCAGACCCCCTCGCCCCCCTGTCATGCGAGCCGTTGATCTTGTAACCTTCATTTTCGCGGAGGATCCCAATGAAACCAGGCAAGTCCAAACAAAGTGGAACGCGCGAAAACACCAACCGGGTGCATTCTCGGCGCTACACCTTGCTTCTGGCCGCTTTTGCCGCATTGGGGGTGCTGGCGGCAGCCTTCTGGGCGGGCGTGGGGCGAACGTCCCCCCCGGCTGAGCCGGGAAAGGAAAACAGCCCTCAAGCTCCTGCGGCGGCGAAGGTCGATCTGCAGCGGCTGGTGGGAAATTGGGTGCGGTCGGACGGCGGGTACGTGCTTTCGATCCGACGGATCGCGGCCAACGGCCGCGTGGAAGCGGCCTACCTGAACCCGCGCCCGATCAACGTCTCCAGAGCCGAGGCATCCGCCGCCGGGGAGACGGCCAAGCTGTTCATCGAGCTGCGGGACGCCGGCTATCCCGGGTCGACCTATGAGTTGATCTACGACTCACGCAGCGACCGGCTCGCGGGGATCTATTTCCAGGCGGCCATTGGACAGCGGTACGATGTTGTCTTTATAAGAAAGAAGCAATAAACACTCGACCCATCTTCAAGATATAGACTGCCGGGTTCCGCCTTTTTCAAGACGAGCGCACGCGATGCCGTCTTCCTTCCGATCAGGCATGCCGTCTCGGGTTTTTCCCCTGCTTTCTTGCGGCCGGC